>NZ_JALQDV010000040.1:0-185183 GCF_023631045.1 Caballeronia sp. AZ7_KS35 | reverse complement strand
GTTCAGGTTCCGGCGAAGAGCCGTCATGCGACGCTGTTCTATCAGAATGACCACCTTGGCACGCCGCAGGAGTTGCTCGACGAGTCGGGTAAGGTTGTGTGGCTGGCGCGGTATAAAGCTTGGGGCAGAAGGAAACCAACGCCCTATGGCAAGACGGATCCGGCCGAAGCGGATAACGCGATTCGGTTCCAAGGCCAATACGCGGACGACGAGACGGGACTGACGTACAATCGGCATCGGTACTATGATTCGCAGAGCGGGCGGTTCATCTCGAAGGATCCGATTGGGCTGGCCGGTGGACTCAACGCGTATCAGTATGCGCCGAACCCGATCGAGTGGGTTGATCCGTTTGGCTTATCGAAGACTCCTGCGATAGCGGGACGAAAGCAAACGTCAAACAAGCCGAATCAAAATTCTAAGTGCTCTTGTAGAAAGGAATGGGAAATAAATCGATTTGATCGAGTTTGCGCAGGCAATGTATCAGGCGTTGGTTACGCTAAATACTTGCGCGATCCGAGCACGGGCATGTGGTGGTCCGAAGATCAAACCGGGCATGGCAATAGCGCTTGGAAAGTCTATGATAAGAATGGAGCTTGGGTCGCTGACGCCGATGTTTACGGCGACTACATGAGTAAACATAAGAGCGATACCGGGAAAAACGTTAATCTTGATTCATTGCAGTGCAAGGACTCAAGATGATCCAGTCTGCTGAAGAATTCATAGCGCTAAGAGATAGTCTCATGAAGGAAGAGTACGACCGAGCCGCTAACGAAGAGGCTCCTGTATCTGTCTGGAAAGATGTGATTTCGAGGTTCCCGGGCTACAGGAAATGGGTTGCTCATAACAAGACTGTTCCGTTGGAAATATTGACGGAGCTCTGCCAGTTTGAATCTGATGTCAGACGTAGCGTTGCCGTAAAGCGGAAACTATCGGTGGAGTTGTTTGAGCTCCTCGCGAGAGATCCGGATCCAGTGGTTCGGCAAGGCATCGCCTCAAACAAAAAGGCACCTATATCGATAGTCCGCGGGCTCTTCGATGACCCAGATGAAGACGTCTCAAGAGTAGCTAGATACAACGTCGAGAATCGCTAATCTTTAAGTTCGAAGGGCCGCTACGCGGCCCTTCGTCTACTCGGCGGTAATGATCAGCCGCCCATGTTCAACATTGACCTTGACGCGCTGCCCTGCTGTGAATCCTGCCTGCTCGATCCATGGCCCGGCGAGTTTGAGCCGCGGAAAACACGGCGGCTCGGTTCGCTGCCAGTAGGGTTTGGTCGAGCGGCTCTCGCGCTGCGACTGCTGAACGGTCACGAAGCGTTCCGTATCGTGTGGACGTGCTTTAAGATTCGCGAGCTTCGCGGAACTGCGCCATCCGCGCGCCAAGAGCGACGAAAAACGAGCGTGGTGAACCGATGACCGTCAAGACCAAGCCCTTCGGGCGCTGCGCGGCCTTGACGGATTCGGGCGCGGTGGGCGAAGACTTGCGCGAACGTGGCGCATCGGTGTGCTTCGGCCAAGTTCCGCCGCGTCTGCGGTCGGCCTGCGGCCGCCGTCAGCCACTGCGGGTAACGAGCAAGCGTTACTCGGACGAGTCGCATAGTTCGGGCTACCGATGAGCGTCTAGAATCGCGTCTACAAAAATAATTCTCTCGTGCATGAGCTCGTCGAGCTGGACGGCTTGCTGGATAAGGGACTGCGGCCTGCCCGCGAGGAGTTTGTGTCCAGGCGAAGTCAGACGGGGCTTCATTACAACCGGCATCGGTACGATGATCCGGCGACGGGCAGATTCATATCGAAGGACCTGATTGACCTTGCGGGCGGACTCAACGCCGTTGCCGCGGATCGGGATATTCAAGTCAAGGTAGACGAATCGAATCGTCGCATTCGAAGAATCATCGAAGGCCGCTAGAGAGACTCGACAATGGAAACATGCCAGAAGGACGGAGCGTCCGTAAGATACACGTCTGCCCGGTGGTCTTGCCGTGGGTGAACATGTCGTTAGCGTCGAGCAAGAAAAGCTACGGGCCTTCTTGAGACGACGATGAACAAAGGAGTTGATCGATGGATATTCATCTCAAGAAGGCGTACGAGATTCATGTTGGTCAAGGCATCGACCAGCAAAGGCTACTCGACGCCATCGCCGCTGAACTTGGCGCTCGCGGTATCAGGCGTGATTCCTACCGCTTAGGTGACGACCCGCATATCGGGTTTGGAGAGTTGCGCCTGTCCGAGGAAGATGGTTACTGGGTCGTATGCGTCGACGAGCGAGGCGCCTCGTTCAATCCTTGCATATTCACCAACTATTTCGACGCGGTGAAATTCTTCATCTTCGAATTGTCCGGCGCAAGCGCTGAACCGATCTGGAAAAACCTCTAACCGCACGATAACGAAAATGACTTCAATCGCATGCATAGGCGACGCAACGACCCACGGCGGCCGCATCATCACGGGCTCCGACACGATGGACATCAAGGGCCGCGGGGTCGCGAGAATGGGCGACTTGGTGACATGCCCCGAACACGGCACGAACCCGATCATTCAGTGTTCCGATATGTTGATCGACACGAACGGCAATGGCGTCGCGCTGGATGGGCATCTGACCGCCTGCGGCAGCCGTGTGCTTGCCGTCGAAAGTCACGGCAGTATTGATTAGAAGCCCTCTTCAGGGAAGGTCATGCGAAGAACAGATAATCGCGTGAGGCCGGTTCCCTAACTCGGGATCGCCCTCCGCGCAAACGCGAGATACCCACCCAATGCCAGCATGACGACGCCCGAGGTCCGCGTGAGCATCCTCGCGCGCGCGACGCGTGCGGCGCTCGACTTCAGCAGACGCGAAGCGGCGAGCACCGCGCCCACGTCGACAAGCGTATTAAGCACGACGCAAATGCTCCCGAGCATCGCCAGTTGCGGAATCAGCGCATGCCCCGGCGAAACGAACTGCGGAAGAAAGGCGAGAAAAAACAGCGCCGTCTTGACGTTGAGCGCTTCGACCAGGACGCCTTCGCGAAACGCACGCCGCGCACCGTGCGATGCCACCGGCGCGACGCCGCCCGCTTCGCCTTCGCGAAACAGAAGCCGAACGCCCAGATAAATCAGATACGCCGCGCCGACGTACTTCACGACGCTAAAGAGCGTCGCCGAGCGCGCGATCAACAGGGATAGCCCGAGCGCCGCCGCGGCCACATGGACGAGACCGCCCACCGCCGTGCCGAGACACGACGCCATGCCTTCGGAACGACCACCAGCGACAGTGCGAGCCACGACATACGCGAGGCCCGGACCGGGCGTAATGGCGAGAACGATCGCCGCGATCAGAAAAGCAATAAAAGCCATGAACTAGTCTCCCGCCCGCCCCATCACCCGTGCCAGCTCCCCTTTCCCCCGCGCGTCGAGCGCATCCGCCGCACCGATCCGATCGCGCGTTTCCTTGTTCTGACTCAGCTTCGACTTGCCGACAAGCGACGTCACCGCGATTTCGATGCCCACGATATTCCGCAGCATCCCATCGATGAATTCGCGCTCGGAATCGCCCATCTTCCACGGCTTCGGCTCGTTCGCCTCGTGCCGCCGCGTCAGACGCGCGACGAGACCGCGCACGAACTGCTCGTCGTCGCGCACGGTGAGCACGCCGTGCGCGTGCACGACTTCGTAGTTCCACGTCGGCACTTGCCGATGCGTCTCATGCTTGCTCGGATACCAGTTCGGCGAGACATAACCCTCCGCGCCGCGAAAAATCACCATGACGGGCGTGCCGCCCGGGCAACGCTGCCACACGTCGTTGGCGCGCGCGACGTGCGCCGTCAGCAAGCCATGCTCGCCCTGCGCCGGATCGAACTCGAACGGAATGTGATTGGCGTCGAGACCGGCGGCGTCGTGCGTCACCAGCATTCCGAGCGGATGCCCACGAATGATCCGATGCAGCTCTTCAGGGCGAGTCTCGGCGAAATGCGGCGGAATATACATCCTGGATGCCCGATGGAAAGTGGCGGAACCCCGTCACTATCGCCCGAAACAGGCACAATAAGAAGATCCAGTTTCGAGCAATTTTCATGGTCCAGTTGAAAGACGCCATCGGCACCGGACGGCGCATTTACGATCTGCTGCGCGCCCAGATCGCCGATGGCACGTTGCCCGCCGGCGCTCCCGCACCTTCGACGCGCGCGCTGGCGGCCGATCTCGGCGTCTCGCGCACGACCGTCACGGCAGCGTACGAACAGCTCGCGGCGGAGGGCTTTCTCGTCACGTCGGCGGGACGCGTGGCGCGAGTCGCCACGCCGCCGATGCCGCTCGCGCCGCCGATTCCCGCGCGCGCCGAACGCACCGCGCCCGCCCTTTCCGCCTATGGCCGGCGCGTTTCTACACTGCCGATGCCCGTTCTCGCGCAAGTGACGAAAGGCAGCATCAACTTCCTGTACGGCGCAGTGTCCGCGCGCGACTTTCCTTCGTTGATCTGGAAACGCGCGTATCAGGCCGAACTGCTGCATCAACCGGACAGCCTCTATTACGTCGCGCCCGAAGGCGATGCGTCGCTCAGGCGCGCGTTGCAGGCGTATCTCGGCCGCGCGCGCGGGCTCGTCTGCGATAGCGATCAGATCGTCGTCGTGAACGGCACGCAGCAGGCGCTCGATCTTTGCGCGCGCCTGCTGCTCGATCCCGGCGACGCCTTCGCATTCGAAGATCCCGGCTATCTGATCGCGCGGCATTGCTTCGAGGCATCGGGCGGCGTGGCGCTGCCGGTGCCCGTCGACGAACACGGTCTCGATACGCGCCGCCTTCCCGCCGATGGACGCGCGCGGCTCGCCTACGTGACGCCATCGCACCAGTTTCCGCTGGGCGGCGTGCTGCCGATCGGCCGCCGTCTCGAATTGCTCGAATGGGCGCAACGGCACGACGCGTGGATCATCGAAGACGATTACGACGGCGAGTTCCGATACGGCCAGCGCCCGATCGACGCCTTGCAATCGATCGATACGAATGGCCGCGTGATCTACATCGGCACGTTTTCGAAGGCGCTTTCGCCGCATCTGCGGCTCGGCTACATGATCCTGCCGCACGATCTCGTGCCGGCGTTCCGTCAGGCGAAGCGGCTCGCGGATCGTCATTCGGCCGTCATCGATCAGCGCGTGCTCGCGGCGCTAATCGAAAGCGGCGCGTATGAGCGTCACGTGCGGCGCGTGCGGCGCGAATACGAACGGCGGCGCGCGGCCTTGCTCGACGCCATCGCCGATCTTCTTCCGAAGCGCGCGCACGCGACGGGCACGGCTGCCGGATTGCACGTCACGCTGTGGCTGCCCTTCATCGACGCGGCGCACGAAGCCGCGCTCGTCGCCGCCGCGCATGCGAAGGGCGTGGGCGTCTATCCGGTGTCGCCGCTTCATGTCGCGCCGTGCGGCGGCACGTCGAACCGGACGGCCGGGCTCATCCTCGGCTATGCGAGCGTGCCGGTCGAGCAGATCCGCAAAGGCATCGAAATCCTCGCCGATGTGATCGCGCATTTTCGAACGTAAGCACTGCCTTCGAGACGCGTCATCGTGAGCGTCATGCCGAATGCGCTTCTGCCCGATTCGAAACGCCCGCGTCGATCGCGACGGGCACGCGCCGCGCGAGCGCGCACATCAACTCGTAGCCGATCGTGCCGGACGGTTCGGCCACTTCATCGACCCGGACGCGTTCGCCCCATAGTTCCACCGGCGATCCGATGCCCGCAGCCGGACACGGCGTGAGATCGACGGTGAGCATGTCCATCGACACGCGTCCGACGATGCGCGTACGCACGCCATCGACGATGACGGGCGTGCCCGTCGGCGCGTGACGCGGATAGCCGTCCGCGTAGCCGCATGCGACCACGCCGATCTTCATCGCGCGATCCGCGGTGAAAGTGCGGCCATAGCCGATCGTCTCGCCCGCCGCGAGCGTCTGCACGCCGATGATGCGGCTCTCGAGCGTCATCGCCGCGCGCAACGGGAAATGCTCGATGTGGCGCGCGCAGCCCGTCGGCGAGGCGCCGTAGAGGATCGTGCCCGGCCGCACCCAGTCGCGATGCGCGCGCGGATGCCACAGCACCGCCGCCGAATTCGACAGCGAGCGCGTGCCGGGAAGATCGCGCGTGGCCGCTTCGAATTCGTCTATCTGCCAGTCGATCGCGCCTTCGTCGGCGTTCGCGAAGTGACTCATCAGGCCGATCGAGCCGATCGCCGCGATATCCGACGCCCTTTTCCAAGCCTCGACGAATTCGCCCGGCCGATAGCCGAGCCGGTTCATGCCCGAGTTCATCTTCAACTGTATGTCGATGCGCTCGTTCGGCCGCGCCGCCTTCAGCAACGCAAGCTGCTCGTCGCAATGCACCGTGACCGTGAGCCGGTGACGATCCGCCGTTTCGACATCCGCGGGCTCGAAAACGCCTTCGAGCAAAAGAATCGGCTTTTTCCAGCCGAGCTCGCGCACGCGCACGGCTTCATCGAGATCGAGCAGCGCGATGCCGTCGGCTTCAGCGAGCGCCGGATAAATGCGCTCGATGCCGTGACCATAAGCATTCGCCTTGATGACGGACCACACGCGCGACGACGGCGCCGTGCGTTTGACAAGTTGAAGATTCTGTCGGATGGCGTCGAGATGGATGCGCGCGGAAATCGGACGTGGCATGACGTGCTGGATTTGTGGTTGAAGGCAGTGGAATGATGAATCGTATCGACCTAATGGCAGTCGTCGTTATTTTATTTGCGCCGATTTTTGGTGGAAACGCCTGCCGCCATCGATGGCTTTCGCGGTGCGCTTCGCGGTATCTTGTCGCTCATGTCGCGCCGCCAAGGAGCCGCCATGAACGACGCCCGTCGCCTCGCCTGCCTGCGCATCGTGCTCGCCGTCGTCGGGCTGATCGCGCTCTTCGCCTTCTATCCGCTCATGCTGCTCTGGCCTTCTGGATGGGCGTGGGATGCCGGCCACGAAGGCCATTCGGAATACGCGATGATGATCGTCGGCATCTACGCGACGCTCGGCGTTTTCCTGCTGATCGCATCGCGCGAGCCGATGAGGCATCTGAGCCTCATCTGGTTCACGGTGTGGTCGAGCGTCGTGCACGGCGCGATCATGGCCGTGCAGTCGTTCGGCGGCGCGGGGCGCCACCTCGGTCATCTGGCGGGTGACGTGCCCGCGCTTTTCATCGTCGCCGCCGTGCTCGCGATTCTCACGCCGCGCGGCGGCAAGGCGCGCATCCTCAGCCGAGATGGCCGAGATGTTCGGCCAGAATGACGCTGCCGACGCCGATCAGAATCAGCCCGCCGACGATTTCCGCCCGCTTGCCGATCGTCGCGCCGACGAGCCGGCCGACCATCACGCCGATCGTCACCATCAGCATCGTCGCGAAACCGATGGTCGCGGCCGTCGAGAAGATATCGACATCGATGAACGCGAGGCCCGCGCCGACCGCCATCGCGTCGATGCTGGTCGCGAAACCAGTGAGCGCCAACACCCAGAACGAATGCGAATTGGGCTTTTCCGCTTCGTGGCTCACGCTGCTGAAACCTTCGCGGATCATGCGCGCGCCGAGCAGGAAGAGCAGGCCGAACGCGATCCAGTGATCCCACGCGGTGACATACTGCGCGGCCGCCCTGCCGAGCGCCCAGCCGACGAGCGGCGTCAGGGCTTCGATCACGCCAAAGATCACGCCGGTCTTCAACGCTTCCGCGATGCGCGGCTTGTGCAGGGTCGCGCCCTTGCCGACGGCTGCGGCGAACGCGTCGGTGGACATGGCGAAGGCTAGAAAAATTGTGGAGGCGAGATTCATCGAGTAGCGCTCTGGTCGGGCAAGATGGAACGACAGAACGCGCGCCCGACCGGTCGCGAATTCTGTCGATGGTCTTGCCAACCTTTGATGGCTGCTCATGCCACGGCCTGAACGACCGAGCGTGTTGACATGAGCGCTTTCCCTGTGCAGGAAAGCCGGCTACTCCCCAGCGAAGAACCGAGAGCTTAACATGACTTCGCGACCGTTCCACGGCGTTTCGGCTGGTTGCGGCGCGCTCGCGGCGTCACGCCCGGCGCCGCGTTCGCGCGCCGATCCTATTTCGACAACAGCCCGAACACGGCGACGCCGTTCTTCGTGCCGACATACACCTTGCCGTTCGCGATCATCGGCGTGATGAACTTGTTGCCCGCACCGAACTGGTCGCGCGTGCCGGCGTCGTTGCTGCTGTAGAGCTGGCGCGCGAGATTGGCCGCGTCGTAGGCGCGCAGCGCGCCTGTCGCGCCGTTCTCCGCCGCCCACAGAATGCCGTTCGTCGTGCCGTTCGCGGAAATGCTCGGCGTCGCGCCGGGGAAGCCGAACGCATTCGACGTCTGACTCGTCGACGTCGCCGAAAGCAACGCGTTGCTGACCGCGAACGCCCGAATGCTGTCGCCGACCGCGCCGAAATAGACCGTGTTGTTGAAATACGCGGGCGCGCCGAACATCGCCCCACGAATCTGGCCGACGAGTTCCTGATAGATGTGGTCCGCGTTCGAATCGAACTTGCCCATCGAGAAGCGGTTCACGACGTAGATCGTCGAGTTCTTGCCCGCGCCGATCGCCAGATGCCGGACCGTGCCGCCCGCATCGGTGAAGTCCGGCAGCACCATCGCGCCGCCGGAACCGAGATCTTCGTCCTCGTTCGACTCCTGCACCGTGTTCGACGGCTCGAAATAGTCCTGCACCCTGAGCGGCGACGTTTCCAGCCGCAAAAAACCGTTGCCGAAGTTGCCGTTGATCGGCATCTCCTGCGCGTTTTGCGTCGGATCGAAGGTGCCGTTGGCGTCGAGGAAAAAGATCGCCTGGCCGTCCGATGCGAGGCCCGCGCCGCTCATCCAGATCGAGCCCATCTGGCCGTTCGGCGTGAGGTTCAGCACGCTCGCCTGTTGCAGGGTCGCGGCGTCGTAGCCCATGACCCAGCCGGTGTACGGCATGAAGTCGCAATGCGAAGTCCACGCCGTGTAGACGACGCCGTTCAGCAGCAGCAACGCCGCGCGCTCGGCGTACTGGCCGGGATCGAACGTCAGCGTGCCGTTCTGGCTGCCCGCGCCGTTGCCCGGATACGTCGCCCGGATTTCGGTGGGGCCGTTGAAGAGCTCGGCGCCCGTCGCGACATCGAGCGCGTGAATGCGCTGGTGATACGCGCCCGACGCATCCTTCGACATGCCGACGACATACATCGCGCCATTCGGGCCGCGCGTCCGGTCGATGACCGGCGTCGCCGTGACACCGATGGTCGGCGTGATCTGATGACAGTTGTGGTCGTCGCTCGGCGACTCGCCGCTGCCGAGCGTCGAGACTTTCCACAGCACCGCGCCGCTGTCGGCGTCGAAAGCGTAGACGCTGGCGTTTTCCGTCGCGACGTAGAGCACGTTGCGCGTGCCGCCCGCGATCGGTACGCCCGCCAGAAAGAGCGGCTGCGCGTCGACGGCGCCATCGACGGAAAAGAGCGCGAGCTTGCCGAAAGTACGCTGATTGACGTTCGCCGGCGTGAGGACGGTTTCCGCGAGTTGCTGTCCGGTGCGCGCGATGTCGTTGTGCCAGGTGACGACATCTTTCGACACCGCAGCCAGAGGCGCCGATGCCCCCGCCGGGCTCGATGCCCCCGACGGGTCCGATGCCGCCGCCGGCGCGCCGCCGCTCGCCGCAGACGAAGTGGCGCTATCGCCGGAACCGCCACTGCACGCGACGACGATCGCCGCGATGAGCACAACGGCGCCGATCGCCGCGATACGAGCCGGAAAGTGCGTCTTCATCTGGATGCTCCTTCAGAGCGTTTCGCCTTTGCGTACGGTCAATTCCCCGAAAGATATTTGTTGCAATGCGTCATAATGTGCTAACCTAGGGTTATTACCTAGTTCGTTACCCCTAGTACGGAGTTCATCATGGGAATCATCGCTGCCACGCCGATCGCCCTCGTTTCCTTCATCGTCGCCGCCGTCCGCAATGCGCTGAGCGCGCGCGCCAAGGTCAGCGCGCTCATGGCCGAGGCTTATCGCCGGACGTAACGTGCAGGCGCGGGAGAAAATTCCCGCGCTTTTTTTCGCATTCACTGCAACGTATAGGCGATCACATAGTCGCCCGCCTTCGTGCCGAGCGAGCCATGACCGCCCGCCGTCACGAGCACATATTGCTTGCCGCTTGCATCGGCGTAGCTCATCGGCGTGGCCTGACCGCCCGCCGGCAGACGCGCCTCCCACAGCTTCTTGCCGTCGCGCACGTCGTAGGCGCGCACGTATTGATCGAGCGTGCCCGTCAGGAACGCGACGCCGCCCGCCGTCACGATCGTCCCGCCGAGGCTCGGCACGCCGAGCGGCATCGGAATCGGCAGCGGCGCGCTGTCGACGATGGTGCCGTTCTTGTGCATCCACGCAATCTTCTGCGTGCGCAGATCGACGCCCGCGATGTAGCCCCACGGCGGCGCCTGGCACGGAATCCCGAGCGGTGAAAGAAACGCGCTGATCTCAAAGCCGAACGGCGTACCGCGCGCGAGCTTGATGCCGCTCGTTTCGCTGCCTTTCTTCTCGCCGTTGTCCTCGGGAATCTTGTCACGCGGAATCAGCTTCGACGTGAACGCCATGTAGTCCGGATTCGCGATCAGAATCTGCCGCACCGGATCGACGGAAATCCCGCCCCAGTCGAATACGCCGAAGTTACCCGGAAACACGAGCGATCCCTGCTCCGACGGCGGCGTGTACGGCCCGTCGTAGCGCAGGCTCCTGAACTTGATGCGGCACCAAAGCTGATCGAACGGCGTCGTGCCCCACATGTCCGCTTCCGTCACGCGCGGCGGGTTGAAGTTGAGCGCGGAAACGGCCTGCGTCGGCGCGGTGTGATCGCCTTTCGCCGCGCCGCCCGGCACGGCGACTTCGCTGATCGGCACGATCGGCTGGCCGGTTTCGCGATTCAGCACGTAGATGCTGCCCTGCTTCGTCGATGCGATCAGCGCCGGCTGCGTGCCCTGCGCCGTCTGCAGATCGACGAGCGTCGGCTGCCCGCCCACATCCATATCCCACAGATCGTGATGCGTGAACTGATAGTTCCAGCGCAGCTTGCCCGTCGCGGCATCGAGCGCGACGACGCCCGCGCCGAACTTCTCGGCCTGTGGCGTGCGCTCGCCGCCCCACTGATCGGGCGTCTGGTTGCCCATCGGCAGAAAAATCATGCCGCGCTTTTCGTCGACGCTGAACATCGACCACATGTTCGGCGAATTGCGCACATAAGTGCCGCCCGCCGCGATCGGTTCGGTGGCGTCCGGATTGCCTGGATCCCAGTTCCAGACGAGATGGCCGTCATTGACGTCGAACGCGCGGATCACGCCCGACGGCTCGTTGTTCGATTCGTTGTCGGTCACATGACCGCCGACGATCACGAGATTGCGGAACACCGCCGGCGGCGAGGTCGAGTAATAGCCGCCCGGCGTGAACGGCCCGATATTCGCGCGCAAATCGATTGCACCGTTCTTTCCGAAGCTCGCGCACGGCTTGCCGGTGTCCGCGTCGAGCGCGATCAGGCGGGCGTCGGCGGTCGGAAGGAACAGGCGATGCGGACATTCGGCCTGCGCCGTGGTTTGCGCGGGCGTCTGCACGGGCGCGGAGGCTTCCGTGGGGGCGGATGCGTCGGCAGGCGCGGAGGCCGCATCGGCTTCGGCGGGCGCGCTGGCTTCGGGCGCGGCGGCAGCGGGCATCGGATGCATCGACGCATCGTAATAAGCGACGCCCCGGCAAGTCATGTGCTCCCAATGCTTGAACCCGATCGGACTCTGAATCCGCGGATCGAAACGCCACTTTTCCTTGCCGCTCGCGGCATCGAGCGCGATCGCCTTGCTATGCGGCGTGCACAGGAAAATCGTGTCGCCGACCTTGAGCGGCGTGTTCTCGTCGGTGGTTTCGGTCGGATCGTCGGGGCCGGGCATGTCGCCGGTGCGATACGTCCACGCCACCTTTAGCCGATGCGCGTTATCCGGCGTGATCCGGGCGAGCGGCGCGTAACGCTGCGCGAGCGGCGAGCCGCCATAGTCGACCCAGTCGCCCGCCGCGCGGCCGGTCGCGGCGTTGGCATCGGGCTGATTGGCGTCGGCGGCGACGTTCACGTCGATGCGCCCCGGCCGGTCGTGCGGATGATTGAACCAGGTGCCGACGCCGAGCAGCAGCGTGAGGATGATCGCGGCGGCGAGGGGCGTGCGCGCGGCGCGCGATGTCGAAGGCGGCCCGAACAACGCGCCGCGATGCACGAAGGGAATCAGCAGCCAGATCGCGAGCAGCAGCCAGATCCACAGGCGCGGCATGAGTTGCCAGAAATCGAAACGCACTTCGACGACGGCCCAGATCGTCGAGGCGAACAGGAACAGCGCGAAAAGCAGCAATGCGGAGCGCCGCCGGATCAACAACAAGAGCCCGGTCAGCACGATGGCCGCACCCGCGATCACGTAGTACCACGATCCTTTGAGTGCAACGAGATACGCTCCGCCCGCCGCCAGCAACACGCCGATGACGATAAACACAATGGCCGTAAAGAACGTGAGCGGACTGAGTCTGCCGTTGCCAGCCATGCTGAATCCTCCGTGACGATGAAAGGCGGAACACGGCCGTCGCGCGGTCGTGGTTCGGACGCTGTCGCGTGGAGGAACGGAGCAATCGCTGTGCCGTTCGGCGGGGAACGGGCGCGTGCAAGGCGTGCTTACGGATGACTTGCCGAATGAAGCTTAGATCACAGCGCCCGCGGCCAGAGCCCGCCGTGCGCGCTCGCGGGCATGACGCCTGCGACGAACGCCGCCTTCAGATCGGCGCGTTCGGAGAAACGCGGCGCATCGAACCACGCGAGGAAATCGTCGCGCCAGACGCCCCAGGCGTTTTCGTCGAAATCGAAGTCTTCGTCGAGGCGGCCGTTGTCGCGCAAATAGGCGCCGACCACTTGCGTGCCGTTCCAGTACGCGACGGCGACATCGCTGAGATCGGCCGTCACGCCGCGCGGCAGATCGCGCAGCATCATCGCGACGTGCGCCTTGAACGATTTGAATTCGGTCGGTCTCATCGCCTGCTCCGCTTCAAAAAAGTGCGTGAAAAAACTGCGTGCGCGTGCCCGTTCATTTGAACACGCCCTTGTTCAAGTCTTTTTCGAACGCGGCGGTCCATTGCGTGCCGTGTCCGATGCGATATTCGCGTTCCTTCAACGTGGAACGTCGCGTAATGGTGACGACGCCCTGCAACGGATAAACATCGTCCACGACATCGGACGCGCCGCCTTCGTGCACCAGAAAATCGCTCTCGTCGAGCCGATGGCGCGCGAGAATCGCGAGGAAGTCCGCTCTTTCGACCGGCGCGATCACAGTCATGTCGCCCTCCATGATCGAATGCTGCTTCCATTCAAAGTAGCACACGCGCGGAGGAACGTCGGCGCGTATCTTGCGAGGAGCGCGGGACGGCGCACGCGCTTTTTCCGGGAGTCGATAGCCGATGAATCGCAAAACGATGTTTCTATGCGCAGCGGCGCTGGCCGTCTGCACGCACGCACGCGCCGACGACGCCGTCTGCGGCACGCTCGAAAGCGCCACGAACGGGCAGGACGGCATAATCGCGCTGCGCGAAGGGGAAAGCGTGAATTTCTGGCGGGGCGGCGCCGTGCGGCACGGCGCGCTGCATGTGTACAAGGACGGCGAGGTGTATCGCGTGTACTGGCAGCCGGAAGGAAGCGGCGATGTCTACGTGCTCGCGAACGAAGGCACGAGTGCCGTGCGGCTCATTCTGACGCCGCCGCGCGGCACGAAAGTCGATACGGGACCGGGCAGCCTTCCGCCGCAGAAAGTGCTGTCCTGTCCCGCGATGTAGCGATTTACTTCGCCGCCAGCACCTTGCCGATGGCATCGGCGACGATCTGCACGTTGCTGTCGTTCAGGCCCGCGACGCACATGCGGCCCGAGCGCAGGATGTACACGCCGAATTCCTCCTTGAGCCGGTCGGCCTGATCCGCGACCAGACCCGTGTACGTGAACATGCCGCGCTGCTTGATATACCGCGTGAGCATCTCGCCGCGAACGTGATCCTTCAATCCGTCGTGGATCGCCTGACGCATGCGCGCGATGCGCTGGCACATCGACGCGAGTTCCTTTTCCCACGACTGTTTAAGTTCGGGCGTGTTCAGCACATGCGTGACGATCTTCGCGCCGTGCGTCGGCGGATTGCTGTAGTTCGCGCGCACGGCGCTCGTCAGCTGGCCGAGCACGCGATCGGCTTCGGCGGCATCGTCGCAAATGACGTGCAGGCCGCCGCAGCGCTCGCCGTACAGCGAGAAATTCTTCGAGAACGAATTGGCGATGAACGCCGGCACGCCACGGCGCGCGAGTTCGCGCACGGCGAACGCGTCGTCGTCGAGACCGGAACCGAAGCCCTGATACGCCATATCGACGAACGGCAGCAGATCGCGCTTTTGCAGCACGTCGATGATGTTCACCCATTGCGCCTGATCGAGATCGACGCCCGTCGGGTTATGGCAGCACGCGTGCAGCAGCACGACGCTCTTCGCGGGCAGCTTGTCGATGGCGTCGAGCATCGCATCGAAGCGCAGTCCGCCGGTGGCTTCGTCGTAATACGGATACGTGTTCACTTCGAAACCCGCGCGCTCGAAGATGAAACGATGGTTCTCCCACGTCGGATCGCTCACCCACACTTGCGACTTCGGAAAGTAGCGCTTGATGAAATCCGCGCCGACCTTCAGCGCGCCCGATCCGCCGAGCGTCTGCACGCTCGCGATGCGGCCATCGGCGCGCGCCGGGCTGTCGTTGCCGAACACGAGCGCCTGCACGGCGTCGCGATAATGCGCGAAACCGGCCATCGGCAAATACGGTTTCGGGCCGAGGTCTTTCAGGATCGACAGTTCCGCCTCGCGCACGGCCTGCATCACGGGCAGACGGCCTTCGTCGTCAAAGTAAATGCCGATGCTCAGGTTGACCTTATTGGTGCGCGGATCTTTCTGGAAGTTTTCGTTCAGCGACAGGATCGGGTCGCCGGGGTAAGCATCGATATGTTCGAACATGGTGACTTATAGGACGAGAGAGGACGAGAGATCAGCAAGCGCGGCCGCGTCAGTCTCCGCGCGCGGCCCGAGTTTTGAGATAGTAGCCGATTCCGAGAACGGCCAGCCAGACCGGAATCAGGTACACGGACAGGCGCAGATCCGGAATCTCGTACATCACCCAGACGATGCCCGCGAGAAACGCGAGCACGACGTAGTTCGTGAACGGATGCAGAAAGCTCGGAAACGAGGTCGCTTCGGCGTTCGCGCGCTTCTGCCGGCGGAACATGAGATGGATGATGCTGATCATCGCCCAGTTGATGACGAGCGCCGACACCGCGAGTCCCATCAAGAGGCCGAACGCGCGCCCCGGAATCACATAGTTGATGACGACGCACGCCGCCGTCACCAGCGCCGACACCGCCAGCGCCGCGAGCGGAATGCCGCGTCCGCTCACGTTGAGCAGCGCGCGCGGCGCGTTGCCTTGCTGCGCGAGGCCGTACAGCATGCGGCTGTTCGCATAGACGCCGCTGTTGTACACGGAGAGCGCGGCCGTCAGCACGATCACGTTGAGCACGTTCGCGACGACCGTGCTGTTCATCTCGCGGAAAATCAGCACGAACGGACTGCCGCCGGTCGCGACCTTGTCCCACGGATAAAGCGACAGCAGCACGCCGAGCGCGCCGACATAAAAAATCAGGATGCGATAGATGACCTGATTGGTCGCGCGCGGAATGCTGCGCGACGGGTCTTCCGCTTCCGCCGCCGTAATGCCGACGAGCTCCAGCCCGCCGAACGAGAACATGATGACGGCCATCGACATGACGAGCCCGTGCACGCCGTTCGGAAAGAAGCCGCCGAGCCGCCAAAGATTCGCGACGCTCGCTTCCGGCCCCGCCTTGCCCGACGCGAGCAACCAGCCGCCGAACAGGATCATGCCGACGATCGCCGCCACTTTGACGATCGCGAACCAGAACTCCGTCTCGCCGTAGGACTTCACGCTCGTCAGATTGATCGCGTTGACGATCACGAAGCACGCGAGCGCCGATATCCACATCGGCAATCCCGGCCACCAGTACTGCATGTAGATGCCCACGGCCGACAGCTCCGCCATGCTCACCAGAATGTAAATGGCCCAGTAGTTCCAGCCGGAGATGAAACCGGCGGCGTGGCCCCAGTATTTATCGGCGAAATGGCTGAAGGAACCGGCAACCGGCTCGTCGACGATCATCTCGCCGAGCTGACGCATGATGAAGAACGCCATCAGCCCGGCGATCGCGTAGCCGAGCAGCACGGATGGCCCGGCGAGCTTGATCGTCTGCGCGACGCCGAGAAAAAGCCCGGTGCCGATCGCGCCGCCGAGCGCGATCAACTGGATGTGGCGACTCTTGAGTCCGCGTTTGAGTGTGTGCGGCGAGGGTGTTTCGTTCGTCGTGGGTGAAGCCATGTCGATGTCTGTTGCACTGCAAAAATTACTGCGTTCATGGATCGAACGATCGCGCGTATCGTTTGATCCGACCTTTTAGTCTGCTTTTTGGTAAGAAACTGTTGTTTTTTCGTGCGGATGACCCCACAAGCCGCTGCAAAAAAGGCCGATTATCAGCGGACGGATCTGCGATTTTACCGCCCGGCGGCCGCAAAGCCTTGATGGGCGGGCGTATAGCAGCCGTGCTCCGAATCGCGGAAACGGACATCAAACGAATTGAGGCCGGAATCAGGGCTTGTTCGGAGGATTACTCGAGGCGTCGCGGCGTGAGAATCGCATCATCCACTCACGACGGGGGTCGCCATGTATCGGACGATGGAAGGAAACGCCAGGCCGCATCGAACGGCGCAGCGTTTCGGCGAAGGATCGCAGGACAGCGCGGCGACACAAGCGGAATTGCTGAGCGCGCTGCAGTCGGTGTCGGACAACATCATGCGTCTCGCCGGGAAGCTGCACGGCGATCCGAACGCCACCGACGACGATGCAGAGACCATTACCGAGCAGCATGCGTTCGCGCAAGAGCTGATCGGACGTTTGCTGGCGCTGCCCGCGTCGCAAACGTAACGGACCAACAGGGCCAACAGAAGGCGGGCAGCGGTGACGGCAAAGCCGCCCGCGCTCGGAGCATCGGGGAGAAGGATATGAGCTACTTGACGATCATCGCGGTGGTCTGGGCTGTTTGCGCGGTGGGTGCGGTGTTGTTCATCCGCGGCGCGGCGCAACGCAATCACGAACCGCTGCGCAAGCAGAGCGAACGCGAGCCGGTCGCGCCCGCGTCGAAGGATTTCAGTCGCCCGGCCTGACCCGATGACACGGCGAAGCGCCCACACGCTTCGCCGTGAAGGCATCGGCCTTATTTGATCGCGGCGACTGCTGCGCGCAAGCCCAGCAAGTAGCTATCGACGCCGAAACCGGAAATTTGCCCTCGCGCAATTTCCGCGAACACCGATTTGTGGCGGAACTCCTCCCGCGCGTGCACGTGCGACATGTGCACTTCGATGATCGGCGCCTTCAGGATCGCGAGCGCATCGCGGATCGCGTAGCTGTAGTGCGTCCACGCACCCGCGTTGATGACGATCGCATCGACGTTTTCTTCGAACGCGCGATGAATGCGCGAGCACATCTCACCTTCGATATTCGTCTGGTAGCACTCCACCTCGACGCCGAGTTCCTTGCCGAGCGCGGCCATCTGCTCGTCGATTTGCGCGAGCGTCGCCGTGCCGTACTGCTTCGGGTCGCGCTTGCCGAACATGTTGAGGTTGACGCCGTGCAGCGTCAGGATCGTTGCCATGTGATTTCCTTGAACTGGAAGGGGAATTGAAAAGATTCAGGCGGTCTCGACGATCCTGCCGCTCGTGGCGGCAAGAACGATGGCCTCGGTGATCCGCAGATTCTGCAGTCCGTCGCGCGCGCTGACAATAGGTTCGGCTTCCCCGCGCGCCACGCGCCCGAAATGTTCCATCTGATGCGCGAGCGGATCGTCGCGCTGCATCGCCACGACGTCTTCGTCGAACGGCTTCCACCATGATCGATCTTCGGCCTTCGCGTAGGACTTGAGACGCATCGTCGGCACGGAAAGCGAGCCGAACGTGCCCGCGATCACGTAGCAGTCTTCGTCGGGATACGTGGAATACGCCTTGTTCTCCTGCGACGTCTGCTCCCAGCTTCGCGGGCACGCGGCGGTGTCGGACAGCATGAACGTGCCGAGCGCGCCGCTCGCGAAACGCAGATTGATCGCGACCGTATCTTCGACGGGAAAGCCGCGCGTCGCGTGCGATGCGAACGCCTGCACCGCGACGATATCGCCGCACAGCATCCGCAAGTTGTGCACCTCGTGGATCATGTTGAGCAGGATCGGCCCGCCCCCCGGCTCGCGCCGCCACGGCGCGCTGGCGTAATACTCGTCGGGCTTGAAGAACACCGCGCTGCCCATCACCGCGACGAGCTTGCCGAGCCGCCCTTCGTCGATGACCTGCTTCGCGCGCGCCATGATCGGGCTGTGCGCGCGATGATGGCCGATCAGCACTTTCGCGCCGGAACGCTCCACTTCATCGACGAGCATCTGCGCTTCCTCGACCGTCGGCGCGATCGGCTTCTCCAGCAGGATCGGCACGCCCGCCGCGATGCACACGCGCGCATGTTCGACGTGCAATTGATTCGGCGTCGCGAGCACGATGCCGTCCGGGCGATCCTTCGCGAGCAGTTCGTCGAGCGTTTTGTAGAGCGGCACGCCCGCCTTCTGCGCGATGTCGACGGCGGCGGGCGCCGGATCGACGATGGCCGAGAGCGTGCACGTCGTGCTCGCCTGCGCGACGCCCACGTGCGCCTGACCGATATAGCCCGCGCCCGCCACCGCGATACGCGTCTTGCCTGAGTCTGTATTCACTTCGATTTCACCGTGTTGAAAAAGCGCGAGTTCACCCCGGCGGCGCTGTCGCGCGCCGCCTGAGCAAGGAAAGAGGACATGAGCTTCAGGAAGTGCGCGCGTTCGCGACCGATTCCGCGCGCAGGCGGTCGTACTCGGACTTCTCGACCGGCCGCGCGTCCGGCTCGCCGAGCTGGTTGAGCGGAATCCGGTACGTCTCCCGCGCGCTCCACGCGGCGATCGCCGAGATGATCGTGACGGCGAGCGTGATTGAACCGATCATGACCGGAATGTTCGTCGATCCGGGCGGCGCGACGCTCGCGAACAGCGCGGGCAACAGCGCCGTGATGGTCGTGCCGATGTTCTGCGAGATCGCCATCGCGGAGACGCGCGTGCGCGTCGGGAAGAGTTCGGGATAGAAGCTCGGGAAGATCGCGTTGTAGCCCTGATAGACGATGCCCCACATCAAGAGCGACGCGACGATCGCCATGCCGACGTTGTGAATGCTGATCGCGTAGAGATACAGATACGACAGCAGCCCCGAGGCGATCGCCCCGACGATGATCGGCGGCCTGCGCCCGATCTTGTCGGAGAGATTGCCGACGATCGGAATCACGATGACGGCGAGAATATTGCCGACGACCGGAATCCACAGATACACGCTCTTGTGAAAGCCGATGCCGTACGCCGCCTGCACCGCATACGCCGCGCCGAAGATCGTCGCGACCACGGGAATCACGTTCATCAGCGCCATGCAGACGACGCGGATCATGTCGGGCAGGTTGTACTTGAAGGCGTCGACGATTGGCGAGCGCGGCACCGCGCCCTTCTCGCCTTCCTTCTCGAACGCGGGCGTCTCGTGCACTTCGCGCCGGATGATGTAGCCGGCAACCAGCACGAACGCCGAAAGCAGGAACGGAATGCGCCAGCCCCATGAATTGAACGCGTCCTCGGGCATGTAGTACGCGAGCGGCAGGAACACGGCGGCGGCGAGAATCTGTCCGGCCTGCACGCCTTGCAGCGTGAAGCTCGCGAAGAAACCGCGGCGTCCGAATGGCGCGTGTTCGAGAATCATCGAGCTCGCGCCGGAGATTTCGCCCGCGACCGCGAAGCCCTGGACGAGCCGCAGGATCACGAGCAGCGTCGGCGCGAGCATGCCGACGCTGTGATACGTCGGCAAAAGTCCGACGGCCATCGTCGAGAAGCCCATCAGGAACATGCACAGCACGAGCACGGTCTTGCGGCCGTGCGTATCGCCCCAATGACCGAGCACGAATGCGCCGATCGGACGCGCCACGTAACCGACGCCGTAGGTCGCGAGCGACGCGACGATCGCCACTTTCGGATTGCCCGAAGGAAAGAAGAGTTGCGGAAAGATCAGCGCGGCGGCTTGCGCGTAGATGAAGAAGTCGTAGTACTCGAGCGCGGAGCCGATCCAGCCGCTCGCGGTCGCCTTCTTCGTCTGCTTGTGGTGCTCGGCGTGCGACCCGCCTTTTGCACCGGGTGAGAGAGAGTTCGTGTCCATGACGTCTCCTTTTATGAATCGCCCGACGGTTTCTGTGGCCATCTTTCCGCGAAACTGCTTCTTTCATCCTCACCGACGACGCCTTCGCGGCATGGCGCGCAGGACATCAAACATGATCGTCTCTGAAACGAAAGCTTTCGATGAGGCAAAACCCGGCGTCAGGCCAGGTTGAAAGACTTGAGCCCTAAATTACTATGTCCGCGCGAAAACGTAATCCGGCTCGAAGGAAAGTCAGAATGCGCTCTCAGCGAATAATCGACGCTCACCACGCCTGAGCCGCCGCTAAGTCCTGCCTAAAGAACACGCAGACGCCGCCGTATACACGATTACCGGCGGTGATCGCATCACCGCCGCCTTCGTATTCATCCTCTCGCCGGCCCGGTCTTGCGTATGTCAGGCAATCCGTCCTTGATCGATTCGATTCTGGCCACGCCGGCGACCGCGGACGGACGGATCACGCCTGCCGTTCGCGCATCGCTGCTGTCGACGCTTGTCGAAGACATCCGCCCGCTGCTGCTGTCCGGCATCTCCGGCGCGTTCGTCGCGATGATCGCGCTCGGACGCCAGCCGTCCCTCTGGACGATGCTCTGGCTCGCCGCCGACGCGCTTCTGCTCGCCACCCGCCTTTCGATCGTCGGCCGATATCGCGCGTTGAGCCGCACGGACGCGCCGCAGCCCGGCCGGTGGGCCGCGCGCTATGCGCCGTTCGGGCTGCTGGCCTGTCTCGTGACGGGCCTCGGCGCGATGGGCTGCGTGATCTCGGGCGACGCCGTGCTCGCGTCGCTCGCGATCATGGTGACGGCCGGCCTGCTCGGCGGCGTCGCGTCGCGCAACGCGGGCACGCCGCATCTGGCGATCGCGCAGGTGTGCCTCGGCGCGCTGCCGATCGGCGTCGGCGGGCTGTTCGGGCCGTCCGGCTACTGGATTCTCGTGCCGCCGCTCGTCCTCTATATCGCCGCGATGTGCGCGGTCGTGCAGCGGCACTATCGCGGCCTCGTCGCGCTGATGACCGCCAAGGAAAGCCACGCCGAAATCGCCACGCGCTTCGACGCGGCGCTCGCGCACATGCCGCACGGCCTCTGCACCGTGGATGCGTCGGGCAGGGTGGTGATCGCGAATCGCAAGGCGGCGGAGCTGTTCGGCGCGACCATCGACATGCTGCGGCTGAACGTGTCGCTGCCGGAGTTCATCGGCTATGCCGCGCTCGCGAAATTCGGCGAGACGCCGCGCGCGCAGCTTGCCGAGCGATGCGCGCAATGGCTCGAAAGCGGCCATCCGACGCTCGACCTGCCCTTGCGCGACGGACGGCATCTCGAACTGAGCCGCAATCCGGTGCCCGACGGCAGCGCGGTCATCATCATCGAGGACGTGACGGAGCGCCGCAAAGCCGAAGCGAAAATCCTGCAATGGGCGCATCACGATTCGCTGACGGGCCTGCCGAACCGGCGCTATCTCGGCGACCAGGCCGGGCGTCTGATGGCGGGCGGCGCGGGCCGCGAGAAAGTGACGGTGATGTACGTCGATCTCGACGGCTTCAAGCACGTCAACGACACGCACGGCCACAATGCCGGCGACGAACTGCTGAAGCTCGTCGCCGACCGCCTGCGCAACGCGATGCGCCGCGGCGAGCTGGTCGCGCGTCTGGGCGGCGACGAGTTCGCGATCGTCGCCACGTATATCGCGCACGCGGCCAACGTGGTTTTCGCGCGCAAGATCATCGGCGAGCTGTCGGCGCCGTACACGCTCGAATCCGGGCAGACGGTGCGCGTGGGCGTGAGCGTCGGCATCGCGCTGGCGCGTCCGGCGGAGTCGTTCGAAAGCGCATTGAAGCGCGCCGATGCCGCGCTGTACGAAGCGAAATCGGAGGAACGCGGCACCTATCGCTTCGCCGATCGCGACGGCGACTCCATCGCGAGCGACGAACAAGCCGTCGCGAACGACCGCGGCCGCGCCTGGTAAGCGAGCCTACGCCTCTTCCGGCCCGGCGATCAGCGCTTGCTCGTTCGACGCGCGCCACGCGTCGAGCCACGCTTCGAGCTTCGCGGGGGGCAGCGGCCGGCTCAGGTGATAGCCCTGCGCCAGATCGCAGCGCAGCGCCTTCAGCCGCTCCAGCATCTCTTCGGTTTCGACGCCTTCCGCGACGACCTTCAGTCCCATGTTGTGCCCGAGATCGATTGTCGAGCGCACGATGGTTTCATCGTCCTTGTGCTGGAACATGCCCATCACGAACGATTTGTCGATCTTCAGCTCATCGACGGGCATGCGCTTCAGATACGACAGCGACGAATACCCAGTGCCGAAATCGTCGATGGACAGGCGAATGCCGAGCGCGTGCAGCCGGTCGAGCGTCTCGATCGCGTGATTCGGGTCGTCCATGATCGCGCTCTCGGTGATCTCGATCCAGATCGATTCCGGCGCGACGCCGTGCTTGTCGAGCAGTCCCTGGAAGATTTCGGGCAGCGTCGACTGGATCAGCTCGCGCGCCGACACGTTCACCGACACGGCCAGCTCGATGCCCTGCCGGCGCCACGCGGCGCATTGCGCGATGGCCTTGTCGGCGACCCAGCGCGAAATCGTCTTGATGTAGCCGGTCTGCTCCGCGAACGGGATGAACTGGTCGGGCGAGACGAAGCCGCGCGTCGGATGATCCCAGCGCACGAGCGCCTCGACATATTTCACGCGATGCGTCGCGAGATCGACCTTCGGCTGATAGTAGAGCGTCAATTGATCGTGCTCGACGGCCTGCCGCAGCTCGCTCATCAGCGAAAGACGCTCGGCGTTGTTCTGGTCGTGACGTTCGTCGTAGAGCGCGTAGCCGAGATTCGAGCGCTTCGCCACGTACATCGCGATATCGGCGCGGCGCAGCAGCACGTTCATGTCCGTGCCGTTCTGCGGAAACGTGACGATGCCGATGCTCGCGCCCACATCGACGAGTTGCCCTTCGATCGTGATCGGCTCTTCGAGCGCGTTCAGCATGCGCGTGGCGAGAAGACGCGCGGACGCCAGATCGTCGGTCGGCAGAAGGACGGCGAATTCGTCGCCGCCCAGACGCGCGACCGTATCGGTCTTGCGATGCAGCGCCGCGCGCAGGCGCTTCGCCACTTCGCACAGCAGCATGTCGCCGATCGGATGCCCGAGCGTGTCGTTCACGTACTTGAAGCGGTCGAGGTCCATCATCATCACGGCGAGCGGGCGCTTGCTCCGCGTCGCCGCGCCGATCGCCTGCTGCAGGCGGTCGTTGAAGAGCGCGCGATTCGGCAGGCCGGTGAGCCGATCCATGTACGCGAGCTCGGTGATGCGTTTCTCGCGCTCCGAAATGCCGTCGCGCATCTGATTGAACGCGCGCGCCAGCTCGCCGATTTCGTCGTTCTGGCGAATCTCGATGGGCGCGGCGTAATCGCCCTGCCCGATGCGCTTCGAAAACTGCGTGAGCGCCGCGATCGGCCGCGTGACCGAGCGCGCCATCAGCACGCTGCCGACGATCGACACGAGCACGCCGAGCAGCGTAATGAGCAGCAGCGTCGTCTGCAGGCGCTTGAAGGGCGCGAGCGCCTCGTTGAGCGAGCGTTCGAGCAGCACGGCGACCGTGCGCCCTTCGGAGTGCAGCCGCATGACGCGCGTCGCGTAGCCGTTCGCGGCGAGTTGCGCCTGATCCGTCAGCGCGTCGCGTGCGTCGTGGGGGAGCGAGCTTGCGAGCACGCCCCATTTGCCGTCGTCGCCGACGGTGAGAAACGACACGTCGAGCGACGTAAGCGAGCTCAGATCGCGTGCGAGCGCATCGTCGACCGCGAAGCCCATCACGACCCACGCGATCGCGATGGGCGCTTTCACCGGCACCGCGACGAGCTGATACGCGCGCGGCCCGATCATGCCGAACGACGACGCATCGCCCTTCGTCGCGACGGTCCTGATGAGCTTCGGGAACGGAAACGCCATGCCTTCGCGCCCGACGCCGCCGCTATCGGCGATCAGCTTGCCGTCGAGATCGACGAGCATCACGACGTCCGCATGAACGCGGTCGCCGTGATTGCGCAGCGCGGACGCGACCGTCTTGCTGTCGTGCGTCGCGACCGCTTCGCGAAAGCCGAAGTCGAGCGCGACCACGCTCGCCGCCTGCGTCAACTGTTCGCTATTGCCGCGCAAAATCTGCGCGAATACGCGCTCGGCCACCGACAGTTGCTCTTCGGCGTTGCGATGCGCGTTCTTCAGAATCACCGAGTTGATGACGAGAAACGCCGCCGCCTGCGCGACGAGCATCAGCACGACGAAGACGAGCGCGATTCGCGCGCGCAGGCTGTGAAAGAGCATCGTGACGGGCGTCCTATTCGGCGGGGCGCAGTTGCAGCGCGAATTTCACCGCGCCGTCCGCGTTGACCTTCTGCGTCGGCTGCGCGTTCGGATCGCTCTGGCGGAAATGCCACGCGATCACCTTGTACGCATCGGCGGGCAGATTGTCGATGGTCGCGGCGCCGTGCGCGTCGGTCTTCGCGAACCACGGCGTATCGACGATCAGCAGATACGCGACCATCGAATCGTGGATGTTGCAGCCCATCACGACGAGGCCGGGCTTGTCGAACACGACCGGATTCGCGGGAATGCCGTGATACAGATTCAGCTCGAAGCGCTTGGGCGGCGAGAACGAATAGACGTCGTGCTCGATGTTGTCCTTGTTCGGGAACGCCACCGACGCGCCCGTCTGCACGACGGAGACCATCGGCACGAAGCGCCGCTTGATCTGATCGATGACCGCGCTGGCGGGCTTCGTCGCGGGCGGCTTGCCGTTGACGGGCAGCGCATAGACGATGGCGTCGGGCACGGGCGCGCCGGCCTGATCGACCACTTGCACGCGCACGCTCCCGGCGTGGGCGATCGTCGCGCCGAACGCCAGCAGCGTGATGAAAAATTTGAGCATGTTCATTCGCGGTCTTGCACGTCGCGGTACATCGGCGCGAGCTTCGCCAGGAGTTTGTTTTGCGCGTGGAACGGCACGCCGTTCTTGTCCATCGCGGCCTGCAAGTCTTCGACGAGCGCGTTGAACGCGGCCCGGTCGATGTTCTGTCCTTCGTGCGTGCGGCGCATCGGGCGGCCGGTGTAGACGCACGGGCCGTCGAGCAGCACGCAGATCTGCTCGACGAGCTTCTGCTTGATGCGCTTGACGGGCGCGTTGTCGAAATACGGCGCGGTGCGCGGATCGGCGAGCACGTTGTCGTACATGTCGTCGACGATCTTCGTCAGCCCTGCTTGCTCCCCGAACTGTTCGTAGAGCGCCTCGTCGGCGTGCGCGTTCGCGCAGGCGAGCGTGAGAGCCAGCATTGCGGCGTGGCGGATTTTCATCGTCAGAACCCCGCCTGCATCGAAACGTAGAGGCCGCGCTGATTCTTCACCGTCGCGATGTCGCCGAGCGCGACATACGCCGCCGTCAGCGAGACGTGCTTGTTCGGCGCCCACGCGACGAACGCGTCGTACGCGTCCTGCTCGCGCGCGAACGAGAGATTGTTCGGCTTCATCCGATATTCCCCGCCGATCGCGACGTTCTTCGTCAGCAGATACGCCACCGACGACTCGAATTCCGGGTGATACGCGTTCGACTTGTCGCCGCCGAACCCGAGCAGGCCGAACTGGTTCGCCTTCGTGAAGCGCAGCGTGCCGTTCAAGAGGAGGCTTTGCGCGAGCAGCAGCTTCGTCGCGGACAGATAGAAATCGGTGCCGGAATTGCTCGCCGCGCCGACCGCTTTCACGATATCGCCCTGTTCGTTGTGCTTGAACTGCAGCCCCGCGGCGATTTGCGGTATCCACGTGTCCTGATCGAGCACCGCGTCGCCGAACAGCCGCACCTTCACGCCGAAGATGTTCTGATTGAACTTGAAGTTCTCGCCGAGGCCGAGTTTCGCGCCGACATCGCGCGTATCGAAACTTTGACGCGCGAGCGACAGCTCGACGCGATTCGCGACGCCGACGGTCAGGCCCCACGTGCCGAGCGCGTAATCCTGCGTGCGGATGTAGGTGCCGTGCGCGTTCGCGCCGAGTTGGCGCGCGGTGCCGTATCCGCCGATGACGGCCCACGGCGTGAGGCCGCCGCCCGCCGCGCCTTCGACTTCCGAGACGCCGCCCGTCAGCAGCAGCTTGCCGCCGGTGAGCGGCACGGCGGGCGGATCGTCGGCGAAAGCGGACGACGAGAACGAAACGAGCGACGCCACGGCCAGACTGGCGAGGCGCATCTTTGAGTAAATCTGACGCATGCGGGAGACATCGAGCGGTTGTCGGGGTTGCCGTCGCCGCCTCGGGGTGCCGCGCGACGCGTCGCGGCGAGCCAGGCGCTCTGGGAAGGTCACTCGCCAGGTAGGCGGCGCCTTTTCATATGCGTGTAAACGGCCGCTGACGGTCGAACTTGACGGCCGTTCGTCAGTTTTTGCGGGCCGAACGTTTGCAATCCGGGATGGGTCAGCGCGTCGGCCTAACCGTGGATCGTGTCGCGATGCAGGTCGCGCAGTTCGAGAAGGTCCGAGCGAATCAGCGAGACGTATGTCTCGACGTCCTCGACCCAGTTGCCCGCCTCCCTCAGCGTCGCGCGCAATTCCTCGCACTCATCGAAGAGCATGGACGGGCCGAGCACCGACAGCCCGCCCGCAAGCTTGTGCGCCCAGCGGCGCAGCGCCGGGGCGTCGCGCTGCGAGCAGATCGCGTCGAGCGCGGCGATGTCTTCGCCGATCTGCTGGACGAAGGCGGCGACATACGGCGCCGGCACCGTCGGCAATCGTGGCGGCGACGCATCATCGGCCGATGCGTTTCCTTCATCGACGGCTAACGTGCGCAACACGTCAGCGAGCACGGAGAGCGCAACCGGCTTTGTCAGATAGTCGGTGAAACCGGCGTCGCGACCACGTTGAACATCGGTCGCGCTCGCACTCGCGCTCACCGCATAGACACGCATCGACGGATCGAGGGCACGCGCGGCCGCCAGGAGTTGCGCGCCGTTCATCTTCGGCATGTCCATGTCGGTCAGCACGAGGTCCACGCGGTTCTTGCGCAGCAGATCGAGCGCTTCCTCGCCGTCGGCTGCTTCGATCACGGATGCGCCGAGCGTCAGCAACTGGTCGCGCAACAAACCTCGGTTGAGGCGATTGTCCTCGGCGATCAGCACTGTCGCGCCGGGATTCGCCGAAGCGGGTTGCAGAGGCGCCGACCGAATGGGCGACGCGGAGATCGCGTGATGCCTCCCGTCTCTGACAATCTGCACCGCTTCCCGGAACTCCTTGGCCGCGAAGATGCTGACGGCTATTTCGCCGTTCTCTCTCGCCACCGGCACGAGCGGGCCGTCCTGCGTCACGCGGATGACGCGCGCGCGATCTGTCCATCGCGCATCGATCTCGTCATCCGAGATTTCGTCGGTCGCGATGAGACAGTCGCAACCCTCCACGTTCGCCGCCGCGCCCTCGTTCGTGATGTACGTAATCGAACTGCGCTCTGCATCGAAGAGTGCGTCGAACCACTCGCGATGCTCGTTCGCCCGATACAGGATGGCGGGCCGGCCGACGAGCAAGGCATCGGCTTCGTCCGGCGACGACTCAGCCACTTGCAACGGCAGCGTGACGGTGATGCGCGTGCCGACGCCCTCCGTGCTTTCAAGCGCGATGCGCCCTTTCATCAGCCGGCACAGATGCTCGCAGATCGAGAGCCCGAGCCCGGTGCCGCGCGCTTGAGTCAGCCGGTGCGCGTCGCCCTGGACAAACGGCTGAAAGAGCATCTGACGCTGCGCTTCCGGAATGCCAATGCCCGAATCGGCCACACTCAGTGCGAGCGCGCCGTCGACCCAGCGCGCACGCACGACGACCTTGCCCGAATACGTGAACTTGAGCGCGTTGCCAAGGAGGTTGTTGAGTATCTGCGCGACGCGAATCGGATCGAGCCATAAGCGTGACGGGCACTCGCGGTCGATCACGACGAACAAACGCAAGCCCTGGCGATTCGCGATGGGCGAATGACCGACCATCACGCGCATGACGATGTCGCGTATCGACGCCGGCTCTTCGCTGAGACGCATTTCCCCGACGTCCATCTTCGAGAAATCGAGAACATCGTTGACGACCTGCAGCAGCGCGCCCGCCGACGCCTGCATCGCACCGACGCGGGCTTCCTGTTCCGCCGCCAGCGGGCCCCTGGCGACGAGTTCGAGATTGCCGACGAGCGACGCCAGCGGCGTTCTGATCTCGTGGCTCATCGAAGCGAAGAAATTCAGCTTGGCCTTGGCGGCGGCGTCGCTGGTTTCCTTCGCTTCGCGCAGCAGGCGTTCGGCTTCGTGATGCTCCGTGATGTCGGCAATGGCGCAGAACAGCACATCGGTCTTGTTGACGACCGCCGACGTGTAGGAAATCTTCAGGTGACGCGACGACTGGTCCGCTTTCTCCAGCGTGCATTCGAATTGCCAGATCACGGCGGCGTCGCCTTTTGCGGGCAAGCTCATGCCATGTTGATGGAAGGCCACACATAGCGCGGCGGGCAGATGCATCGCGCTGGCATCGAGGTCGAGCAGGTTACGCGCGACCTGATTCGCGGCAATGGCGCTGAAATCGCTACGCAGCGCAATGCACAAACCGACCGGCGTCACCTGCACCTGCAGATGATTTAGAATCTCGCCTTCCACCGCGCGGCAAGCCTGCTCATAGGTACGCGTCAGGAAGCGGTAGTTCCAGTATCGGTATAACGCCACGAGCATAGTTGAGAGCGCCGCTTCCACCAGAACGATAACCGACACTTCCGTACGCTTGACAGCGAGATTGGTCGCCGTCGGCAAGGAAACGACGATGTGGCCGACGCCGAGCGCAAGCGGTTCCATTCGCGCGCCCCATCCGTGTCCCATGATCCAGTGGGATACGCCAGGCGGCCCCTTCTCGAGATGTTTGTCGACGAATCGCGCGTCTCCCGATGCATCGCCCGCCAGCACCGTGCCATCGTCGCTAAAGATCGTTATTTCCGAATTGAGGGCGGCGGGCCGGACCAATTTCAGCACACGCTCGACGTCCACCTTCGTGAAGACAAACGCAACGGGTCGATCGTTCTTCTCGACCACCATGAACATAACGATCGTCGAACTCTCGAAACCCAGCAGGGCCGGTGCACGGAACCATAGAACGCTATGTTCTCGTGCGACGCTTACGGGATCGAGGCCGCGAGAACTCATGGTGGCCTTGGCGGTATCGACGAGTGAGCGCAATCGTTCGGTGCCGGGTCCCTCAGCGGCGTCGCGCTTGGTGAAAAATTCAAAACCATACGACGCGCTTCCGTCGAACCGTGCGAATTGCAGGGAGAACGGCAAGCTCCCGTCGGGAATAGCACGCAGTGCCGCGCTGCAAATCCGGCTCATCGATGCGTCTTCGCTGTCCGAAGGTAAGGGCGCGCACGGCAGCGCGGCCCGAGGACCGTTGGGCGATGGATGGTAGTCCTGCGGGGTGACTTCGAGGAGTAGCTCGCCCGTCTTCAGCATGTTGTAACGACTGAAGATACCGATATTCACGCCGCGCATGACGGACTGGACGTCGGCAAGCTCGGTCCTGAGCGTACTATTGACCAGAAAAACGATGGCCGCGAAAGCGGCACACATCGAAGAGAAAATCAGCAAGCCGATGGCGACCGCGAAAATGCGTCGCTCGCGTTTGAGATTGTCCTCGAGCATTCGCAGCATCTGCAGAGGAGAATCTCGCGATGCGGCGAAAACATGCTCCATCAGGCTAGTCCTGCTCTGGCCGCGTATTTGACGAGATCGACGTGGTTCTCCACATGCAGCTTGCGCATGGCCGATCGCTTCTGCGTGGCGACGGTCGGCACGGATCGGTTCAGCGTGCGCGCGATTTCAGTCACCGAAAGGCCCTGCGCGAAGAGGCGCACCACTTCCAGTTCGCGGGGCGAAAGCGGCTGCTCGCGCGCGAGGTCCTGCAGGGTCGATCCATCGCGCGCCAGACGGTGTTGAATCTTAGGCGAAATGATCGTCTCTTTCGTGCTCAATGCACGAAGCGTGACCTGGCTGAGCTCGCTGGCGGGCTCCTCCTTGCTCATGATCGCAGCGACGCCCAGCTTGCACAATTCGTGGTAGATGCCGCCGCTCGTCATCATGGTCAGCACAATGACGGGTATGTTCGGAAAGGACCGCTTGAGCTTGCTGATCAGCCGCAAGCCGTCTATGTCCGTCTCGTCTTCTCCCTGCATCACGAGATCGGTGATGATAAGGTCGACGGGCTCCTTTTCGAGTACGCGAAGCAACTCGGCGCCGGAATGAGCCATGGCGGCGATCGTAAAACCCGGAATTTTCGAGAATTGGTCGGCTACAGCCAACAGCACGATCGGATGATCGTCCGCCAAAACCATCCGAATCTTGTCCCCTCGTGCGTTCATATAACAACCGTTTTTTGAGTTGCCGCTCTTCGAGTCCAAACCCGAAACGTACGGCTCATTTATTGATGTAAAAGCAACTCACGAATGTCGGGCGGGCCTGAGCTATCCCGCAAAGGAAGCCTATCGGATTTTAGGACGTGCTCAATCCGGGAGAAACATCGGCGGTGTCAGAAGTGCGTTTCGCCCGGCGAAACGAATCTTCCCGGCGACACCGGCTTCACGTCCCGCACGCACTTTGTCTGCAGCGCGGACGTTTGTGCATCCTGACCCGCGCTGCTCATGCTCATTGCTTCCACGAAGCGAACTCGCGAGCTGGTCGAGCGGAATCGATGTCACCGGTGGCCTGGCCTCACGTTCGTACTTACGGCTTTCGGATAGCAGCATGCAAGCAAAGATGATCATCGAAAGGCTGAATACCAAAGCAATCGGCACGATCAAATTCCAACTCGATACCCCTAGCGCTGCCAGAAGCAGAAACGACAAGCCGAAATAAACCGACGTGAGAATCGACGACGCGCGCCCGGCCATTGCGCAGTAATGCCGAAATTTTCGGCTCAGAAATTCGAGAATTGACATGGCGATATTCAGTGCAATGGGCACGACGGTCGACCCCGGCTCATACAGGATCCGAAGGAAGACAGTGCTTACTCAGGCCAGCACGCAGGCAGAGCGAGTGCCCATCGCTCGTGACTTGCGCCCTGCCACAACGATGGTCGAATTTAGCCGACGGGCTCTCCGCTCGATATAGAAAAATATCGAAAGCCCGATATGGTCAAAATATCCGCACGATTCATCCGGGAATGGTCTTGCTTCGATCTGCGAACTTATGTAGGGAGATCGTTTTTTTCGTCATTTCCGAAGACGAAAACACCGAAGCGCGAGAGGGTCTATCGCGGAGTCTTCGGTGATTGGGCACAGGACGCAAGACATCCCGCAGACTCGCGTCTTGAGGATGTCTTATGAATTTCTCAGACGCACGTGGTATCGGCCCTTAGCATCTTCAGATGCCCGGCGATGCGCGCGACCACTTCCGACCAGTCGCAACCGTGACGCTTGCGGAAGAGACGCATCGTCGGATACCAGGGACTGTCCTCGCGGGTGTAGTGCCAGCGCCAGTCGCCGTAGAACGGCAGCATCATCCACACGCGCTTGCCCATCGCACCGGCGACGTGCGCCACCGACGTATCCACCGTGAGCACGACGTCGAGTGACTCGATGGCTTTCGCCGTCTCCGCCATCGTCGTGACTTGCGCGCCTACATCGTGGAAGTTCGCGTGCTTCTGCGCGTAGTCGGCGGCTTCGTCGGCTCCGGCGCCCTTCTGCAGGCTGAAGAACTCGATGTCCGGAATCCTGAGCAGATCGTCGAGCACGGCAAGCGAGGGCAAGGAGCGCGCGCGATCGTTCTCATGCGTGGGATTGCCCTTGAACACCAATCCCACTTTCAGCTTGTTCGGCGCGACGATCGGCAGCTTCGAAGGCACAGCGGACGGCGCACGAAGATACGGCACTGCTTTTGGCAACGCTTCGAGATCGAGCGTCAAATGAGCCGGAATCGCGTGCGGATACACCCAGTAATCGATGTCCGGAAGATTCGCGGCCGATTCGGTGCTCACGACTTCGTCCGCCTCGCCCGACGCCTCGTAAAGCTCGACGAGCGGCGGCTGACACATGACGATGACGCGTTTTGCCCCGCACTGCTCGCGGAAGAATCTCGCGAAACGCAGGAAGAAGATTTCGTCACCGAGGCCGAACTCGCTCCAGATCGCAATCGCTTTCCCCTCAAGCGACTGGCCGCTCCACTCCGTTACATGACGCGGCGGCTCGACGGTCGTGCGGCGCTTCCAGCCGAAGCGTGCCATCAATTCCTCGCGCATGCGAAAGCCCTTCTGCAGCCGTCCGCGTGCGATCTCGTGCAGCACGTGATAAAGGCGCGGGTGATGTTCCCCAGGCAGGCGCTTCACGCATTCCTCCCACATCGAGTCGACTTCTTCCAATGCGTCCCAGCGCAGCAGTTCCAGCAACACGTATCGATAAAGATCGAAGTGATACGGATACGTACGCAGCGCTTCCCTGCATGCAGCGACACCTTCCTGCACGCTGCGCGCACGCGACGCGGCTTGCGCCAGTTCACGCGGCGACGCCACAGCGCGCTTGCGCAACACGATCTCGATCGCGCATTCCGCAAGACCCTTCGCGGTCTGGTCCTCATTCGCGTCGCGCTCGTCGTAGCCGTTGCGCACGAGCGTGACTCGCTCACAGTGCGCGACCGGCGACATCGTCTGAATCAGTTCCAGCACGTTGACGGAACGCGGCAAGCGCTTGTCTGATTTGTGGACCGTGAAGCTCCACTTATGGCGGCGATTGAAACGGCTCGGCCATGTGCCCTTACCGTAGAGATCCTCGTCCGGCACGGTCACGACCGCATGGCCGCCCGGCTTCAGCAGCTCCAGCCAGCGCGACAACGCCTTATGAGGATTAACGAGCTCGGCGAGACTATGGCTGGAATGCAGGAAGTCCAGTGTCGACTCTTTCACGCCCTCCATCTTCGTGAGATCGCCCTGCGACGAAGGATAAGACGCGGCGTTGCGCATCTTCGGGAACATGGCGACGTGAGCGGAAAGCGGATCGTCCGCAGGTCCGATGTCGATGCCCTCACCGACGAAATAGTGGTTCACGAAGGCCGGATCATGCGAACGGCGCAGGCTTGCTTTACTGGTCTCTTTCATCATTGCCTCACAGTGCTTCTGCTACGACTTGCGTATCCGCCTTCTCCTTCAGCAAAGCACGGATGCGCTCACCGAGAATCTCCGGACGGCCTTTGAAAATGAGCTTCTCCACTGCCTTGCGGCCCGCGAACTTGCGCGCGAGCTGGTTGCGCTCTTTCGAATCGTCGATGAGACGCAACGCCGCCGCCTTGTACTCTTCGGTCGTCTTTGTGATCATCCACTCCGGGAAGCCGAGACGACGGAACATACCTTCATCGATATGCTCATGCACTTCGCGGCCGGTCTTGCATACGCCGACGAGACCCGCCCACACCGTATCGACGATGCCGTTCGTGTTGCCGAACGGGAACGGATTGAGGAACATGTCGCAATCCGCGATGACCTTCATGTAGTTCGCATAGCTCTGATGCTTGTGGACGACGCCCTTGTCGCCCATCAGGCGGCGTACCAGATTGCGCACTTGCGGGAACGTGATGCCCGTCGCCTGGCCCACCAGAAAATGGAACTCGACAGGCACCGATGCTTCATTCGCGATATCCGCGCATGTCTGCAGGAAACCGGGGTTGAGCTTGATCGTCGTGGCCGCGACCGCGATCTTCACCGGGTCCGACTTGGCGCGCTTGCGCGGCTCGAGCTCGACTTCGAGCATCGCGGCGGGCGGACGATACGGCATGCCGTCCTGCGGCAGCTTCAGGAGCTTCTCGCTGAAGCACGCTTCGTCGCCGACGTAGTCTTCTTCCACGACGACGTAATCCATCGCATGACCATGCGTCGTGGCCGGATGACCGAGCGCCATCAACTGCAGCGGCGCGACGCGCAGGCATGCGAGTCCCATCGTGATAGGGAACATGCCGACGCTCGGCATGTACATCGCCTGCGCCTCGCGCGCTTCGCTCACGTCGCGAACCTGGCGCATGTTTTGCCACAAGTCGCCCTGCAACGGGATGAACTCGTGGAACACTTCGCGGCCCGCTTCATCCACACGCCCGTCATAACCCATGCCGATGATGTGGAACTTGTCGCGCATCGCGACGATGGTCTGCGAATGCGTGCGATAGATCGAATGATTCTTCGAGAACCATTCGAGCACGACCAGCAACACCGGCTTTTGTCCTTCTGCAGCGGGCCGCGCCTGGCGCTCGACATCATGAATGCCGAGGCTCGCGAGCTTGCGGCGGATCAGCGTGTTGATCGGCTTCTTGATGTCGTGCTTGCCCGGCAGGTCCGCGTAACTGCAATGCATGTACATGTCGTGCAGCACGCCCATCGGCAGGGCATCCACGCTTTCGATCTGATCGAGCCGCTCCGGCAGCCAGCGCAGAATCAGCTCGCGCTTCTGATGCGCCGCCGGCGTGCCCAGAAAGCGCGACGACAGGATGGTCGTGGCAAGGCCGGCAGCGGCGACCTTGTCATGCTTCCACAGCGCGTCCCAGTCGAGCCGCACTTCGGATTCGGGCGTGTAAAACAGCCGGAACTTGTCGATGTCCGACTTGCGCAGTTCCACGGAATAGCGTGCATCTTCGTTGACGCCCAACGAACGCAGAATGTGATCGGCATTGCGGAACGAACTCGCCGCGAACAGTCCCGCGATCCAGCGCTGATAAACCAGCGTCCTCGCAATGCCTTCTTCCGAGAAGCGAAAGGCCGGGTCGCTCAGAAGCGAAGTGATCGCGGACGTGATGCGCGTGAGCAAGTGCTCGTCCAAGATGTCCTGCGCCTCGCCGGATTGCGACCAGCTGTCGACGTCCATCAGCACGCCGTAGTTGGCGTCGATGAGCGCAAGCAGCTTGAGAAGCTCGCGGCCCGCAGCACCGTGATCACGGCGATAGCAAAGATATTCGAACTTGTTGATGCTGAATTGCATGATGTCTTCCTTCATCCTGATAGGGTGCGATGCGTTTGCCGAAGCAGCGACGACGCGCGGAAATGAACGTTAGTGATTCCAGGAAACCGAGAGCCAGACCTGCGCCGGCTTCTTGCCGGGATCGACCCACGAGGTCTGCGAAAATCCATAAGCCTTGGAGACCGCGACCGACGCGGTCGCGCCCCACGGCGTCAGCCAGTCGACGCTCACGCCGTAGCCTGCGAGCGTGCGTGTGTTCTGCACGCCCGGCACGTTCACGTAGCTTTGCTCCCAGTTCGTCCACGGCGAGTGATTCACGCGGCCATACGCAAGATCGGAGAAGACGCCGAACTGAAGCTGATGTCCCGCGGCGACCGGCACGCGCTGATACAGGCCGAGGTTCGCCACCACGCCTTCATCGAGCGAGCCTTCGTCGGCACGATAGGCACGCACTGCATTGGGACCGCCGATGCTGAGCTTCTCGCTCGCGTCGAGGTTCTTGCTCGACACTTGCGCGTTCACGCGCGCCGCGAGGAAGGTATTGCCGCTTGGCGACAGTGCGTAGGTGCCGAAGCCGCCGCCGTAGAGCTTGGCGTAGTTGCCGGCGACGTTCCCGCTCATGCTGTCGAACGATCGGTAATCGTTGCTTTGATGGCCGAGAGTCAATGCGAGCTGGCCGCTCCATTGGTTCGTGCGAAGTTGCTTCGCGCGGTCTCCGTTGTCGGCTTGCAAGGAGAGCTGAAGCGAATCGAGCTTGCTGTGCTGAGCCGGAAAGTCCTGCAGCGAAGTTGAGGTGTTGCTGTGCAGATAGGATGCGTGCCCTGATTGATGGTCATCGTGTTGGAATTCTGCGAGATCGAAGCCTGACCTGCGGTGACTTGACCGCCGGTCGGCAGTGCCTGCGCGAAGCTCGTCGCAGGGGTCGATGCGAACATCGCGAGCGCAAAGGCCGTCATCGTTGCAATGACGCCCATTTTCGCGCTTTGAGGAGAAGAGGAGGAGGAAGCGTTGCCTTCGCCGGGCGCCTTGCCCTGGCTTGTTACGTCTTCCGCAACGGCGACCAGCATGCCATGACGCTTACTGAAAACACGACGAAACCGATTCTTGTTCATCCGAAAATAAACCTAGTAAATGAGATTTAGCCGTCCCGGATATCGAGTACGGCGCAACGTGTGACAGGAATTCGCTCAGCTCGACGCACGCGCAGTCGCGCACCTTTTTCACACTCAGGAACCGGTGCCAGAAAGCAGACCAACTCCACGGATCGAATGCTATTGATCGACGCCGCGTCGCCATATAGAAGAAATTCGAATGCCCTCACGGCTGCCCGAGCGGGTACCGTGGATCAAAGGCCCGGCGGGCCAAGCGTCGATGGAATTCAGAATGTTCCCCAATCGACAGAGCGTGAACTTCGAGACAGCCGGCAGTTAGCGGCGCGCGCACCTCGATGCGCGCCATCCAGCCCGGTACACCGATAAGGGATCGTGGGAGAAACGCGCCGTTTCTGTACGCGACGCCGAAACGCGTGCGCCCGGTCTGAATAGACCGGGCATCGGCACGCCGCCCGAATCAGGCTGCGTGAGAAAGGTCGCCCGGACCGAACCGGTCCAGCTTCAATCCAAGGTTCGATGCGAAGCGATGCAGCTCAGAAAGCCGGTCGAAGGCCAGCAAGCTGCGTACTTTGATACTCTGCGAGCTGATCGCGCTCTTGCGACGTTGCATCAAACTCGCTATCTCGCGGCCTGAAATGCCGCACAGCATGAGCCCGGCGATCTCCATCTGGCGCGCCGTCAGCATCCCGAAGCGCTGTAGCTCCGGATTACTCCGGTACTGATACAAAGCCGCGCGCGCGGTCGGCGACAGATATGACGCGCCGCGCTCGAGCTCCCGCACCGCAGTCAACACCTCGGACATCTCGTCGGATTTGCTCACGATCCCTGCCACACCGCGTTGCTCGAGCGATCCAACGAGAAACGGCTCATGAAATTCGGTATAGACAAGAATCCGCAGATCGGGAAATTCGCGCGAAACAATGGAAAGGAATCGCCATCCGTCTGGCGATCCTCTGCCCGGCATCGAATAGTCGGCGATCAAAATATCGCATTCGCGGTGTGCCAGTAAATCCATCAGATCGGAGACGTCGTGCGTCGTGCCGACCACATCGCAGCCGGCCTCATCCAATGCCTTGTGGAGACCAAATGCGACGAGTGGATGATCATCCGCGATAACGACCTTCAGCTTCTCGCGATTGCCAGTCATGACATTTACCCCCGGATCGCGTCGAATTCGACGCCGATTTGCGAACGCTCCAACGACAATCCGTGACTCGCCGCGAAGCGATACATCTCGGATTCCCGGGAAAACCCCAGTCGCTTGCAAGCCGCCGCACGCTGAGAGCTGATCGTATTCATTCGGCGATCGAGCAGGCGCGCCGTTTCGCATACAGAAAGACCACATAGCATCAAGCCCGCGATCTCCATTTGCCGACGCGTGAGCGCGGTGAAGCGGCTCAACTCCGGCGACACATTGAAGCGCTCTACTGCCGATTGCGCGACGGGAGACAAATAGCGCCCGCCAGCGAAGAGCGTATGGATCGCGACAAGCATTTCAGACATGTTTTCGCGCTTGCTGACCACGCCAGCGACGCCGCGTTGCGCGAGACTTCCCACGAGAAATGGATCGTCGAATTCGCTGAAAACGACGACGGGCAACTTCGGGTATTTGCTCGACAAGGCGGTCAGAAATTGCCAGCCGTCCAACGAGGAAGCATCCGGCATCGAATAATCGGCCACGACCACATCGCACGCTTCATTTTCAAGGACGTTCATCAAACCGTCGGCGCTGCTTTCCACGCCACGTACGTTGAATCCCGCTTCAAGTAATGCTTTATTGAGGCCGCACAGGACGATCGGATGATCGTCGACTATTGCGACTCGAATGTCTTTCGCCATCGTTTCATCTCCCCGAAATCTGCTTAGCTCAACCGTACTGAATATGGATAACGATCCGGATGAACAATATCGACCGGGATTTCGGCTCGATATAGAACGACTTTGAAACGAACCGGGAAGGACGAAACGTTCGACTTGCGTCATGAAAGCCGATGGTTTGCCGAGCAAGGCGCATCGCCGTATTGCGGATAGCGGACGTACACACGAAAAAAAGCCGCCGGGCTAACGCAACGGCGGCTGAACGGGGGCAGACTTAAAACTACGACGGGAGATTACGCGCGATCCGGGCGCCGATATATCGATCGATTTCGAAATGGCGAAGACCTGCCTTGCTTGCATCAAACGTTCGTATAAGCACGCCGAGCCGTTCGTAGAATGGCGCGCGCGCATGCGCTTCTCTAAGCTGACGTCATGGTCACGCATCGGGAGCGCATCATGGGCGATACATCGACACGCAGGCTGTTATCCGCTTGCGCCGCCGTTCTGGCGTTCGGAACGTGGTATTCGCTGAGCGCGCCGCACGACTGGAGCGCGCTCGATCGCGCCGGTTACGACACGCAGTTGCCGCTCGAACGCATCGCGTTGAGCGAAGAAACCGCGCCCTCGATGATGCAAAACCGCTAGGCGCGCGGCGGCGTCGATGCGCCTTGCGGCATCTTCACGCCGAGCGCTTCGGCTTTTAGCACCAGGTCGGCCAGCGAACGCGCGGCCATTTTCTTCATCGCCTGGCCGCGATGAATCTTCACCGTGATCTCGCTCAGATTCATCTCCGCTGCGATCTGCTTGTTCATCAGACCCGACACGACGAACGCCATCACCTCGCGCTCACGCGGCGTCAGCGACTCATACGCGCGCCGCAAGTCCGCGACCGAGCGGCTCGCCGCGCGCCGTTCTTCATCGGCTTCGAGCGCCTGCGCGACGGCATCGAGCATGTCCTGATCGCGGAACGGCTTCGCGAGAAAATCCTTCGCACCCGCTTTCATCGCTTTCACGGTCATCGCTATGTCGCCGTGCGCCGTCATGAAGACGATCGGCAAGCCGAGCTGGCTCGCGGCCATCTGCTCCTGCACGGCGAGACCGCTCTGCCCTTTCAGTCGCACGTCGAGGATCAAACAGCTCGGCACTTCGGGCATGTCGTGCGCAAGGAACTCGTGCGCGGACGCGAACGTCGTCACGTTCAGTCCGACCGAACGCAGCAGCATGCGCAGCGCATCGCGCATCGATTCGTCGTCGTCGACCACGTAGACCATCGCGGCGTGCTTGTCATTGCTCATCGTCTCTTCTCTCGTTTTCGGGCAGCACGAAAAGCAGACGCGCGCCGCCTTCATCGGGCGATTCCGCCCATATCCTGCCGCCGTGCGCCTCGATGATCGAACGGCAGATCGACAAGCCCATGCCCATGCCTTCGGCCTTCGTCGTAAAGAACGCATCGAACAGACGCCGCGCGTTCTCGTCGCTGATGCCCGTGCCCGAATCCTGCACGACGATCTGAGCGTAACCGGGATCGCTGTCGCTCTCGCGCGTCGCCACACGCAACACACGCGGCCCGTTCACGGCGGACATCGCCTGCGCCGCGTTCATCATCAGATTGATGAGCACCTGCTGCAACTGCACGCGGTCGCAACGCACCGTCGGCGACGGCGTCGCGAGATCGGCGCGCACATCCACGCGATGACGCGCGAGTTCGCGCCGCACGAGCTCGATCGTCTCGCCGACGATCTCGGTGACTTCGAGCGTCGCGGGCTGGCTGTCGCGCTTTCTCGCCATCGCGCGAATGCGTGCGATGACTTCGCTCGCGCGCTTGGCGTCGCGGACCATCTGCGCGATCGATTGCTGCGCCTCCGCGATATCCGGTTGCGCGCGATTGAGCCAGCGCAAGGCGGCGCCGCCGCTCGTGACGATCGCGGCCATCGGCTGCGTGACTTCGTGCGCGATCGACGCGGCCAGCTCGCCCAGCATCGTCACGCGCGTCACATGCGCGAGTTCGGCGGTCGAGCGCGCGAGCGCTTCCTGCGCGAGCTTGGTTTCGGTGACGTCCATCAGCGCGCCGACGTATTCGCCGCCGTCGTTTTCGCTCGATGCACGATGCGCCACGTAATGAACGTGCTTCACGGTTCCATCCGGCAGCAGCAGCCGATGCTCGACATCGATATCGCGCACGCTGGACAGCGCCGCTTCATGCGCGCCGCGCACGATCGCGATGTCGTCGGGATGCGAGCGCGCGAGAATTGCATCGATGGAAGGCGTCATGTCGCGCGGATAATCGAAGATGCGATACGCCTCGTCGGACCACCACATCGTCCCGGCGGGCAGACGCGTCGCGATGCTGCCGGTAAGCGAAAGCCGCTGCGCATCGAGCAGGAACGCTTCGCTGCGCTTCAATGCATCGCGCTGACGCTGCAACTCGGCTTCCATGCGCTTGCGCTGCATCGTCGTGGCCTGAATGCGCAGCGAGAGAACGGCGGTCGTGCCGATTGCGAGCAGGCTCACCGCGCAGCGTGCGAGCGCGCCGCCCGAGACGTTCTCGTCGTGCGAAAGAATGAAGCCGACGAGCGTGAGGATGACGCAGCCCCACGCGGTCGCGACCGTCGCGGTGCGATTGCCCGTCGATGCGATCAGCAGCACGACGACGACATACAGCACCGCGATGGCGATATCGAGCGGCGTGAGCGCGTCGATCAGAAACACGGCGAGCGCGATGGCCGCCGCGAGCATCGACACGATGCGCGTATCGTGACGCACCGCGCGCGGCGCGCTCTGGAATGTCTCCATCAATCAATCATCGGCGTTCGTTGGAAAGGTCCGGGCCCGCGCCAGATTACGCGAAGCATTCTAATCCTTCAAAAATCCTTGCCGAATGCGTTCGAGGCAATCGGCGACGGCGGTTCCATCGACGGGCTTGCTGAGAAAGCACACCGCGCCGCCGTCGAGCGCCTGACGGCGCGCGGCATCGGATGCGAACGCGGTGATGAACATGACCGGCACGTTCAGATTCAGCTCGTGCAGACGTTGCTGAAGTTGCAGGCCGGACATGCCGGGCATGTTGAGATCGGTGATGATGCACGCGAGGCCGTCGAGCGGATCTGCGTCGAGAAACGTCTCCGCCGACGCGTACAGGCTGACCTCCCAGCCGAGCGAGCGCAGCAGACTGGAAGAGGCGACGCGGACGGATTCGTCATCGTCGATCACGGAAACTCTGGAAGGCGATTGCAAGGGCGTTGTCCTGTTTCGGCGCGCAATGAACTGATCCACGCCTGATTGGAAGCCATCTTACGCACGCGCCTCGTGCCGCGAAATAACATGAAGGTATAGGTCCGAAGCGCCCGCTTTCATCTGATGAAACGGCGTGAGCCCTTTCTGCGGGAAATGCGCCGACAACGTATAGTCCCGTTCTGCTACCTCAGGGTCTGTTTACATGCCGGCTTCAGCTTCGACCACACGCGACGGCGGCAAGCACGTCGAACTCACGCGCGGCCTCATTGCGCTCTTCGCCTTCTGCTGCGGCGCGATCGTCGCGAATCTGTATTACGCGCAGCCGATCATCGAACTCATCGCGCCCGATCTGCACATGGCGGGCGGCACGGCGAGCCTGATCGTGTCGCTCACGCAGATCGGCTATGCGCTCGGGCTGTTCTTCATCGTGCCGCTCGGCGATCTGCTCGAAAACCGCAAGTTGATGATCGCGACCGCGCTCGTGTCGATCGCGAGTCTCACGGCCGCCACGTTCACGCACACGCCCGGCTGGTTTCTCCTGATCTCGCTCGTGATCGGCTTTTCGTCGGTGGCGGTGCAGATTCTGATTCCGCTCGCCGCGCATCTCGCGCCGGACGAATCGCGCGGCAAAGTGGTCGGCACGATCATGAGCGGGTTGTTGCTCGGCATTCTGCTGTCGCGGCCGATATCGAGTCTCGTCGCGGGCCACTTCGGCTGGCGCGCGATGTTCGGCGCGGCCGCCGTGTTGATGATCGGCATCACGAGCGTGCTCGCGTACACGATTCCGAGCCGCAAGCCAGATCATCAGGCGACGTATTTTCAGCTCATCGGCTCGCTCGGGCATCTCGTGCGAACGATGCCGGTGCTGCGTCATCGCTCGCTTTATCAAGGGCTGATGTTCGCATCGTTCAGTCTCTTCTGGACCGGCATTCCGATCGAACTGACGCGTCATTACGGGCTTTCGCAGACGGCCATCGGCATCTTCGCGCTGATCGGCGCGACCGGGGCGACATCCGCGCCGATCGCCGGGCGTCTCGCCGATGCGGGCCACACCGTGCGCGCGACCTTCATCGCGCTGATTCTCGCGGCGATCGCGTATCTTCCCGTGGTGATTCATCCCGCGTGGGGCGTGGGCGCGCTTGTCGTGACAGGCATCGTGCTCGATTTCGCCGTGCAGATGAACATGGTGCTCGGCCAGCGCGAAATCTACGCGCTACACGCCGCGAGCCGCAACCGGCTGAACGCCGTTTACATGACGAGCATTTTCATAGGCGGCGCATTCGGCTCGGCGTTCGCGAGCCAGCTTTACGAGCACGGCGGCTGGACGCTCGTTGCGAGCGTCGCGACGTGCTTTCCGCTCATCGCGCTCGCGCACTTTCTGCTGATCGGGCGGCATCACGCGGCTTCGGCCAGCGCCTGATCCTCACGGCTTGGGAATGCGGATGCGGCTGATCATCAGCGAGCCGGAGATCGCGTAGATCAGCACGAGCGGATGCAGCGTGAAGCCGCCGAGACGCACCGTGCCGAGCCACATGCTTTCGCCGATCGCGCCGGACCACGCGCCGATGGTCAGCAGCAGCACGATGAGAAACGATGTGGGAATCGGCGTGCCTTCGAAGTGCGTGACCTTGCCGCTTGCGCCCGACATCTCTTCGGTCGTGACGTTGTAGCGCGCGAGCCGCGACACGCCGCACGCGACGAAATAGGCCAGTATCACGCGGTCGTAGAGGCCGCGCATGCCGAACCCATAGCCGATGATCGCCGGCGCGACGCCGAACGAGATCACATCGGCCAGCGAGTCCAGCTCCTTGCCCAAGAGCGACGCCTTCTGACGCCAGCGCGCGATGCGGCCGTCGAGCACGTCGAACACGAGCGCCGCGAACACGAGCGCGCAAGCGAGATAGATATGCAGCACATCGGAGTCGTCGAGATAGGACATCGACGAGAAAAGCGCGCCCGTGCCGCACACCGCGTTGCCCAGCGTGAACCAGTCGGCCAGATGGAAATCGCGGATCATCGAGAATCGTTTGGCTTTCATTCGTTTCTGTTTTCGTGACGTTCGGGCAGCGCCGATGGCCAGCGCCGCGAGACTTTCAAGTCTATCATCGCGCCCTCTTTCCCTTAGCACTCCGCATGCCACGCATCGTGGCAAACGGCGTGAGGCAGTATCATCACCGCACGCAAAGGAGGACCGCGACGATGATGTTCAAACGCGCCCTGGCGCTCGCGAGCCTGATGCTCGCCTGCGCGTCATCGATGGCCGCATCGCTCACGATCAACGTCGGCGGCGAGCGCTCGCTCACGGCCGATCAATTGCTCGCGCGCCCGGATGCCGCGATCATCCGCGTGCCGAACGACGTCACGTTTCATCGCAGCATGACGTATCGCGCCGTGCCCTTGCGCGCGCTGCTCGGCATCACGGAACTGCCCGCGGGCAAGGAGCTTCAGGTCACGGCCACCGACGGTTTCGTCACGCACTTTTCCGCGAAGCTGCTGTTCGGCGATGCGAAGAAGCGCGCCGAACCGTGGCTCGCGATCGAGCCGGCGGACGACCCTTGGCCACAGGTGCCGGGCAGCGGCGATGTCGGTCCGTTCTATGTCGTGTGGATCGATCCGGCCGCGTCGGGCGTCACGAGCGAGCAGTGGCCGTTCAAGGTCGACGCGATTCGCATTGCGCCGACGCTCGCCGCGCGCTTCCCGCAGATCGCCGTCGACAAGAGCGTGCCCGCCAATTCGCCGATACGTCGCGGCATGACCGTCTTCACGACGCAATGCATGGTCTGCCACAAGCTGAACGGCGCGGGCGATGCGTCGGTCGGCCCGGACCTGAATCGTCCGCATAATCCGACCGAATATTTTCAGCCGTGGGCGCTGAAGGGGTACATCCGCGATCCGAAGTCGATTCGCGCGTGGGCCGACATGAAGATGCCCGGCTTCGACAAGAACGCGATCAGCGATAGCGATCTCGATGCGGTCATCGCGTATCTCGGCTACATGGCGAAGCGCAAGAAGTAGCCGGGTACGTTACGCGCGCGCGTCGAAAATCGCGTTGAGATCGTTGCCCGCCGCGGCGTCCTTGAACCCGTCGAAGCGGCCATCGACAAGTCCTTGCGCCGCGCGCATGAACCCGCCCCACGCGACGCGCGCAAGCCCTCCGCCGACGCTCACGCGCCGCACGCCGAGCGCGGCGACGTCGCTCAGCGTGAACTCGGACACGCCGCCGATCAGCAGATTCACCGGCTTCGGCGCGACCGCCTTCACGACAGCTTCGATCTGCTCGCGCGTCTTGATGCCGGGCGCGTAGAGGCAATCGGCGCCGGCATCGGAATACGCCTTGAGACGCGCGATGGCATCGTCGATATCGGGCTTGCCCGCGAAGAAGTTTTCCGCGCGGCCGACGAGCAAGGTGTCGCCGCCGCTTGCGTCGATCGCGCGCCGCGCCGCCTTCATGCGCGCCACGGCGACATCGAGCGCAAAGAGCGGCGCGGATGCGTCGCCGGTCGAATCCTCGATCGACAAGCCCGCGACGCCCGCCTCCACCGCGAGCATCACGCTTTGAGCCACTTCGTCGGGCGTCGCGCCGAAGCCGCTTTCGAAGTCGGCGTTCACGGGCAAATCCGTCGCCTCGACGATTTCGCGCAGATGAGCGAGCACGGCGTCGCGCTGCATGTGATTGTCCGCGTGACCTTTGGACCATGCGAAGCCCGAGCTCGTCGTCGCGAGCGCCTTGAAGCCGAGCGTCGCGAGATAGCGGGCGGAACCGACGTCCCAGGGATTCGGCAACATGAAGCAGCCGGATTCGTGCAGCGCGCGAAAAGCGGCGCGTTTCTCGGCGACGGTGCGGGGCATGGCGTGGCTCCTTGTGGATGAACGGGTCGGAAGGTCGACGATACGCGAAGGGGCGAAATGGTGCTCGTACTAAGCCGCTCCTAAGCCCTTACCCCTACGCTCGAGGCTTTCCTCGCATGAGAGACGACATGGAGCGAACAGAAAATGCACTCGCCAAGGTCCCCGAACTGACCCTGGCGTTCTGGATCATCAAGATAGCGGCGACGACGCTCGGCGAAACCGGCGGCGACGCACTCTCGATGTCGATGAACCTCGGCTATCTGGTGAGCACGTTCATCTTCGCGGCCGTGTTCGTCGTCGCGGTGATTGCGCAAGTCAAGGCGGAGCGATTCCAGCCCGCGCTCTACTGGATCACGATCATCGCGACGACGACCGTCGGCACCACGCTCGCCGACTTCGCGGACCGCTCGCTCGGCATCGGCTATGCAGGCGGAAGCGCGATCTTGTTCGCGTTGCTGATCGCATCGCTCGCGGTGTGGCATCGCGCGATGGGATCGGTCTCCGTATCGACGATCGCATCGCCGAAAGCGGAAGCCTTCTACTGGGTCACGATCATGTTCTCGCAGACCCTCGGCACCGCGCTCGGCGACTGGACCGCCGACACCGCGGGCTTCGGCTACACGGGCGCCGCGATGATCTTCGGCGGCGCGCTGTTGCTGATCGTGCTCGCGTATCGCTTCACGAACGTTTCGCGCACCCTGCTGTTCTGGAGCGCGTTCATCCTGACGCGGCCGCTCGGCGCCGTAGTCGGCGATTTTCTCGACAAGCCGGTCGCGAACGGCGGTCTCGCGATGAGCCGCTACGGCGCGTCGATCGCGCTCGCGATGTTCATCGTCGTGTGCGGATTTCTCTTCAAGCAGCGGCCCGCGCGCGTCGCACATTGAAGCGCGTTGCAAGAAGAAACGGCGGCCCCGAAGGACCGCCGCGTTGCCTGCAGCTTCTACCAGCCTGGCCGCTTACTTCTTCAGATCGAAGCGGTCGAGGTTCATCACCTTCGTCCATGCCGCGACGAAGTCGCTGACGAACTTCTCCTTCGCATCGCTGCTCGCATAGACTTCGGCGAGCGCGCGCAGCACCGAATGCGAGCCGAAGATCAGATCGACGCGGCTGGCGGTCCACTTGCGCTGCCCCGACTTGCGATCGCGCCCTTCGAACACATCGCGGCGCGACGACATCGGCAACCACTCCGTATTCATGTCGAGCAGGTTGACGAAGAAGTCGTTCGTCAACGTTTCGGGCTTGTCGGTGAAGACGCCGTGCGCGTTGTCTGCGGCGGTCACGTTGAGCGCGCGCAAACCGCCGATGAGCGCTGTCATCTCCGGCGCGGTCAGCGTCAGCAATTGCGCCTTGTCGATCAAAAGCGTCTCGACGGGCACGCGCACGTTCGACTTGACGAAGTTGCGAAAGCCATCGGCGACCGGTTCGAGAGCAGAGACCGAGAGCACGTCTGTCTTGTCCTGCGACGCGTCCATGCGGCCCGGCGTGAACGGCACCGTGACCGTGTGGCCCGCCTTCTCCGCCGCCTTCTCGATCGCCGCGTTGCCCGCCAGCACGATCAGATCGGCCATCGAGATCTTCTTGCCGCCCACTTGCGCGCCGTTGAATTCTTTCTGAATGCCTTCGAGCGTCGACAAGACCTTGCCGAGCTTTTCAGGCCTGTTCGCCTCCCAGTCCTTCTGCGGAGCGAGACGAATGCGCGCACCGTTCGCGCCGCCGCGCTTGTCGGAGCCCCGGAACGTCGATGCCGATGCCCACGCCGCCGACACCAGATCGGTAATCGACAACCCCGACGCCAGCACCTTCTGCTTGAGCCCCGCGACATCCTGATCACCGACGAGCGGATGATCCACCGCCGGAATCGGGTCTTGCCACAGCAGTTCTTCCTGTGGCACTTCCGGCCCGAGATAGCGAGCCTTCGGACCCATGTCGCGATGCGTCAGCTTGAACCACGCGCGGGCGAAGGCGTCGGCGAACTGGTCTGGATTCTCCCAGAAGCGCTTCGCAATCTTCGCGTATTCCGGATCGAAGCGCAGCGACAGGTCCGTCGTCAGCATCGTCGGCCTGATCTTCTTCGACGGGTCGTGCGCGTGCGGGATGGTTTCCGTCGAATCCTTCGCGATCCACTGATTCGCGCCCGCGGGACTCTTCGTCAGTTCCCACTCGTAACCGAAAAGGTTCTCCCAGAATCCCTGGCCCCACTTCGTCGGCGTCGTGGTCCAGGTGACTTCGAGGCCGCTCGTGATCGTGTCCGCGCCCTTCCCGCTTCCGTAGCTGTTCTTCCAGCCGAGGCCCATGTTTTCCAGATCCGCCGATTCCGGCTCCGGACCGACGTTATCGGAAGGCCCCGCGCCGTGCGTCTTGCCGAACGTATGGCCGCCGGCGATCAGCGCGACGGTTTCTTCGTCGTTCATCGCCATGCGGGCGAAAGTCTCGCGGATGTCATGCGCCGCCGCGAGCGGATCGGGATTACCGTCCGGGCCTTCCGGATTGACATAGATCAGGCCCATCTGCACCGCGCCCAGCGGATTCTCCAGATTGCGGCCGCCGTCGGTGCGGCTGACTTCTTCGCCGTGCTTCTGTTCGTCGGCGGTGATGACGCCCTGATCTTCATCGTTGCCGGCCGCGCCCTTGCCGTAGCGGACATCGCCGCCGAGCCAGGTCTTTTCATTGCCCCAGTAGACGTCCTGATCCGGCTCCCATGTGTCTTCGCGTCCGCCCGCGAAGCCGAACGTCTTGAAGCCCATCGTTTCCAGCGCGACGTTGCCGGCGAGGATGATCAGATCGGCCCATGAAAGATTCTGTCCGTACTTCTGCTTGACGGGCCAGAGCAGGCGGCGCGCCTTGTCGAGGCTGACGTTGTCCGGCCAGCTATTGAGCGGCGCGAAACGTTGCTGGCCGCGTCCGCCGCCTCCCCTGCCATCGCCGATGCGATACGTGCCCGCGCTATGCCACGCCATCCGGATGAACAGCGGACCGTAGTGGCCGAAGTCGGCAGGCCACCATTCCTGCGAATCGGTCATGACCTCCGCGAGATCTTTCTTGACCGCGGCGAGGTCGAGGCTCTTGAATGCTTCGGCATAGTCGAAACCCGAGCCGAGCGGATTCGACTTGTCGGAATGCTGACTCAGCAGATCTACCCGCAGTTGCCGCGGCCACCAGTCACGGATGGTCGTTCCGGTGCCGGCGGCATGCGTAAACGGGCACTTCGATTCGTTTGACATGCGTTATCTCCTTGCGAGGACGTACCCACTAGTACTAGTTCTTGTGCTACTGACTACCATGGCGTCAGATCCATGCGAGGCGCTGCACGAACCTGGTCCGATAAGGGATTTCGCGGCGTGCATCGGGCGATGCGTGGTTCATCCCGACAGCCTTGTGCAACTTAAAAAATACGTGAGAGCGGCGCTCAATAGAATGCGATTTTTGCAATGCCGCCGATAGGTGACGGCTATAAGGCGATGGCGCGTTTGTTTCGCGCGGGCATGTTGCAGTGCGGAATCGCGGGCGGCGCGTCTGACTTCTTTTCGTCATGAAAGCGCGCAGCTCGACGCGCGTGTCAGTCTAGCAGCGTCTCGCGAGCTTGGCAGCGAAGGTGTGTCAAGTCGCCCGTTCGGGGAATGGCGGGCGGCGGCCGGGTGTTGGAGTATTTGACAACACACTATGGCGTTGTCAGAACGTCCAACAGAAAAGCTCCGCTCGTCCTGGGTGCGCGAGAGGAGATGCCTTCCGGTGGTTTCGTCGAACTAACGATATGGCATGTCCCTGAGCCTGCTCCAGGATGCACACATTCATATAAATACAGGCTTGCGTATGTCGTCGCTGGCGAGTGCGTGCTGCGTTACGACAACGAGCGAGGCAAAGGCGATCACCGTCACTTCGCGAACGTCGAGACACTTTATGAATTTACGTCGGTCGAGCAGTTATGCGCCGACTTCTTCACGAATGTGCAAGTCTGGAACAGATGGAGGTCAGGATGATGAAGACCGTCACGATCGGCATCGCGTCGCTGGAAGAGTTCAGCGAGCGCGTTCTTGCCACGGTCAAGAGCGGCAAGTTCCCAGGAAGGTTCTTCTCCTACGCCACGCCCGAACTCCTCTTCCGCACCTTCACCACGCCCCGCTGGCAAATCATCCGTGCGATGACCGGCGCCGGCCCGATGTCGATCCGCGAGCTGTCGCGCCGGCTCGAACGCGACGTGAAAGGCGTGCATCGCGACGTGCAAGCGCTTCTCGAAGCCGGCTTGCTGGAACACGATGAGCACGGCGCCATCGTGTTTCCGTACGACAGCGTGCGCGTCAACTTCACCTTGAAAGCGGCCGATCTCGCGCCGCCCGCCGCGCAGCGCAAATCCGCCGGCACCGCCATCGGCGAAGATTGCGCACCGTCGCCGCACAGCCCGCGTCGGCGAGCGGCGCCACGAAAGCGCGAGCCGCGTCCGGCGGGAAACCGCTGAGCCGCGGAATTCAGCTCCAGTCGTCCATGTCGTGCTTGATCGTGTGGCGATTCGCGATGAGTTCCTCCACGCTCGGCTCGTTGCTCATGGCGCGCTGAATGGCGAGCTTGGTCGCTTCGTAATTCGTGCGGTACATGTCCTTCTTGTCGATGTTCGCGTCCGTCGCGCAACGCGGATCGATCCACACCAGACTGATGATGCACAGATCGTTCGCCTGATCCTTCGGCAGGATGCCTTCTATCAGGCAATCGACGACCGCATCGGCGGTTGCCGACTGCACCACGCCGCCGAACAGATCGATGTTCGCCATGTCCTTCAGCGTCACTTTCGGCACGATCATCGTCGCCGGGCGCACCATCTGATTGCACGCGCGTATCGCGAACATCGCCGTGTGTCCTTTCGATTGCGCCATCATGTTGGCGAACGCGTGGCCGACCGGCCCGTCGACGCGGCCGATGAGAATTTCGGGCATCGCGTCGGTCGCTTGTCCCGGCGCCGCCAGCACGGTTGCTTCGCCTGCGCGGAAGGTCAGATCCAGACTCATGAGCACTCTCCTTTCAGGGCTGAACGATGGTTCGATAGTCCGAAGGAAGAACCGTTTGCAAGGACGATGCCATCCGCGTGATGCACGGCGCGCCGGCAATCCAGGCAACGAGGCGGCGAACAGTCTGCGCCCGCCGCGTGACACACTGTGCGGGACGGCGTTTTCCCTGTCCTCCCTGTTTCGGGTGGGGGTGCGGTTCGTCACGCGCACTTAACGTGGCGACGTGCAGCTTGCACTCCGCGCGAGCGCGCGCGGCGAAACCTACAACGCACCCCGCGGCCCGAACGGGCGCCGCATTTTTGAGCCGATCCGACCCATGAACTCACTCGACGGTTACAGGCCACGCGCGGCGTGGTTGACGACGCTGATGCTGACGGCGCTTGCCCTCATCAATTTCCTCGACAAGATCGTGCTCGGCATGGTGGCCGTGCCGCTGATGCGCGATCTGAACCTGTCGCCGGCGCAATTCGGCGTCGTCGCGGGAAGCTTCTTCTGGCTGTTCGCCGTATCGACGGTGCTGGTCGGCTTTCTGTCGAACCGCATCCAGACCCGCTGGCTACTGCTCGCGATGGGCGTCATGTGGGCCGTGCTGCAGATTCCGCAGGCGCTCTTCAGCAGCATGGCCGCATTTCTCCTGAGCCGCATGGTGCTCGGCGCGGCGGAAGGCCCGTTCTATCCCGTTTCCGTACACGCGCTCTACAAATGGTTTCCCGACGAAAAGCGCAACATGCCGGTCGCCTTGCTCAATCAGGGCGCGATGGTCGGCCTGCTGCTCGCGGGCCTGCTCATTCCGGTGATCACGCATCACTGGGGCTGGCGCATGAACTTCATCCTGCTCGGCATCGTCGGCGCGTTGTGGAGCGTCGTGTGGCTGTTCGTCGGACGCGAGGGCAATCTTGCGCGGCGTCCGCGCGGCAACGCCAGTGCCGACGCCGCGCCTCAGAAAGTGCCGTATCGCAAGCTCCTGAGCAATCCGACCGTCCTCAGCGTGTTCATGCTCGGTTTCGCCGCTTACTGGATGCTCGGCGCCAACACGACCTGGCTGATGAGTTACCTCGAAAAAGCGCTCGGCTTCTCCGGCATCGCGTCCGGACGCTGCTTCGCGCTCGTGATCGCCACCGCGGCGCCGTTCAGCCTCGGGCTCAGTTGGCTGTCGCAGCGCATGCTCGCTCGCGGGGCGTCGTCTCGCAGCGCACGCGTGCGTTTGCTGTGCGCCGCGTTCGCGATATCCGCGTGCCTTTTCTTCGCGCTGATGCTGCCGGGCCTCAGCTCCGCGCAGAAGGTCGCCGTGTTCGCGGTGGCCGGCGCGCTGCCGGCCGTGTGTTTCGCGCTCGCGCCCGCCGTGCTGTCGGAAGTCGTGCCGGATGCGCAGCGCGGCGCGCTCATCGGCATCCACACCGCGCTCGCGAGCACGGGCGCGGCGATCGCGCCGATGGTCATCGGCCGCATCGTGCAGGCGCACGGCAGCACGAGTGCCCACGCCTACGAACTGGGCTTCGCGACGACCGCCGCCATGCTGATCGTCGCCACGCTCATCGCGCTGCGCTGGATGCATCCGGATCGCGCGCCGCGCGCTTCGACCGAGCCGGTCGCGACGAGCGCCGCCTGAGCGCGGCTAGCGCGACACCTTCGCCTTGTACGCGAAGCGGTCGCCGCGAAACAGCAGTTCGGCGCAGCACAGCGCCTTGCCCTGAATGTCGAAAGGCGTGCACCGGACGCGCAGAAGCGGCGCGCCCGGATCCACCTTCAGCCGCCGCGCGTGCTCTTTCGTGGCGGCGATCGCGGCGCTCTCGGTTTCCAGATGCTTCAGCCGATAACCGAGGCGTTCTTCGAGAATGCTCGTGACGTCGTTCGTTTCGAGGTCTTCGGCGACGAGTGCGTCCATGAGCGCCGGGTCGGCCATCACCATGAACATGGCGACGGGCGCGGCGTCCCACAGACGCAAGGTCGTCGCGCAGACGAGCGTGTCGCCTTCGCTTAAGCCGAGCGCTTCCATCGCGAACGGCGGCGGCGTGATCGTCCGCACCGACAGCAGTTCGCCGTTGGCCGTCTGGCCGCGCTTGCGCGCCGCTTCGTAGAAACCGGTCAGTTGTCCGAGATCCGAGCGCTCCGACGGACGCGTGACGAAACTTCCCTTCCCGTTGATCTTCTCGATCAACCCGCTCGCATGCAGCCCGGCGAGCGCCTGCCGGATCGTGATGCGGCTCGCGCCATATTGTTCGACGAGTTCCGCTTCCGACGGCAGCTTGACGCCCGGCGCGAGATCGTTGGCGATGATCTGCTGCCGCAACGCTTCTTCGATCTGCCTGAAACGAGTTTGTGTCATGGCGCCCTTTTATCTTGTCCGGTGGATCGAAACACTGACGGCGATTGTAGCTGTCATGACAGGCTACGGGTTTTAACCGGTACACCTGTTATGACAGGTTGTGCGACCATGCTCGCGAGCATCGCGGCTCGGGCGCCTTTTTTGGCGACGCCGCATCAACGGGAGATCGACATGCAGCAAGCCGGTTCGACCATCGAAGCACGCACTTCCGATTCGGCTCCAGGCGAAATCTGGCCGTTCACCGTCACGCAGGCCACGCCCGCGATCGGCGCTTACGTGAGCGACATCGACCTGCGCCAGCCGCTCGACGAGCCGACGTATCTCGCGCTGCGCCGCGCGCTGATCCGCTACAAGGTGCTGTTCTTCCGCGATCAGGACATTACGCCCGCGCAGCACGTCGCGCTCGGGCAGCGGTTCGGCAACCTGGAAGTGCATCCCGTCATCGCGCATCATCCCGATCATCCGGAGCTCGTCGTCTTCGACAAGTCCGACAAGAAGCGCGGCCGCGAAAACATCTATCACAGCGATGTTTCGTGGCGCGAAGTGCCGTCGATGGGCTCGATCCTGCGTTGCGCCGAATGTCCGCCAACCGGCGGCGACACCATCTGGGTGAACATGGCGCTCGCCTACGAGAACCTGCCCGCCGAAGTCAAAGCGCGTCTCGAGGGCCTCATCGCCGTGCACGATCTGATGCCGCTCTTCGGCTCGATGCTGCCGCCCGAACAGCGCATCACCGTGCGCGCGCAAAACCCGGCCGTCACGCATCCGGTGGTCCGCACGCATCCCGAATCCGGCCAGAAGCTGCTCTTCGTCAACGAGGCATTCACGACGCATTTCTCCAACTACGCGGAGATCGCGGGCTATCGCTTCGGCTTCGATCTCAAGCTGGCCGAAATGGACCTCCTTCAGTATCTGTTCCGGCAAGCGGCCGCGCCGGAATATCAAGTGCGCCTGAAATGGGAGCCGCACACGATCGCGTTCTGGGACAACCGCGCCACGCAGCACTATGCCGTTCAGGACTACTATCCCGCCGTGCGCCGCATGATGCGCGCGACGATCATCGGTGAGCGCCCGGTCTGAGCGCGTCATCACGCAATGGAGAAACCGTGAAAGAGTTGAACAAGTTCTATATCGGCGGACGTTGGGTCGAGCCGGCCGCCGGCGCGCATTTCGCCGACATCGTCAATCCCGCGACGGAAGACGTCATCGGCCGCGTGGCGATGGGCACGAGCGCCGACGTCGACGCCGCGGTCGCAGCGGCGCGCGCCGCGTTTCCCGCGTGGTCGCGCACGAGCGTCGCGACGCGCGCGGCGTTGCTGAGCCGCGTCATGACGCTGTACAAGGAACGCATGGGCGCGCTCGCCGACGCGATCACCACGGAAATGGGCGCGCCCGCATGGCTCGCGCGCGAGAAGCAGGCGCCCGCCGGACTCGGCCAGTTTCACGGCACGCTGACCGCGCTGCAGGACTTCCCGTTCGTCGCCACGCGCGGACGCACGCAGATCGTGCGCGAGGCGATCGGCGTGGCGGCGCTCATCACGCCGTGGAACTGGCCGCTCAATCAGATCGCGGCGAAAGTCGCGCCCGCGCTTGCGGCGGGCTGCACCATCGTGTTGAAGCCATCGGAAATCACGCCGCTCGACGCCGAGCTTTTCGCGCAGATTCTCCACGACGCGGGCGTGCCAGCCGGCGTGTTCAACATGATTTACGGCGATGGCGCCGACATCGGCGGGGCGCTCGCGAGCCATCGCGGTGTCGATATGGTGTCGATCACCGGATCGACGCGCGCGGGTGTCGATGTCGCGATGAAAGCGGCGCCGACCGTGAAGCGCGTCACGCAGGAGCTGGGCGGCAAGTCGCCGAACCTGATCCTCGACGACGCCGATCTGAAGAGCGCCGTATCGAACGGCGTGATCTTCTGCATGCTCAACTCCGGCCAGACGTGCATCGCGCCGACGCGCATGCTGGTGCCGAAGCGTCTGCACGACCACGCCGTTGCAATCGCTGCCGCGACCGCGAACGCGCTGACGGTCGGCGATCCGGCGCATCCCGATACCAAACTCGGCCCGATCTCGAATCGGCGTCAGTACGAGCGCGTACAGCAGATGATCCAGCGCGGCATCGACGAAGGCGCGACGCTCGCAGCCGGCGGCCCCGGCCGGCCCGATACGCTCACGCGCGGCTTCTACGCGCGCCCGACCGTGTTCGCCAACGTGCGCAACGACATGAGCATTGCGCGCGAGGAAATTTTCGGTCCGGTCGTCGTGATGATTCCGTATTCGAGTGAAGACGAAGCCATCGACATCGCCAACGATACCGACTTCGGTCTCGCCGCCTACGTGTCGTCATCCGACGCGGCGCGCGCGCGTCGCGTCGCGGATCATCTGCGCGCGGGGGCGGTGATGCTCAACGGCGCGACGCTCGACCTGAACGCGCCTTTCGGCGGCTACAAGACATCCGGCAACGGTCGCGAGTTCGGCGAGCACGGTTTGTCCGAGTTCCTCGAAACGAAGTCGATCGCCGGCTGCGCGTAATGCAAACGCCCCGCGTCGGCGCAAACCGGCGCGGGGCGACGAAGGAACGTTCAAGCGCTATCAGAACGTCGAGAGCGTCAGCGTGTTGCGCACCGTTTTCACGCCCGGCACGCCCTGCGCCACGCGCGTCGCCTGCTCGATCTGCGCGACTTCGGGAACCCAGCCTTCGAGCAGCACGTCGCCGTCGGTGGCGCGCACAGTGATGCCGGCCGCGCGCATTCCCTTTGCGTCGGCGAGCGCGGTGAGGATCTTCCGGCGCAGCGCGCGATCCGCCGCTTTCGACGAAGTCTTGCCGCCATTCGCCGCCGATGCCATCGCCGGCACGGACGCGCTCACGGGCGCCGACGCGCCGCTCTGCGCGTTGCCATAAAACGATGCGCTGACGGCGGCGACGCCGATCATCAGCTTTGCAGTTCGAAGTAATTTCATAGTGTGATTTGCCGCCATGTTTGTTGTAACGATGCTCGATGCGATGAATGCCGAACGGCGCACTCCGCCGCGCCCGCAGGTTCGGACGAAGCGCGCCCGCTGTCAATCAGAAGCGATGCGACATGCCGACGCCGACGAGCGTCTGATTCTCGCCCGCGGTCGTCGTGTAGCCGGGCCAGGCGGTCGTCGCGAGGCCGTTGTTCTTCATGAAGCCCGCGCGCGCATAAAGGGTCGTGCGCTTCGAGAGGCTATGATCCGCGCCGACCTGCACGCCCCAGGTGTTGTCATGCACGCCGCGCGCGAGGCGCTGAAAGCCGGCGATTTCGATGGCGTCGGCGGGCGTCGCCTGAATCGTCGCGCCGATTTCCGCGACGCTGAACGGATGCGCCGCGTTCAGCCGCGCCGCGACGGAACCCGCGGCCGGATTCTCCGGCTTGTGATACGTGTAGTTGGCCTGCAGATTCACGATGCCGATGCGATACGCGAGCGCCGCCGTGTAATGCTCGACGGACACCGTGTTCACCGCAGCCGGCAATCCCGGCAAGGTCTTCGATCCGGGATGCTGGAACTGATACGACACGCCTGCGTACAGCCCGTAACCGGAGTACGTGGCGGCCACATCGAGCATGTTGCCCGTGCTCTGCGGATACGGCTGCGTCACGGACGCCGCGAGCGCATACATGCCCCAAAGCTGGAATCCGCTGAGATTCGGCGACTTGTAGACGATCGCATTGCTCGAACGGCCGCCGCCCGTCTGCGTGGCGATCGTGTTTCGGTCGATGGAATTCGCCGATGCCGCGAGCGGCGAGAGCACTTCGTTCGCGCGAAACGGATCGGTCGGATAGAGCGACCAGAACGTCGGCTGATACTGCCGGCCGAACGTCAGCGAGCCGTACTTTTCGTGCGACAGACCGACCCACGCCTGACGATAGAACATCACCGAGGAATCGGCGAAAGCGGTGCCGTTGTTGATGTTGAAGCCGCTCTCCAGCGTGAACACGGCCTTCAGGCCGCTGCCGAGATCTTCGCTGCCCTTCAGGCCGACCATCGAACCGCTGTTGCCGCCGCTTCGCATCGACCAGGAATGCTGGCCGCCGTTGTCGTACCACTGAAAGAATGCGTCCGCGACGCCGTAAAGCGTGACGCTGGACTGGGCCGCCGCGCCGCTCGCCACGACCGCAAGGGCCGCACCGGCAACGCTCTTCCTGACGATACACATAGCTGTCTCCTCGTTATGGGTTTTTGGTCTCCCCGGCGCGTTTGTCCGATGCACGCGACGCACGCCGACGCCCCTCCGATCCCGTCCGATTCAGTGTTGCAGGGCGTCTTCGCGTCACCACTACCCGAATCGAGTAGGCGCGGGAATACCCCAGTTCGTTCGTCGAGCGAACCATTGCCGTACTCCGATAGTTCCCGCGCCGGACTACGCGTGTTCCCTAGCGGGCACGGCGCGTCGTGAACGCTAGAATCGCCGGCATCGGAGTTTTGTCCCACCTTGAAAGACGCAGGTGCTTGATGACTGAAACGATCCTCCTTCGCTATCCGAATCATTCCGACGACGACACCGCGCGGGCATCCGCGTCCGATCCGGCCTGCGCATCGCCGCGCATATCGACGCGCATCATGGGCCGCGAGCGGCTCGTCGCGCAGCTCGTCGAAGCCCGGCGCAAGCGCTGCATCGTGATGCAAGGCCCGGCGGGCTACGGCAAGACGACCGCGCTCATCGCGTGGCGCGAGGCGCTTTATCCGCTAGCGTTTCAGGTCGCGTGGCTCACGCTGTCCGATGAAACCGACGACCTCGCCCGGTTCCTCGACGCACTGGCCGCGAGCCTCGCGCAAGTCGATCCGTCGATCGCCGGCGACGCCGCCCTGCTCGGCGGCCGCGGCCTCGACGACGAAGCGGTCGAACGCACGATCATCGCGCTGGTGCGCGGCATCGCGGGCCGTCAGGGCGATCTCGTGCTCGTGCTCGACGATCTGCATCGGCTGACGGATCGGCGCTGTCATCAATCGCTGCAATGGCTGCTCGATTACGCGCCGCCGAATCTGCATGTCGCGATCGCGTCGCGCGGCGCGATTCCGCTGTCCGTCGGCCGCATTCGCGACGAAGGTCTGCTGCTCGAACTCGACATGCGCGATCTGCGCTTTTCGATGGCGGAATCGTTCGCGTTTCTCAAATCGCAGCTTCGCGACATCGCCCCGCGCGACGCGCGCCGCATGCACGAAATGACCGATGGCTGGATCGCCGGGCTGCAGCTGATGGTGGTCGGCGCGAAGCGCGGGAACGTCGCGCCGAAGCAGCTCGCGCTCGATGAAGCGTTCGCGGACGCTCCGCTGCTCGACATCCACACGTTCGCGGAGTATTTCGGACGCGAAGTGCTGTCGCGGCTCGCCGCGAGCGAATGCGAGCTGCTCATGCGGATGGCCGTGTGCGAGCGGCTCTGCGCGCCCTTGTGCGTCGCGCTGATCGGCCGCGCGGATCATCCCGACAGCGTGCTCAAGCTGCTCGCCCGTCTGGAAAGCGACAATCTCTTTCTCGCGCCCGCCGGTCAGGATGCACGCAATGTGTGGTATCGCCTGAATCCGCTCTTTCGCGAGACCTTGCTGGAGCGTTTTCGCGCACGCAGCGAGGCGCAGCAGCGGCAAGTGCATCACACGGCATGGCAGTGGTTCCGCGAGCACGATTACGCCGATGAAGCCGTGCGTCACGCCGTGCTCGCCGGCGAACCCGCCGCCGCCGCCGATCTCGTCGCGCAGATCGCGCGCGCCCTGCAGCCGCGCGGCGAACTGCGCCGGATCGTCGCGCTGATGCGTCTCTTGCCGCAAGCCGAGATTCAGGCGCGCGTCGGGCTGCGGCTCTGGATGATCCATCTGCATCTCTACAATCGCGAGTTCGACGCTTGCGCGAGCGAGATCGAACGGCTGCGCACCGATCTCGCGCACGACGACACGCACTCGCGCTATCGCGTAACGCTGCTGGAAGCCGCGCTCGCGGTCCAGCGCGACGATCTCGACGCCGCCTGCACACTGCTGCCGCAGTTGCGCACGCTGCCGGACGACGCGCAAGGCATCACCATCGGCGCGCACAACAATCTGCTGACCTGGGCGCATACGCTGCGCGGCGAATTCGACGAAGCGCGCCGCGCGCAGACCGACCGCGCGCCCGTGCTCGCGGACGGCACGCCGCTCATGAGCACGTCGGCGGGCGTGCTGAGCGGGCGCGCGCTCGTGGGTTTCGGTCATCTGCTGGAAGGCGATCTGCTGCGCACCGAGCGCGTGTGCCGCGACGTGCTCCACGAGGCCGAACCGCGTGGCAGCGCCGCGGCGGAGGCGTCCGCGCTCGCCGCCGCGCTGCTCGGCGAAGTGCTCTACGAATCCGGCGATGCCGATCAGGCGTGCAAGCTGCTCGAAGAACGTCTCGACGTCATCGAGCGCGTGTCGTTTCCGGATGCGGTGACGAGCGTGCTCACGGTGCTGTCGTCATCGCGCTGGCTCGCGGGTCATCGGCTCGATGCGATCGCGTGTCTCGATCGGCTCGAGGATTACGCCGCGAAGCACGATCTGCGGCGCGCGCTCGCGCATTGCGTCGCGCAGCGCGTCCGGCGCGACTTGCAGGGCGGCCAGTTCGACGCCGCGCACGCGGGCCTCGCGCGGCTCGACGAACTGACCGCGCGCGCCGGCTCGCTCGCGCACGCGGCCGATTTCCGCTTCGTCGCGCAGCAGGCGCACATCGACTGGCGCATGGCGCACGAGGATCACGACGCGGCGGCGCATGCGCTCGCGCCGCTCATCGAACTGTGCCGGGCGCGCGGCTGGCAGCGACGCACCGTGTCTCTGGAAGTGCGCAGGGCTGTCACGGCGCACGTTCGCGGCGACGCGGATTCGGCGCGCCAGGTCATGCTGGACGCCGTGCGCCACGGACATCGCCTGGGCCTCGTGCGCACGCTGCTCGATGCGCATCCCGCCGCGCTGGATCTGATCGGCGCCGCCGTCCGGACCGAACCGCAGGGCGCGGTGTTGCAGTTCTACGCCGATCGTCTGCGCAGCGCGCAAGCGCGCGCGACGGCGAAGCGGCCGGACGCGCCAGGATCAGGCGTGCGCGCCGGCGAGGCGAAGGCGCCGGAAATCCTGAGCGTGCGGGAAACGAAGGTGTTGAGCCTGCTCGCGCAGGCGTTGCCGAACAAGAAGATCGCCCGGACGATGGGCATATCGCCCGAGACGGTCAAATGGCATCTGAAGAACATCTACAGCAAGCTCGGCGTGTCGAGCCGCGACGAAGCCGTCGCGCGCTCGCGGGACCTCGCGCTGAGCGACGGCGCGTGATCCCGGACGCGCGCGTCTCACGCGGCGCGCGCGCGTGCCTCCGGCTCGATCGGCAGATTCGCCAGCACGTCGGCGTGAAATTCCGCATCGCCCAGACGTAGCGACGCCACCATCAGCGACTTGAAGTAATCGCCGACAGCCAGTTCCGCCGTAACGCCCATGCCGCCGTGCAACTGCACGGCCTGCTCGCCGACGAAACGCGCCGCGCGGCTCACGATCAGCTTCGCCGACGAAATCATGCGACGCCGCTCGATGACGCTCGGATGATCGATGGCCGATGCCGCCAGATGCGCCATCGACAACGCCAGTTCCTTTTGCACGGCCATGTCCGCGACGCGATGGCGCAACGCCTGAAAGCGCGCGAGCGGCTGGCCGAACTGCTTGCGCGTGCTCAGATATTCGGCCGTCATCTCGACGAGGCGTTCCAGCGCGCCCGCGCTTGCCGCGCATTGCGCCGCGATGCCGAGTTCGAGTGCGCTTTCGAGCATCGCTTCGCCGCGCGCGGTATCGCCGATGAGCGCGCTTTTCGGCACGCGCACCGCCTTCAGCGTGACTTGCGCATCGTGCGTGCCGTCGAGCGTCGGATAGGCGCGAATCGTCACGCCGGCAGCCGACGACGGCACGACGAACAGCGACATTGCCTGCGCCGACGCGTTCCACGCCGATACGATCAGCGATTGCGCGACGGCGCCATGCCATACGTGAACTTTCTCGCCGTCGAGCAGGAAGCCGTCGTCACGCGCTTCGGCTACCGTCGACGGACGCGCGAAGTCGTAGCGGGCACACGGCTCCTGATACGCGAGCGTCACGATCTCGCGGCCTTCGGCGATCGGCGGCAGCCACGCTTCGCGTTGCGCTTCGGTGGCGTATCGCTGAATCAGCCCGGCCGCCATGACCGCGCACGGAATGAGCGGCTCTGGCAAGCACGCGCGGCCCGCTTCGAACTGAATGGCGAATGTGTCCGTGGCTTGGCCATCGAAACCGCCGTGCTCGGAGCCGATCACGAGCCCCAGCACGCCGAATTCCGCGTAGGTTCGCCACGCGTCGCGGCTGAAACCGTTCGCCTTGCGGCGCGCCTCCAGCGGATAGCGCTCTTCCGTGAAGCGCCTCAGGCTGTCCGCGAGCTGGCGCTGTTCTTCGCTGTATGAAAAGTCCATGTCCGATCTCATCCCTCGATGACCGCTTTCGCAATGATTTCCTTCTGCACCTCGTTCGTGCCGCCGTAGATGGTCGGCTTGCGCATCTCCAGATAGAAGCTGCCGATGCTCGCGCCATGACCGGGATCGGGCGTCCATCCGTCGAAGCCGTCGGCGAGCCAGTCGGGCGAGAACGGCACCGCATTCGGCCCGGCGATATCGAGTTGCAGCGCCGACAACGACTGCTGCAGTTCGGACCCGCGAATCTTGAGGATCGACGATTCCACGCCCGCGCCGCGCTGACTCGCCTGCGACGCGACGCGCATCAGCAGCATTTCGAGCGCCAGCACTTCGGCCTCGATGCACGCGATCTTCTCGCGCACGCGCACGTCGTCCGCGAGCGGCTTGCCGTGGCGGCGCTCGCGCTGCGCCAGCGCCTTCACGTAATTCAGCTCGCGTCTGCAATTGCCGATGCCCGCGATACCCGTGCGCTCATGGCCGAGCAGGTATTTCGCGTAGGTCCAGCCGCAGTTCTCCTCGCCGACGAGGTTTTCGACGGGCACCTTTACTTCGTCGATGAAGACTTCGTTGACATCGGTGAGGCCTTCGAGCGTGCGGATCGGACGCACGGTGATGCCGGGGCTTTTCATGTCGATCAGCAGCAGCGAGATGCCGCTTTGCGGCTTCGCTTCGGGATCGGTTCGCACGAGACAGAACATCCAGTCGGCGTGCTGCGCGTAGGTCGTCCAGGTCTTTTGCCCGTTGACGATGTAATGGTCTCCGTCGCGCACCGCCCGTGTTTTCAGCGAGGCGAGATCCGAACCCGCGCCCGGTTCGGAATAGCCTTGACACCACCAGTCCTCGGCGGTCGGAATGCGCGGCAGGAAGCGCGCCTGCTGCGCCTTGCTCGCGAACTTCATCAGCACCGGGCCGATCATGTTGAGGCCGAATGGAAGCTGACGCGGCGCACCCGCGATGCCGCATTCGATATCGAACAGCAGCCGCTGCAACGCACTCCAGCCCGTGCCGCCGAACTCGGCCGGCCAGCCGGGCGCGCCCCAGCCATGCTGATACAGAATGCGCTGCCAGCGCACGAAGTCGTCGGCATCGAGGTGACGATGATTGAGCACTTTCTCTCGCAGATCCACGGGCAGGTTCTCTGCGAGAAAGCGGCGTACCTGGTCGCGGAACGCGAGATCCGCGCTTGAATAGCTGAGGTTCATGGCACTTCCTTCTGGAGGCGCCCCTTCGCGGAGCGCCTGAGTTAGCGTCGGCTGGCGGCTCAGCGCGTGCGTGAGCGCGCCGGAATTTCGTTGCGCTCGTCCTGCGTCAACACAAGATCCCAGATTTGCTGCGCGACCGGGTTCTGACGCTCCTCGTACAGATGCGCGATGAGCCCCGCCGCGCGCCCGACGAGCATGAAGCCGCGCGCGAGCAGCGGATCGAGCGACATGTCCGCGACGATCGCACCGATCGCGCCCACGGCGTTGAGCGGCAGGTTCTTGCCGTGCTCGTCGCGCAGCACGCGCTCGATCGCGAACACGAGCCGCCAGTGCTTGCCGAAATAGCCGTTGTCGCGCGATGCCTGCGCGAGCGTCGCGACGCGCGGATCGCCGTGGATGTGGATCGGATGCCCGACGCCGTAGATCGGCTGCTTCGCTTCCTTCGCGCGCCGCACGGTCTCGCGCGCGCACGCGGTGATGTCGTCCTCGCTCGCGTCGTCGCGCAATTCGCGACCGGCCTTGATAAGCATCTCCGCCGCGTTCTGCGTCGTGCCGAGAAAGACGCTGCCCGCGCCGAGGAGCCCAGCCGCGACCGCCTGCATCGCCTCGGGCGCGCCGAGATACGTGAGACGCGCGCTCATCGCGGAAGGCGTCAGGCCGTGATCGCACGCCGTCACGAGAATGAGATTGACCATGCGCTTTTCGCGCTCGTCGGGCACGCGGTTCAGGATCGTCAACATCATCGTTTCGACGAAGTCGAGTTTGCCCAGAATGTCCTTCGACAGATCCTTGCCGCGCACGGTGATCCTGTCGATCGTCGTGTAGCCGATTTCGGTGCTGACCATGCTGTCTCCTTATGAATCGTTCTGCGCGCGGCGCAGGACCATCATGCGTACGTCGCATTCGCAGACGGTCTCGCCGCGCTGATTGACCGCCACACGCCTGAAATCGACGATGCCGCGCGCCGGGTTCGACGTCTCGCGCCTGTCGCTGATTTCGATGCGCGCCTTGATCGTGTCGCCGATGAGCGTCGGCTTCGGAAAGCGGATGCGCGTCTCCAGCATGCCGATCAGCGACGGCTCGAGCAGTTGATTGACCACCGTGCGCGTGTTCAATCCCGACACGATCGACGCGACGAGCATGCCGTGCGCGATGCGCGCGCCCCACGGCGTGCTCGCGGCGTATTCGGCATCGACGTGCACGCGGTTGTAATCGGCGGAAAGCGCGGCGAAGCTCACGACGTCCGCTTCGGTCACGGTGCGGCTCGCCGTTTCGAACGAGAAGCCCGGCTCCAGGTCTTCCCAGTAGTAGCGCGCGGTGTCGAGGTCGCGCGGCGCGAGCATGTTTTCCTGGTTCATGCGCGCCTCACACGATCGCCGACATGCCGAGCACTTCGCGCCCGACGATCAGCGTCTGCACTTCGGCGGTGCCTTCGGGAATGGTGCCGCCGCTCGTGTCGCGGAATATGCGCTCCAGCGGATACTCCGTCGAATAGCCGATGCCGCCGTGCACGCCGATCGCGATCTTCGCCACTTCATGCGCCGCTTCGGCAGCATAGAGCTTCGCGATCGAGCATTCGATGCGCGCGGGCAAACCCTTCTGCAACGCGACGGCCGCCTTGTAGCCGAGCGCGCGCGCAGCTTCGGTGCGCACCATCATGTCGACGATATGCTTCTGCACGAGCTGGAACTGGCCGATCGGCTTGCCGAACTGCTTGCGCGTCTTCGCGTATTCGACGGACAGATCGAGCGCCGCCTGCGCCGCGCCGACCGCGCCCATCGCAATATTCATGCGGCCGTAGTTCAGTCCGATCGCCATCACCTTGAGGGCGCCGCCTTCCGCGCCGAGCAGGTTTTCCTTCGGAATGCGCAGATCGTTGAGAAAAAGCTCGGACGTGCCCGACGCCTTCAGCACCATCTTGTCGACGAGCCGCGCCTCGACGGGCGTCTGCGACTTGTCGACCAGAAAGAGCGAGTGGCCGCCGTCGCACGTCTTGCTGTGCGTGCGCGCGAGCACGATGGCGTAATCGGCCGCGACGCCGTTCGTGATCCACAGCTTCGTGCCGTTGAGCACGTAGTGATCGCCGCGATCTTCGGCGCGCGTTTCGATGCCCGCCGGATTCGAGCCGTGATTCGGCTCGCTGAACGCGACGCACGCGCCCTTTTGCGACGCGAGCACGGGCGCGAGAAAACGCGCCTTCTGCTCGTCGTTGCCCTGATGCGAAACGAGCCGGCAGAACACGTTCGTGATATTGACGATGGTGCGCAGCGAGCCCCAGAAATAGCCGCATTCTTCGAGCATCATCGCCCAAGTGACGAAATCGAGGCCCATGCCGCCGTCTTCTTCCGGCAGCAGGCCGCCGATATAGCCGAACTGGCTCACGCCCGCGAGCAGGTCGAGCGGAATGCGCCGCGCCTTCTCGCATTCGTCGATGCGCGCCACGACTTCATTGCGCATATAACGGCGGATGCTGTCGCGCAGCGCGACCTGATCCGCGTCGAAATCAAAATCCATGTGCCACCTGCGTCTTCGAATGATGGGTAAATGAATGCGCGTTCAGGACGAGAAGCGCCCGCCCGTGACGTACAGCGTGACGCCGGAGATGTAGCGCGCGCGCTCCGACGCGATGAACGCAACCGCCGACGCGATGTCGCCGGGCATGCCGAGAAAGCCGACCGGCGTTTTGGCGATCGCCGAGTCGCGCAGCGTTTCGTACGTGGGATTGGCGCGCATCAGTTCGGTCTCGACGAAGCCCGGCGCGACCGCGTTCACGGTGATGCCGAACTTCGCCTGTTCGAGCGCGAGCGCGCGCGTGAAACCGATCAGGCCGAGTTTGGCGGCGCTGTAGTTGGTTTGCCCCGGATTGCCGAACACGGAGCGCGAAGAGATGTTCACGATGCGCCCCCACTTGCGCGCCATCATGCCGGGCAACACCGCGCGGCTGCTGTGAAACGCGCCTTTCAGGATCACGTCGACGACGGAGTCCCATTCGGGCTCGGTCATCTTCGTCAGATAGCGGTCCTTGTTGAAGCCCGCGTTGTTCACGAGGATGTCGACGCCGCCGAAGGCTTCGTCCGCCGCGTTCGCGACGTGCCGCACTTCGTCCTCGCTGCATACGTCGCAGCGCACCGCGATCGCCTGCGCGCCGCTCTTTTGCAGACCGCTTGCGACTTCGTCTGCGGCGGCGGCGTCGATATCGGACACGACGATGCGCGCGCCTTCCGCCGCCAGCATGCGCGCGACTTCCGCTCCAATGCCGCGTCCGCTGCCCGTGACGAGCGCGACCTTCCCGGCGATACCCAGATCCATGACGTCTCCCTTTGATTCGATGGCTTCACCGATGCGCGTTTTCAGCGACTTCGCGTTGTGCCGCATCGTGGAATGAAGATACGCTGCGGCGCCACAGGAGCCGCCACCCACCTCGGGTGGTCGCCGCCTTGCGCGCAAGCCGTATGCTTCTGAAAAGTGCAGAGCGCTCGAATCAGGCACCCAAGCCCGATCGGAAAGAAGCCAAACATGCTCAGGAGACAGGCGTAATGAGTACGTTAGAAGCAAGCGACGCGACGAAGCCGCGATATCGTCCCGTGCGGTTTCCGCAACGCCGCACGCTCGTGGAGCGCCGCGCCGACGGCACGCTGATTCTTCGCTGCGACCGTCCGTTGCCGGACATCGCGCAGCGTTCCTTCGCCGATTTCATTCCGCTCTGGGCCGCCGAACGCGGCGACACGCCCGCCTTCTGCGAGCGCGGCGAAGACGGCGCGTGGCGCGCGTTGAGCTGGAGCGAACTGTGGCGGCAAGTCCGCACGGTCGGCGCCGCGCTGCTCGAAATGGGCCTCGGCGCGGAACGTCCGCTGATGCTGCTGTCCGGCAACTCGATCGAACAGGCTGTCGTGCTGCTCGCCGCCGAATACGCGGGCATTCCGAGCGCGCCCATTTCGCCCACTTATGCGCTGCTCAGCAAGGACTTCGCGCGACTCAAGGCGATTTGCGAACGCGTGCCGCCCGGCGCGGTGTTCGTGCAGGAAACCGGTCCGTTCGCGCGGGCGCTCGCGGCGCTGCCGCTGAACGGCGCGCCTGTCATCGCAGTGAAACAGGCGCTGGCAGGACACATCGCATGGGACGCGTTGACCGCTCTTCCTCTATCGGACGCGCGGCTGCAAACGGTCGAGCAAGCGCATGCGGCCATCCAAAACGACGACACCGCGCGCGTGCTCTTCACCTCCGGCTCGACCGGCGCACCGAAGGGCGTGCGCCTCACGTACCACAATCTCGGCGCGGTGGCGGCCTACTATTCGGACAATCTCGCGTGGCTGCGCGAATCGCAGCCCGTGTTCCTCGACTGGCTGCCGTGGCATCACGGCCTGGGCGGCGTGCTGCATCTCGGGCGCGCAATCCAGTTCGGCGCGACGCATTACATCGACGATGGCCGGCCGCTTCCCGGCATGATCGAGCGCACGCTGCGCAATCTTCGCGACGTCGCGCCGACCATCTATACGAGCGTGCCGTCCGCCTGGGCCGCGCTGTCGAACGAACTCGAACGCGATCCGCTGCTCGCACAGAATCTCTTCGGCAAAGCCAGCTTCTTCGGATATGGCGGCGCGAGCATGCCGGTCGAAGTGTGGAACCGCATTCAGGCCGTCGCGGAGAAGACCATCGGCGAGCGCATGACGTTCTGCTCGGGACTCGCGGCCACGGAAACGTCGGGAATGGGCACGTACTGCGGCTGGGCGACCGACACACCGGGCAATATCGGCACGCCGTCGCTCGGCACCGAAGTCAAGCTGCTGCCGCTTCCGGGCGGCGACGGACGCTATGAAATCCGCATGCGCGGCCCGAACGTGTTCGGCGGCTACATCGGCCAGCCGGATTTGACCGCCGCCGCTTTCGACGAAGAAGGCTTCTTCCGTTTCGGCGATGCCGTGCGCCTCGCCGATCCCGCCGATCCGGCGAGGGGCATGGAGTTCGCGGGCCGCACCGTCGAAGACTTCAAGCTCGCGAACGGCAGTTGGGTGCGCGTCGGCGCGTTGCGGCTCGCGCTCGTCGACTGCTGCGCGCCGCTCGTTTCCGACGCCGTGATCTGCGGTCACGACCGCGACTATCTCGCGGCGCTCGCCTGGCCGAACGTCGCGGCATGCCAGCGCCTCGCGCCCGAGCTGGCGTCGCTGGATGCGAAGTCGCTCATCGCGCATCCGCTCGTCATCGGAGCTTTGCGCGAACGGCTCGTGCGGCAAAAGCCCGCCGGCGCGACGCTCGTCATCGAACGGCTCATGCTGATGGCCGAACCGCCATCGCTCGATGCCAACGAAATCGCCGACAAAGGTTACGTCAATCAGGCGACCACGCGCGCGCGCCGGGCGCATCTGATCGACGAGCTGTACGGGACCGAACCGGGCCAGCACATCGTCCGCGCGCGCCGATAACAAAACAAGAGGAGCTTGCAATGCACATCAATCGAACCGTCTTCAGAGACGATCACGAAATGCTTCGGACTACTGCGCGCAGATTCTTCGAGCGCGAATGCGTTCCGCGCCAGGCGCAATGGGATAAGGCCGGTTGCGTGGATCGTGAAACATGGCTCAAGGCCGGCAAGCAAGGGCTGCTGTGCACGTCGATTCCGTCGGAGTACGGCGGCGGCGGCGGCGACTTCGGGCACGTCGCCGTGCTCGTCGAAGAGATGGCGCACACGGGCGTGAGCGGACCGGGCTTTGGCGTGCACTCGGACATCGTCGCACCGTATATCGCGCGCATCGGCAATGAAGAGCAGAAGCAGAAATGGCTTCCCGCGATTTGCGCGGGCGAGCAGATTCTCGCGATCGCGATGACCGAGCCCGGCGTCGGCAGCGATCTCAAAGCCGTGCGAACCACCGCGCGGCGCGAAGGCAACGAGTACGTCATCAACGGCAGCAAGACCTTCATCACGAACGGTCTGAACTGCGATCTGATCGTGGTCGTCTGCACGACCGATCCGGCTGCGGGCGCGAAGGGCGTGAGCCTGATCGTCGTCGAAGCGACGCGCGAAGGCTTTCGCCGCGGCCGCAAGCTCGACAAGGTCGGATTGCACGCGCAGGACACCGCCGAACTCTTCTTCGACGACGTGCGCGTGCCCGTCGCGAACCGGCTCGGCGACGAAGGCAAGGGCTTCGCCTATCTGATGGCGGAATTGCCGCAGGAACGGCTCTCGATCGCGGTGAGCGCGGCGGCGCGTCTCGAAACCTGCCTGCAGCACACGATCGATTACGTGAAGGACCGTCGCGCGTTTGGACAGACCGTGTGGGACTTTCAGAACACCAAGTTCAAGCTCGCGGACATCAAGGCGCAGGCGATCGCGGTGCGTCTGATGATCGATCACTACATCGGCGAGCACACGCACCGCCGGCTGACGCTCGAGGAATCCGCGATCGCCAAGCTCTATTCGACCGAAGCGCTCGGCAAGGCGCTCGACGAGATGGTGCAACTGCACGGCGGCTACGGCTACATGCTGGAGTATCCGGTGGCGCGCGCATTCGTCGACGCCCGTGTCTCGCGCATTTTCGGCGGCACCAGTGAAGTCATGCGAGACCTCATCTCGCGCAAGCTCTGAATCCATCGAATCCTCAATCACTGAAGGAGAAGCACATGAGTCGCAAGGTGTATGTCGCGGGCGTGGGAATGATTCCGTTCAAGAAGCCGGGTGCAAGCGAGACGTACGACGTGATGGGCGAAATCGCGATCCGCGATGCGCTCGCCGACGCCGGCCTCGACTTCAAGGCCATCCAGCAGGCTTACGCGGGTTATGTGTACGGCGATTCGACGTGCGGCCAGAAAGCGCTTTATCGCGTCGGCATGACGGGCATTCCGGTCATCAACGTCAACAACAACTGCGCGACGGGTTCGTCGGCGCTCTGGCTTGCGCGCCAGGCCGTGGAAAGCGGCGCGGTCGATTGCGCGCTCGCCTTCGGCTTCGAATTCATGCAGCCGGGACCGCTGCTGCCGAAATGGCCGGATCGCGCGGCCGCGCTCGAGCGTGCGATCAGCCTGACGAACGAACTCGTCGACAACACGGAAGTGCCCACGGCGATTCGCCAGTTCGCGGGCGCGGGCCAGGCGCACATGCGCAAGTACGGCACGAAGCTCGAAACGTTCGCCCGCATTCGCGCGAAGGCGAGCGAGCACGCGGCACGCAATCCGCTCGCGGTGTTCCGCAACGTCGTGACGACCGAAGACGTGATGAACGCGCCGATGCTCTGGGAAGGCGTGCTCACGCGCCTGATGGCCTGCCCGCCGACATGCGGCGGCGCGGCGGCGATCGTCGTGTCCGAGGCCTTCGCGCGCAAGCACGGCCTGCGCACCGACGTGCTGATCGCCGGCCAGTCGCTCGCCACCGATCTGCCGAGCACGTACGAAGCGCGCGACATGATCCGCGTCGTCGGCTTCGACATCACGCGCAACGCGGCGCAGCAGGCATACGAGCAGGCGGGCGTCGGTCCCGAAGACATCGACGTGATCGAACTGCACGACTGCTTCGCGCAGAACGAACTGCTGACCTACGAAGGACTCGGCCTGTGCAAGGAAGGCGAAGGCGAGCGCCTCGTCATGGATGGCGACAACACCTACGGCGGCAAATGGGTGACGAATCCGTCGGGCGGCCTGCTTTCCAAGGGGCATCCGCTCGGCGCGACGGGTCTCGCGCAATGCTACGAGCTGACGCATCAGTTGCGCGGCACGGCCGGCGACCGTCAGGTCAAGGACGCGAAGATCGCATTGCAGCACAACCTCGGGCTGGGCGGCGCGGGCGTCGTCACCATCTACAAGAAGACTGCGTAATGGCGATCGACAAACAACACATCGGCATGAAGTTGCCGGTCTATTCCGCGACGGCGGACGCGTGGCGTCTGCGCTTCTTCGCGAAGGCGATCGGCGAAACCAATCCGGTCTACTTCGACGAAGCCGCCGCTCACGACGCCGGTTATCCGGCGCTGCCGCTGCCGCCGACGTTCCTGTTCTCGCTCGAATTCGAGCAGCCGTCGACGGCGTGGCGCGAGGCGATCGGCATCGTCTCGTCGCGCATTCTCCACGGCGAGCAGTCGTTCACGTATCACCGCATGGCGTATGCGGGCGACGTGCTGCGCTTCGAGAGCCGCATCGCCGATATCTACGACAAGAAGAACGGCGCGCTGTGGTTCATCGTGCGCGAGACGCGTGTCACGAACCAGCGCGGCGAGCACGTTGCCGATCTGCGCAGCGTCGTCGTTCAGCGATAAGCGGGGAAATGCGAATGAGCACCATCAATTTCGATTCGATCCAGATCGGCGACAGCTTGCCGCCGCTCACCCTTCCGCCCGTCGACCGCACGATGCTCGCGCTGTTCGCGGGCGCATCGGGCGATCACAACGCCATTCACATCGACACCGACTATGCGCGGCGCGCCCGCGTGCCGGACGTGTTCGCGCACGGCATGTTGTCGATGGCCTGGCTCGGCCGGCTGTTGACGTCGTGGGTGGAGCAACGGCAGCTTCGTGCGTTCGGCGTGCGCTTTGTCGGCATCACGCAGCTCGGGCATGTCGTGACGTGCACGGGCAAGGTCACCGAAAAATTCGAAGCCGACGGCGAACGCCGCGTGCGGCTCGAGATCCAGACCGTCAATCAATATGGCGAACCGCGCGTGCTCGGCGACGCGGTGATCGCGCTCTGACTTCAATCATCAGGAAGACATCATGGGAAAGCTCGAAGGCAAAGTGGCATTGGTAACCGGCTCGGGACGCGGCATCGGTCAGGCGATCGCGATGAAGCTCGCGAGCGAAGGCGCGCGCCTCGTCATCAACGATCTCGATGCCGAACCCGCGCAGGAAACCGTGGAACTGCTGCGCAAGCAAGGCACGGAAGCGGTGGCGTGTGTCGGTAACGTATCCGCGCCGGATTTTGCGGACCGGTTCATCGGCACGGCGATAAATTCGTTCAAGGGCATCGACATCATCGTGAATAACGCTGGTTTCACCTGGGACGACGTCGTGCAGAAGATGACCGACGAGCAATGGTACGCGGTGCTCGATTGCCATCTGACCGCGCCGTTTCGCATCCTGCGCGCCGCGTATCCGCACATCAAGGCGCTGCACGCCGCCGACAAGGAAGCCGGACGCGACAATTACCGCAAGATCGTGAACATTTCGTCGACGTCCGCGCTGAACGGTAACGCCGGTCAGATGAACTACTCGTCGGCGAAAGCGGGCGTGATCGGGATGACGCGCGCGCTGGCGCGCGAATGGGGCCGCTTCAACGTGAACGTCAACGCCGTGGCTTTCGGGCTCATCCATACGCGCATGACCGTGAGCACGGAGCAGGCGCAGACCGTGAAGATCGACGGGCGCGACATCCGTGTCGGCCTCAACGCCGACATGCTGAAGACGCACGCACAGCGCAATCCGCTCGGTCGTGGCGGCACGCCGGAAGAAGCCGCGGGCGGCGTCTATCTGTTCTGCTCGCCCGAGTCGAATTACATTACCGGCCAGACGGTGGCGGTTGCGGGCAACTTGCAGTAGAGCGATCGATTTTCCTTGGAGTGGCTGCTTCTCTTTGGCACGTTCGGATAGAGCCGAACGTGCCTTTTTGCTTTTTATCGCCATGGGAACGCGATAAGTTTTCGAAGTCCATAATTGACCGCCTTCGCGTCAGCCCGGTCATTAATTCGTGAATAGCAGGAGAACTGAAGTATTAAGTTCTTGTTGAAACAAGATAGCAGGGAAAATCTGCTGAATTGAACCATGCACCGGTTTGGCAATAGTCAATGACCCTGATGCGTGCATGCGATGCACCAAGTAGAATCCCTAAGCCGTTCTACTGAAAAAGGTCTCGAAGCTGGGACTGACAATACATGCAAGCACCGCCAAAAATCAGTGTCCTGCTGCCCGTGTACAAAGTCGAGCCGTACATTGAAGAATGCCTCGACTCGCTATTGTCAGAAACCTCCACCGACTTTGAGATTATTGCCGTCGACGACAGCAGTCCTGATCGATCCGGCGAAATGACTTCACGCATTCTGGAAAAGCAAAACAGAATATCGTGGAAACTCATCAAGAATCTCAAGAACAAAGGACTGGCCGAAACCCGCAAAATCGCCGCAATGGCGGCGCGTGGCGAATACGTTTTGTGCGTCGACAGTGACGATCACATTCATCACGACACCATTCGCCGTGTGATCCAGGAAGCCGACAAGCACAATGCAGACGTCGTGGTCTTCGCCGCCGAGAATCTGACGCCGGATGGCAAGGTCAATTACCGCATCGAGACGGGCGACGCCGTTATCAGCGGCGTGCAGGCGGTCGAGAAAATCCTCGATTTGTCCTTGCAGGCGTATTGCTGCAACAAACTCGTGCGCCGTTCGATTTTTCTCGCCGTGGAACATCCGACCGGACTGATTTACGAGGATATCGTCGTCTCGGTCCAGACGCTCGGGAAGTCGAAAATCGTGCGGCTGATGCCCGATACCTTGTACGCGTATATGTATCGGGAGGCGGGAATTTCGACGCGCTTCAATCCGAAGATCGTGGATCTCTTTGCGATTGTCGATCGCGTGGAGAGACTCACGGCGTCGATGCCTATACCGAATTACCGGCGTCTGCTGTTCCGGTTGAAGTACATCTATGCGTATCGCACAATTGCGTTTCAGGCGGCGATGAAGGCGCCGACTTACGGTTCCGCGAAGCCGATTCTACGCAGCGTGTCAGAAAAGTTGCGCATGGCGCATTTGCTCGGCATGTATTCGGACAGTCGGCCGAAGCTGTCGATCGTCATGGCGATGCTGAAGATTCATCCGTGGATTTTCTATTGCTTCGTCCGGCGATTCGGACAAAGGTAATCCTGCCACAGCGGCCGCGCTCCACGCGGCCGCTCGTCCCGCCGATCAATCTTCCGCGTTGAATCCCAATCCGCTCGCGCGCAAACGCGTCAGTTCCGCGTCGTTCAACCCCCAATCCCGAAGTGCATCGCGCCCGCCTTCGCCGCGTTGCGGCGCGGGGCGCGAGATCGCGGATGGCGTCGCGGAAAAGCGCGGCGCGGGCGCGGGCTGTACGACGCCATCGAACTCGACGAAGCTTCCGCGCGCCCGATGATGCGCGTGCGCCGGCGCTTCCGAGAAGCCGAGCACGGGCGCGACGCACGCATCGCTGCCATCGAACACGCGGCACCATTCGTCGCGCGTGCGCTCGGCAAAAGCCGCCGTGAACCGCGCCTTCAGCACGGGCCATCCGGCGCGATCGTGCTGCGCTGGCAAACCCGCATCGGCGAGCCCGAGCTTCTGCAGCAGTTCCGCATAGAAGCGCGCCTCCACTGCACCGACCGACATGTAATGCCCGTCGCGGGTGCGATAGCTGTCGTACCACGGCGTGCCGCCATCGAGCAGATTGCTTTCGCGCGTCTCGCGCCAGTTGCCCGATGCGATCAAGCCCCAGACGGTCGTGCCGAGTTGCGCGGCGCCTTCGATCATCGCGGCATCGACGACCTGACCCGCGCCGCCGCGCTGCACGTTGAGAAGCGCCGCCACGACGCCGAGCGCGAGCAGCATGCCGCCGCCGCCATAATCGCCGACGAGGTTGAGCGGCGGCACCGGCGCTTCGCCCGCGCGGCCGATTCCCGACAGCACGCCCGACAACGCGACGTAGTTCAGATCGTGCCCGGCGCTTTGCGCGAGCGGCCCCGTCTGTCCCCAACCGGTCATGCGTCCGTAGACGAGCTTCGAATTGCGCGCGAGCGCGGCGTCCGGGCCGAGGCCGAGACGCTCCATCGTGCCCGGACGGAATCCTTCGATGACGACATCCGCCTTCGACATCAGTTCGAGCGCGGCCTCGGCCGATTCGCGCTTTTTCAGATCGAGCGTGACCGAGCGCCGGCCGCGCCCTGTCAGATTCTTGTGCTTGCCGCTGACCTTCGGACCGAGATCGCCGGGCGCGACGGCCCGATCGATACGCAGCACGTCCGCGCCCATATCGGCGAGCAACATGCAGCCGAACGGCGCAGGACCGATCGCCTCGAATTCCAGAACCTTTATCCCGCTCAATACGCCCATGACTGCCCGCCTCCGCGTTTAGAAGTTTTGCAATCTTGCCAGTAGGCCAGACGCGCGAACGCGCCGCGCCACCCGCTTCGGGTAGACTGCGCTGACATCCCTCCGCGCTGCGTCAGCGAATCCGATGCTCACACTTTCCCCACGCGACACCGCCATGCTCAACGGCGATTTCGGCGATGGCCTCGCGCTCGCGATGCGTATCGTCGCGGCGACGGCGCGCGTCATGGATGCCGATGCGCTCATCGATATCTCGGGCGCGCATATCGACGGCTGTCTGTATCACGGCGCGGCGAGTCTCGATTTCGTCGAGCGCTTCGTCGCGAGCGGCGCGAAGGTCGCCGTGCCGACCACGCTCAATGTCGGCTCGCTCGATCTCATTCACCCGGAACTCTTTCGCGGCGACGCCGGTATCGCGAGCGCTGGCAAGCGGCTCATGCAGGCGCATCTAGAACTCGGATGCGAAGCCAGCTTCACCTGCGCGCCGTATCAATTGAAGCATCGTCCGAAGCTGGGCGATCAGATCGCGTGGGCCGAATCGAATGCGATCGTTTTCGCGAACTCCGTGCTCGGCGCGCGCACGAGCCGTTACGGCGATTTCCTCGATCTCGCCGCCGCCATCACCGCGCGCGTGCCGGATGCGGGCCTGCATGTGACGGCGAATCGCGCGGCGCGCATCGTGATCGCCGCGCCCGATCTGCGCGCGTCGCCGCATCGCGATGCCGATTTCGCCGCGCTCGGCTTTCTGCTCGGCGGCATTGCCGGCGCGACGGTCGCCGCGATCACCGGCCTGCCCGGCGACACCACCGAAGACGAACTCAAAGCGCTCGGCGCGGCGGCGGCATCGAGCGGATCGGTGGGGCTGTTCCATGCGGTCGGCATCACGCCGGAAGCCGCGACGCTCGATGCCGCGCTTCAGGGCCGCGCGCCCGAACGCACGATTGCCGTCAGCGCAGCCGATCTTCACGACGTGCGCGCGGGTTGGTCGCACGCGAAACCCGGCGATGCGCTCGCCGCGGTGAGCCTCGGCACGCCGCACTTTTCCGTCGATGAATTTCGCACGCTTGCCGCGCTCATGGGGCGTCACGACGGCGCGCCGCGCTGCGATATCTACGTGAACACGAGCCGCTTCGTGCTGTGGCAACTCGAGGAAGAAGGCATTGCGCAGAAGCTCGCGGCACGCGGCGTGCAGATCGTCGTCGATACCTGCACGTACATCACGCCGGTGATGAAGCAGGTGAGCGGCCTCGTGATGACCAACTCGGGCAAATGGGCGCATTACGCGCCGGCGAATATCGGCGTGACGGTCGCGTTCGGGAGCATGAGCGAATGCGTGCGATCGGCGTTCGAAGGAAAGGTGTGCATCGATGAACACGTTTGAGGCCGTCACGCTCGTTCCGGGCCACGCGCGCGCGTCGGGAATCGCGTTGCCGCCGCTCAGCTTCTGGGGCGGTTACGACGCTGAGCGCGGCCTGATCGTCGATGCGACGCATCCCGGTCACGGCCAAAGTCTCGCGTCGCGCATTCTCGTGATGCCGCGTGCGCGCGGATCGAGTTCGAGCAGCAGCGTGCTCGCCGAAGCGTTGCGCAACGGCACCGGGCCCGCGGGCATCGTGCTCGCGGAGCGCGATCTGATTCTGTCGATCGGCGCGATCGTCGCGAACGAACTCTATGCGTCGAACGTGCCCGTCGTGATGGTCGATGAAACCGCGTTCGCGCACATCGCCGCCGCCGGCGATGCTCACATCGAAGTCGATGCGCGCGATGCGGCGAGCGTGCGGCTCGTCCTCAACCCTGACGCGACATGATCGTCTCCACGACCGAGATGATCTGCTGCGCCGCCGTCTTGACGTGCTGTTCCAGCAGCTTCGCGCCGAGCTTCGCATCGCGCTTCTTGCATGCGTCTATCAGGTTCATGTGTTCTTCGTGCGACTGCTCGCGGATCGGCACCTGCACCACCTGAAAGCGGAAATAGCGGTCGCTGCGATCGTGCAGCACGCGCAGCATCTGCAATGTGATGTCGCGCCGCGCCGGCAGATAAAGCGTCTCGTGCAGACGCCAGTTCAACTGGCCCCAGACGCCCGAATCGGCGGTATCCATTTCGGCGACGAGCTTTTCGGCTTTCGCGATCTCGGCATCGGTGATATGCGGGATCGCCTGCGAAAACAGCCACGGCTCCAGCCGAATGCGGATTTCGAACGTCTCCTGCACTTCTTCGATCGACAGCTCCGCGACATACGCGCCCTTGTGCGGCACCTTCGTCAGCAACCCTTCTCCGGTAAGCCGCGTGATCGCTTCGCGGATCGGCACGCGGCTCACGCCGAGTTCATCGGCGAGCGCTTCCTGGCGCAGCACTTCGCCCGGCGCGAGATCGCCCGACAGAATGCGTTGCCGGATCGCGGTCGTGACGAGTTCGACCGTCGTCGTGCGCACGATCCTGTGCGTGAAGTCGCTCTCTTTTCGAAGGGATTTGGCGGCGACCGGAGACATGTTTTATCGGCTTAGGCGTGAAGGTGCGGCATCGTAACACGCGTGTTCACAGCAACTTCTCGCGTACCCACGCACCGTTTTTCATCACGCCCGCGATGCGCTCGCCCTGCCCTGTCAGCACGCGAATATCCTTCAGCGGATCGCCATCGACGACGAGCAAATCCGCGTACGCGCCCGCCGCGACGACGCCGAGCTTGCCCTTCATGTTGACGATCTCCGCGCCGATGGCCGTCGCCTGACGAATCGCCTCGAAGGCGCCGACGATATTCGCGCGTATCGACAACTCATCGCTTTGATACTGATGCATGTCGCCGAGCAGATCGCTCCCGAGGCCGATCTTCACGCCGCGTTCGTGCAGCATCGCGAGCGCTTCGAGACCGCGCTTGCGCACCGATTCATTCTTGTCGAGCGTGTCTTGCGCGAGGCCCATTTGCGCGCCGACCTTTGACATCGCGTCATAGGTGACGAGCGTCGGCACCGCGTAGGCGCCGTGTTCGGCCATCACGCGCGCGGCATCTTCATCGATCAGATTGCCGTGCTCGATCGTGCGCACGCCGAGCTTCACGACACGCGCAATCGCCTTCGCGGTGTACGCATGCGCCATCACATACGTCTGATGCGATTCCGCTTCTTCGACGGCGGCCTTCACTTCGTCGACGGAGAATTGCAGATTGCCGATGGGATCGGTCGGCGAAGCCACGCCGCCCGACGCCATGATCTTGATGTGATTCGCACCCGCGCGCATCTCCTCGCGCACGGCCTTGCGCATTTCGTCGACGCCGTCGACCACGCGCCCGATCGCGCCCATGTTGCGATTGCAGCCGCACGGGTCCGGATCGGCGTTGTCGAAGCGCTCGCGAAAATCGCCGTGGCCGCCCGTCTGCGAAAGCGCCTTGCCCGCGACGAACAAGCGCGGCCCCGCGATTACGCCGTCTTCGATCGCGCGCGACAGCGCATAGTCCGCCCCGCCCGCATCGCGCACGGTCGTGAAGCCGCGATCGAGCATGCCCGCGAGGATCGGCACGGCGCGCAGCACGGCGAACGTGTTCGGCAGACGGCTGTTGTTGCCGAGATGCGCGGCCGATGCAATGACATGCACATGGCAATCGATCATGCCGGGCATCACCGTCTTGCCGCCGACATCGATCACTTGCGCGCCGCTCGCCTCGACCGGTTCGCGCGTGACTTCGCGGATCGCATCGCCGTCGATGACGATGGAATAGCGGCCGTCGTCGCGTTCGTGGTCGGCGTCGAGCACGCGGGCGTTCTTCAGAATCAGCATGCGTTTTCTCCGTTATTTCAGCAGGAATCCGTGCGCGAGCGGATCGCGGTCATCGACGAAAATCGTGTTGTGGCCCGTCACGCGCGCCCATCCTTCGATGGCCGGCACGATCGCATCGTATTCGCCGACGCGCGCCGCTTCCATCGGCACGCCTTCGAACAAGGTGCCGATGATGCTTTCATGCACGAAGCGCTCGCCGATCTTCAACTGCCCTTTCGCGACACGCTGCGCCATGCGCGCCGACGTGCCCGTGCCGCACGGCGAGCGGTCGATGGCTTTGTCGCCGTAGAACACCGCGTTGCGCGCGCTCGCGCCTTCCACCGTCGGCTCGCCCGTCCACATGACGTGACTGAGGCCGCGTATCGCATCGTTTTCCGGATGCACGAACGCGTACTTTTCGTTCGCCTTCTGACGCAGGATCGGACTCAGACGCTGAATGTCCGATGGCTTCAGCGCGTGCAGCCCTTCGTAGTCGCGCTGCGGCTCGACGATCGCGTAGAAGTTGCCGCCATACGCGACATCGAAACGAATCTCGCCCAGGCCCTCGACGTCGACGGACAAGTCTTGCGAATGCAGAAACGAAGGCACGTTGACGAGCTGCACCGAATCGACATGCTCGCCGTTCATCCTGTAACGCGCGATCACGAGACCGGCGGGCGTGTCGAGCCGCAGCACGCCCGGCTCGCGCGGCCGCACGAGTCCGTTTTCGATGGCCGTCGTCACCGTGCCGATGGTGCCGTGCCCGCACATCGGCAGGCATCCGCTCACTTCGATGAAGAGAATCGCGAGATCGCAGTCGGCGCGCGTCGGCGGATAGAGAATGCTGCCGGACATCACTTCGTGGCCGCGCGGCTCGAACATGAGCGCGGTGCGTATCCAGTCGAACTCGCGCAGGAAGTGCGCGCGCCGTTCGATCATGTTCGCGCCTTCGAGCGGCGGCGCGCCGCCCGCGACGACGCGCACCGGATTGCCGCATGTGTGTCCGTCGATGCAGAAGAACGTCGATTTCATTGCGCGAGCGCCCGCACGTTGGCGATCGCCTTCTCGACGATCTCGATGGTCCGTTGCCGTTCCGCGCCTTCGAGCAAGAGGCGCGGCGCTTTCACGTACTCCGGATAACCCGCCGTGATGTTCTCCGCGAGCTTGATGTACTGCACGAGCTTGACGTGCGTGTCGAGATGGAACAAGTCGATCAACGCGCGATAGAGCGCGCGCGCCTTGTCGTATTCGCCGTTGACCGCGTAATTCAGCAGATCGACGGATTCCTTCGGCATCGCGTTGGCCATGCCGGAAACCCAGCCCTTCACGCCGAGCGCGACGGATTCCACGATCAGATCGTCGACGCCGCAGAACACGACGAAGCGGTCGCCGAAGCGCGCGTAGAGATCGGTGACGCGCGTCGTGTCGTAGGTCTCTTCCTTGATCGCGACGACGTTGGGTTCATCCGCGAGTTGCGCGAGCAAGTCCGGCCGCATGTCGACGCCATAGCCGCGCGGATTGTTGTAGATCATGAGCCCGAGCTTCGTCGAGCGCGCAATCGACCGATAGTATTCGACGGTCTCGCGATCGTCCGATCGATACGTGAGGCCCGGAAACACCATCAGCCCTTGCACGCCGATGGCTTCCGCGTCTTTCGCGAACTGCATCGCGTTGGCCGTGTTCAGTTCCGCCAGTCCCGAGATCACAGGCACGCGCCCGTTCACGGTTTCGACCGCGATCTTCAGCACCGTGCGCTTTTCCTCGGGCGTGAGCTGCGCGTTCTCGCCGACCATGCCCATCATCACGACGCCGCCGACACCGTTGTCGATCAGACGGTTCAGGCCGTTCACGATAGCGTCACGATCGAGCGAGCCGTCCTGCTTGAGCTTCGTCGTCACGGCGGGGAATACGCCTTTCCAGTTCACTTGCATGTTTGCTCCTCCAATTTAGAAACGTGCGATCGAGTAAGGCGTGAGCGGCACGCGCGGCGTGCGTCCCGCGAGTACATCGGCGACGAGCGCGGCGGTCGTCGCCGATTGCGTGAGGCCGAGATGACCGTGCCCGAATGCATGGACGACCGATGGCATGCGCGGCGATGCGCCGATCACCGGCAGCGAGTCGGGCGTCGCGGGGCGATGGCCCATCCATTTCACGGCGTCCGTATCGTCGATGCCTTCGATGAAGCGCTTGCCCAGTTCGAGCAACGCGTCGCTGCGACGATAGTTCGGCGGCGCGTCGATGCCCGCGAACTCCGCCGCGCCGCCGATGCGCAAGCCAATATCGAGCGGCGTCGCCACGAACTTGCGCTCCGCGAAGATCACTTCGCGCGTCAGTGCGACGCCGTGCTTTGGCAGCGTCGCGTTGTAGCCGCGTTCGCTTTCGAGCAACACGCTATCGCCGATCGACCTCGCGAGCGCCGCCGACCATGCGCCCGCCGCGATCACGATGCGTCGTCCGTTGACGCGCGTGCCGTCGTCTAGCACGACGGATTCCGGCGCGTCGATGGCGCGCGCGATGCCCGTCACGAAGCGCGCGCCGAGCGCACGCACGCGCTCGCGCAATAGCGTGACGATGCGGCGCGGATCGCCGATATGCGACCAGTCGTCGAGGAACACGCCATGCCTGAAGACCGGCGCGAGCGACGGCTCGCATTCGCGCACTTGCTGCGCGCTCAACGCGTGCCAGCGCGCGCCGAGTTCGCGCTTGAAGGACCATTCGGGCTGATCGGCGGCGAAGGCTGCATCGGTTTCATAGACCGTGAGCGCGCCCCGCCGATACAGCATCGCGCTTGCGCCGATATCGTCGAACATCGGCAGGATGTCGTCGTAGACGCGGTTGTTGAGCAGCGAAAGCGCATGCGAGATCGCCCGAAAGCGCGCCGGCTCGCTCGCGCGGCGAAACGCCATGAACCACGGCAGCGCCTTCGGCACATGCTTCCAGTCGAGCGCGAGCGGCCCGAGCGGGTCCATCAGCCATTTCGCGGCCTTCGTGAACATGCCGTGCACGGCGATCGGCGTGCTCTCCGTCACCGCGATGCCGCCCGCATTGCCGTGCGATGCGCGATCGCCTTCGAAATCGCGATCGACGAGCGTCACGCGCGCGCCCTCGCGCAACGCGGCCCACGCGCACGCGAGTCCTACGATGCCCGCGCCGATCACGATGACGTCCGTCATGTCTTCACTCGCCACGTTGCGAACTCACGCGCGATTTGATGAGCTTGTCGTCGACGGCTTCGCACCATGTGTCGGCGAGCGTGAAGCCGGTCTGGAAGCGATCGGTCGGATCGACGCCGACCTGCGAGATCGCCGTGATCCACGCCTGTCCCGCGACGACGGGCACGACGGCGGGAACATCGCCCAGACGCGTCGTGGACTCGATGCGGCTTTCGAACACCGATCCGATAATCGACTCGTGCAGAAACGTCTCGCCGACATCGATCAGCCCTTTCGCGTGCATGACCGCGAGCCGCGCGGACGTGCCCGTGCCGCACGGCGAACGATCGCAGCGTCCCGGCGACACGATCACCGTGTTGCGCGATTTCAGCACGCCGTTCTCGCGCGAAATCGGGCCGACGAACTCGGTCATCGTGATGCCCTTGATGAGCGGATTGAGCGGATGCGGCGAAGGCAACTGCGCCGCCGCCGCGGCCTTGATGACTTGCCCCAGCTCGCACAGTTCGCGCGCTTCATCGGGCGTGATGCGAAAGCCGAGTTTCTCCGCATCGACGATCACATACGTCATGCCGCCATAGCCGACATCGACGGTCAAACTGCCGATGCCTTCGACCTCGATCGTCTTGTCGAGATGATTCGCGAACGCGGGCTGGTTCGTGAACTCGACCTTCGTGACCTTGCCGTTCGCGCACGAGCAGCGCAGATGGATGAGGCCCGCGGGCGCTTCGAGCACGAGTTCGGTGACGGGCTCGGTCATCGCCAAGATGCCGGTTTCGAGCAGCACGGTCGCGACGCACATCGTGTTCGAGCCGGACATCGCCGGATATTCGGTCGATTCCGCGATCACGTAGCCCATCTGCGCGCGCGGATCGGTCGCGGGCAAGATGAAGTTGACGGTCTGATTCGCCGAGCCGCGCGGCTCGAATATGCAGATGCGCCGCAAGTCGTCGCGCGCTTCTTCGAGGTGCATCATCTTGTCGAACATCGTGGCGCCGGGCACGTCGAAGACGCCGCCGGTCACGACATTGCCGACTTCACCTTCGGCGTGGCAGTTCACTACGGTGAGCGTGCGATTCCAGCGCATGTTTATTGCAGCGGCGCGTGCGCCGTCTCCTTGATGGTGGCGACCGTGATCGTCGAAAGCAACGCCGCGAGCATCACGAAATACGCGGGCGAAAGCGGCGAGCCGGTTGCCTTGATGAGCGCGATGGAGATCATCGGCGCGAAACCGCCGAACACCGCGTTGGCGATGCCGTAGCCGATCGACATCCACGTCGTGCGGATTTTCGTCGGGAAAAGTTCGGAGAGCACGGCCGGCCCCACACCCGAAAATATGCCGATGACGACGCCGCCCAGCACCTGCACCGCGCCGACGATCGCCGCCGACTTGTACGTGAGCATCAAGTGAAAGATCGGATACGGCAGCACGAGAAACGCGATGCAGCCGATCGCATAGATCGGCTTGCGGCCGAAGCGATCCGACGCCGCGCCCCAGAACGGAATCGACGCGGTCATCGCGATGAGGCCCGCCGTGTTGAGCCACAGCGCCGTCGACGGATGCATGCCGACGTATTTCGTCGTGAACGACGGCAGATAGTTGAGCAGCACGTAGAGCGAGACCGTCCACACGATCACGAGCCCGCACGCCTGCAGACCGAGCAGCGCGGGCGCGCGGCCTTTAGTCTTCGGCGCTTCGTCGCTTGCGCTTTGGTAGGCGGGCGTCTCCTCGCTGCGCTTTCTGATGATCCAGCCGATCGGCCCGATCACGATCGCACCGATGATGAACGGCACGCGCCAGCCCCAATCGAGCATCGCTTGAGGCGAGAGCAGCGTCGTCATGAGCGCGGCCGCGCCCGAGCCGAGCAGCATGCCGCCGAGGGTGCTGCATTGCTGGAAGCTGCCGTAGAAGCCGCGCTTGTTCGGCGGCGCCCATTCGACGAGAAACGCGACCGCGTTGCCCAGCTCGCCGCCGACGGAAATGCCTTGCAGCATGCGCGCCGCGACGAGCAGGATCGGCGCCCATATGCCGATGGCCGCATACGACGGCAGCAGCGCCATGAAGAGCGTCGCGGCGGCCATGAGCGGCATGACGAAGGTGAGCGTCCACTTGCGGCCTTTCTTGTCGCCGAGCCAGCCGAAGATGATCGCGCCGAGCGGACGCGCCGCGAAGCCCAGGCCGAATGCGCCGAATGTGCCGAGCATGGCGGCGAAGTCGTCGCCGGTGGGGAACATCACTTTGGCGATGACGGTCGCGAGGAACGCGTACGTGCCGAAATCGAACCATTCGAGGATATTGCCGACGACGGCGGCGGTGACTGCACGGCTGGTTTTCGATGAGACCCGCGGGCTGTCGCTCGCGGCATAGGGGTTCGCAACGGCATTGGCTCGGTCGGTCATGGGGGCTCCGTCGGCAGCGTTGGGTGCGGCGTGGGGGTGATTGTGCGCCCATGTCAAAATTGAATCAAGGATTTTGGATCCAAAATCAAAGCCCGCAAACCGCCGGATTTTCTGACGACCCGTCGGCTTTCAGCGCGCCGTCTGCGCCGCGACGGTCTGCGTGACGGCCGGCGCCCCATAAAACATCTGCGCCATCGCGATATCCGTCGCGCTCAACTGTCCGTTACCGTTCCATTGCGGATTGCAGTAATTCATGATCGACGCCAGATCCCACGCGCCGATCATCGTGTCGCCGTAAGTGCCTTGCGCGGGCTCCTTGCATGTCGTCGATGGCGTGTCCGGCCGATTCTGCTCATGCGCGAATCCCAGCGCATGACCGAACTCGTGCGCGGCGATGGCGCGAACACAATACTCCTCGCGTCCGATGCAACTCGTACTCCAGTTTCTGAACGTGAAGTTGAAGACCATGCCGCCGGCGACATTGTTGATCTGCGTTCCCAGACCTTGCGTATGCGGTCCCGTCTTGGCGCTGTCCTCGACCGATATCCGAATGCCGTAATAGTTCGGCGCGTTGGTGCATTGCTGCCATCCCGCGAATACGACGCCCGAATGCGCCTCCCAGCTTTGATGAACCGCGAGCTGACTCCAACTGCGTTGATTGGCGTACATGGCGAAATCGGCGTTGCTCAGATCCCAGCACACGTTGATCGGAAACTGCTTCCAGATGACCGTCGATAATGCGAAACCCTTGTTCGTCCCATTCATCTGGGAATCTTTCGCGGATGAATTCACGGCATCCGATGCGCCGTCGCCTCCGCCGCATGCGCCAAGCAGCATTGCTAACAATAATGCGAATAGGCACGCGCCGATTCGTCTCATCTTCTTCTCCGCTGCGATAGTTTCGCTGCAAACGAGAAGTATATTTTCAAAGCAGCGGTGAAATTCGTTTGGTCATTCCATAGCATTTACGAAAGATGCGCGAAGCGCACCGTCACGACCACCCCACGATCCGGATGCTCGCGCTGCGCCAGCACGATCTGCCCGCGATGCGCCTGCACGATCTCCTTCGCAATCGCGAGTCCGAGGCCGGTTCCTTCCGTATCCGCCGATGCGCGATAAAACGGCTCGAACACGCGACTGCGCGCTTCGGCGGGAATACCGGGGCCATCGTCGATGACGGTGAGCGTCACGCGTTGCGCATCGCGCATGACGGCAACGGTCACGTGCCCGCCCGGCTGCGTATAGCGAATCGCATTCTCGACGACGTTGTACACGAGCGCCGACAACAATCCTTCATGGCCGATGATCCACGCCAATTCAACCAGCTCCGCGCCGAGATCGATCTCGCGCTTCTGCGCGAACATCGCCAGATCCTCGATCACGTCCTGCGCGATGGCGGCAAGATCCACCTTCTGCCGCGCGAGTTGCGCGTAGTCCGCGGCTTCGGCCTGCGCGAGCAGCAACAGCTTGTTGGTGAGACCGACCATCGAACGATTGCTTCGCTGCATCGCCGCGAGCGTTTCATTCAGCGACGGCTCCATCGCGCGATGCTGCCGCGCGAACTGCAATTGCGTCTCCAGCAGCGTGAGCGGCGTGCGCAACTGATGCGCCGCATCCGCGATGAAACGCCGCTGCGCCGCGACCTGAAGCCCGAGCCGCGCGATGCACTGATTGATCGCATCGACGATCGGCCGCAACTCCGTATGCAAGCGCTCCACGCGCAGCGGCTCGAGCTGCATCGGATCGCGGTCCATCACTTCTTTCTTCACCTTCAGAAGCGGCCGCAGCTCGAACGTCAGTCCGATGCAGGCGAGCGCCACGGCCAGCAACACCATCTCGATCTGCCGCACGAGCTGCGGACGCCATAGCTCGCGCACCATCGCATCGCGCGAAGCCTGCGTCTTGCCGACCGAAACGAGCACGCGGCGAATCGCGCCGTTGTCGTACATCTGGCGCACGAAGCCGACGGCGCGTATCGGCTTGCCGTGGAGATCGGCGTCGTAGTAATCGGGCGCGTCGTGGCCGGCGGCGTCGCGCGTCGGGAAATCGGGCACGCCAGCGAGCAGACGGCCATCGTCGACGCTCACGTTGTAGAACACCTGATCGCCCTGCGGCGACGCGAACACTTCGAGCGCGGCCGGCGGAATATCGACGAGCAAGCGTCCGTCCGACCATTCGACCTCGCCCGCGATCATCCGCGCCGATGCAAGCAGCGTGTTCTCCTGCACGAGATCGGCGGTGTGGCGCGCGTTGTCGTAGGCGGCTTTGCCTGTCACGAACACGTAGATCGCGAGCGGCACGAGCAGCCACCATAGAAGACGGACGCGCAGGCTATTGGTCATCGTCCTTTTTGCGCAGCAGATAGCCGAGACCACGCAGCGTGACGATCGCCGCCGAACTGCCATCGAGCTTCTTGCGCAGCCGCGACACGTAGATTTCGAGCGCGTCTTCGCTCGGGCTGTCTTCGTGCGTGAAGATCGTATCGAGCAGCGACGCCTTCGACACCGTCTTGCCGAGACGCAGGATCAGCGCTTCGAGCACGCTGCGTTCGCGCGGCGTCACGTTGAGCGGCGCGCCTTTGAGCGTGAACTGGCGCGTGTCGATATCGAACACGAGATCGCCGCACGACACCTCGTTCGCCGTCGATGAACTGCGCCGCCGGATCATCACCTTCACGCGCGCGACGAGCTCTCGCACTTCGAAAGGCTTCACCAGGTAATCGTCCGCGCCCGCGCCGAGCAACTCCACCTTCTCGTCGATGGAACCGCTCGCCGTGAGGATCATCACCGGCGTTGCGTCGCCGCGTTGACGCATGCGGCGCAGCACGTTCTTGCCGGAAAGACGCGGAAGGTTCAGGTCGAGCAGCACGACGTCGTAAAGATTTGCGCGCAGGAGCTGATCGGCGGATTCGCCATCCTGCACGGTTTCGAGCGTGAACGACTCCTGTTCCAGCATCTTCGCGAGCCAGAGCGAAAGCGTCGGATTGTCTTCGATCAACAGCAGTTTCATGGTGGCGCGATTGTATTGGCTTCGACGAACGATGAAGCATCGGGTTAACACCCATGATTTCGCATCGGCGCAGAAAGCTGGCAGAAGGTTTCGCGTTCCTATAATCGCCGCACAACTGAAAAAGCGGGCCATTCCCAACTTCACGGCCCACATTAAGGAGACTCCTGATGCGTACTCTGCGCCAGATCGCTGCTGTGTCCGGTATCGCTTTCGCCCTCGCCGCCGCTTCCGTATCCGCTCACGCCGAAAAGATTTCGATCATGGTCGGCGGCGCAACCAAGATCATCTATCTGCCCGCGAAGCTCACCGAGCAACTCGGCTATTTCAAGGACGAAGGGCTCGACGTCGAGATCCTGTCGCAACCCGCGGGCGTCGATGCCGAGAACGAATTGCTGGCCGGCGCGGTGCAAGGCGTCGTCGGCTTCTACGATCACACCATCGATCTGCAAAGCAAGGGCAAGGAAGTCCAGGCGCTCGTGATCTTCGGTCAGGTGCCGGGCGAAGTCGAATTGGTCTCGACGAAGCAGGCCGACAAGATCAAGAGCATGGCCGACGTGAAAGGCAAGACGCTCGGCGTGACCGGCCTCGGCTCGTCGACGAGCTTTCTGACGCAATATCTCGCGCAGCGCGCGGGCGTCACGTCGAAGGAATACACGCTGCTGCCGGTGGGCGCGGACGCGAGCTTCATCGCAGCGATCAAGCAGGAGCGCATCGATGCGGGCATGACGACCGAGCCGACCGTCTCGCAGTTGCTCAAGACCGGCGAGGCGAAGGTGCTCGTCGACATGCGCACGCTCGAAGGCACGCGCGCCGCGCTCGGCGGCACGTATCCGGCGTCGAGCTTCTACGTGCAGCGCGCGTGGGCCGAGGCGCACAAGCCCGAAGCCGCGAAGCTCGCGCGCGCGTTTGCGAAGACGCTGAATTTCATCGCGACGCATAGCGCCGAAGAAATCACCGAGAAGATGCCGAAGGACTATTACGCGAAGAACAAGGACCTGTACGTGGGCGCGCTGAAAGCCTCGCTGCCGATGTTCACGAAGGACGGCAAGATGCCCGCCGACGGTCCCGAAACCGTTCTGAAGGTGCTCGCCGCGTTCAATCCGTCGGTGAAGGGCAAGCATATCGATCTCGCGCGCACGTATTCGAACGAGTACGTGTCGGGCACGGCGACCGCGTCGAAGTGAGGCTTTCACGATGAATCAATCGAATCAACCCGCGATCGAACTGCGCCACGTATCGTGCCGCTTCATCTCGCCGGACGGCAAGGCGACGGTCGCGCTGCGCGATTTCAGCATGTCGGTCGCGAAAGGCGAATTCGTCGCGATCGTCGGGCCGACCGGCTGCGGCAAATCCACGACGCTCAGCATGATTACCGGTCTGCTCAAGCCGACGACGGGCGAAGTGCGCGTGATGGGCCAGCCGGTCGATGGAATCGATCCCCGCATCGGCTTCGTCTTTCAGGCCGATGCCGTGTTTCCTTGGCGCTCGGTGCTCGACAACGTCGCAGCCGGCCCGCTGTATCGCGGCCGCTCGAAGTCCGCCGCTTACGACGAAGCGCAGTCGTGGCTGCGCCGCGTCGGTCTCGACAAGTTCGGCAAGCACTATCCGCATCAGTTGTCGGGCGGCATGCGAAAGCGCGTCGCGCTCGCGCAGACGTTCATCAACAAGCCCGAAATCCTGTTGATGGACGAGCCGTTCTCCGCGCTCGACATGCAGACGCGCACGCTGATGCAGGACGAATTGCTGCAGCTCTGGTCGGCGAATGCGGGCTCGGTCGTGTTCGTCACGCACGATCTCGAAGAAGCGATCGCGCTCGCGGACCGCGTGTTCGTGCTGACGGCGCGCCCCGCGACGCTCAAGAAGGTCTACGAGATCGACCTGCCGCGTCCGCGCATCACGTCGGAGATTCGCTATCACCCGCGCTTCATCGAAATTTCGCGCGATATCTGGCACGACCTGCGCGAAGAAGTGCAGATCGGTTGAACCCGCCTCAAAGGAACATCACTATGTCCACGCCTCAACAAACGATGCCCTCGGGCATCGATCCCGGCACGCTCGCGCAAGTCGAACGCGAAGCGCAAAAGCGCATCAGGCAGCGCAATGCGCTCGTCATCGGGCTGCGTATCGCGGTGCTCGTGTTCGTGCTCGGCGGCTGGGAACTCTCGGCGCGCCTGCACTGGATCGATCCGTTCTTCTTCTCGATGCCGTCCGCGATCTTCGATCAGATCGTCGAATGGTTCGTCGACGGCACGTCGCAAGGACCGCTGCTCACGCAAGTCTGGGTGACGCTCGAAGAGACGATTCTCGGCTTTCTGATCGGTTCGGCCGGCGGCATTTTCTGCGGCATCGTGTTGGGCCGCAACAAGCTGCTGTCGGATGTGTTCAGCATCTACATCAAGATCGCCAATTCGATTCCACGCGTCGTGCTCGGCTCGGTGTTCGTGATAGCGCTGGGTCTCGGCATGGCGTCGAAGGTCGCGCTCGCCGTCGTGATGGTGTTTTTCGTCGTGTTCGCGAACGCGTTCCAGGGCGTGCGCGAAGCCGACCGTTACATGATCGCGAACGCGCAGATTCTCGGCGCATCGCGACGCCAGGTGACGACCTCGGTCGTGATTCCGTCGGCGCTTTCGTGGATTCTCGCGAGCCTGCACGTCAGCTTCGGCTTCGCGCTGGTCGGCGCGGTCGTCGGCGAGTTTCTCGGATCGAAGCAGGGCATCGGCTTGCTGATCTCGACCGCGCAGGGCGCGTTCAACGCGAGCGGCGTGTTCGCGGCGATGATCGTGCTCGCGGTCGTCGCGCTCGCGGCGGATTATCTGCTGACGGCGGTCGAGCAGCGTCTGTTGAAGTGGCGGCCGACGGCGAACTGACGCGTCGAATTTCAGGCTCATAAAACGACAAACCCCACGGCGCGTGGGGTTTGTCTTTTCTGGCGTTCAGCGCAGGCCGACTTCCTTCGCCCGCTTGACGGTGCAGCCCGCGTGCTCCGTATAGACCACGCGATTCTGATTGTTGTAATACACGGACCAGCGGTCGGTGCCGTGCTTCTTGAACGCGTATTCGGTGCACAGCGAATGCCACGGTCCCCAGTTTCCGTCAGGCGGGCCGAGGCTGTCCTCGACTTCCGCGCGCGTCATGCCGACCTTCACGCGGCTCATGTATTCCTGCGGATCGGGATCCTTGACGAAGGCCGAACATCCGTTCAGACCGATCAGCACCAGGGCCATGGCCACCGCGCCATACGCTTTCGATTCGAGCATCGTTTCAGCCTCGCAAAAGGTCTGAAACTAACGTCTACGGATGCGCGGAACAATCGAACTAATCCTAAAGCGTCCGGCTACGTCGCCGCACGAATTCCGCCGCGCCGATGCACGCCGCGAGCCACGCGCCGCCCGACGCGAAACCGCCGACCACATCGCCGGGAAAATGCACGCCCATCACCACGCGGCTCACGCCGATCGTCAGCACGATGAAGCACGCGAGCGCGACGATGAGCGGATCGCGGCGCGTCGGCGCGAGGCGCAGCAGCACATAGGCGCACATGCCGTAGCAGACGATCGAGCCGAACGTATGTCCGCTCGGGAACGCGAAGCTTTCGGGCAACGGCACGGTCGCGCCGGTGGGACGGTCGCGGCGCATCATCGACTTGAGCGCCTGATTGAGCAGGCCGCCCGCGCTCGTGACCGCGGCGAAATAGACAGCGAGACCGAAGCGCCGCGTCAGCAGCAGCCACGCGCACATGAGCGCCGACAGCAGCGTGAGGAACCAGGGATCGCCGAGATGCGTGAGCGCGGCGAATCCTCGCGCGGCGAATGCGGGCGTGCCGTCGCGCAGAGCGTCGACCATGCGCTGATCCGCCGATGAAAACGCCGTGCCATGCGCGATGCGCGTCGCGATGGCGATGAACACCGCCGCGCCCGTCGCGCTGACGATGCCCGCCGTAACCGCGACGGCCGCGCCGGAAGCGCGCCGTCCGCGCGCGGCGAAGGCCCACGCGACCGCTGCGAGCGCCGGGCCGGCGAAGAGCGCGATCGCGATGATCGCGGCCGCGTGGCGTTGTGCGAGCGCCGTGTATTCCATGATGTCCTGTTTTCTCCCGATCCCGATCCGTGATTACACGGCGCTCGCGGGCTCAGGACGCGGCTGCGTTGCCCTCCGCTTCGAGCGGCCGTTCCCAGCCGAACGCCTGCACGCGCGCGACGGGCTTGTCCAGGACGAGCACGCCGCAGATGCCGCCGGGCATCGGCAAGGTGAGTCCGTGCCAGTCGGCGTCTGTGTCGCCGCGCTGCGCACGCGACTTGCCGATGCGCGCCGCTTCGTCCCACATCGATTGTCTGGCGGCAGCGTCATGCGCGCCCGTCGATTCGACCGTCAAGCCAAGCCCTATTCTCGCCGATGCCACCGCGACCACGATCCAGATGCCCGAATACGCGACATCGACGTGAACCGGGCCGTCGTCATGCGGATGCGTCACGACGATGCGATCGTCCGGTTCGTCCTCGACGCCCACTTCGTGTGGCTCGCAATGGAACATGTGCGAAAGCACGAGCCGCAGCGTCGCGCGCGCGACGGAAAAGCGCCGCCCGAGCGCGGAATTCGGATGCAGCCGCGTGCGTTTTCGTTCGGCGGGACTGAGCCAGTTCCCGATATTCGATGCCGATGCGAAGCGGAATTCGCTCGGCACCAGCCACAGAAAGACTTCGCCGGGCGCGGGCGGTTCGTGGATCTGCACGCGCGATTTGGCGAGATCGTAGTAGCGCCACGCGACATCGGTGACGGGAAGCGGGGAGATGCGATCGATGGAAGACATGTGCGTCAGCGGACCCGGCGGCGCGCTCACGCCGGAATAATCCGCATTCAGAACAAACTCACATTTTGGGCGCTGGAAGCTTATGGGACGCTTATCCCGCCTACGGGTGATTCCCGAGTTGAGCTTTCATCAATCCGGTCCTCAAAAATCGTCGATTCCTCCCCGCGCGACGCCCGCCGCAGAATGCCTCACATCCACCGCAACGGTGGTTGAACTGCACACATCACGCGGACACAAGGAAGGAGTCAATGGAAAAGAATCTGTTCATCGGCGAAGGCTTCGAAGGGCCGGGCGTCAATCTCGCGCACATCAACGTGCTGGTCGGCCCGCGCAACGGCCCGGCCGGTCAGGCTTTCGCGACCGCGCTCGCGACGCCGTCCGCCGGGCACGCGCCGTTCGTCGTGATCGCGCAGCCGGGCGTGCCGACCAAGCCGCTCACGCTCTATGTCAACAAGGCGCAGATCGACGGCGATTTCCACGGCAACGCGACGTGGGGCGCATCGCAGGCGGGCATCGCGAAGGCGGTCGCCGAATCGCTCGAAAACGGCACGCTGCCGCCGGAAGCGGAGAACGACTGGGTCGTCGTGTCGGCGAACTGGGTCAATCCGAAAACCGACGATCTCGACGCCGTATTCGAGAACAACTATCGCGCGTGCCGTAACGCGATCATCGCCGCGATGGAAGGCCTGCCGCGCAAGGAAGCCGTGTTCAAGGCCGCGCGCGATGTGTCGAATCCGTTCTACACGCCGAAGAAGTAAGGAGTTTTCGACAATGGAATATGTGCGTCTCGGCCAGTCCGGCCTGAAGGTTTCGCGCCTGTGCCTCGGCACGATGAACATGGGCACGCCGCAATGGAAGCCGTGGATTTTCGATGAAGCGCAAAGCGAGCCGATCGTGAAGCACGCGCTCGACTACGGCGTGAACTTCATCGACCTGGCGGATTTCTATTCGACGGGCGTCGGCGAGGAAGTCGTCGGCCGCATTCTGAAGCGGCTCGTTGCGCGCGAGGAAGTCGTCGTGACGACGAAGGTCGGCTACGACATGGCGAGCCATCCGAACGCGGGCGGCCACTCGCGCAAGCACATCATGGACGGCATCGACGGCTCCCTGAAGCGTCTCGGCATGGACTACGTCGATATCTACATGCTGCATTACTTCGACGTGAACACGCCCGTCGAAGAAACGATGCACGCGCTCGACGACATCGTGCGCGCGGGCAAGGCGCGTTACATCGGCGTATCGACGATGTATACGTGGCAGTTCGCCAAGATCGTGCAGGCGTGCGAGCGCCACGGCTGGCACAAGCCGATCAACATGCAGTTGCAGTTGAACGTCGCGTATCGCGAGGAAGAGCGCGAGATGATTCCGTACTGCATCGATCAGGGCGTCGGCGTGTCCGTGTTCAGTCCGCTCGCGCGCGGCCTGCTCACATCCGACGCAAAATCCACGCGCAACCAGACCGATTTCTTCACCGCGCAAATGTATGGCGATCGCGCGTCGCAGGACATCGCGGCATCGGTCGCGCGCGTCGCGGCGCGGCGCGGCGTGCCGGCCGCGCAGATCGCGCAGGCGTGGGTGTTGAGCCGTCCCGGGATTGCGTCCATGCTCGTCGGCGCGGATTCGCCGGCGCAATTCGACAGCGCCTTCGCCGCGCTGGACACGAAGCTCGACGACGACGAACTGCACGAGCTGGAGCGCAACTACACGCCGTGCGATCTCATCAACGACTACACGGCGGGGCGGCGCATCGCGCGCGAGGCGCGTGCGGCGCAAGGCGTGTTCGAACAAGCGATGGAGCGCGCGGCATGATCGATCTGATGCGGACGAATCACTACATCGACGGCACATGGCGCGAAAGCGCGGGCACGTATCCCGTGCGCAATCCGGCGACGGGCGAGTCCATCGCGAACGTCGCGCGCGGCGGTCGTGCCGAAGCGCAGCAGGCGATCGATGCCGCGAAGCGCGCCTTCCCCGCATGGCGCGCGCTGACCGCGAAGGAACGCAGCGCGCGCGTGAAGCGTTGGGGCGAACTGATGCTCGCCAATCGCAACACCCTCGCCGAACTGCTGACTCGCGAACAAGGCAAGCCGCTTGCCGAAGCGCTCGGTGAAGTCGCGTACGCGGCGAGTTTCTTCGAATGGTTCGCGGAAGAAGCGAAGCGCAGCTACGGCGACATCATCCCGAGTCCGAAGCCGAACGCGAAGATCGTCGTGACGCGCGAGCCGGTCGGCGTCGTCGCCGCCATCACGCCGTGGAATTTCCCGCTCGCGATGATCACGCGCAAAGCCGGTCCCGCGCTGGCCGCGGGCTGCACGATGGTGCTGAAGCCGTCCGAGGAAACGCCGCTGTCCGCGCTCGCGCTGGCGGTGCTCGCGGAGCAAGCAGGCATTCCGGCAGGCGTGTTCAACGTCGTGTCGGGCGATGCGGTCGCCATCGGCGAGACGCTGACCGCATCGCCCGATGTGCGCAAGCTCTCGTTCACCGGCTCGACGCGCGTCGGCAAGCTGCTCGCGAAGCAATCGGCGGATACCTTGAAGAAGCTGTCGCTCGAACTCGGCGGCAACGCGCCCTTCATCGTGTTCGACGACGCCGATATCGACGCCGCCGTGCAAGGCGCGATCGCGTCGAAGTTCCGCAATACCGGGCAGACGTGCGTGTGCGTGAACCGCTTCTACGTGCAGGACCGCGTCTACGATGCCTTCACGCAAACGCTGACGCGCGCGGTGCACAAGCTGCGCGTCGGCAACGGGCTCGAAGGCGAGTTCGATCAGGGGCCGCTCATCAACGAAGCCGCGCTGATGAAGGTGCAAGCCCATGTCGCCGATGCCGTGAGCAAAGGCGCGAAGGTGCTGACGGGTGGCAAGCCGCACGCGCTCGGCGGCACGTTCTACGAGCCGACGGTGCTCGCGGACGCCACGCCTTCGATGCTCGTCGCCGATGAGGAAACCTTCGGTCCGGTCGCCGCGTGCTTCCGCTTCGCGACGGAAGAAGACGTCATCGCCGCCGCGAACGACACGCCGTACGGCCTTTCCGCGTACTTCTACACGCGCGATCTGGGCCGCGCGTGGCGTGTCGCGGAGGCGCTGGAGAGCGGCATGGTCGGCATCAACGAAGGCATCATCTCGACGGAAGTCGCGCCGTTCGGCGGCGTGAAGCAGTCGGGACTGGGCCGCGAAGGTTCCAAGTACGGACTCGATGAATACACGGAACTCAAGTACATGATGATGGCCGGACTCGGCCGCTGAATCATCGCCATACCGCGCATGCACGAAACATAACGCTATCGCGTGCGCGGTTTTCTTGCGGCGTCGATGCGCCGCTCCACTCGAGGTGGAGGAGATACTCTTGGACATGCAAAGCCTGAGCGCGCAGCCGCTCGCCCCGGGCGCCGCCGCGCCCTTCGATACGACGCGCAATCGCGTCGCGCTCGACGATGTGCCGCTGAACCGTTTCCACATCAAGATCGCGGGCCTCACGTTCGGCGCGCACTTCACCGAAGGTTATGCGCTCGGCACGATCGGTTATGCGCTGTCGTCGCTCAACAAACAGATTCCGCTCGACGCGTTCTGGATGGGCCTGCTCGGTTCATCCGCGCTGATCGGCATTTTTCTCGGCAGTCTCGTGTTCGGCTGGCTTTCGGACAAGCTCGGACGTCAGAAGATTTTCCTGTTGAGCTTCATCATCATCACGGCGGCCGCGTTCGCGCAGTTCTATGCGACGACGCCCGCGATGCTCGTCGGCTTGCGCGTGCTGATCGGCTTCGGCATGGGCGGCGATTTCGCGGTCGGTCATGCGATTCTCGCGGAGTTCTCGCCGCGCAAGCATCGCGGCGTGCTGCTCGGCTCGTTCAGCGTGATCTGGACGATCGGCTATGTGATCGCGAACGTGCTCGGCATGCATTACGCCGACGCGACGCCCGATGCGTGGCGCTGGCTGCTGGCCTCCGCCGGCGTGCCGGCGTTTCTGGTGCTCATCATGCGCGTGGGCACGCCGGAATCGCCGCGCTGGCTGCTCGGCAAAGGCCGCGTCGATGAAGCGATGCGCATCGTGCGCAAGCACTTCGGCCCGAACGTCACGCTCGAAGCCGATACGGGCGAGCATTTCGCGGGCAAGGGCGGCTTCGCGCGGCTCTTCAAGCCGGATCTGATTCGCCGCACGATCTTCAATTGCGCGTTTTTCGTGTGCCTCGTGATTCCGTACTTTGCGATCTACACGTTCCTGCCGAGCATTCTCACGGCGATCCGTCTGCCCGAAGGATCGGGCGCCGATCTGCTGCTCAATGGCTTTCTCGTGCTCGGCGCGCTGATCGGCATCTGGCTGACCATCAAGCTGTCGCGGCGCTCGTTCCTGATCGGGTCGTTCGCGGTGTGCTGCCTGTCGCTGTTTGCGTTGAGCGTGCTGCCGTCGTCGGCGAATGTGGGGATGATCGTCGCGTTCGGCGTCTTCACGCTGACGATGTCGGCATTCTCGAATCTCGTCGGCGTGTTTCCGCCGGAGTGCTTTCCGACCGAGGCGCGGGCGTGCGGTGTGGGACTGTCGATCGCGTGCAGCAGGTTGGGATCGGCGGTGGGGACGTTTCTTTTGCCTATCGGGATCGCGCAGGCCGGCGTGCAGATGACGATGCTCGCGCTCGCGGCGGTGTTGCTCGTCGGGATGATCGTGTCGATCGCGTGGGCGCCGGAGACGAAGCATCTGACGTTGAGTGAGGCGAGTGGGGGGTGAGGCCAGGTGCAGTAACGCGCGGCAACGGAAACGTTGCCGCGTTTCATGGCAGATTCGGAATAAACGCGTCGAGGCCGTCCGACATAGTTGTTACCGTTGAGGTGAGCGCCGAGAGGACAAGGCGCGAAGCGGGACGTTGACTCGCGTCATTGCCGACAGAGATTTTCCTGTCATTTGACAGTCTCGTCATTCTGAACATCTCGATCGTTTTCGCCATGAGCTATATCAGTTCAAACTACAAGAACTCACCCTCGGCGCGGCTGAACACTTGGGTATGCGCCCCATGATCCGCACACGGTCCTTACGACGATGCGCCACCCGATGGTCGCACTGGCCACCCGGACTATTGCGGCGGATGCGTCTCCTATGTCAAGCAAGTATGTCCGTCGCTGCCGGCCACGATTGCATGGAAAAAAGGAGCTGCTGTTAAAAACAACCCGCACATCGTTGAGCGGACCGTCATCGCCACATTCGACAATCACCGACACTTCCACGGGCACGCTGCAATCTATGTCAGTCAGAGTCCCGTCGGCGTAACGGTATATGACCAATACGCGCATCCGCCCAAGCCCATTGGACCGCGCATCTTGCGCTGGGGCCAAGGCTCCGACGTCAACAACGGAGACAAATTCTATGTCGTCGAGTAAGACGCTCGCCTGTCTGACGACATTGCTCCTCGCCGCAAGCGTCAGCGGACTCGCGAAGGCGGAAGCGATCGCGTGTCCCGCGTTGCCGGGCACGCATCTCCAATACGTCGCGGCCTTCGACGGAAAGCCGGAAGAACACGTCCGGCTCATTGCGGATCATGGCGATGCCAAGCGGGGCTATTGGAAACTCGGCTACGTCTACGATCACGGCCGCTCAGTGACCGTTCAGTGCGTCTACGCCAACAAGGAAACGCGGGACTTCACCCTTGAGAAGCGAGTCGATGAGTGCCGATATCGGATCGACGAGCCAGGATCCGCCGAACTCGATTGCAAGTAACGCAAAGGCGAAGGCCGCGCACTCAATCCCGCGCCGCCTTCGCTCCCTCCCCGCGCAGCCATTCCGCGAACGCCTGCACGGAATCCGCCCCGGCGAACGAAGGCGCGATATCCAGCCAATATCCGTAAGGCCCTGTCGACTCCACCGGCGACAGCAGAACCAGCGACCCGTCATGCAGTTCATCCGCGATCATGTTGCGATCGACGACCGCCAGCCCCGATCCCGCGCGCGCCGCGTGAATCGCCTGATCGAGTGTCGAGAACTCGATGCCGTTCTCGCCGAACGCGCGCGGCAAACCGGCGGCATCGAGCCAGTTGGGCCAGAGCGTGAGCCGCGCATCGTTGTGCAGCACATGCAGCGCGGGCAGCCGCTTCAGCAGCGCTTCGACCGGCTGCCCCGCCAACTTCATCGCGCCGACGAGCACATGCCGCTCGATGAACAGCAGCTCCGACCGATGATCCGCCCGCGCCTCGTATCCGAAGCGAATGCTGCACTGACGGTCTTCGACGGCATCGGTGCGAACGGAGAGATCGATGTCGGGCACGGCGTCCATTAGCGAACCCAGTCGCGGCGAGAGCCAGCGCGTCGCGAAAGTCGGCGGCGCGATCACGGTCAGACGCTTGCGCTCGCTGCGTTGCACGTTGGAAAGCGAACGCGTGACGCGCTCGATCGAATCGAACGCCTCCGACAGGCAAGCAAGCAATTCCGCGCCCTGCTTCGTGAGCCGGATGCCCTTGTGATCGCGATCGAAAAGCTTCGTGCCGAGCGCATCTTCGAGCAGGCGAATTTGACGGCTGACCGCGCCCGGCGTCACGCACAACGCCGCCGCCGACTTGTTGAAGCTCATATGGCGCGCGCTTTCCTCGAAAAAGCGCAACGCGGTCAGAGATGGCAAGCGCCGCACGGTCGGCTCCTTCAGACGAACGCGCTACGCTTGCCGCCGAGCGCCTGCGTCTGTTTCCCGATCTCGCCGCGCAGCCATTCACGAAACAGCGCGACTTGCGGCGCGTCGTCCTGGCCGGTGCGCGTCACAAGCCAGTAAGACTGATGCCCGTCCACTTCGACATCGACGATCGGCACGAGCGTCCCCTGCCGCAACTCGTGCCCGATCATGTGGCGATCGGCGATGGTGACGCCGAGGCCGTCGGTGGCCGCGCGAATCGCGTTGTCGAGCAGATCGAATTCGTAGCCGCCGCGCGTATCGACATTGTCGATGTTCGCCGCCTTGAGCCAGTGCTGCCACGTCAGATAGCGCTGATCGCTCGCCGCGAGCACATGCAGCAGCGTGAACGCGTTCAGATCGATGCCGGTCGTATCGCACTCGGCGAGCAGCGCGGGCGAGCACACGGCGATATGCCGCTCGTTCATCAGCAACTCATTGTCGAGGCCGTCCCATTCGCCATTGCCGAAGCGGATGGCGCAGTCGAGTGCGCCCGATTCGACGAGATCGTCCTTCAGGCGCGTAGTCAGCGTGATTTCGAGTTCCGGCGCGGCGGCGCGCAGCGATTGCAGCCGCGGCATCAGCCAGCGGCGCGCGAAGGTAGGCGGCGCATTGACGCGCAAGCGCGTCAGATGAGTCTTTTCCTGAATGCTGCGCACCGTGAGTTCGATGCGATCGAACGACATTCTGAGCGCCTGCAGCAAGAGCCGCCCCGTCGCCGACAACTCCAGATAATGATGGCGGCGCAACAGCAGCGGTTCGCCGAGCTGCGTTTCGAGCTGACGCACCTGCCGGCTCACCGCGCTTTGCGTCACATGCAGCATTTCCGCCGCGCGCGTGAAGCTGCCGGTGTGCCCGGCGACTTCGAAAGCCCTGAGCGCATTCAGGGCAGGCATTTTTCGCTTCAATTCCGTCTCCTCTTCCTGGCGTTCGACGGGCGCATTGAACACGTATCCGCGCCGGAACGTATCGCTCTTGGGCGACATTTTACGAATCGAGGCAAATTATGCCGCTTCGGGGCGCGAAGACGTTTCATGTCTCGCGCCCGCGTGCATCACGCGATCGCGGCAGGCTCCGCAGGCGCCGACACCTGTTCGATGACCGTGCGGGCATCGTCGAGAATCATGTCCGCGCCTTTCTCCGCGACCATCATCACCGGCGCGTTGAGATTGCCCGACGTGATGTTCGGAAAGATCGACGCATCGACGATGCGCAGGCCTTGCATGCCATGCACGCGCAGGCGCTCGTCGACGACCGCGGTGCGCGCGTCCGGTCCCATCGCGCAGGAACCGCACAGGTGATAGATCGAGCCCGACTGCTCGCGGAAATACTCGAGCATGTCGGCATCGCTTTCGACTTGCGGTCCCGGCGAAATCTCTTCTGCCGTAATCGCCTGCAGCGCGGCCGAACTCATGATCTTGCGCACGAGCTTGCTGCCCTGCACCGCTTCGCGGATGTCCTTCGGCGTCGTCAGCGCGTTGATGCTGATCTTCGCGGCATCTTCCACGCGGTTCGACGCGATTTCGATCGATCCGCGGCTCGTCGGACGGCACGGATTGAAGCACAGCAGGAAGCCCGAATACGGCTCGGGTTCGAGCTGCGCCTTGCTGCTCTTCGGAATCCGATAGGAAAGCGGATTGAAATAGAGCTGCAGGTTCGGCTCTTTCTCGTCGTCATCGCCTTTGAAGAAGCCGCCCGACTGGTTCACGCTCATCGAGAGCGGGCCCTTGCGCGATGTCAGATACCGCATCGCCGCCTTGACCTTGCCGAAGAGCGAGGAGAGTTCGTCGTTCAGCGTCGGCACCGTCGCGCGATAGTAGAAGCTCACGCACAAGTGATCCTGCAGATTCTTGCCGACCGCCGGCAACTCGTGCACGACCGGAATGCCGTGGTTCGCGAGCAGCGCCGCGTCGCCGAGACCGGAAAGCTGCATGAGCTTCGGCGTATCGACCGCGCCCGCCGACAGAATCACCTCGCGCTTCGCACGGAACTGCAGCGATTCGCCGTTGCGCGTGGCGATGACGCCGGTCGCGCGCTTGCCGTCGAACGTCACGCGGCTCACGCTGACATTGCGCTCCACGCGCAGATTCTTGCGCCCGAGCACCGGATGCAGATACTCGAAGCTGCTCGACGAACGCTCGCCATTGCGCGCGTTGATGTCATACACGGTCGCGCCTTCGTAATCGGGGCCGTTGATGTCGCCGGTCACGGGAAAGCCCGCTTGCCGCGCGCCTTCGAGGAACGTGCCGCAGATCGCGTGCGCGCCCTCTTTCATCGACGAAATGCTGATCTTGCCGTTCGCGCCGTGATACGGCGTGTCGCCGGCCCAGTGCGATTCGAGGCGGCGGAAATACGGCAGCACGTCCCGATAGCCCCAGCCCGCGTTGCCGGCGCGCGCCCAGTCGTCGAAATCGTGCGGCTGGCCGCGCACGTAGATCATCGCGTTGATCGAGCCGGAGCCGCCCTGCACCTTGCCGCGCGGGCAATACAGCGAGCGGTCCTTCAGTTGCGCTTCCGGCTCGCTGTAGTACATCCAGTTGTATTGCGGGTTGTAGTAGGTCTTCGTGAAGCCGACCGGCGCCTTGAACCAGAACGAATCGTCCTTGCCGCCCGCTTCGAGCAGCAGCACCGAATGCTCGCCGGACTCGGTGAGACGATTGGCGAGCACGCAGCCCGCCGATCCCGCACCTACGATGATGTAATCGAATTCCATGTTTTCTGCTTTTCCGTTCAGCCCTTGGCGGGCGCGAGATCTTTCACGTCGGCGGGCTTCGCGGCCATCTGCAGATGCAGACGCTCGCCCGTGTACGGCGTATGCGCGCGCACGACGTCCATGTTCAGTTCGACGCCCAGGCCCGGCTCAGTCGACGGAATGATGTAGCCGTCTTCCCAGCGAATCTTCGTCTTGAGCACTTCCGCGTGGAATCCGCCCCACGTCTCGATGCTTTCCTGAATCAGGAAGTTCGGCGAGCACGCGGCGATCTGAATGCTCGCCGCCGCGCCGACCGGACCGTTGTAAAGATGCGGCGCGATCTGCGCGTAGTACACCTCGGCGAGACTCGCGATCTTCTTCGCTTCGAGCAGACCGCCGACGCGTCCCACGTTGAATTGCAGGATCGACGCGGCTTTCGCTTCGAGCAGCTTGAAGAACTCGTACTTCGTCGTGAGGCGCTCGCCGGCCGCGATCGGAATGCTGGTTTTCGCGGCGACTTGCGCCATCGCGTCTTCCTGTCCCGGCGGCACCGGTTCCTCGAACCACAGCGGATCGAACTTCTCGAGGCGCTGCGCAAGACGGATCGCCGACGACGGCACCATCTGACCATGCGTGCCGAACAGCAGATCGGCCTTGCTGCCGACCGCCTCGCGCACCTTGCGGCAGAACGTCTCGCAGCGGTCCATCACTTCGAGCGAAATCTGATGCCCCGAATACGCGGTGTACGGGCCGGCCGGATCGAACTTGACGGCCGTGAAGCCGAGCGCGACGTTGTGCGCGGCGCATTCGGCGGCGAGATCGGGATCGTCGTAGTCGTATTCGCCGCGCGCGTTCTTCGGATAGAGATACGTGTACGAACGCAGACGTTCATGCACGCGTCCGCCGAGCAGTTCGTAGACGGGCTTGCCCGCCGCCTTGCCGATGATGTCCCAGCACGCCATTTCGAGGCCGCTGACGACGCCCATCATCGTGAGATCGGGGCGCTGCGTGAAGCCGCTCGAATACGCCTCGCGATAGAAGCGCTCGACATGATGCGGATCGTGACCGAGCAGATAGCGCTCGAACACGTCTTCGATGATCGGCGCCATCGCTTTCGGATGGAACGTCGCCGAATAAATCTCGCCGACGCCCTCGATGCCGCAGTCCGTGCGCAGCTTCACGAAAATCCAGTACATGCCGCCGATATGCGGCGGCGGCACGGCGACGATATGTGTTTCCAGTGCGGCGATCTTCACTGTTGCGCTCCCAGCTTCCTGAGTCGAAGTTTGAACATGATGGCCGCCACGCCGCCGAGCGCGGACATGAAGGCGATATAACCGAAGTACAGCTGATATCCGTACACGCCCGGATAGTTCTGCGTCAGATAGCCGTTGATGAGCGGCAGGACCGCATCGGGCGAATAGCCGACGACGGACACGAGGCCGATCGCGAGGCCCATCGTTTCGGCGGGCACCTTGCATTGATCGAGCAGCGACCAGTAAAGCCCGCGAATCGCGTACGTCATCACGCCGATGAACAGCACGAGCACCGCGACGAGCACATGGCTCGAAATGCCGGGCGCGGCCATCAGCACGATGAGCGCGGCGGATGCGGAGAAGAGCGCGACGATGAGCACGGTCGTCTTCGAGAAGCGATCGCCGAGAAAGCCGCCGCCGATGCCGCCGATCGGGCGCATCCAGAGTTTCAGCGTCGTGATGAAGCCGGCCAGAACCACCGACAGCCCGATCTCCTTCTCATGCAGATAAGCGGAGAAACTGTAAGTCGACCAGAAGACCTGATAGCCGCAGAAGACGATCGCGGAAAGCAGCGCGAGTTGCGGATTCTTCATCAGCGAGATGAGATCGCGCAGCACATTGCGCTTTTCGCGCTTCGCCGCAGCCGCCGCCTGCGCGCCTTGCGGATCGCGCACGAGGCCGAGCACGACGCCGAGCCCGATGCACAGGAACGCGTACATGTAGACGACGAGCCGGAAGCCCGCGACCGTCGAATCGCCGCGCGTCTGCGTGACCCAGGCGAACAGCCCGATCGCGATGGTCGCGAGCAGCGCTTCGATCAGGCCGCGCCCGCCGTCGAGAAAGCCGAAGAAGCGGCCTTGCTCGTCGGCGGCGGCGATCGTCTGCACGCGCTTGATGATCGCGGCCCAGAACGTGAGGCCGGTCGTCAGGCCCCATCCGCCGAAGATCACGATCAGCGAGGCGAACGACGGCGCGGTGGAATACCACAGCCCGAGCGCGCCCGTCGCGATCAGCGAGAAGCTGATGAGCAGGCGCGGCGCGACGCGATCCGCGAGCCAGCCGCTCGGCAAATAGCACACGAGGAAGATCGTGCCGAGCGCGGAGTAGAGATAGCCGAGTTGCGCTTCGGTGATATGGAAGACTTCGAGCATCGTCGGCTGATACACCTGCCGCAGATACAGAATCGGATAGATGGCGCCGGCGGCGATGACGAGCAGCGCGAGCTGGATATAGCGGTCGGCGCGCTTGCCTTCGCGCGGCGTCGCCACGCTTTGGCCGGATTGAGCGGGATTCGATGACACAGGCGTGCTCCTCGAAGGGCAGCGGCGCGCGGCGTGCGGACGCCGCGCGGCTGGGCCTTCACTATGTTTTTGTAGAGTGTGAGAAAAGGAATGCGGCCGGAAACGGCCGCGAGAATCAGTACTTCATGACGACGAGACGCGTCTGCGTGAACTCGAGCATGCCGTGCTTGCCGTCGTCGCCGCCGATGCCGGAGCGCTTCCAGCCGGCGTGAAAACCTTGATACGGATCGGCGGGCGTGCGGTTGATGTACAACTCGCCCGCTTCGATCGAATTCGCGACCTTCATCGCCGTGCGGTAGTTCTCGGTGTAGAGCACCGACGAAAGGCCGAACTGATGATCGTTCGCCATCGCGATCGCTTCGTCGATCGTCGCGTACTTCAGCACCGCGAGCACCGGGCCGAACGTCTCTTCCTGCACGATTTCCATGTCCTGACGGCAGTTCGACAGCAGCGTCGGCGGATAGAAAAAGCCCTTGCGATCCGGCACTTCGCCGCCGGTTTCCAGCGTGGCGCCCGCTTCGATCGCGCGGCGGACCATCGCGTGAATGCCGTCGCGCGATGCCTTGTTCACGAGCGGACCCATGTGGCTCGCGTCCTCGTAGCGATCGCCGATCGCCTTCGCCTTCATCTGCTCGCGCAGCAGGCCGACGAATTCGTCGTGGATGCGCTCGTGCACATAGACGCGTTCGATCGCCGTGCAAAGCTGACCGCTGTGCGTGAGCTTCGATGCGACGAGTTCGCGCGCGGCCTTCTGCAGATCGGCGTCCGGCTCGACGATCGCGGGCGTCTTGCCGCCCAGTTCCAGCGAAGGTTTAGCGATGTTCGCCTTGCAGTATTCGAGCACCTTGCGGCCCGCGTTGACGCTGCCCGTCAAGGTAATCATGCCGACCTTCGGATGCGTGCAGACGACCCCGGCGGTCGCGTGATCCATCGCGAGCACATTGATGACGCCGGCGGGCAAGGCCGCACGCTCGACGGCGCGCGCCAGTTCGAACGCCGACAGCGGCGTGTTGTTGCTCGGACGCACGACGACCGTGTTGCCCGCGATCAGCGCCGGCGCGACCTTGCGCATCAGCGTGTAGATGGGGAAGTTGAACGGAATCAGGCACGCGACAACGCCGATCGGCTCGCGATGCAGCACGAGATTTTCGTTCGGCGTATCGCTCGGAATGACTTCGCCTTCGATGCGGCGCGCCCATTCCGCGTGATAGCGCGTGATCTGCGCGGCGTAGACGGCTTCGTTGGTCGCGTCGAGCAGGCTCTTGCCGGACTCGGCCGCGAGCGCCGCGCCGATATCGGCGGAGGCTTCGACGATGGCATCCGCGAGGCGCTGCATATGCGCGCCGCGCTCCGCGGCAGGCATCGCGCGCCACAGACGTTGCGCGTCGGCGGCCTGATCGACGGCGAGCAGCGCCTGCTCGCGCGACGCATTGTGAACGTGGCCCAGCACCTCTTCGGTCGCGGGATTCAGGACGGCGGTTACGTCATCGCTCACGGGCTCGACGAAACGTCCGTTCACAAAATTGCGTTCTGGCTTCATGTGGCGGTTTCCTTGATCGCTGCGCGCCACGACGCCCGGCCGCCGGGAAATCGGACGACCGCTGCGACAAGGCAACGCATTTGCGGGCCATTCTTTCGTGCCTCGCGCTGCAACGACAAGCGAAGAATTCGCTGGAAAAACATTCAAAAAACTCGCGCTCGCTGTTCGACTAAATCCTTTTGCGGCGTCCCTTTAATCGCGCACAATCCGTCGCTCGCCGTCCTCGCCGAGCCTCATGGCTAGGACTTCTTGACGAATAAGTAAAAGACTTGAGACTTTCATGAGAATCAAAGTAATCGCCCTCGCCTCGCTCGCCTGTATCGTGACTTCAGCTCATGCTCAAAGCAGTGTCACGCTGTTTGGCGTCCTCGATGAAGGCTTCGACTACACGAGCAATGTCGGCGGGAATCGTGTCTATGAGCTGACGAGCGGCTATGCGTCGGGAAGCCGCTGGGGCCTGCGCGGCGTCGAAGATCTCGGCGGCGGCACGAAGGCCGTGTTCCAGCTCGAAAGCGGCATCAATTTGAGCAACGGCGCGGCGGGCCAGGGCGGACGCATGTTCGGGCGGCAGGCCTACGTCGGCGTCACCGATAACCGTCTCGGCTCCGTCACGCTCGGCCGTCAGTACGATTCGGTGGTCGACTATCTCGCGCCGACGACGGCCAACGGCAACTTCGCCGGCTATCTCTTCGCGCATCCGTTCGACAACGACAACACCGACAACTCGTTCCGCGTGAACAACACGGTCAAGTACGCGAGCCCGTCGTTCGGCGGCTTCAGGTTCGGCGGCACGTACAGCTTCAGCAACGACACGAACTTCGCGAACAACCGGCAGTACAGCATCGGCGCGTCGTATGCGAACAGCGGCCTTCTGATCGGCGCGGCTTACTTGCGCGCGGATGGCGTCGGCATGAACGCGAACGGCGCAATCGCCACAAACGACGCGAGCTTCATCGCGCAGCGCATGCAGATTTTCGGCGCGGGCGTGAACTACACGTTCGGCAAGGCGACGGCGGGCTTCGCGTACACGAACTCCAGCTATCGCGATCCGGTGACGAACGGCTATATCGGCGGGTCGCTGGCATCGGCGGGCAACACGCTCAACAACCTGCGCTATCAGAACTTCGAAGTGAACGGGAAGTATCAGTTCACGCCGGCGTTCTTCGTCGGCGGTCAGTACGTCTATTCGATGGAAACGTACGACTCGACCGCCGGCACCGTGAAGCCGCACATCCATTCGGCCGGTCTGATGGCGGATTACTTCCTCTCCAAGCGCACCGATGTCTACGTGCAGGGCGTCTATCAGAAGATCGCGGGCAGTTCGACCGGTTCGGTGATGGATCAGGCGTTCATTCCCGGCACGCAGGGTGTGTCGTCGAATTCGGAGCAGTTCGTCGCGCGCGTCGCGTTGCGGCACGCGTTCTGACGGTCGAATCGATGAAATCGCTGTCCGCGTATTAAACGCGGACAGAAAATTCCTAAGCATTTCCTAAGCTTTCGTCTTCTAATCTTGCGGCTTTCCCGAACGCCAAGACGCCGCAAGATGAATCACACGCTCGCCCCAGCCCCCGCGCGCCGCCGTCGGACGCCATGACTGCCCGGAGACACGCCATGAGGGTATTGCTCGTCGAAGACGATCGCATGATCGGCGAATCGGTTCAGAACGAACTGCGCGACGGCGGCTACGCGGTCGACTGGGTGCGCGACGGCAAGCTCGCGCTCACGACGCTCACCACGCACGTCTACGACGCGATCCTGCTCGATCTCGGCTTGCCCGGCGCCGATGGCTTCGCGGTGCTGCGCGCCGTGCGCAGCGGGGCGAATCACGTGCCGCTCATCATCGTCACCGCGCGCGATTCCGTCGATGAACGCATTCGCGGACTCGACGAAGGCGCCGACGATTACCTCATCAAGCCCTTCGACATCTCCGAGCTCAAAGCGCGCATGCGCGCGGTGATCCGCCGCCGCGGCGGGCAGGCCGCGCCGATCATGTCGAACGGCGTGCTCACGCTCGATCCGGCCACGCGCGAAGCCACCTCCGGCGACATCGCGATCCGACTTTCCAGCCGCGAATTCGCGCTGCTGCAAGCGCTGATGATCCGCCCCGGCGCGATTCTCTCGCGCGCGGAAATCGAAGACCGCATCTACGGCTGGAACGAGGAAGTGGAAAGCAACGCCGTCGAATTCCTGATCCATTCGCTGCGCAAGAAGCTCGGCGCGACGGCCATCAAGAACGTGCGCGGCGTCGGCTGGATGGTCTCTAAGCAGCCATGACGCGTTCGCTTCAGTTCAGGCTGTCGGCCTGGCTGTCGGCGCTGATCGTCGCGATCGCGGCGGCGGGCGGCGTCATCGCGTTCCAGACGGCTTTCCACGAGGCCAACGAATTGCAGGACGGCCAGTTGAAGCAGGTCGCCGCGCTCGTCACGCCGCGCACGCTCGCGACGATGCAGCGTGAAGCGCTCGGCCGCGTCGACGGCGCGGATCCTGAGTCGAAGCTCGTCATCCAGACGATCGGCGAGCGAGCGCCGCTGCCGGTCGCGTCCGATCTGCGCGACGGCCTGCAGAACGCGATCGTCAAAGGCACGCGCTGGCGTCTCGTCGTGAAGACGCTCGATGACGGCACGCGCGTCGTGATCGGCCAGCAGACGGCGGGCCGCGACGAGATCGCCCGCAACGGCGCGCTCGCCACCGTGATGCCCTTCGCCGCGCTCGCGCTCGTGCTGCTCGCGGCGCTGCATCTGATCGTGCGCCGCATGTTCCGGCCGCTGAGCGCGCTGTCGGCGAGCCTCGACACACGGCCCGAACACGATCTCTCCGCGCTTTCCCGCGACGCGCTGCCGAGCGAGATCGCGCCCTTCGTCGTCGCGATCAACCGGCTGCTCGCGCGCGTGGAGGCGTCGGTGGCGCTGCAGCGCCGCTTCGTCGCCGATGCCGCGCATGAACTGCGCTCGCCGCTGACCGCGCTGTCGCTGCAGGCCGAGCGCCTCGACGCCGCCGAGTTGCCCGACAGCGCGCGCGAACGGCTCGACGCGCTGCGGCGCGGCCTTGCGCGCACGCGCTCGCTGCTGCATCAACTGTTGACGCTCGCGCGCCTGCAGCAACGCACCGACGCCGATACCGCGCGTTTGCGCGTGCAGGACGTCTTCCGCAATGTTCTCGAAGATCTGATGCCGCTCGCGGAGACGAAGGACATCGACATCGGCGTATCGAGTAGCGACGACGTGTTCATCCACGCGCCGCAAGCCGATCTCACCATCATGGTGAAAAATCTCGTCGACAACGCGATTCGCTATACGCCGGCGGCCGGCCGCGTCGATCTCGCGGCGGGCGTTTCGAATGCGCGGCCGTGGATTCGCGTGGCGGACAGCGGGCCGGGCATCGCGCCCGAGGAACGCGCGCGCGTCTTCGATCCGTTCTATCGCGTGCTCGGCGGCGACGCGGACGGCTCGGGCCTCGGGCTCTCGATCGTCGGCACGATCGCGGCGCGCATCGGCGCGACGATCGAACTCGCGGATGCCGCGCCGCGCGGGCTCGTCGTGACCGTCACGATCTGAAGGCGTCGGCTGCCTGAAGCGACATGCACGACGCGCCGGACCATACGCGCCCGCGCGTGTCCGGCGCACGCGCGGCGTGCTATCGTCGATGCGTCATTCCGACGTGGCATTCCGATGCCGCCATCATGAGTCAAGTGCGCTATCCCCTCGGCCCCGATGACCGCGTGCATCTGCTCTGCTGGCTCACGTGCGGATTGCTCGGCGCGTACTACATCGAAGGCGAATGGCCCGATACGTCGTTTCAGGTGCGCGCCGCGCATCGCTGGCTCGACCGGCATCATCGCGCGGCCGACTGGATCGAGACCGCGCGGCTTTCGGTGGCGGCGCACGCGCTCGCCGCGCGCTTCTCGACGATGCTTGACGCCGACGCCTCGCGCAGCGACATCGAACGCATTCTCGAAGGCGAGGATCTCGACTACGAAAGCGTCCTCGTGCAGCGCATCTATCACGAGTGCTGGATCGAGTTGTCGAGCGGACGAAAGCCGTCGCAGTAACGCGTTCCTCCGATCAATTTCCGTGCCGCGCCGCGCGCGTGCCTTGGCGCGTCTCGCGCGCGGGCACGGACATTTTTTTGCGCTGGCGGAATGTGCGGAACCCCACATTGGCGCTCAGGGCGCGGCGATACCATCGGCGCGCCTGCTCGCACGTCGATGTTCGCGCCTCCCGCCGATGTCCCCAATCGCCGGGCTGAAAAGCGGCTACACCGTCAGCGGCCAAAAACGATGACAACAATCGACACCGACTGGAGGTCGCCATGCAGCGCAGCATTCGTCCGCTTGTTTCTCAAACCGCGATTCGTCGTGCGCGCCTGCGCCCGCTCGCGATCCTCGTGCCGATCGTCGCGGGCCTGACTTGCGCGAGCATCGCCGATGCCGCGCCGCCGCTGCCCGCCGGCGGCCAGTTCGTCGCGGGCAGCGGCGCGATCAGCGGCGGCGGCACCGGTTCGACGCTCACCATCAATCAGACGACGACGCGCGGTGTCATCGACTGGAACAGCTTTTCCATCGGCAGCGGAAGGCAGGTCACGTTCAACAACGGCAGCGGCGCGACGCTCAATCGCGTGACCGGCGGCAATGCTTCGGTCATTCTCGGCCAGCTCAACGCGACGGGCAGCGTGTATCTCGTCAATCCGCAGGGCGTGCTGGTCGGGCCGGGCGGCGTCGTCGCGACGGGCGGGCGCTTCGTTGCGTCGGCGCTCGACATCGGCAACGATGCGTTCATGCAGGGCGGCCCGCTCACGCTTTCGGGCGGCGGCAACGGCATGGTCATCAATCTGGGCACGATCGGATCGAGCGGCGGCGACGTGTTCCTCGTGTCGCGCACGGCGGCGGTGAATGGCGGCAGCATCAACGCGCCGCAGGGCACGGTCGAAATCGCGAGCGGCAATCAGGTGCTTCTGCAGGATTCATCCGGTGGACAGCAGGTTTTCGTGCAGGCGGGCAGCGGCGGCACGGCGATGAACGGCGGCGTGATTCGGGCGGCGCAGGCGAGCCTCCAAGCCGCCGATGGCAACGTGTACGCGCTCGCCGGCAACAGCAGCGCGATCCGCGCGACCGGCACCGCGACGCGCGATGGCCACGTCTGGCTCGTCGCCGATCAGGGCGCGGTCCACGCGAACGGCACGCTCGCCGCGACGAACGCAGACGGCAGCGGCGGCACGGTCGAAACGCGCGCGAATACGCTCGATGTCGCGGGCGCGAACGTGACGGCGCGTACATGGAAACTCGGCGCGCCGTCGTTCACCGTCGATCAGGCGAACGCGGATTCCCTCGCGCGCGGCCTTGCCAACGGCACATCGGTGGATGTCGAAGCGAGCACCGGCGATCTGAACGTCGGCGGCAACGTCCAGTGGAACGGCAACGCGTCGCTGACGCTCGGCGCGGCGCACAGCGTGGCCATCGGCGCGGGCGCGACCATCGGCAACACGGGCAACGGCAATCTCACGCTGCGCGCGGATTCGGGCGGCATCGACAACGGCGGCGGCGTGGCGAACGGCGGCACGATCGACTGGTCGAAGAGCGGCGGCATCGTCAGCGCGCTTTACGACATGAACGGCAGCTATGCGCCGGGCACGCTGCTCACGAACAGCGGATGGACCGCCGCGCCGTACAGCGGCGTGCGCACGCAGGCGACCGCGTACCGGCTCGTGAACAATCTCGCGGATCTCTCGAACGTGACGCAGGATCTCGCGGGCAACTACGCGCTCGGCAAGGATATCGACGCGAGCGCGACGTCGTATCCGAACTATTTCACGGCGATCGGCTCCAAGACGACGCCGTTCACCGGACAGTTCGACGGCTTCGGCCACACGATCGACAGGCTCGCGTCGACGCCCAATCTCAACGACGACCGTCAGGGCCTGTTCGGCGTGATCGGCGCGAACGGCGTCGTGCGCGATCTGAATCTCACGAACTCGAGCACGGGCGGCTACGCGTCGGGCGCGTACGGTTTGCTCGCGGGCCAGAACGACGGCCTCGTCACGTACGTCAACACGACGGGCGGCGTCGGACAGAACGGCTTCGGCGGCGCGGGCGCGGGCGGGCTCGTCGGCGTGAACAACGGGATCATCGAGCGCTCGTCGAGCACGGCGGATGTCGGCTATCAGATTCCTGCGGGCGGGCTCGTCGGCGTGAATAACGGCACCATCGTGCAGTCGTATGCGACCGGCACGACGTACGCCGGAAATCACGGCCAGACCGCCGGGCTCGTCGCGTACAACAACGGACTGATCACGCAGTCGTATGCGACGGGCGGCGTGGGCGGCTTCGGCGGCGGCGGGCTCGTGTTCGACAACGGCGCGACGGGTGTCATCAACGAGTCCTTCGCCGTGGGGCAAGTCGGCGGCGGCGGGCCTCCGGGCGACGCATACGGCGGTATCGCGGCGTACAACGAGGGCGCGATTCACAACAACGTCTACTGGAACAAGGAGACGACGATCCGCACGAGCGCGGCCGGTTCGAACTCGGGCACGACGCCGCCGGACTCGAACGGACTCACGACCGCGCAGATGAGCAATGCGTCGAATTTCCTCGATTGGGGCATTCCGTCGGGCGGCGTCTGGGCGATGCCTACCGGCGCGACGCATCCCGTTTTGCAGTGGCAGCAGGCGCAGCCTTGAGGGGCGTGCCGAGCGGATCGTCAGCTTCCGATCACGAGGAATATCTCCCCCACCGGCGCCTTCGATCCGTTCGGCACGACCGCCTTCAACGGAAACCCATACGTTCCGCGAAAGCTGACGAACCTTCCGACCTGCACACGCACGCCCACACCGACGCTCGCCAGCGAAGCATTGTTCACTTCGCCGAATTCCGCGATGCGATTCCACACGTGACCCGCATCGAAGAACACGAACGGCTGCATCGCCGCCAATCCCGCGCGTCCCGCGCTTCCCGCCGATATCGCCGGCGCACGCAATTCGGTTTGCAGGTTCCATCCGCGATCGCCCTGCGCGGAATACGGCTCGTAGCCGCGCACGGTGGCATCGCCGCCGAGTCCGAGTTCCTCGCTCGGCAATAGCGTGCTGCCCGTCCACTGCAACAATCCGCGCGCCGATATCGAGAATCCCGACTTGCCGAGCGGCATGTCACGCTGCGCCGACAACTGCATGTACTGATAGCGCGGCTTCGCGCCGAGACGAGCGGCATCGTAGGCTTCGTCGTTGCTGTTGCTGTCGAAGTAACCGGGACTCGCGAAGAGCGCTGCGTTCAGATGCGTATCGCCCGATGCATCGCTATTCGAAAGATCGTAGGCGATCACGAACTGATGGATATGCGTGTTCGCATTGAACACCTGAAAGCCGCCGAACTCGAGATCGTTGTTCGAGCGCTTGAAGTCGTAGCCGAGCTGCACCTGCTGTTGCCACGCGCCCGCGTTGTCGAGCGGCGGCAGACGCCAGTCATAACGAAAACTGAGCTGCGCGCTGAGACCCGTTTGTCCGTAACTGTCGGGCAAACGCGGCGTGCTTTGCGCGAACACGCCGAACAACTCGATGCGATCGAGCCACGGCAACGGCGCAACGGCATTGAACGCGTGCGCGATGTAGCGCGGACGATCGGGCCGCCCTTCGATATCCGGATTGCCGCTCAACAGATCGTTACTCGCGGTCATCTGATAGCCGATGCGCGCATCGATGCCGAACAGATTGCCGTAATCGAATCCCGCGAGAATGCGATCGCGGCCGAGGTCGCGCACGCCGTCGTTGTTATAGCCGCCGTAAATGCGGAACGGAAAGCGGTCTTCGGTTTGCAGCACGACGTCGGTCGTATCGGGCGCGGTGCCGGGCGCATAAATCACGTCCACGCGCCGATACGGATTCGCGTTGAGCAACGCGAGTCCCGCGGCGACATCGGCTTCGCGGATCGGCTCGCCGCGCGCGAGCGGCATCTCGCGGGCGAGCAGCGCATCGGAGAAATGGCGGTTGCCCTTCGGCATCACGCGCCCCGCGCGAAACTCCGCGATGGCGACCTTCACGACGCCATTGCTCACGTCCTGCTCGGGCACGTACACATCGACGAGCGGCTGGCCCGCCGCGCGATAACGTTGCACGACGGCGCGCCGGATTTCCGCGAGACGCGCGAAGGTCAGCGGCTTGTGGAGATCGGCGGAGAAGCTGTCGAGAAAATCGGGCGTGAGAAAAGGCGCGCCCGCCGATGTTATCGCGCCGTTCGCGCCCGATTGCGTCGCATCTGATGTAGCATCCGCACGCACGAACGCGATGCCGCGCAGATCCTGAAGCGCGATTCTGTGCGAGTCGTCGCTCGGCTCGGGCGGCGACGGCGACGCGCGCGGACGCTGCTCGGCGGGCGGCGCAATCGGCGCGACATCGCGATACGACTGCGCGGCGGCGTCGCGTTCGGCAACGATGCAGGCGATCGCGGTCGATAGCACGGTCACGGCGACGCGTGTGCGGTTCAAATCATGTCTCCTCGGCGCCGGCCGCGTAGGTTGGCCCCGCATGTTATCAGCGCACGGAGCGGAACGTTTCATGCGTCGGGCGCGCATGACCGGTCGCAAGAGAAAGATGCTCGCACCGTACCTGTTAGCGTCGCGAACGCGCGTAGAAATGACTCGACGCGAACGGCCGAGCCAGTAGAAAACACCGCAGCGACATTGGCCTTTCTTCCGACCGCGCAACGCATCTATGATTCGGAGATGATCGGCGCGATGAGCAGCCGAACCGCATTGTCAGGACGAGGATGGACAAAACCTCCAACGCAGAAATCACCGATTCCGCTTCGCTCGATGCATCGGTCTACGCGCAATGCGCGCGCGAGCCGATCCACATTCCCGGCGGCATTCAGCCTCACGGCGTGCTCTTCAGCGTCGACGCGCATTGCCACATCCTGCAGGCGAGCGCCAACGTCGCGCAGCTCGCGCACATCGCGCCCGAAGCGTGTCTCGGCCGCGCGCTCTCGACGGTGCTCGGCCAGCACGCGGCCGAACGTGCGAGCGCGGGACTGAAGCAACTCACGCGCGACGGCGCGGCGATCCACGTCGGCAACGTCGTGCTCGACGGATGGACGCCGGACGGTCCCGTCGCGATCGTCGTGCATCGGCATGACGGGCTGTTGTTCGTCGAAGTGGAGCCGGCGCGCGACACCGCCGACGTCTTCTCGACGATGTATCCGCTCGTGCGCTCCTTCGTGAGCGATGTCCAATCGATGCACACCGTCGAGCAGATTTGCCAGTTCGCCGCGAACGAGATCGCGCGCATCACGGGTTTCGGCCGCACGCTCGTCTATCAGTTCGACGAGGAAGGCAACGGCAACGTGCTCGCGGAAAGCGTCGAGCCGGGCTATCCGTCGTATCTGAAGCAGCACTTTCCGGCATCGGACATTCCCGCGCAGGCGCGCGAGCTGTATCGCAAGAATCGCATTCGGCTCATATCGAACGCGAACTACGAAGCCGCGCCGCTCGTGCCCGCGCTGCATCCGGCGACGGGCCGCCCGACCGACCTCACGTACGCGTCCTTGCGCAGCGTGTCGCCCGTGCATCTGCAATACATGCGCAACATGGGCACGCTCGCGTCGATGTCCATGTCGATTCTCGTCGACGACAAGCTCTGGGGCCTCATTTCCTGTCATCACGCGACGCCGCGTCTGCCGCCGTTCGAAGTCCGCACCGCGTGCGAGCACGTCGCGCAGATCGTCTCGCTGCAGATCGAAGCGCGCGAGACGCAGGCCGAAGCGCATTACCGGCTCGAATTGCGCCGCATGCTTTCGAAGCTGCTGTCGTCGATGGCGAACACGGACAGCTTCGTCGAAGCGCTCGTCAGCGACGCCTCCGATCTGCTCGGCTTCACGCGCTCGTCGGGCGCGGCCGTGATCTTCGAAGGACGCACGTCGCTCATCGGCGTGACGCCGAGCGCGCACAGCGTCACGGCGCTCGTCGACTGGCTCGACAATCAGAGCGAGGACGTCGTGATGTCCGACCGCGCTTCGCAGGATTGCCCCGCGCTCGCGGATTCGCCCGAAGTCGCGGGCTTTCTCGCGGTGTCGATCTCGAAGATCTACCGCAATTACGTGATCTGGTTTCGCCGCGAAGTCGTGCAGACGATCGAATGGGCGGGCGATCCGCGCGCGAAGCTGACGGGCCTCGCCGCGTCGCTTTCGCCGCGCGTGAGCTTCGATACCTGGACCGATGTCGTGCGCGGCCGCTCGCTGCCGTGGCGACCCGCCGAGCGCGAGATCGCGCTGGAATTTCGCGCCGCCGTGCTCGGCATCGTGTTGCGGCGCGCGGAGGAAATTGCGCAGCTCGCGACGGAACTCGGGCGCGCGAATCACGAACTCGAAGGATTTTCATACACGGTGTCGCACGATCTGCGCGCGCCGCTGCGGCATATCGTGAGTTTCGCGGACCTGCTAAAGCAGATGGACGGCGAAAAGCTGTCGGAGCGCGGGCGCGGCTATCTGGAGCGCATCGTGACGTCGGCGCGTTTCGGCGGGCGTCTCGTCGACGATCTGCTGTCGTTCGCGCAACTCGGCCGCGCGGCGCTGCGTCCGCACACGGTCGACGTCCACGCGCTGGTGCATACGGTGATTCAGAACGATATCGACGAACAATCGTCCGCACGCGTGCATTGGAAGGTGGACGCGTTGCCGCGCGTCGAAGCGGATCACGTGTTTCTGCATGTCGCGTTCGCGAACGTGATGTCGAACGCGGTGAAGTTCAGCGCGCAACGCGAAGAGCCGACGATCGAGGTCGGCGCGCACGATGGCGTCGGCGAGCTGATCGGGCATGTCGTCTATTTCGTGCGCGACAACGGCATCGGTTTCGATATGCGTTATGTCGACAAGCTCTTCGGCGTGTTCCAGCGTCTGCACGTCAACGAGAAGTTCGACGGCACCGGCATCGGGCTCGCGAACGTGCGGCGCATCATCGAGCGGCATGGCGGCAAGGCATGGGCGGAAGGCGCGCCCGATGGCGGGGCGACCTTCTATATGGCGCTGCCGAAGCAGTTCCGCCCCGAAAGCGGCGTGCGGCGCGATACGGCCGCGACCGCGCTGGCGCGGCTCGCCGCGGGCACGGGCGGCGCGGGGCACGACATCGGCCAGCTCATCAAACGTTCGGAGCAGGACAAGAAGTGACGCGCAATGCAAAACGGCCGCGATCTTGTGGATCGCGGCCGTTCTTTTTCCTACGACGCTGCGCTTAGAAGCGGTGACGCAGGCCCACGGTCGCCGCGACCTGATTCTGCGTCGACGACGGCGACAGCGTGTTGATCATCGCGACGTTGGCGCCCGCATTGCCCAGCTCGCCCGACGCATGCTGGTACACGCCTTCGACGTACACATCCGTGCGCTTCGAGAGCGAGTAGTCAGCCTGCAGCGAAACGGTGTGCCACTTCGGATCGCCCGAGCCGTTCGCGCCCGTCACCTTGCCGTCCGTGTACGTGTACGCGGCGTCGAGGCTCAATGCCGGCGTCACGAGATAGCGGCCGTTCAGCTCGAAGTTGTTCATGTGCAGGTTCGAGTTGCCCGGCAGCGCGAACGTCGTGCCGCCTTGCGATGCGGCGAGCAGGTTGTCGTAGTGCGTGTTGGTCCACACGAAGCCGACCGTCGCCGGGCCGTACGTGTAGTTCACGCCCGCGCCGAACGTGCGCTGCAGTTCAGCCGTCAGATTCGCGTTGTTGCCCTGACCCGCCGACACCGCGCCGCCCGTGTTCGCGTTGTTGCGCGAGTTGTTCGTCTGCAAGTAGGCCGCGGCGAAGTTCAGCGGGCCGTTGCCGTACGACGCGCCGGCGCTCCATGCGCGGTTGTTCGCGAACTGGCCTGCGTCGTTCGAGAAGCCATACAGGCCGCCGAACTTGAAGCCCGCGTAATTCGCGCTCTGATACTTCACCGAATTGCGGATCGAGAACGAGTGATCGAGATTGTCGTTGTCGAACGGATGCGCCGTCAGGTTATTGCCATAGCCCGCGCCTGCTTCGGCGAGCGGCGACAGATAATCGACCATCGAATCATATTGACGGCCGAGCGTGATCGTACCGAATTGATCGTGCTGAAGGCCGACATATGCCTGACGGTTGAACATCGTGCTGTTTTCGGTATAGCGGCCGTTATTGAGGTTGAAGCCGCTCTCCAGCTTGAAGAGCGCGTGCAACCCGCCGCCGAGATCTTCACTGCCTTTCAGGCCGAAGTAAGTATCCGAAACCGCCCCGCTGCCTTGCTGCCAATTGTTATGGCCACCGGCGTTGTTCGTATAGACGAGACCGGCATCCAGCGTGCCGTACAACGTGACGCTGCTCTGAGCGTGGGCTGCTGCTGCGAAGGTGCCGAGAATGCCCGCGATGAGAAGGGTTTTTTTCATGGTTCTCTGTGTCCTGTTTAATGCGAAAGCTTCCAGGGACTGAAAGAGCCCGGGAAACTGGGACACACTGTATGCGACGGGCGCTTGAATGTGACCGCGTATCCGGCGCAATAATCATTTGCTGATTCTGCGAACCGGCGTGCAGATCCCTTCATAATCTTTTAAGGTCAAGTGCTTAGCGGCGATTCGGAGCTCAGATAATCCAAATGGCTGTTGCACATCGACGACGTTATTACTGCGCATTCTGGAGAAGTCCATTGCGTCGCATGCGGTTTATAGCGGCCGAGGCGTTTTGCTAAGCTTCTCGGGTCTGAAGATCTCCACGCAGATATCTCGAGGACACGGAGCGGTTTCGCGAGAGGGAGCCGCTCCGTTTTTATTCCCGACGCGGCGATTAATCCGAGCGCTTTAGACGGTCTCAGAACAGCGGCCGTCGAAATCACTCAGTTACCCGAAGTACCCGAACGATTTTCCCGATTCTTGATGCCGACCGTAAAGGTTACGCGCCCACCGCGAACGGAACGAATCGCATTTAGATGAATCGAATCAACGAGTAACGCGATATGTTTCTCTAAATATCTCGACGTTTTGAAAATTTTGCGCGAGATAGACGGGCAAATCAGGCGACGAAATTACGTCCTGTGACGGCAAATTTCGGAAATTCGCGAACAAGTTCTTCACTAAATGTAACCGTCGCGCAAACGTTTGCTACCGCACAGAACGGGACCGGGCGTTCTGCTCGTTTCATTTCGAAACAATCTGAAGGAGCTTGAATCGCCTCTGCGGAACGCTGCTTGCTTTAATAGAGGCCTCTGTAAAATCTAGCCGGATATAGCCACATGAAAAGAAGCGCCAATGCCACGACCGTCCCAGCATTTCGACAGCGGCGGCCCGCTCAGCTCGCTGAACGCGAGCTTCTGCATCTGGAAATGATTCTCTCGAGTGTCGTCGAAGGGAACTCGGCTTCCGATCGCCTTCCCGCCAGCTATTGGGATATGCGGATTTCGCAACTGGACGCGGAGTACGACCTCGTCCCGTCGCAAAGTCAGCGTGTAGCATCGCTTCAACGCAAACTCGCGTTACTCGACAACGCGCTCGCCACCGCTGCCGACGCGCAGGAAGGGCAACAGAACCGGCGCGTCGCTGCCTGATCCGGGTTCGTCGCGCGGCGCTAATTTATAGTGCCGCCCGCACCCATTCGTCGACCAGCGTGCGCGCCTGCGTGTGCGCGCTCATCAGCGCGTCCTCGGCGGATGCGAAATTCGAATAGCGTGTGTTCTCGATCAGGAGTGGCGAGAACGCAGTGACCGGCCTTCCCGAACGGCTGATCGTCACGATCGCCAGATAGCGCAATTCGCCCGGCGGCGGCACGAGCCGGCTGCTCGTTTCGATCGCGACTTCGAGCACGAAGCCCTTGTGGTTGTACGACCGTATCATCCGGACACCCCGTACGCGCCGTGGATATGGCGTGCTTCCAGCATGAGATATACCCGTTCGAAGCGCTGCTACTTCGCGCGTCGAAGCGCCGTGCGCGCGATGTCAGCGGCGAGATCGGCGCGCAGTTCGGCCCATTTGCCGAGCAGCGTGGCGTCGTCGGTGAAGAAGTAAGGCGCGTGCGTCCAATGGGCGACCTTTCCGCCCGCGACGGCCAACTCGAAGATACGCATGTCCTGGTCATCGCTGACGCCTGCGCTCACGAGTTCGCGAAACGATCGAATATCGTGCAGCGAGACGTTCTGTATGCCGACGCCGTGCACCACCGCCATCACCGTCTTGCCGATGCGCCAAGCGGCCTCGCGGCTATCGGCGAGCACGAAAGCGACGCTTTCCAGAGGCGTCTCGAACTTCAGCCGATACAGCCGCGCCCTGCATTGTTCACTGAGTTGCGTGTTCATTTGACTGAAGCCCGCGTCGCTCGCCTGGAGCGACGCGCAGCAGGAATCGATCCCGCTTCAGCATAGGATGCCGCGACCCCGAACGTATGTCCGATTGCACTGCGTTTCGAACGCACGCGCGCGCGTCACCTGATTCACCGGCTCAGCTCCTCGAGCCGCAGCCCGTTGGTCTTCGGACCGAACAAGCCGATTGCCAGCGCCACGAGCAGCATGCAAACCGTAATGCCGATGAACACGCCCGGCACGCCGAAATCCTTCAGCAGCGACGCGATGATGAAGCCCGACATCATCGCGCCCGCGCGGCTCGCCGAGTAGACGATTCCGCTCGCCCGGCAGCGCACGGCCGTGGGAAAAAGCTCGGTCTGATACGCGTGATAGCAGACCGAGATCGTCTGGCCGGCGAGCGAGATCAGCACGCCGAGCGCGATGAGCGCAACGGGCGATTTCATCTGCCCGAACGCGAGACCGCTCGCGATCACGACGAGCGCACCGCCGACGATCAGATACTTCCGCTGCACGCGGTCGGCGTAGAACATCGCGAAGAGCGGTCCGAGCGGCAGCGCGAACGCGATGATGAACGAATACAGCAGGCTCTTCGTCACGGTGATGCCCTGCCCGATCAAGAGCGTCGGCACCCAGTTCGCGAAGCCGTAGTACCCGATCGCCTGACAGAAGTTGAAGACGATGAGCATCACGAGACGCGAGCGATACGGCGCGACGAACAGCTCGCCGAGCGACGCCCGCCGATGCGCCGGCTGCTCGACGACAGGCGCGGGCGGCGGCAATGCGGCGCCCGATTCGCGCTCGACCACGCGCTCAATGTCGCCGACGACGCGTTCGCTCTCCTCGAGCCGGCCATGCATCGCGAGCCAGCGCGGGCTTTCCGGCACCGCGCGCCGGATGAACCACACGATCACCGCGCCGACCGAACCGGCGAGCACGACGACGCGCCATCCATCGAGACCGAACACGGTTTCCGGCACGAGCCAGTATGAAAGCAGCGCGGCGACGGGCGCCGCCGCGAACATCACCATCTGATTGAAGGCCATCGCGCGGCCGCGCATGTGCTGCGGCACGAGTTCCGTCACGTAACTGTCGATCGTAATGATTTCGATGCCCACCCCGATGCCCGTCACGAAGCGCCAGAAGATCACGCCTTCGGGGCTCGTCTGGAACGCCATGATCGCGGAGCCGATCGAGTACCACAGCAGCGAGAACGTGAACACGCTGCGCCGTCCGTAGCGGTCCGGCAGCCAGCCGAAGAAGAACGTGCCGATGAACAAGCCCGCGAACGTCGCCGCGATGAATCCCGCAATGCCGGTGAAGCCGAAGAACGCATGCGTCGTCGTCTGCAAAAGTCCGCTCTTCGCCATGCCCGGCGCGATATAGCCGGTGAAGATCAGATCGTAGATTTCGAAAAAGCCGCCGAGCGAGATGAGCAACACGAGCATCCAGAGATGCCGCGTGATCGGCAGTCGATCCATGCGCGCGGAGATTTGCGCGCCGGGCGTCGTGGCGACGCGAACGTCGGGCGTTGCGAGCGGCTCGGCGACCGCGCTGAAAGTGGGCTGCATTGTCCTGTCTCCTGTGTTGGCGACGGCGCGTGTTTTTTATATGCGCCTGTCGCAATGCCTCATGCCGTGACGCGTTTCGTCAGTTGCCCGAGCACTTCGTCCGTGTGCTCGCCGACGCGCGCGAGCGGCTGCCGCACGCCGGGGCGGCGTCCGCCCATCGTGAGCGGGAGCAAAACCACGTCGGTCGTGCCGCCGTCGTCGGTCTGCATCGGCACGAGTCCGCCGCTCGCTTTCAGATGCGGATCGTCGAGCAACTGTTCGGGGCGCATGATCGGCGCGTAGGGAATGCCGGCCGCTTCGAGCTTCGGCGCGAGCTCGTGGGCGCGGTGATCCGCGAGAATCTCGCCGAGCCGCGCGAGCAATTGCGGCCGCACCGCGACGCGCATCGCATTGGTCGCGAACTCGGGCGCCTGCGCGAGATCGGGACGTTCGAGCACATCGCAAAGCGTAACGAATTGCTTGTCGCTCACCGCGCCGATGAACAACTGCTCGCCTTCGGCCAGCGTGAATACGTCGTACACGCTCCATGCCGATACGCGCGACGGCATCGGCGGCGGCGCTTCGCGCGTCATCGCGTATTGCTGCATGTGTTGCGCGGAGAGAAACACGCAGTTCTCGAAGAGCGCGCTCTGCACTTCCTGGCCGCGTCCGGTGAGATCGCGTTCGCGCAGCGCGGCGAGCACGCCGATCGCGCCGAACATGCCGCCCATGATGTCGTTCACCGACGTTCCCGCGCGCAGCGGCCTGCCCGCCGGACCGGTCATGTAGGCGAGGCCGCCCATCATCTGCACGACTTCATCGAGCGCGAGACGCTTCTCGTACGGCCCCGGCAAAAAGCCCTTGTGCGACACGTAGATCAGTTTCGGATGCGCCTTCGACAAGGTTTCGTAGTCGAGACCGAGCTTCGTCATGAGGCCGGGGCGGAAATTTTCGAGCAGCACATCGCATGCGCCGATCAGTTCGAGCGCGCTGTCACGCCCTTCTTCCGTGTTGATGTCGATGACGACGCTCTTCTTGTTCCGATTGAACGAGCGAAAGAAGCCGATGCCGAGACCCGGCAGATTGCGCGTCTTGTCGCCGCCGGGCGGCTCGATCTTGATGACTTCCGCGCCGAGATCCGCGAGGATCATGCCGCAGGTCGGGCCCATCACCATATGCGTGAACTCGATCACGCGCACGCCTTCGAGCGGCAGGGTTGAATGACTCATGACGTCCTCAGGCTTCGATTGCAGTTTTCGATTCGTGATTGACCGGCAAGCCCGCGAGCGCGAGCGCGCCGTGCAGCGTTTCGCCGTCGAGCCAGCGCGCGAGTTTCGCGCCCACGTCCAGCAACGCTGAAATATCGATGCCGGTCTCGATGCCCATATCGGCGAGCATGAACGCGAGGTCTTCGCTCGACGCGTTGCCGCTCGCGCCCGGCGCATGCGGACAGCCGCCGATGCCCGCGAGCGTCGCATCGAAACGCGCGACGCCGGTTTCGAGCGCGGCGTAGACATTGGCGAGCGCGAGGCCGCGCGTGTCGTGAAAGTGGCCGCACCAGAAGCGCTCGCCGGCGATGTCGCGCGCCTTCTCGAAGAGCTCGCGCACCGCACGCGGACCGGCGTATCCAACCGTATCGGCGATGCTCACGCGGTCCGCGCCCGCATCGAGCAGCGCCTGCATGTAGCGCAGCACATCGGCGTGATCGACGCGGCCCTGAATCGTGCAGCCGAACGCCGTGCCGATGCCGCCCTCGATCAGCGTCTTCGCGCCCGACGCATCGCGCGCCGCACGCATGCGCGCGACTTCATCGACGACTTCCTCGGGCGTCTTGCGCAGATTGGCGAGACTGTGCGCGCGGCTCGCGGAAAGCGGCACGAGCATCAGATCGGCGTGCGCTTCGATGGCGCGCTCCGCGCCTTTCAGATTCGGGACGAGCACCGAAACCAGCAGGCCCGGCAGCGTCGTTGCGTAGGCGACGAGTTCGGCGGTATCGGCGAGTTGCGGCAGAAGGCGCGCGGGCACGAACGAACCGACTTCGATTTCGCGCTGACCGGCGGCGTAGGCATCGCCGATCCATTCGATCTTGCGTTCGGTCGGCACGACCGTGCGAATGCTCTGCAGGCCGTCGCGCAGGCCGACTTCGCGGATTACGGCGTTCTGCGGGAACGCGGGCATGGCTTTGTCTCCGGTCTTATGTGTATGGTCTCGACTTTAGAGATTCCGCAAATGGCCTAAAAGCGGTAATTTGGAAGGCTCATGCTTCCCGTTCGGAACGTCAGAGGAATCCGGTCACATGCGCGATATCGATTTGAAAACGCTGCGTCTCTTCGTGACGGTCTGCGAGCACCAGAACATCGCGCGCGCGGCGCACGAGGCGCATATCGAACCATCCGCGATCAGCAAGCGCATCGCGCAACTGGAAACATCGCTCGGCGTGCCGTTGTTGTCGCGCTCGCGGCGCGGCGTCGAACCGACGCCCGCGGGCATCGCGCTGCTCGAACACGCGCGCAGCGTGCTGTTCACGATGGAACGCATCGCCAACGACGTCGCCGCGTTCGGCGGCGGTCTCATGGGGCGCGTGAGCATTTGCGCGTCGGCATCGGCGATTGCGGAAGCGTTGCTCGACGATATCGCGTCGTTCATGCGCGAGCCGTCCAACAAGAACATCAAGGTCGATGTCGAAGAACGGCTATCGAACGATCTCGTGCGGCAGTTGCGCGAAGGCGTGGCGTCGGTGGGCGTGTGCTGGGACAGCGTCGATCTGCACGGGCTGCAACATCGCGCTTATCGGCACGACCGGCTCGCGCTCGCGGTGCCGGCGGATCATCCGTTCGCGAAGCGGCGTTCGGTGAGCTTCGAGGAATCGCTGGAATTCGAGCACGTCGGTCTGCCGCCCGCGACCGCCGTGCATACGATGCTCCAGCGCGCGGCGGCGCAAGCGGGCAAGTCGATGTCGTATCGCGTGATCGTGTCGAGTTTCGATGCGGCGTTTCGCGTCGTCGCGGCGGGGCTCGGCATCAGCGTCGTGCCGATGGAAGTCGCCGGAACGTATCGGCAGGCGCTCGGCATCGAAGCCGTGCCGCTCTCCGATGCGTTCGCGAAGCGCCGCTTCGTCGTATGTTTTCGCGACTTCGAGGCGTTGCAGCCGGCCGCGAGGCGGCTCGTCGAGCATCTCGAAACGCGTGCGGCGCGTTAGGCGGGCGCGTCGCAGAACACGGTTTGCGTGTCCTTTTTCTCGATCGTCAGATTCACCGAACGCGCGCCGCCCGGGCGCGTGCAATGCGGCTTGCCCGCGGGCACGGTCAGCAATTGCCCGGCGCGCAATTCGACGGCGCCTTCCTCGAACTCGATGACGAGCGTGCCTTCGACCGCCACGAAAGTCTCGTCGGAGTTCGGATGAAAGTGCCATCGATACGGCGCGTCCATCACGCTGATATGGACGTCGTGATCGTTGACGTTTGCGATGACGCGATTCATGTAGCCATCGCGCGCGGCATCGGCGATGGCTGCGTAGTCGATTGTGCTGTTCATCGTTTCAGGCTAACGCCGCGCGCGAATCGGCACAAACGAATCGTTTTGACTTTCATGTGAGCGCGATTCACACGCCTGCCGCGTTCGCGTGCCCCATGATCGCCGAGATATTGCCGATGGCCGGTCGCGCGTACCGCACCGGCGGCGCATCGGGCGGCAGCGGCGCGGGGCCGGAATCCGTCGCGTGCGCATAGACCGGCAGCGGCGGCGCACTCTGCACGCTCGATGCGACCGGGAACACCGGCCCGCCCACAATGCCCACGCCGATGAACGGATGCGCCTGCGCCACCGTCACGAGGCCAAGGAGTTTCACGCCCACCATCACATGTCGGATCGTCTTCATTTCTCGTCTCCCGCGCTGCGTTGTTCGTCGATGGAGGCATTCTGAGCGGCGAAAATGAGCAAAGAATGAGAGCGCGGCGGGCGTCAGACCATGTGAACTACACTTTCGAGACGTCACGATGCGTTCCACGGTCCCTTCATGCAAAGCCGATTCACCGCGATTCTCGTCGCCCTCACCGCGGCCGCGCTCTTCGGCGCGACCACGCCCATCGCGAAAGCGCTGCTCGGCCCGATGCCGCCGTTCATGGTCGCGGGCCTGTTCTATCTCGGCAGCGGCGTCGGCCTCGGCGCGATTCTGCTCGCGCGCGGAATCTGGCGCGAAAAAACCGAAGGCATGCGCGCTCGGGAAATCGCATGGCTGTGCGGCGCGATCGCGTTCGGCGGCGTCGCCGGGCCGGCCTTGCTGATGCTGGGCCTGACCAGCACGCCCGCCGCGACGAGCTCGCTCTTGCTCAATCTCGAAGGCGTGCTGACGGCGGCGATCGCGTGGATCGTCTTTCGGGAAAACGTCGATGTATCCGTGTTTCTCGGCATGGCCGCGATCGTCGCGGGCGGCGTCGTGCTCGCGTGGGAACCGGGCGCCGCCCATGCGACGACCGGCGCGATCCTGATCGCCCTGGCGTGCCTGTGCTGGGCCATCGACAACAATCTGACGCGCAAGATCTCGACCGCCGACGCAATGGTCATCGCCTGCGCGAAAGGGCTCGTCGCGGGCGCGACGAATCTCGGCATCGCATTCGCGATGGGCGCGCACTTGCCCGCGCCGCCTATCGTCATCGCCGCGATGGCGACGGGCTTCGGCGGCTACGGCGTGAGCCTCGTGCTGTTCGTGATCGCGTTACGGCATCTCGGAACGGCGCGCACCGGCGCGTACTTCTCGGTCGCGCCGGTGTTCGGCGTCGCGCTCTCCCTCGCGATCTGGCCGCAAACGCCGGGCATGCCGTTCTGGATCGCCGCCGCGCTGATGACGCTCGGCGTGTGGCTGCACGTACGCGAACGGCACGAGCACGAGCACACGCACGAGCGCCTGGAACATACGCATCGGCATGTGCATGACGAGCATCATCGGCATACGCACGACTTTCCGTATTCCGGCGACGAACCGCACACGCATCCGCACGCGCATCTGCCGATCACGCACTCGCACGCGCACTTCCCCGACATTCACCACCGGCATTCGCACAAGCGCGGCTAGAACACCTTGCCGGGATTGAGCAGGCCGTGCGGATCGAGCGATGCCTTGATCGCGCGCATCGCCGCGATATCGGCTGCGCGGCGCGCGAGATGAAGATATTCGCGCTTCTTCACGCCGATGCCGTGCTCCGCCGAAATCGATCCTTCGAACTCGCGCGTGACGTCGTAAATGACGGCATCGACATCGTCGTGATCCTGTTTTCCCCGGCCGGGAATATCCACGACGATGTGAATGTTGCCGTCGCCGAGATGGCCGTAGGTCATCACGATGGCGCCCGGCCAGCGCGCGCGCAGACGCGCTTCGCATTGCGCGGCCGCATCGCCGACTTGCGCGATCGAAAAGCTCACGTCGTACGCCGCGTAGTTCGGGATGAAGCGATCGTATTCGCCGGGCGCATCGCGGATCGCCCAGAAATCGCGCGCGTGCGCTTCGTTCGATGCAATGGCCGCGTCCGTCACGATGCCCGCTTCGAGCATGCCGCCGAGAAATTCCTCGAACGCTTCGCCGTGCCGCGCGGGATCGGTGCCGACGCTTTCCAGCAGCACGTAGAACGGATGCGCATCGGCGAGCGGCGCGCGCAGGTTTTTCAGATTCGCGATGACCGTATCGTGATAGCCGGCCCACATCACTTCGAACGCGGACACGCCCGGCGCGAGGCTCGCCTGCGCGCGCGTGAGCAGCGTCGTCACCGCGGCGAAATCGGGCAGGCCGCACCATGCGGTCGCGGTCGCCGTGGGCTTTGGACGCAAGCGCAGCACGACCCGCGTGATGACGGCGAGCGTGCCTTCGCTGCCGATCAGAAGATGGCGCAAGTCGTAACCGCTGTTGTTCTTGATCATCTTGTTGAGCCCGCCGACGATCTCGCCGCTCGCGAGCACCGCTTCGACGCCGAGCACCTGATCGCGCATCATCCCGTACTTGATGACGCGGTTGCCGCCCGCGTTCGTCGCGAGATTGCCGCCGATGGAACAACTGCCGCGCGCGCCGAGATCGAGCGGAAAGTAGAAGCCCGCCGCGCTCGCCGCTTCCTGCACGACTTGCAGCGGCGTGCCGGCTTCGACGGTCATCGTCCCCGAGATTGCGTCGATCTCGACGATGCGGTTCATGCGGTCGAGACTCAGGCTCACTTCGCCGCCGAGCAGATTCGCGCCGCCGACGAGTCCGGTCAATCCGCCTTGCGTGACGACCGGCTGCTTGTGCGCCGAGCAGATGGCGAGCGCCTGCGCGACTTCATTCGTATCGCGCGGACGGATGATCGCGAGCGGCGTCGCGCCGGGCATGCCGCTCCAGTCGGCGACGCGCCGGTCGCCGAATTCGTCGGGCAGCGCCACGACCTGTGCGCCGAGCGCTTCACGCAATGCCATCACTGCTTCGCTTACTGCCATGCGTCGTCTCCTTCGTTGTTTCGGTTCGGTATCGGATGCGATAGTTTGAACCAAAACGCGCGAGAATTATTGGCAACGATTCGGGAGAAACGCGACGATGGAACGGGCAGACTACGAAAGCGCGCTGGCACAACTGGTCGGCGCGGCGCAACTGGTTGCGTCGGGCGCGGATAAAGATCGGCGCGCGCAGGCGTTCGAGATGCTGGCGTTTTATCGGCTGCGTCAGGGACGAATCGGGGAAGCGGACGCGCTCGTCACGTCGAACGACGAGCTTTTCAAGGACACGGCGATCGCCGCGCTCACGATGGCGGGCCGCAAGGAATTTCTCGCCGCCGCCGCGTTGCTCGAACAGGCGCGCGGACTATTGACGAACTGAACTACGCAAGCTCGAGGAAATTGCGCACCACCGCCGATGGATCGTCGCGCCGCGACGCCAGCGCGAGCCGCGCGCGCAAGCCTCGCGCGACGATCGGACGGTAGACGACGCCCGCGACGCGCACCTGCGTGATCGCCTTCGGCACGATCGATATGCCGAGCCCCGCCGCCACGAGCGTCACCGCCGACGCCATCTGCGGCGCGGGTTGCGCGAGACGCGGCTCGAAACCCGCCGCGGCGCATGCGGCAACGATGTCGTCGAACAGCGTGCCGCCCGCCGCGCGCGGCACTTGCACGAAGGGCTCGTCGATCAGTTCCGCCAACTCGATGCGCCGGCGCGAAGCCAGCCGATGACCGACAGGCAAGGCGACGAACATCGGCTCGTCGTCCCAGTCATGCTGCTGCACTACGTCCGCGACGCGACGCTCCGGACGAACGATGGCGACATCGAGCTGCCCCGCTTCGATCTCGTCCAGCAGCACGCCGGAAGCGGCTTCGTGCAGCGTCAGTTCCGCATCGGGATACGCTTCGCGAAATTTGCGGATCAGCGCCGACACGCGCTCGTTGAACGCCGCCGTGCCCGTGAACCCGACGCGCAAATGTCCGGTTTCACCCCGCGCCGCGCGTTGGGCCGCTCGCGCTGCGCGTTGCGCGTCGTCGAGCACGCGGCGCGCTTCGTCGGCGAACACGCGTCCGGCCAGCGTCAGTTCCGCGCCGCGCGCGGTGCGCTTGAACAACACGACATCGAGTTCCTGCTCCAGCGCTTTCACTTGCTGGGAAAGAGGCGGCTGGCCGATGCCGAGCATCTCGGCGGCCTTCGTGAAATTCGCGGTTTCGGCCACAGCCAGGAAATAACGCAGATGCCGAAGCTCCATTTTCTTGTTCCTTTTGCATGAACACGATCGAGCCAGTGCTAAAAGATATTGCCGGGCATACTTTCATATATTGGACATATGAGCGCGCATTGGCAAGAATGAATCCGGTTACTTCTCAACCGGCGACGCCCATGTCCTCCCCTTCGATTTCACCGTCGGCGACCCACGAACGCACCGCCGCGACGCGCCCGCTTCCCAGCGGCATTTCTCCTGCTTCGGCCGCGTATCGGCGCATCGCGCTCGCGCTCTTTCTCGCGGGCTTCTCGACGTTTTCGCTGCTCTATTGCGTCCAGCCGCTGCTTCCGGCGTTCGCGCGCGAGTTTCATATCGGCGCGGCGGCGAGTTCGCTGTCGCTGTCGGTTTCGACCGGATTTCTCGCGGTGTCCATTCTGTGCGCGGGCGCGTTGTCCGAGCGCGTCGGGCGGCGCGGGCTGATGTTCGCATCGATGACATCGGCGGCCGTGTTCAATCTGCTGGCGGCGAGCGCATCGCACTGGGACGCGATGCTCGTATGGCGCGCGCTCGAAGGCTTCGCGCTTGGCGGCGTGCCCGCCGTCGCCATGGCGTATCTCGCCGAAGAAATCGCAGCCGAAGGGCTCGGCTTCGCGATGGGCCTTTACGTCGGCGGCACGGCTTTCGGCGGCATGATCGGGCGGATCGGCATGAGCGCGCTCGAGGAATATTTCTCGTGGCGCACGGCGATGTGGACGATCAGCGTCATCGATCTGATCGCGGCCATCGCATTCGTGATGCTGCTGCCGCCGTCACGGCGTTTCGTCAAACGCACCGATCTCACGCTTCGGCATCATTTTCAGCTGTGGAAAGCGCAATTGCTTCACGGACTTCTGCCGCTCGTGTTCGCCATCGGCTTTCTCGCGATGGGCGCGTTCGTGACCGTGTACAACTACGCGGGATTCCGTCTTGTCGCGCCGCCGTTCAACCTGAGCGCGACCGCATGCGGCCTGATCTTCGGCGCGTATCTGTTCGGGATGGTGTCGTCGTCGACGGCGGGCGCGCTTGCCGACAGGTTCGGACGAGCGCCGGTTCTCGTCAGCGGTGTCGTGCTGTTCGCTCTGGGTCTCGCGCTGACGCTTTCGGGCGCGCTCGTGACGATCATCGTCGGCATCGTGCTCGTGACGATCGGCTTCTTCGTCACGCATTCGGTCGCGAGCGGATGGGTCGGGCAACTCGCCGGCAGTGCCAAGGGTCACGCGGCATCGCTCTATCTGCTCGCTTACTACGTCGGGTCGAGCGTGCTCGGATCGATTGGCGGATCTTTCTGGCAGCACGGCGGATGGCTGGCCGTCGTGGGCTATATCGGCGTGTTGCTCGCGGTTTGTCTCGTGGTGGTGAGCCGCATCGTTCAGAAGCGCGACATCCGGTAGCGCTAGAACAACTCCGTTTCGAGCGGGAGCAGGTTGATCCATTTCACGGCGGTGCGCCGCTCCACGCCGTCGTCATGAATCGACCGTATCATCACGCGCTGGCCGCGCGCCTCCCCGAGAACTTCGACGATCCGGTTGCGATATCGCGCAAGCGAGCCGCGTAATGGCTTGCGCTTCCTGCTCTTGCGGGGAGAAACTGCGGGCATGGACGTGACAACGATTTATGACGGCCACATCATAACGATGCTCACGCCTGCACTCAAATATTCAACCTCCTCACTGCGGCCCGCCACACCATGCGTCGAATCACTGTCCGGACATCGCCCGTTCATGGCCGGGGCGTTTTCGCTCTCGCCGACCTTCCCACGGGCGCGCTGCTGCTCGAATACAAGGGTCTGCGCCTGTCGTGGAAGGAGGCGCAGCGCATGCACGCGAAATCGAACGCGGAAGAGGGTCATACCTTCCTCTTCGGTCTCGATGACGGCACGGTCATCGACGGCGCGCGCGGCGGCAATTCCGCGCGCTGGCTCAATCATAGTTGCGCGCCGAACTGCGAAGCGGAGCAGGACGGCGAGCGCGTGTTCATCCGCGCGATCCGGCCGATCGGCAAAGGCCAGGAGTTGTTCATCGACTATTGCCTGACCGTCGATGGCCGGCGCACCGCGGCGCTCAAGCGGCTCTATGCGTGCCGGTGTCTCGCGTCGGGTTGCCGTGGAACGATGCTTTCGCACAAGTAGGGATTGCACCGCGAGACACCTGACCTGCACATGACGGACACCTACTCCGGCGATATCGAACGCCTGCCCCGCGAGCGCATCGACGAGATGCTCACGAACGTCGCGAAGGGCGACGAACAGGCGTTCGCCGACTTGTATCGCGCGACATCGGCGCGAGTGTTCGGCGTGATCGTGCGCATGATCCGCGATCGCGGCGAAGCCGAAGACCTGCTGCAGGAAGTGTTCGCCACGGCCTGGCGTCGCGCGGATACCTTCGATCCGGCACGCGGCAGCGCGATGACATGGCTCGTCGCGCTCGGGCGCAATCGCACGATCGACCGCATGCGTCAGCATCGCGAAGAACTGCTTGGCGAAGGCGATGCGCCCGACATCGCCGACGAAGCGCCCACGCCCGCGGCCGCGGCGGAATCGAGCGAGGAACGGCGGCGGCTCGAATCGTGTCTCGACCGGCTGGAGCCGCAGCAGAAGAGCGCGATCCGCGAGGCGTTCTTCACCGGCGCGACGTACAACGAACTGGCGCAAAGGCTCGCCGTGCCGCTCGGCACGATGAAAAGCTGGATTCGCCGCAGCCTGATGCAGCTCAAGACCTGCCTCGAACAATGAACACGCCCGCTCGCGACGACGACGATCTGCGCTGCGCCGAATATGCGCTCGGCGTGCTCGACGCGCGCGAACGCGCAGCGCTCGAAGCGGACGTGTCGCGCGATCCCGCGTTGCGGCACACGCTCGATGACTGGCAGCGACGTCTTGCCCCGCTCGCCGACGATGTCCGCGCGATCGCGCCGTCGCCGCGCGTGTGGACGCGCATCCGCCGCGATCTGGGATTCATCGCGCCGCAGCCGAAACGCGAACGCTGGCGCGACAGCCTGAACGTGTGGCGCTGGCTGACGATCGGCGCGAGCGTCGCCGCGCTCGTCCTGCTCGGCGTGACCTTCACCTTGCTGCGGCAAGCCCCGCAAACGCCGACGACGGCAGCCGTCTCCGGCGAGTACATGGTCGCGTCGATCGCGCGCAAGGACGGCGTCGTGCACTGGACCGCGACCGTCGATGTGCGGCGCGCGCGCATGGTCGTCGTGCCCGCGTCGCACGTTACGATCCCCGCGAATCGCGCGACGGAACTGTGGCTGATTCCGCCGAACGCGAAGCCGATTGCCCTCGGCGTCTTCCCGCCCGATCGTCCCGCGACGATGACGCTGCCGCCCGAGATCGTCGCGCAACTCAGCGCGCAGGCCGTGCTCGCCGTATCCGACGAACCCCCCGGCGGCTCGCCGACGGGCGCCCCGACCGGACCCGTGCTCGCAACCGGCCAGATGCGTTCGACCTGACGATCGATCGCATCGCGACTCTCGCACAGCGAACGTCCATCTTTCGTTCGCTGCATCCAATCGCACTCGGCATCCGTATGACTCGGTGAACGCCTGTTCGCGGAGCCGCCATGCCTTTCATCGTCACCGTGCTCGTCGTCGTCAGCGGATTCGTGCTGGTCTTTTTTGCCGCGTGGCTCTGGCAGTTGCGCACGGAAAACGCGGGCATGGTCGATCCGCTCTGGGCCGCTTCGCTCGGCGCGGCCGCGCTCGTCATCACCGCGTGCGGGACAGGCGCGACGGTCAATCGCGTATGCGTCGCGGCGGGCGGCGGGCTCTGGAGCGCGCGGCTCGCGCGGCATCTGTGGCGGCGCAATCGCGGCAAGCCGGAAGACACGCGCTATCGCGCGTTTCGCGAACGCTGGGGCGAACACGCCGCGCGCAACATGCTCGGCTTCTTCCAGTTGCAGGCGTTCATTTCGATGCTGCTTGCCATCGCGTTCTTCGTGCCCGCCTATGCGCGCGAGGCGGCGAGTCCGCTGTGCATCGCGGGATTCGCCGCCGTGTGGATCGTCGCGGTCGCGGGCGAAGCGGCGGCCGATCGTCAACTCAAGCGCTTCGCCGCCGATCCCGCGCATCGCGGAAAAGTGTGCCGCAATGGCTGGTGGCGCTATTCGCGCCATCCGAATTACTTCTTCGAATGCGTGCATTGGCTCGCGTACGCGGTGCTCTCGATCGGCATGCCGTGGGGCTGGGCGACGCTCGCGCCGCCCGTGCTGATGGCGTGGCTGCTGTTGAAGGTATCGGGCATTCCGATTCTCGAAGCGCATCTCGCTGATACGCGCGACGGCTATCGCGACTACATGCGAACGACGAGCGCGCTGATTCCGTGGCCGCGTAAACGCGCATGAACAAAGCAAGGACACGCCGATGAACATCACCGCCCGCGATACCTCATCCGCGCCCGCCGCACCCGCCGACATGCCCGCGCTCGACGAAAGCCGCATCATTCGCGCGTGCGAGCGCGGCCTCGTGCCTGATGCGCTCGTGCGCGCCGGCATGCGCCTGCTGATCCGTCAGCGTCTCATCGACGAATATGCGAACGACAACGCACAACGCACGCAGGCGTTCGAGCGCTTTCTGAACGAACTGCGCGCGAGCCCGATCGCGATCGATACGCACGCCGCCAACGCGCAGCATTACGAGCTGCCCGATGCGTTCTTCGAAGCGCACCTCGGCCCGCGCCTGAAGTACTCGTGCGGTCTGTACCCGCGCGGCGACGAAACGCTCGCGCAAGCCGAACTCGCGATGCTCGAACGCTATGCCGAGCGCGCGCAACTCGCCGATGGTCAACGCATCCTCGATCTCGGCTGCGGCTGGGGCTCGCTCGCGCTGTGGATGGCGGAGCGTTATCCGCGCGCACAAATCGTCGCGCTGTCTAATTCGGGCGGGCAACGCGCGTTCATCGAAGCGCGGGCGCAGCAGCGCGGCCTTCGCAACTTGCGCGTCGTGACGGGCGATGTCGTCGATTTCGATTTCGCGCACGACGAGACGCCGTTCGATCGCATTCTGTCGATCGAAATGTTCGAGCACATGAAGCATTACGGCCTGTTGCTCGCGAAGATCGCGCGCTGGCTCGCCGATGACGGACGACTTTTTGTCCACCACTTCGCGCACGCGACGCTTGCGTATCACTTCACATCGCGCGACGGCGGCGACTGGATGTCGCGCTATTTCTTCACCGGCGGCACGATGCCATCCGCGTCCTTGCTGCTGCACTTTCAGGACGATTTGCGCGTCACGCGTCAGTGGTGGATGAACGGCACGCACTACGCGCGCACGGCGAATCAATGGCTCGCGAATCTCGATGCCGCTCGCGATCGCGTCATGCCGATGCTGCGCGACGTCTATGGCGATGCGGCCGCCATCTGGTTTCAGCGCTGGCGCATGTTCTACATGGCGGTGGCCGAGTTGTTCGGCTACGCGCGCGGCCGCGAATGGGGCGTCGCGCACTATCTGTTCGAGAAGCGTCCGATAAAGGTGATGCCATGACAAACACGAAGCGGGCGCTCATCGTGGCGCTGGTGGCGGCCGGCGTCGTCGTGGCGGTGGCGAGCTGTTCGAGTCCGCCGAATCCGAATCCGCGAGCGAACCGACCGCTCGAAACCGTTGCCGTGGACGTGCCGCGCTACATGGGGCGCTGGTATGTCATCGCGAATATTCCGTACTTCGCGGAACGCGATTTCGTCGGCACGCATGTCGAATGGTCGCTGCGCGCGGACGGAAAAATCGACGACGTCTTTTTCGGCCGCAAGAACGGCTTCGGGCAAGAGGAAACGACGCATCGTTTCGTCGATACCGTGAAGCCCGGCAGCAACGGCGGCGAATGGAGCGTGCAACTCTTCTGGCCGATACGCGTGACGCAACTCACGCTCTACGTCGATCCGGATTATCGCTACACGATCCTCGGCTATCCGAACAGAAAGCTCGGCTGGATCTTCTCGCGCGAGCCGGCGATGAGCGACGACATCTATCGCTCGATGCTCGCGCGCCTCGACGCGATGGGCTACGACACCGCGCGTTTTAGCCGCGTGCCGCAATCGCCGGAGCAGATCGGTCAGCCGGGATTTCAAAGTCCCGGTCAGCGCGACTGAAGCAGCGCGGCGCGCGTGCATCCGCGCGCGCGTCTTTCTCGTATTTGATCTCGCACTCGTCTGGAACAGCCACGTCCACGCGGCGCGAGGAGACCTTTTGGCGCGAGGAGACCGCCCGTCATGGAATCATCGACAAAAGAAAGACAGCAGCGCATCGCGGTGATCGGCGCGGGGATCGCCGGTCTCGCGAGCGCGTACCTGCTCTCGCGCGCGCATCGCGTGACGCTTTTCGAAGCCGCCGATTATCTCGGCGGCCATACGCATACCGTCGATGTCGCGCTCGACGGCGTGCAGCATCCCGTCGATACGGGCTTTCTCGTGTTCAACGACCGAACGTATCCCAATCTCATCGCGCTGTTCGATGAACTCGGCGTCGCGGCGCATCGCAGCGGCATGACGTTTTCCGTTTCGCTCGACGGCGGACGCTTCGAATGGGCGGGCACAAACCTCAACACCGTGTTCGCGCAGCGGCGCAATCTCTTCTCGCCGTCGTTCATCGGCATGCTGGGCGACATTCTGCGCTTCAATGCATCGGCTCATAGGCAGCTCGAACGCGTGAGCGCGACGCGCTGCTCGGTCGGCGAACTGCTCGTCGAGGGCGGATACGGCGCGCCGTTTCAGCGCCACTATCTTCTGCCGATGGCCGCGGCGATCTGGTCGAGCGCCGCGCACGACATCCTGCGCTTTCCCGCCGCCACGTTCCTGCGCTTCTGTCTCAATCACGCGCTATTGCAGGTGAACGGCCGGCCGCCGTGGAAGACCGTCGCGGGCGGCGCGCGCGAGTATGTGCGGCGCATCGCGGCCACGCTCGACGACGTACGCACGCGCGCGCCCGTGCGAGGCGTGCGCCGCGACGACAACGGCGTCACCGTGATGACCGACGATGCCGGTCCCGAGCGCTTCGATGCCGTCGTGCTCGCGACGCACGCACCGACGAGCCTGCGCCTCATCGACAACGCATCCGCCGATGAGCGCGCAGTGCTCGGCGCCGTGCGGTATCAGCGCAACATCGCGGTGCTGCATACGGATTGCGCGCTCTTGCCGCGCCGCCGCCGCGTGTGGTCGGCCTGGAACTACATCGGCGCGCGTGCGGCGCTTGCGCGCGACGCGGCCGCGCCCGTCTGCGTGAGCTATCTGCTCGATCAGCTTCAGCCGCTTCCTTTCAGGATGCCGGTCATCGTCACGCTCAATCCCGTCGATGAACCCGCGCCTCGCACGCAACTCGGCCGCTACGAATACGAACATCCGCTCTTCGATCTCGCCGCCATCGATGCTCAGGCGCGTCTGCCGCGCATTCAGGGCGTGCGCCGGACGTGGCACGCGGGCGCGTGGACCGGCTACGGCTTTCACGAAGACGGCCTGAAATCGGCGTTGCGCGTCGCGCGCGATTTCGGCGTCCAGCCGGCATGGGCGCGACCATGAAGACGGCGCAATGGCTGACGGGCCGCGTGATGCACGAGCGGCTGCGTCCGGCGCGGCATCGCTTCGAGTATCCGGTGCGCTACGTGCGTTGCGACGTCGCGCGTCTCGACGCGTTGCGCTGTGCGTGGTTCGGCATCGACCGCATTCGGCCGCTCGCGCTGTTTCGATGCGATTACGGCGCGCGCGAACACTGCGATCTCGATCTATGGATGCGCGCGTGCCTCGCGCAGTCGCGCATTCCCGCCGACGGCGAAATCCATCTTCTGACGATTCCGCGCGTCTTCGGCTACGCGTTCAATCCGGTGAGCTTCTGGTTCTGTCATGACCGCGCAGGCGCGTTGCGCGCGCTTTACGCCGATGTGCGCAACACCTTCGGCGAGCATCGCGGCTATTTGCTGAGCGCGCAGGATCATGCGCCGATCGTCGAAGACACCGTGCTCGTCTGCCGCAAGACGCTGCACGTTTCGCCCTTTTGCGATGTCGCCGGCGACTACGCGTTTCGCGTGCGGCAGCGTGGCGACCGCTTGAGCATCTCGATCGATTATCGCGACCGCGACGGGCTGCTGCTGCGCACCGCGATCGGTCTCGTCGCGCGGCCGCTCACCGGCGCGCTCGCGTGTCGCACGCTCTTGTGCGCGCCGCTCTTCGCCGCGGGCGTCATTGCGCGCATTCACTGGCAGGCGCTGCGGCTGTGGATAAAGCGCGTGCCTTTTTACGGCAAGCATCCACCGACGAGGGACGAGACGGGACCATGAACCTGCTGCGATCTTTCTCCGCGACATCGGCGATGCCGATGTCCGCGCGGATCTTTCTCGGCCTTCTGCGTCGCATCAGCGTCGGACATCTCGTGCTCGTCATGCCGGATGGCGGGCGCTCTGTGTTCGGCGATCCGCTGATGCAACCAGCCGCGCTTCTTTTCATCCGCGACTGGCGCGCGTGCCGGGCGATTCTGCGCGCGGGCGACATCGGCTTCGCGCGGGCGTATCGGGCGAAATGGCTCGATACGCCCGATCCGTGCGCCCTGCTGCGGCTCGCGATCCGCAACGAGACGGCGCTCGCGCGCACGGTCGCGGGCGGCTTTGTCGCGCGGTGCTGGCACAACGTGCGGCATCGTCTGCGCCTGAACACGCGCGCGGGGAGCCGCCGCAACATTCACGCGCATTACGACATCGGCAACGCGTTCTACGGGCTCTGGCTCGATCCGACGTGGACGTATTCGAGCGCATGGTTCGATGGCGACGCCGGTCTTCCGCTCGAAGCGGCGCAGGAACGGAAGTATCGGCGCATCGTCGATACGCTCGGACTCACGGCGGGGATGCGCGTGCTGGAGATCGGCTGCGGCTGGGGCGGCTTCGCGCGGCACGCGGCGCGTCTCGGCATACGCGTGCACGGCGTGACCGTTTCGACCGCGCAGCATGCGTTCGCCGTGGAACGCGTGGCGCGCGAAGGTTTGAGCGGGCTTGTCGATATCGAACTGCGCGACTATCGCGATGTGTATGGACAGTACGACGCGGTGGTGTCGATCGAAATGTTCGAAGCCGTGGGCGAACGGTTCTGGCCGGCGTATTTCCGCGTGCTGCGCCGCTGTCTCGCGCCGGGCGCGAAGGCGCTCGTGCAGTCGATCACCATCGACGATGCGCGCTTTGCCGCGTATCGCGCGTCCAGTGACTTCATCCGCGAGACGATCTTTCCGGGCGGCATGCTGCCGAGCCCGGAGCGCTTCGCACGCGCGGCGCGGCGCGCGGGACTCGATGCACGCGCGACGCTTTCGTTCGGCGCGGATTACGCAAGGACGCTGAGGTGTTGGCGAGACGCGTTCGAGATGCACGCCGATGCAGTCCGCGCGCAAGGATTCGATGAAGCCTTCGTGCGGACGTGGCGGCTGTATCTGGCTTATTGCGAAGCGGGCTTCGACGAGGCGCGCACCGATGTCATGCACTTTGTGGTGTGGAGGGAGGGGTGAGGACGTCGATCGGGCGAAAAAAAGCCCCGACCCTGTCGGGGCAAAGGTACGAGACCACCTTGTAGCGTTGCAGCTACCCGGCGAGCATAGGCGACTGCGCGCGCACTTCCCACCAGTAAAGTCCGAAACCTCACGCGCGACTTCAGAATCGGCGGACGTTGCCGATAACACACGCACACGTCCACCAGGCATCGCCGCCACCGCACACGATGAATCGCGCCCCATCCGACAGTTCGCTCCAGGCCGCTTTCCTGCGGCACGAAGACACACTCGCGCCGCCCGAGCGCGCGCTCGGCGAGGACGATCACGCCGTCTATCGCACGCTGCTCGAATCGACCAAGGCGATTCCGTGGAAGATCGACTGGGCGACGATGGAATTCGCCTACATCGGCCCGCAGATCGAGGCCTTGCTCGGCTGGGCGCCGTCGTCGTGGAAAACGGTCAACGACTGGGCCGAGCGCATGCATCCCGACGACCGCGAAGCAGTCGTCAACTTCTGCGTCTCTCAATCGAAGGCGGGCACGGATCACGAAGCGGATTACCGCGCGCTCACCCGCGACGGCGGCTACGTGTGGCTGCGCGATGTCGTGCACGTCGAGCGCAACGAGAAAGGCGAGGTCGAGGCGCTGATCGGCTTCATGTTCGATATCAGCGAACGCAAGCGCACCGAAGAAAAGCTCGCGCAAATGCAGCGCGAACTGGAACGCCTGTCGTTCAGCGACAGCCTGACCGGCGTCGGCAATCGCCGCCGCTTCGACGACGTGATGGCGCGCGAATGGCATGCCGCGAAGGATTCGGGCAAGCCGCTGTCGCTCGTGATGATCGATATCGACTTCTTCAAGTCGTACAACGATTACTACGGCCACGTTCAGGGCGACGAGTGTCTGAAGCGCATTGCGCGCGTGCTCGGCGAGGCGGCGGGTCCGCAGCACTTTCTCGGCCGGTTCGGCGGCGAGGAATTCGCGCTGATTCTCGCCGATACCGACGCCGAATCCGCGATACGCGTCGCGGAGCGTTGCCGCGCGCTGATCGCCGAGGAAGCGATTGCGCACGTGCGCTCGCCGCACGATCAGCGAGTGACGGCGAGCTTCGGCGTGGGCACCGTCGTTCCGGGCGAGCGCATGGACGTGACGGCGTTCATCAATCTGACCGACGCGCAGTTGTATCAGGCGAAGGACAACGGCCGCAACCGCATTGCGGCGGTGGATCGCGCGGGCATGCAGGGCGAAGGCTTCAAGGCGCAGTCGCGCTGAAACGTCAGACGCGTCCCGTCACCGGAATCGCCGCGCCCGTGATGCATTGCGCATCCGGCGAAAGCAGGAACGCGATCACCGCGCCGAGCGCTTCGGGCCGCACCCAGCGGGAGAAATCGGCGTCGGGCATGTCGCGGCGATTGGGCGCGGTATCGATGATCGACGGCAACACCGCGTTCACCGTCACGCCCGTGTCCTTCAACTCTTCGGCGAGCGCTTCGGTCAGGCGCAACAGCGCGGCCTTCGATGCCGCGTAAGCGCCCATCCCCATGCCCGCTTTCATCGCCGCGAGCGCGCCCACATTGACGATGCGCCCGCCTTCCTTCGCGCCCAGTTGCGCGAGCGCGGCCTTCGATGCGTTGAGCGCGGTCTTCACGTTGACATCGAACATCGCTTGCCAGGTGTCGGCGCTGCCGTCCGCGACCGTTTCCCAGGCGAATGCGCCGGCGACGTTCACGAGCGCATCGAGGCCGCCCGTCCGCTGAACGACCGTATCGATGGCTTGTTGCGCCGATTTCGCATCCGTCAGATCGATGCCGGTCACGATGCACGCGTCGCCGAGCGGCGCGGGCAACGCTTCCGACGCCGCGCCGTGGCCGATCAGCGCGACCCGCGCGCCGCGTTGCGCGAGCACGCGCGCCGTCGCGAGTCCGAGACTGCCGAAGCCGCCCGTGATGGCGACGATCTTTCCTTCGAGGCTGTTCATGACGTTGTCGCTCCCTTCGATGGCGCCTGATGAAGCATAGGACGGAACGCGGCGATCTTCAGGGCGCGTGTCGCGCATCGCGTTTCACCGCGCGCTGGACCGCGAACACGGCCACCGCCGTCGTCGTGCCGGTGACGAGCACGCCATACAAGCCCAGCAACATCGACAAGGCTCGCCCGATGCCCGTCGTCGCGACGACATCGCCGTATCCGATGGTCAGCGCCGTCACGCCGCAGTAATAGACGGTTGCGCCGAACGAAACGCGCGCGTGCGTCGCGGTTTCGACGGGCGCGCCGAGCCAGAACATCGCCGCGCAGAGCGCGAAGAACGCCATCAGCAGCGTGCCGAGCAGCGAGCGCAAATGCCACAGCGCGCGGATGAACTCGACCGTCACCTCGCGTGAATTGATCGTTTCGACCTTGAAGAGTTTCGTGATGCTATTCATTCGGAATGGACCTGCGGCGCGTGAACGAAAGCCGTCATCCTACCTTCGCCTGCATCGGCCCGAAGCATCCGGGCGCGTTATTCAGCCAGCGCCGATCTCGTCTTTCCGGAAGCCTTCGCGCCGCTTTCGGCGGCCGTCAGGTCGTATCCGGATTTCGCGTCTTCATGGCCCGAGCGCCGATCGCGCGACACGCTCGAATCCCGCCCGATGCGCCTTCGCGAGCGCCGATGCCGTCTCGCGAAGCGCCGCGCGATCCATCGCCCGCGCTTCGTGCATGGCGGGGTGCAATTCGGCGATGCTCACCACACCCGGCGCGCCCGCGATCTCCCACGTCGAGGCGTACGCGCGCTGCTTGGCCGCGTCCGCGTGCGCCACATTCACGCGCGGCAAGCCGTACGCCATCGCGACGATCCGGCCATGCAGGCTGCTGCCCGCGTAACCGTCGCTTTTCGCGATCAGCGCGCAGATGTCCCAGACGTCGAGCGAATCGAAGATCGTCACCGACGGATGGCGCATACGCGCCGCCATGCGCTCGTAGACCGCGATGTCGTCGTGCCACGGCGCCGCGCCCGCGCGAAACAGCGCGATGCCCAGTCCCGTCGATGCGCCGATCAGATCCAGTTGATGCGCGATCTGCGCGAGCGTCGCGTCGTCGCCGAAATCCGCGCTGAACTGGACGGCCAGATAACCGCGCGGGAACGCGCGGCATGCGCCGGCGCGCGTCCGGATGCGCGCGTCGAAAAGCTCGGCGACCATCGATGCCGGATCGGGGACGAGGCGCGCGTCGATTCCCGCGCGCTTCAGGAAGGCTTGCGTGTGCGTGTCTCGGACGCTGATGTCATCGGCTGAACGGAGCTTGGCCAGCACTTCGGCCTGAAACGCGGCATCGCGGGCGTCGAGCGTCGCGCCGCCGATCGCATCGAAGGAAATCGACGCCGCTCGCGGAAACATCTCGCGGCCGATGACGTACGGCGCGAGCGCGTCCATGCCGAGTTCGGCGCGCGCCCACGCGTTTCGATCCGCCGCGCGCGACTCGTATCGGGCGATGCAGGCTTGCGCTTCGTCGGGATGCTTCAGCATCACGGCGGCTTCCCACGCGTCGCACGTCAGCAACTCGCCGCCCGCGTGGATCAGCACGACGGGCTCATCGCGCCAGCGCGCGGCCAGTTGCGAAAGCGCGGCGACGCCGTGGCCGCCGTGCGCGCGCAGTTCGCGCCGCGCGCATCCGGCGAATATCGGTTCGACGTTCGGACGGCGTTCAGCGAGCAAGGCCGCGACGACATGCGCGAACAACATGTCGCCGAAGTTATGCCGGTCGAACGCGCCGAACACGATGATCCGCCGATTGCTTCCCATCCGAACGCACCTCACGATCCGCTCATTCTGCACGTTCACACTTCCTTCACACGATCACGCCGTCACGCGCGTGATGCCGCCGCTCGACAGCAAACGCACGCGCTGGCCGGCGTAGAACATCTGGCCATCGGCGGCCTGGGTGATCGCGCGCAAATCGCCGTTGTCGAGACGCACGGTGATTTCGAGTCCCTTCTGCCGTTCGAGATGGTCCTGAATTTGATCGCCCGCGACCGCGCCCGCAACGCCGCCGATCACGCCGGCGAGCAGCGAGCCGTGTCCTTCTCCGACCGCGCTGCCCGCCACCGCGCCGAGCAGGCCGCCACCGATCGCGCCGAACGGAGCCGGATGGCCGTCGTTGTTCTCGATCGTCACGCCGCGCACGCTTTCGACGGTCGCCATACGCACCGTTTCCTCGTGTTGCGTCTGCATGCTGTCGTAGATGTCGGCGGAACTTCCCATCGATGCGCAACCGCTCATGCCCACCGTGCAGGCGACGGCCAAAGCGCAGACCGCGATAGTCGACTTGTTCATGTTCTTGCTCCTCAGATCGGACGATGTCTTGTTGGTTTCGGCTCGCGTTTCGCGTATCGCGTTGCCATGCAAAGCATCGTAAAGAGGCTGAATGAGCGCTGAATGAGCCGGCGCGACGCGCTTGACCTGCATGATTGAAGCGCTTATACAGGACTCTCATCGCTCGCGACCGGAGTGCAGAATGACAAGAAACGCAATTCCCTTCGTGGTTTGCGCCATCTCTCTCGCTGCATGTTCCACCGGCGGTTCCAACTCCGCGCCGCCGCCCGGCGCCGTTACGACGACGCTACCTTCGGGCGGCGTCTACAAAGGCTCGCTCACGGGCAGCACGGCGCAAGCCACGCTTCTCATGCTTTTCGACGGCACCGCCTATCTCTTCTACGCAAGCGCGGGCGGCGCGGGACTCGCGGGCGTCGCGGTCGCGAAGAGCGGCAAGCAATCGGGCGATGGCCGCTTCATCAGCGACGCCGCATTCGACTATCGCGTGGGCAAGGCGCCTGCGTCGGCGGCCGTTTTCAGCGTGAACTTCGCGCGCGCGCCCGCCGTCGACGGAACTGTCGCGAACAAGGACGGCGGCGCGGGGCTCGCGTTTTCCGCCAACGCCGCGCCGATGCTCGACATCGCGCCGAGCCGCGCCAACGCGGGCGGCCTGTACAGCGGACGCGGCATGTCGCTCGGCGGAACGACGCAGACGCGCATCACGGTCGCGGGCGACGGCTATCTCGCCGGCACGACGACATCCGGCTGCATCTTCAAAGGCACGACGGCGCCGCACCAAGGCGCGAACGCCTACGACGTCTCCGTGACCTTCGGCCCCGCGCCCTGCCCGCTTCCCGATACGACCGTGACCGGTCACGCGGTGCTCGACGGCGCGCGTCTACTCGTCGCGTTGCCGAGCCCGGACCGCACCGACGTCTTTCTCTTCGACGGCCGGAAATAGATGCCGCATGCAACCGCGCGCCGCAGCGAAACTTAGTCATCCGCTGCTTACTTAAGCGATTTCTATCCTAAGATTGTTTTCATTGCCGAAGCGTCGTGCGATGCGCGCGTCGGCGGAAGTGGCCGTGTTTTGTTCAGTGCAATTCCGAGAGCACCTTTTGCTTTGCATGGAACCGGACGGCGCCACCGAAACGTCCGCTCCGGTTATTAACAACAACAGGAGACAAACCGGATGAACGCAACGTTCAAGCTTTTGCCGTTGGCCGTCGGCGCGATGATCGCCTGCGTGCCGCACGCGAACGCCGCGCAGGACAACATCAACGCGCTTTCGAATTTCCGGCAGACGGGCAATGCCGCACCGCCGGAAACCATTCCGCAAGCTGGCCAGACGGCCGATGCGCTGCGCAAGAATCTCGAGCAGATCAAATTGCCGCCCGGCTTCAAAATCGAGCTATACGCCGTCGTGCCCGAGGCCCGCGCGATGACGATCGAGCCTTCGACGGGCGTCGTGTTCGTCGGCAGCCGCAAAAATCGCGTGTGGCAGGTGACTGACCGGACCAAGCAACGCGTAGCGAGCGATGTCGTGCAGTTCGCGTCGTCGGTGACGTTCAAGGTGCCCAATGGCGTCTGCTTCTCGCCGGACGGCGTGCTCTACGTGGTCGAGCAGAACCGCGTGCTCGGCTTCCCGGCGGCGCAGTTCTTCGGCGAAGGCGGACCGGATGTCGCCGCGGCGGTCGTCGTCCCGCAGGGCAAGCTGATCCCGACGCAGTTCGAAAGCTTCAATCACGGCGCGCGCTACTGCCGCGTCGGGCCGGACAAGAAGCTGTACATCGCGCTCGGCCAGCCGTGGAACGTGCCGCCGAAAGACAAGCTCGCCGAACTCGACAGGAATGGGCTCGCGGGCATCATCCGTCTGGATCAGGACGGCAAGAACCGCGAAGTCTACGCGCACGGCGTGCGCAATTCGGTCGGTCTCGATTTCAATCCGAAGGACAGGACGCTCTGGTTCACCGATAACCAGGTCGACGGCATGGGCGACGACACCCCGCCGGGCGAGCTGAATCGCGCGACCAAGGGCGGCGAGAACTTCGGCTTTCCGTGGTACGGCGGCGGCAAGGTGCGAACGGTGGAATACAAGGACCAGAATCCGCCGGCGGGTCTCGTGTTTCCGCAGGTCGAGTTCGCCGCGCATGCCGCCGATCTCGGCATGTCGTTCTACAACGGGAAGATGTTCCCGCAGAAGTATCAGGGCGGCATCTTCGTTGCGGAGCACGGCTCGTGGAACCGCACGAAGCCGATCGGCGCGCGCATCATGTTCACGCCGATCAAGGACGACGGCACCGCAGGCGAGGCGGAAGTCTTCGCGGAAGGCTGGCTGACGAGTAGCGGTGAGTACATGGGCCGTCCCGCCGACGTGCAGATGCTGCAAGACGGCTCGATGCTCGTCTCCGATGACTACGCGGGCGCGATCTATCGCATTTCGTATTCGGGGGCCAAATGAGGGTCGCGCTGACGGCGGCGGTGCTCGCGGGCGTTCTGGCGGCGGGCGCTTCCGCGTCGTTCGCCGCCGGCGACATCAAAGCCGGGCGCGCGAAGGCGACGGCGTGCGCGGCCTGTCACGGCATCGACGGAATGTCGAAACTGCCGGAAGCGCCCAATCTCGCCGGGCAGACGGAGGAATATCTCGTGAAGGCGCTCAACGATTTCCGCACGGGCGAGCGCAAGAACGAAATGATGTCGATGATGGCGAAAACCTTGTCCGACGCGGACGTCGCCAATCTGGCCGCCTACTATCACAGCCTCGGCAAGCAGTGACCGCCGCCGATGTGTTGCAAATTTGCTGCGGTCGATTACCGATTGCGATTTTTTTTGTTTTAGGTGTTGACGTGGAGGCTTAAGGGTTTATACTAACACCTGTCTCCTCCATGTCTCAACCGATGTGGATTCAAGCCCGCTCAACTGAAGCGGGCTTTTTTTTGGCCTAATTTTCTGGCCGCTTCACCGCTCGTCTGGCATGTCGCCGCGCAATTCGGCCTCGATCTGGTCGATCGAAGGCAGGGTCGTCTCCAGCGATGCCGGAACTTCACGCAGCAGCTGATATTCGGCGACGCCCATCGGCTTCGCGACGCCGCGCAGCGCATATTCGGCGACCAGCCGGTTCTTCTCCTTGCACAGCAAAAGCCCGATCGTCGGCTGATCGTCGGGCGCCTTCAGTTGCGCATCGACAGCGGAGAGGTAGAAATTGAGCTGGCCGGCGTATTCGGGCTTGAACGGCGTCGTCTTTAGTTCGACCACCACGTAGCAGCGCAGCTTCAGGTGATAGAACAGCAGATCGATGAAGAACTCGTCGCCGCCCACATCCAGCCGATACTGCCGTCCGACGAACGCGAAGCCTGCGCCCAGCTCCAGCAGAAAGCGTGTGATGTGCTGGGTGAGCGCCTGTTCGATATCGCGTTCCTGCGCGTTTTCGGCGAGTCCGAGGAAATCGAAGATGTATGGATCCTTGAGCGCGTCGCGCGCCAGATCGGATTGCGGCGGCGGCAGGCGCTCGTCGAAATTGGTGATCGCGCTGCCGCTGCGCGTGTGCGCGGCGGTTTCGATCTGCATCACGAGAATCTGGCGCGACCAGCCGTGCTCCAGCGCCTTCGCCGCGTACCAGCTTCGATCGTTCTGATTCTTGAGCTTGTCGAGCAGCGTGCAGAGATGGAACCACGGCAATTGTGCAGCAGGCTGCTGCACGAATGCCTCGTCCGGCCACGCCTGCGCGAGCGCGCGCATGTATTTGAGATTGCGCGGTGAAAAGCCGCGCATGTCGGGAAACGCCGATTTCAGATCGCGCGCGAGCTGATCGATGACGCCCGCGCCCCAGCCCTGTCGCCGCTGACGATCGAGAATATCGCGGCCGATCTGCCAATACAGCGTGACGAGCTCCCGGTTCGCGCTGGCCGCCGCCCGCTGGCGCGCGCGCTCGACACGCAGTTTCAGTTCGGCGAGCCAGCGCCGGTAATCGTCGTCCCAGACGTTGGGAAGATTGGCGGTCATGCGGTTCCTGGTTCGACGCCGGTTGTCGTGGAACCGTCATTATCGGCGGATTCTGCTGCTGCGTCGGTTGGTCTCCTGACGCGCCCGTGGCGCCTGGCTTGGGGTTATCTTCCCAGGCTCTTCGGCCTCGATGCTTTATGTTGTCCACAGAAACTGGGCACAAGCCTGTGGATATCGTTTCAGATTTTGCTGCAACGCATTGATTCGACAACACTTACTTCCGCCGCCCAACGACGCGCCCCGCGCGCGCCGCCGTCGTCGTCGTCGTCAGTCGGCATTCGGCATGCACGACGCGAGCACCGCGTCGAAGCGATTCATCTCGATGCTGAAAATCGATTGCGGCGCGGTGGCGTTCAGTTCGTCCGCGGGGGATGTCGGCAGCGCCATCGCAATGGTGGCCGTCGCGAGCAGCGCAACGACAACCGACAGGAACCAGGAAAGAACGATCATCGCCAACCTCGTCAAGTAAGACTCTCTGAATCGGCGCGCGTGAACGTCAGCGCGTGATGTGAAGAGTACGGCTGCGCGGCGCTTCGCACAGCCCTACGGACGGGGGGACGTGAAGGAGGGTAACTAGGGACGCAGCAGTGGCGACGCCGTCGTCGATACGCCTTGCGCGAGCGCCGCGGCTTCCTGCGCCTCGAGCGCGCGGACGAAGCCTTCGCGTTCGCGCAGACGCCGCCAGTATTCCGCGATCGATGGCGCGAAGTGCGCGCTCTGCCCCAGCAATTCCGCGAGCATCAGCGCGTAGCCGACGGAAATGTCCGCCGCCGTGAAACGCCCCGCGCACAGATACGGCTGCGCGTCGAGCAGCGGCGCGAGCGTGCGCAGACGCGCGTGGAACCAGCGCGCGTAATCCTCGACGATCTGCGGCTGCAGACGCTCCGGCGGCTCCAGATGCGCGTAGCGAAGCACGAGCGTCTGCGGAAACGTGAGCGTCGCTTCGCCGAAATGCACGAAGTTGAGATAACGGCCGAAATCGGCCTCGTGCGGCGCGACATCGAGCGCGCCCGGCGAATAGCGCGCCGCCAGATACTGGCAGATCGCCGACGATTCGGTCATGAAAAGCGCGTCGTCCGCATCGTCGGTGAGCGCCGGAATCGTGCCGAGCGGATTCACGTCCTTGAAACCGCGCGCGAACACGCGCGGCGGAAACGGCAGCATCTTCAGTTCATACGGCACGCCGATTTCTTCCAGCGCCCACAGCGGCCGGAACGAGCGCGCGCTCACGCAGTGATGCAGCGTAATCACGTCGATTCCTCCGGTGCTTCAAACGAGCCAGGACGGCTTGCGCTTCTCGAGGAAGCTGCGCACGCCTTCGCGCCCTTCGTCCGATGCGCGGATGCGCGCGATGCGCTCCGCCGTCTCGCCGATCGACGATTCGTCGATCTCCTTGCCCGCGAAATCCGCGACGAGCTTCTTGCATTCGCGCACGGCGTTCGGACTGTTCGCGGCGATGCTCGCGGCGATCGCTTCGACGCGCGCATCGAGCTGATCGGCGGCGACGGCTTCGTGCACGAAACCGAGACGCAGCGCTTCGGCGGCATCGAAGCGCTCGGCCGTCACGAAATAGCGATGCGCCGCGCGCGCGCCCATCGCGCGGACCACGTACGGCGCGATCGTCGCGGGCATCAGGCCGAGCTTCGCTTCGGAGAGACAGAAGTGCGCCGTGTCCGCCGCGACCGCGATATCGCACACGGCGACGAGTCCCATGCCGCCCGCGTAGGCGTCGCCCTGCACGCGCGCGATGACCGGCTTCGAGCAGGCGTAAATCGTGTTGAGCATGGTGGCGAGACCGAGCGCATCGGCGCGATTTTCCGCTTCCGAATAGCCCGCCATGCGCTTCATCCAGTTGAGATCGGCGCCCGCGCAGAATGCCGGACCGTTCGCGGCAAGCACGATGACGCGCACGTTGGCGTCGTCGTCGAGCGCGCGGAAGGCGGCGGTCAGCTCGACGACGGTCGCGTCGTCGAAGGCGTTGCGCACGTCGGGGCGATCGAGCGTCACGCGCGCGACGTGGCCTTCGATGCCGAGCTTCAGGCGTTGCAGATTCGCTGCGTCGGTCATGCTTCGTCTCCTGCGCGCTCGAATTGAGCGCGGCTCAGTTTATCGTGGCTGGCAATTTACCTTTCGGCGATCAGTTTCATCGGAAAACATGAAAACGGTCAACTCATATCTTTGAGTGTCACTCACAATGAGTCCATCAAACAATCATCCGACGAGTCGCGCCGAAACCCATGCACCGACGCAATATACTCGTATATATTACGGTGCTCGCCGGACCCTGCGGCCACACGCTCGCGGCCTCCAACGCGCCGCCTGAAGTCGTTCCATAAGCAGAATTTCAACTCGATTCAAGGAGCTTTACGTGATGACTCGTATTCTGCGCGCTTTGCTTTGCGCGTTCGTTCCGCTCGCGGCGGGCATTGCTTCGGCATCCGCGCTGGCCGGCGAAGTGCAGGTCGCGGTCGCGGCCAACTTCACGGCGCCCGTGCAGGCGATCGCCGCCGACTTCGAGAAAGACACCGGCAACAAGGTCGTCGCATCGTTCGGCGCGACGGGTCAGTTCTACGCGCAGATCGAGAACGGCGCGCCGTTCGAAGTGTTCCTCGCCGCCGACGACGCCACGCCCGCCAAGCTCGACAGCGAAGGCGCGACCGTTCCCGGCAGCCGCTTCACCTACGCGACGGGCGCGCTCGCGCTGTGGTCCGCGAAAGACGGCTACGTCGACGATAAAGGCGACGTGCTGAAGAAGAACGCGTTCAAGCACATCGCGATCGCGAACCCGAAGGCCGCGCCGTACGGTCTCGCCGGCTATCAGACGCTCGACAAGCTCGGCCTCGCAGCAGAAATCAAGCCCAAGGTCGTCGAAGGCCAGAACATTTCACAGACGCAGCAGTTCGTCGCGACCGGCAACGCGGAGCTCGGCTTCGTCGCGCTGTCGCAGATCTACAAGAACGGCAAGGTCACGAGCGGCTCGGCGTGGATCGTGCCGGCGAACCTGCACGAGCCAATCAAACAGGACGCGGTTATCCTGAACAAGGGCAAGGACAATCCGGTCGCGAAGCAGTTCATCGAGTACCTGAAGGGTCCGAAGGCCGCCGAAGTCATCAAGTCCTACGGTTATCAACTCTAATTTCGCCGATGCCGCTCGATAGCGCCGATCTCCAGGCTATTACGCTGACGCTCGAACTCGCGTCGCTGACAACGGTGCTCCTGCTCGTCGTCGGCACGCCGATCGCGTGGTGGCTCACGCATACGCGTTCGAAACTGAAGGGCGTCGTCGGCGCGGTGGTGGCGCTGCCGCTCGTGCTGCCGCCGACGGTCATCGGCTTCTATCTGCTCCTGCTGATGGGGCCGAACGGTTATGTCGGCAAGATCACGCAGGCGCTCGGTATCGGCTTGCTGCCGTTCACGTTCACGGGGCTCGTCGTCGGCTCGGTGATCTATTCGATGCCGTTCGTCGTGCAGCCGCTGCAGAATGCGTTCGAAGCGATCGGGCGCCGTCCGCTCGAAGCCGCCGCGACATTGCGCGCCGGTCCGTGGGACACGTTTCTCACGGTGGCGCTGCCGCTCGCGCGGCCGGGCATCGTCACGGCGACGATTCTCGGCTTCGCACATACCGTCGGCGAATTCGGCGTCGTGCTGATGATCGGCGGCAATATCCCGGGGCGCACGCGCGTCGTGTCCGTGCAGATCTTCGATCACGTCGAGGCGCTCGAATACGCGCAGGCGCACTGGCTCGCGGGCGGCATGGTGATATTCTCGTTCGTGGTTCTTCTGCTGCTCTACTCTGGCCGACGTTCCGTCACGGCTCATGTCTGAACTCACTTATCAACGCGTGATGCTCGACCGCGCGCATACCCGTTCCGACGAAGCCATCGAAGCGCGCTTTCTCGTCCAGCACGAGGGTTTCGCCTTCGATATCGATCTCGCGCTGCCCGGTCGCGGCGTCACCGCGATCTTTGGCCATTCCGGCTCCGGAAAAACCACGCTGCTGCGCTGTCTCGCGGGACTCGCGCGGCCGCGCGCCGGGCGGCTCGTCGTCAACGGCGAAGTCTGGCTCGACACCGAGCGCCGCATTTTTCTGCCGACGCACAAGCGCCCGCTCGGCTACGTCTTTCAGGAAGCGAGCCTCTTTCCGCACTTGAGCGTGAAGAAGAATCTGCGCTTCGGGCTGGAGCGCGTGAAACCGGCAGAGCGGCGCGTGGATCTGTCGCAGGCGGCGGACTTGCTCGGCATCGCGCATCTGCTGGAGCGCATGCCGGCCGGATTGTCAGGCGGCGAACGGCAACGCGTGGGCATCGCGCGGGCGCTCTTGACGAGTCCGCGTCTGCTTTTGCTCGATGAACCGCTCGCGTCGCTCGATCAAAAACGCAAGCAGGAAATCCTGCCGTATCTCGAACGCCTGCACGATGAACTCGACATTCCCGTGATCTACGTGAGCCACGCGCCCGAAGAAGTCGCGCGCCTCGCGGATCATCTCGTGCTGCTCGAAGGCGGCCGTGCGCTTGCGAGCGGGCCGATCGCCGATACGCTCGCGCGGCTCGATCTGCCGCTCGCAATGGCCGACGACGCATCGGTCGTGTTTGAGGGAATCGTCGACGGATACGACAGCAAGTACGGCCTGCTCACGCTCGCGCTGCCGGGCTCGCGCGCGAAGCTCGCCGTCGTGCATACGCCTTTGTCCTGCGGCAAGACGATGCGCGTCGCCATCAAGGCGCGCGACGTGAGTCTCGTCACCGGCACGCACGAGCACGAGCGCAGCAGCGTGCTGAACGTGCTGCCCGCGACGGTGATCGGCATCGCGAAGGACGCCCATCCGTCGCAAGCCGTGGTGCGGCTCGACGTCGACGGCTCGCCGCTGCTCGCGCGCGTCACGCGTTATTCGCTGGACCGGCTAGGCATCGTCGAAGGCATGCGCCTGTGGGCGCAGGTGAAGACGGTGTCGCTACTCGCCTGAACGCGCCGCGAGCGCGGCGTATTGCAGCAGCATGATCGTCTTGCCGTCCATGATTTCGCCGCGCTCGATCATCTGCATGGCGGTTTGCAGCGGGACTTCGATCGTCTCGATTTCCTCGCCCTCTTCCTCTACGCCGCCGCCGTCCGAAACGCGCATCGAGCTGTCGTAATCGCCGACGTAGAAATAGAGCTTCTCCGTGACCGATCCCGGGCTCATGAACGCCTCGAAGATCTTCTCGACGCGATGCACGCGATAACCCGTTTCCTCCTCGACTTCCGCGCGAATGCGCTCTTCGGGCGTGGCGTCGTCGAGCAGGCCGCCGGGCGACTCGATCAGCATGCCGTCGTGTCCGTTGACGAACGCGGGCATGCGGAACTGGCGCGTCAGCAGCACGTTGCCGGTCTTGCGATCGCGCAGCAGAATCGTCGCGCCGTTGCCGCGATCGTAGGTTTCGCGGCTCTGACGCTGCCAGACGCCATCGCGGCGCTGAAAATCGAAAGTCACTTTTCTGAGGACGTACCAGTCGTCCGACAGCACTTCGGTTTTGAGGATGCGGACGCGCTCGCTCGTTTGCATCGGTTCACCCGTTCGACAAGTTGTTGAACTCATGGTAGCGTGCAGTTTCGTGCAATATCAAGAAATTTCGTGCAAACAATGTTGACCAGTCAGCGCAAGAAAGCGATTCTCGATGCCCTCAAACGCGACGGCCAGGTGCTCGCCGCCGAACTGAGCGCGCGCTTCGGCATTTCCGAGGACACGGTGCGGCGCGATCTGCGCGAACTCGCGGCCGAAGGGCTGCTGCAACGCGTGCACGGCGGCGCGCTGCCTGCTTCGCCCGCGATCGCGCCGTTCGCGCGGCGCGAGGACATGGAATCGGAGGCGAAGCGGCGCATCGCGAAGAAAGCGGCGGACATGATCGCGCCGGGGCAGATCGCGATCATCGACGGCGGCACGACGTCCGCGCTGCTCGTGCGTCAGTTGCCGGCGAATCTGTCCGCGACGATCGTCACGCATAGTCCGAGCGTCGCCGTGGCGCTGGCGGAGCACGCTTCGGTCGACGTCGTGCTGATCGGCGGCAAGCTCTACAAGCATTCGATCGTCACGGTCGGGGCCGCTGCCGTCGAAGCCATGTCGCACATTCACGCCGATCTCTATTTCATGGGCGTCACGGGCGTACATCCGACGGCCGGCCTCACCACCGGCGATTTCGAGGAAGCGCACGTCAAGCGCGCGCTCGCGGCGCGCGCGGCGGAAACCGTCGTGCTGGCGTCGGCGGCGAAGCTCAACGCGGCTTCGGCCTACAGGATCGGCGGGATCGATCTGGCTCAGACGGTCATCGTCGAGGAAACCGCCGACGCGAAGCTCGTCGAACCGATCGAACGCGCCGGAATTACCGTGCTGCGCGCATGAATTCACGACACTTTGTTACCGGGTAACGCGCCGAAAAATACGCGCCGTTCCGCGTAATTGAAAATCTCCGGCAAAGGGAATAGCGTTCGAGGATGCGCTATGTCAGGTCAACTGCGGAGGTCGGATTTCCGTTGGTGCCATCGACATCGCAAACATTTTTTCTGGAGAAGGACGTGAATCGCCTGAAGGCTTTTATCGCGCTATCGCTGATCGCGAGCGCGGGCGTGACCGCCAACGCGTACGCCTGGGCGCGCGTCGGCGTGTGGGTCGGCGGACCCGTGTATTACCCGTATCCCGTCGCGCCGGCGCCGTATTACTACTATCCGCCGCCGCCCGTCGTCGTTCAGCCTGCCGCGCCGGTTCAATACGTCGAGCAGGGTCAGCCCGCCGCCGATCCGGGCGCGCCCGCGCAGCAGCCAGGCATGTGGTACTACTGCGACTCCGCGAAGGCCTATTACCCGTACGTGAAGCAATGCGCCAACGCATGGCGTCCGGTTCCGGCGACGCCGCCGCCATCGAACTGATGCTGTTCGGCACTTTGAAAACCGATAACGAAGCGAATTCGCAAGAATCCATGAACTACTCGAGGCTTGGCCTTTTACTGGCGGCAATCGGCGTGACGGGCCTTTCGGCCTGCACCGTGATGCCTACCGGCCCCAGCGTGATGGCGCTACCCGGCAGCACCAAAACGTTCGACCAGTTCCGCGCCGATGACAACTCCTGCCGCCAGTTTGCCCTTCAGCAGGTCGGCGGCGTGGACGCCAATCAGGCGGCGACCAACAGCGCGGTCGGCAGCGCGGTCGTCGGCACCGCGCTCGGCGCGGCGGCGGGCGCGGCCTTCGGCGGCGGATCGGGAGCGGCCATCGGCGCGGGCGCGGGCCTTCTGACCGGCAGCGCGTTCGGCGTCGGGGCATCGCAGGCATCGGGCTACAACGTGCAGCAGCGCTACGACTACGCGTATCTGCAATGCATGTACGCCGCCGGCGACAAAGTGCCGGTACGCGGCTCGACCCGCATGGTTCAGCCGTCCGGCGGCGCGTATTCCACCACGCCTCCGCCGCCTCCGCCGCCGCCGGGCTGGCAGCCGCCGCCCGGAACTTACTGACAGACTGAGTCAATGCCGCACGCGCCGGTCATCGCCGCCGGCGGCGAGCGGCGCATCGGGCACGAACGACGGCGCCACGAGCAAGCCCGTCACCCAGCCGATATAAAACCGCAAGTCGCTCCAGAACTCCGATCGCTCATACACGCGAAACGCCTGTACGTGCGCGAGCCATAGCGCGAGTTGCAGCGCGCCCGTCAGCACGAGCCAGGCGAGCGCGATCACGCCGGTCGCGCGGGCGCAGCGCCTGAACGTGAACGCATCCCACTGTTCCCGCACGATGAGACATCCCGCGATCAGCACGGCTATCGTGGGAATCGCGCTCGTCACGAGCACATGCGCGCTCCAGCCGAATATCACGCCGACCAGCAAACCGACGATGATCGACAGCGCCGCAATCGGCCACGCGATCCACGACGGCGCGCGCGCGGCCATCCACGCAATCGTGATGAAAAACGGCGTGATCGCCCATTGCAGCGCCTGCGCCACGGCTTTCACGAGGTTCTCGCTTGCCTGCTCGTTGGAGTGACTCGCTGCGACATACACGGTGATCGCCTCGTGCACGCAGACGGCGACGATCGCAAAGCTCAACGCCTCGCACGCGGCGAAAGCGGGAGATTTCTCGGCGGGCTCGTGCGCGTCGGACAGACCGCGCAAGCGCTCCAGCACCGGCTCGACGAAGAACGCGAGAATCGCGCCGATCAGGAGCGCGGCGGCGGCATCGGTCAGCGAAAAATGGCCGAAGAGCGAAAACAGCCCTTGCCACAGAAATTCGGGCGCGGCCGCGCACACGGCCACCCAAAGCGCGAAGAAGAACCCGTTTGAAGCACTTCTGAGCGGCATGGCCACCTCGATGCGTTTTTATTGTTCCGGCGGCGACGCATCCTTCACGCGGTCGATCAATGTCGCGCGCACGCGCTCGCGCAGGTCGGCGGGCATCGAAAAGCATTCGTAGGCGAGCGCCTGCGCAACGGTCACGATCCGCAGTTCTTCGTAGCGGCGTCCGCTTTCGATCATCGCTTCGAAGGCGTTGGCGCGCTCGTTGATTTCGATCGGATCGGCATCGACGAGCAGGACGGCGTGCGCAAGCACCGCATAGAGCGGCTGGTCCTTGTCGCCGTGCGGCACGCGCCGCCAGTACTGCGCGGTGCCCGCGATCTTGCGGGCGTCGTCGCCGGGGCCCCAGGCGAGATTGAAGCGGCCGTCGCAGAAAGAACCTTCGACCGCCTGCCAGTGCGTCAGCACGCCGAGCGAGCTGAGCGCATCGGCGAGAATCCGGCACAGATGCACGTAGACGGTTTCGGACAGCGCGCCCATCGGCGCGCGCACCGGATACGCGAGGCTCAGATTGAGCACGCCCGGACCCTGCGGAACGAGACCGCCGCCGGACAGACGCAGCCACACGGGACAGCCGCGCGCAGCAAAAGCCTCGCGCGCGTCGGCGAGCGCCGCGTAACGCTGATAGCTGCGCGGCACGACGAGCGATGCAGGCGCGTCCCAGACATGCGCGACGGCATCGCCCGCCGCCGCGCGCGCGAGGAGCGCTTCTTCGGCTTGCAGCGGATCGTGCGGATCGCCGGAAAGCGCGGCGGGATCGATCAGTTGGAAGGGCATGGCATCGAAGGAATGACGCGCCGACGCAGACGCGATCCCGACATGGTAGTCAAGAACGCGCGGACGCGCCGCGACGGTGTCCTGCTCCGCCGCGGCGCGCGCCGGGCGATCAGCCGCCCTTGCCTACGTGCTCCTTCAACAACGCGTTGACTTCGTTGGCCTTCTCCATTTGACTCATGTGCCCGGCGTCGTCGAACACGCGAACGGTCGCGCCTTCCGGTGCATGCTTCGCGTGCGCGGCGGGAATGATCTGGTCCTTTTCGCCCCAGATCACGAGCACCGGCTTGCCCGACGCAGCCAGCTTGCCGCCCGGCAGCGCGCTCTGCTTTCCGCCCGCGAACAAGCCGCCGTTGAGCGATGTCAGCGCGTCGCTGACGCCGTCGAGCCGCTTGTACTTCAGGAGATCGTCGAGCATCTGGCGGCTGACGAGTTCGGGATTCGCGAACAGCAGCTCGACCACCGGTTTCAGCTCGCGACGCGATTCGGCCGTGACGAAGCCTTCGGTGTACGCATTGTTCACTTCATCGCCGAAGCCGGCAGGCGAAATGAGCGACACGGACTGCACGCGCGACGGCTGGTCGACGGCCATCTGCGCCGCGATGCCGCCGCCCATCGAATGGCCGACGAGATGCGCCGCTTCCAGACCCACGGCGTCCATGAACTTGCCGACGAACGCGGCCAGCGCTGCCAGAGACGTTCCAGGCACTTTAGGCGTCGATTGTCCGTGGCCCGGCAGATCCAGCGCGAATACGCGGTTCCTTTCGGCGAGCGCATCGAGGTTGAACAGCCAGTTGTCGAGATCGCCGCCGAAGCCGTGGATGAACAACACCGCGGGCCGGCTCGCATCGTCGCCGCCGCGCGAGGCGTAGCGCACGCGGATGCCATCGACATCGACGAAGTGATACGCCGCCGCTTCCTCGCCCGCTTCCTCATCTTCGGCGGGCGTGACGTAGGACGAAACGTACGCGTCGATATCGGCGTCGCTCACGTCGGACGGCGCGAGCACGCCGAGCAGCGCCTTGACCGGCAGCGTATCGCCCGCCGACGCGACCCGCCGACGCAGCAAACCCGCGTCGGGCGCTTCGACGGCGTTGGCGATCTTGTCGGTTTCGACATCGAGGATCGGCATGCCGACGGTAATCTCCGTGCCCTCCTCCACGAGCCATTCGTTGACCGTGCCTTCCTTCATCGACAAGCCCCATTTGGGCATCACGATCGGTGTGATTGCGGCCATCAGTGCTTTCCTCCCTTCATGGTTTTTCGTGCGGCGTCGGCGATCTGCGCGGCGCTCGGTATGTAAAGATCTTCGAGCGTCGGCGAGAACGGCACCGGCGTATGCGGTGCGCAGACCATCTGGATGCCCGCTTTCAGCGCGCCGAACGCCTGCTGCGCGACCTGCGCGGAAATATCCGTGGCGATATTGCAGCGTGGGTTCGCCTCATCGACGACGACGAGCCTGCCCGTGTTCTCGACCGTCTCCAGCACCGTATCGAGATCGAGCGGCGACAGCGTGCGCAGATCGACGACTTCCGCTTCGATGCCTTCCTTCGCGAGCGTCGCGGCGGCCTCCAGCGCGCGATGCACCATCAAGCCGTACGTGACGATCGACACGTCCTTGCCGTCGCGCACGACGTTCGCTTCGCCGAACGGAATCGCATACGAGTTCTCGGGCACTTCGCCTTCGAAGCCGTAGAGATTCTTGTGCTCGCAGAAAATGACCGGATCGTTGTCGCGGATCGCCTGAATCAGCAATCCCTTCGTGTCGTAGGGCGTCGACGGGCACACGACCTTCAGCCCCGGAATGTGCGTGAACAGCGAGGTCAGCATCTGGCTATGCTGCGCGGCCGCGCGAAAGCCCGCGCCGACCATCGCGCGGATCACGACGGGCGTTTCCGCCTTGCCGCCGAACATGTAGCGGAACTTAGCCGCCTGATTGAAGATCTGGTCGAAACACACGCCCATGAAGTCGATGAACATCAGCTCCGCGACCGGACGCATGCCGCACGCCGCCGCGCCGATCGCCGCGCCCACGTATGCCGATTCCGAGAGCGGCGTATCCAGAAGGCGATCGCCGTGCTTCGCGTACAGACCTTTGGTGACGCCGAGCACGCCGCCCCACGCGTCTTTCTCGCCGTCCGCGCCTGCGCCGCCGACGATGTCCTCACCCAGCACGATCACACTCGGATCGCGCGTCATTTCCTGATCGATGGCTTCGTTGATCGCCATCTTCATGCTCAGTTTGCGGGCCATGGTGTTTGTCTCCTCGAATCAATATTTGACGTAGACATCGGTGAGCAGATCGGCGGCGGTCGGCAAAGGCGCGTCCTTCGCTTCCTGCACCGCGCGGTCGATCAGCGCGGCGACCTCCTTGTCGATCGCGTCGAGTTCTCCCGGGGAGATCACGTCGGCTTGCGTGACGGCGGCCGCGAACTTCTTCAGGCAATCCTTGTTCGAGCGGATATCGTCGATTTCGCCGGGCGCGCGGTACGTCTGCGCGTCGCCTTCGAAGTGACCGTAGAAGCGGATCATCTTGCATTCGAGCAGCGCCGGCCCGCCGCCTTCGCGCGCGCGTTTGATGACCTCGCCCGCCGCTTCGTACACCGCGAAGAAATCGGTGCCGTCGACGGTCACGCCCGGAATGCCGAAGCCCGCCGCGCGATCGACGTAGCTATCGACGGCCGTGCCGTAGTCACGCGCGGTCGATTCGGCATAGCCGTTGTTCTCGATCACGAAGATCACCGGCAGGTTCCACACGGCCGCGAGATTCAGGCTTTCGAGAAACGTGCCCTGGTTCGACGCGCCATCGCCCGCGAACGTGATGCCGACTTCGCCCTTGCCGCGAAACTTCGCCGCGAGCGCCGCGCCGCAGATCAGCGGCGCGCCCGCGCCGAGAATGCCGTTCGCGCCCATCATCCCTTTCGACAGATCGGCGATATGCATCGAGCCGCCCTTGCCGTTGCACGAGCCGCCTTTCTTGCCGTAGATCTCCTTCATCATCGCGACCGGATCGACGCCTTTCGCGATGCAGTGTCCATGTCCACGATGCGTGCTCGCGATGCGGTCGCCATCGTTCAAATGCGTCATGATGCCGACGCCCGCCGCCTCCTCGCCCGCGTACAGGTGCACGAAGCCGGGAATGTCCCCGCGTCCGAAATCGACGTGCAGGCGCTCTTCGAAATCGCGGATCGTGCGCATCTTGCGATACGCACTCAGCAGTTCGTCCTTGGAGAGCGGCAAGCCGCCCGCATGTTGCGTCGCTGTCATCTCTGTCTCCTTTGATGTCTTCCGTGGGTTGGCCTAGCGGGTGTGGCTGCTGGACTGACGCATCAGCCCGGACGCCGCCGCGTAACGCATGCACGCGGCGACATCGATGCTGCGAAAAGCGCTTTCCCTGAGCGTGATGCTCACTTCGTCGCCGGGTCCGAAGGCGAGCTCGCGTTCGCCGTCGAGCGCGACGATGCCGCTCTTCTGCTTCACGCGATGCGGCACGCCGTCGGCGAGGCGCGTCCAGTTCGCGATCGGCACGGGTTCGACGAGGCCGGGCGCGATCGGCGCGCGCAGTTCGAATTCGCAGTCGCCTGGTCTGCCGAGCTCGATCGCGAGTCCGCCCTTGTCGTGCCGCCCGAGCGGTTCGAGCAGACCGGCGATCGCCGACATGCCGATCGCCTGCGGATCGGCGTAAGAGACGTAGACGGCGGCGAGCGTGTCGATCTTCCACAGCGCCCGCGCGCCGATGAAATGCTCGTGCGAAATCACGGCATCGACGAGCGCGATGTCGCGGCGCACGCTGCCCTTCGCATCGCGAATTTCGATGTCGAGCAGCTTGTTCGACGCGAGCGCTTGGCGCGCGGGGACGCGGCCCGTTGCGTAGAGCCCCGTCGCAAGTCCGGAGATGGTCGGCTCCCGCATTTCCGGATAGGCGTTGTTCGTGCCCGTCGACAAGCCTGCGATCGGCACCTGGCCGCACTCGCGCACGACCGCGCGATGCGTGCCGTCGCCGCCGAGCACGATGAGCGCATCGGCGCCGGCGTCGTGCATCATGCGCGCGGCGCGAAACGTGTCGTCGACGCGCGCGGTCACGGGCATGTCGAGGAATTCGACGTGAGCGAGCGCGGCGTCCGGACCTTGCTTGCGCGAAAGATGCCGTTGGAGCATGACCTTGAGACCTTCGCGGTCCGGCATCATCAGCACGCGCGAAGCGCCGCACGACGCGAGCGACGACAGCAGCCGCAACACAATATTCACGCGATCCGCGAGCTGCAGGCTGTTCGCATTCGCGATGACGCGCCGGATGTCCCGCGCCGAAACAGGATTGGCGATGATGCCGACGAGCGGCGCCGCGCTGTCACGCATGCCAGTGTCTCCGTTGTGTGTTTTGTGCGGCGGATAAAGGCAAGCGCCATGCCAATCTGAAGACGGCTTTCGCGCGCGAAAAAGCGAGGGATTACCCGCGGAAATCGGGCGCTTTGGAGGGTGTACGGGGCGCCGCCGTGACAGGTGTCACAGCGGCAGGTGTATCGGCGGGAGTACAGGCGTATCGCGCGTTAGTGACCCGCGTCGCGCTGATTCGGCGACTTGATGCCGTAGCGCGCCATGCGCCGGTAAAGCGTCATGCGGCTCACGCCGATCTGCCGCGCGACCGCGCTCAGATTCCAGCTCGCCGCGCGCAGATACTGCATCAGCAGCATGCCTTCGGGCGGCAGCCGATGCGGATCGAAATCCCCGACGACGGCGCGCGCCGGCTCGGCTTCGACTGGCGTCGGCGCGCCGTCGAATCCTTCCGGCAGATCATCGACATCGATCGAACCGTTCGCGCACACCGCGCGCGCATAGCGCAGCACGTTGCAAAGCTCGCGCAGATTGCCCGGCCACTCATGCCGATGCAGCCGTTCACGCGCCGCCGGCGTCAGCGTGACCGCGCCTTCGAGCAGCTTGTCGACGAGCCAGTCGAGATCGCTTCGTTCGCGCAGCGGCGGCAGCGTGAAGCGCGCGCCGTTCAGGCGATAGTAGAGATCCTCGCGGAAGCGTCCGTCGTGCATGAGCGCGTCGAGCGAATGATGGGTGGCGGAAATCACGCGCACATCGACCGATACGGGCCGCGACGCGCCGATCGCGAGCACTTCGCCTTCGGCCAGTACGCGCAGCAGCCGCGATTGCAAGTCGCGCGGCATGTCGCCGATTTCATCGAGAAAGAGCGTGCCGCCGTCCGCTTCCTGAATGAGCCCGCGCTTGCCCTTCGCGCCCGCGCCCGAAAAGCTGTTCGGCAGATGCCCGAACAATTCGCTTTCGATGAGCGTCTCCGGAATCGCCGCGCAATTCACCGCGACGAACGGCCCCGCGCGCCGCGCGCTCGCGCGATGCAGCGCCTTCGCGAAAAACTCCTTGCCGCTGCCGGTTTCGCCATTGACGAGCAGGTTGATCGGCGAATCGACGAGCTTCGCGGCGCGTTCCAGTTGACGCCTGAGCGCGGCATCGCCACCGCACAGCGCGGCGAGCGGCGCGGGCACTTCCACGCTGCGCGCCGCAGTCGCGTTGGTCGACGGCGTGACGCACGGCGCGGGCGGCATCACGCTCAGATAAAGCAGCGCGCCGGATTTTGCGAGCGGCACCGCGCGCAATTCGCTCGGGCGCGAATAGACGAAGCGGCCCAGCTCTTCGATGCGCGCGTCGAAAAGCGTATCGAACGGCACGCCGATCAGCGACGTCGCCCTTTCTCCCGGCGCGACCGGACGGCCGATTTCGGCGGCGAGCATCGTATGCGCGCGGCGATTGTGTCCGACGATGCGTCCGCTCGCATCGAGCGCGATCAGATATTCGGGGTTCACATCGACGAATTCCGGCGCGGTGTTCAGCTTCAGAATCCAGTCCTGCCGATGCGTGCGCAGAAAATTCGCGTTCTCGATGTGCCCCGCGTAAATCCGCACGAGTTGCAGCGCGAGATTCTGGCTGTCGCGCGCTTGCGGCGACACGAGCGCGGAAATGTCCAGGATCGCGGAAAGCGCGCCGCGCGAATCGTAGAGCGGCGCGGCGGTGCACGTGAGCGGAATGTGCGTGGCGTCGAAATGATCGATCTGATGGACGGTGAGCGCCTGCCCCGTCGTGAGCGCGGTGCCGACCGCGCAGGTGCCCGCGCCCGCTTCGCTCCACTCCGCGCCGAGATAGAGACCCGCGCGGCGCAGCGAGGAATCGGTGTTCGCATCGCCGATGTAATCGACGGTCACGCCGAGCGCATCGGTGAGCAGCACGACATAACCCATGCCCGCGACCTGCTCGTACAAGGCTTCGAGACCGTGACGCGCGATGCGCGCGAAGTCGTCGATGCGCTGCTGATGCTCGCGCAGGCGCGTCTGCGGCAGGATGCGCGCTTCCTGCATGCGCGACGGATCGAGTCCGTACTGATGCACGCAACGCCGCCATGAAGACTGAATGATGCCGTCGTGCGCTCGCGCCGTACCGAGCGCGTCCGCCCGCGTGGTCGCCGCGACGACTGCCTCGATGTGCTCGCGTTGCCGCATGTCCATCGTGCTCTCCTTGGCGTTCTCGTGCCGCCCGCACGCGGAATTCACCGATTCGCACGAGCGTGTCTCAGGCCATATGATGCTCGAATCGGCAGAACGCGTCATGCGGCGATAGCGCTGCGCCGCAACATATACGACCGCTGATACATCGGCGCATCAGAACGAAAATCAGGAGACAGCGGATGGCGAAGATCGCTTACGAAGACTTCGAGCGACAGATCGTGCAGCATCACCTCATCAAGGGCAACGTGTACGAGAACGGCGCGGCGCTCGTCGAGCGCGCGAACAGGTGGATTGCCGAGAACGACGTCGACGTGCTGAACGTCGAGAGCCTCTCGACGTTCGGCGCCGGCGACGATACCAGCGTGAGCCATTGGTACTCGGGCATTCGCGTCTGGTATCGGATCGCGTAGAAGAAGAATCAGCCGCGGCCGACGAACGGCATCTTGGTGGCCATCACGGTGTGGAACAGCACGTTGGCTTCGAGCGGCAGGTTCGCCATGTAGAGCACCGACTGGCCGACGATCTTCACGTCCATCATCGGTTCGATGGCGATCTCGCCGTTCGCTTGCGGCACGCCCTTCGACATGCGCTCCGACAGCTCGGTGAAAGCATTGCCGACATCGATCTGACCGACCGCGATGTCGTACTTGCGGCCATCGAGCGATGCGGTCTTCGTGAGACCTTGCACCGCGTGCTTCGTCGCCGTGTAGGCCGCCGAATTGGGGCGCGGCGCGCTCGCGGAAATCGAACCGTTATTGATGATGCGGCCGCCCGTGGGCGTTTGCGCCTTCATCGTGCGGAATGCTTGCTGCAGGCAATAGAACATGCCGTTCAGATTGATATCGACGACGTTCTTCCATTGCTCGGGCGTCCAGTCCTCGAACGGTCCCGGCGGATTCGTCACGCCAGCGTTGTTGAACAGCAGATCGACGCGGCCGAAGCGCTCGACCGCCGCCTTGAAGAGCTTCTCGACCGATTGCGGATCGGAGACGTCGGTCGGCACGGCGAGCGCGCGCTCCGCTGCATTCGATTCGCCGATCACCGCGTCGAGCGGCGCGGGACGTCTTCCGGCAAGCACGACCGACCAGCCGTCGCCGAGCAAGGCCAGCGCCGCCGCACGGCCGATCCCGCTTCCCGCTCCGGTGACGATGGCGATTCGTTGAGACTGCTTGGCTGCGTCAGACATGTCGGCGTTCTCCTGTTGTCGGGCGCGCGACACTTTGCGCGCGCTTTTGGGGAGAACATTATCGGCGATGATTCAGCGATTCCGCGACGCTTCCGTCGTAACGGCGCCGGCCGTCGTCTTGCTCGCGCCGCTGCCGTCGCAGAAGACGGCGGTCATCATCATCGGCACGACCTGTTTGACGACCGCCGTGCTGCCCGATTCGCGCACCTTCGCCTCGACCGTTTCCGACGCGGCGAGCACCACGACGCCATACGCGGAATCGTTGATCGGCTGGCCGCTGCCGCGCTTGAACATGTCGTCGCCGTGCTCGTAGCCCAGCACGGCATAGACGCGAAAGCCGTAAGCGGTGAGCTCGCTTCCCTGGGTCGGCTTGAACGCGTTGACCGAATTCGCCTCGACGCGCATGGGGCGGGCGTCGATGGATTTATCGGCGACGAGCGGTGCGATGAAGTTGTGCGCGCTGGACTTGCAGTCGAGCTGGCTTTCGAGAGACGTGGCGGTGCACAGGCTGGGCAGCAGTCCCCCGACCACGGCAGCGATTGCGGTAAGCGTTGCGAGAGGAGCGGTTTTCATGGCAGCGTAACCAACGGTTCGTAAGGCCGGCACGGATTCCCGGGCACCCGTGCCGATGCAATAACCGAGCCAGTGGACCGGCCCGCACGTCGCGTTCGCGCTGCACATTCCCGCAAGGGCTTGGTTTCTTCGTTGTTCGTTGACTTCTTGACCTTCGCGCTGCGCGCAATCCTCGTATCGATGCTGCGATTCCTACAATCGCTTTTGTAGTCGAGGCAAGAACAGATTCCGCGTTTCGACATACGTCGTCTGTACGAGATCCCTCAATCTTTTCCTGTCGATGCGGCGAGCGGATGACAGCGCGCGCGATGGTGTCTTCGACGCAGGAAAGCCGCGAAATCGTTATATTCGGCGCTTCGACCTTCGAGGACTCTAAATGACCGCGCTTGCCGATTTCCCCATCACCCGCAAATGGCCCGCTCAGCATCCCGAGCGCATTCAGCTCTATTCGCTGCCGACGCCCAATGGCGTGAAAGTCTCGATCATGCTCGAGGAAACCGGCCTGCCTTACGAGCCGCATCTCGTGCGCTTCGACAAGAACGATCAGATGTCGGACGAGTTCCTGTCGCTCAATCCGAACAACAAAATTCCCGCGATCATCGATCCGGACGGACCGAACGGCGAGCCGATGCCGCTCTTCGAATCCGGTGCGATTCTTGTCTATCTCGCGGCGAAGAGCGGCCAGTTGATGCCCGACGATGTGGCGAAGCGCTACGAAACGCTGCAATGGCTGATGTTCCAGATGGGCGGCGTCGGCCCGATGTTCGGGCAGGTCGGCTTCTTTCACAAGTTCGCGGGCAAGGATTACGAGGATAAGCGTCCGCGTGCGCGCTACGTCGCCGAATCGAAGCGGCTTCTTGGTGTCCTCGACAAGCGGCTCGAAGGTCGCGACTGGATCATGGGCGACGAGTACAGCATCGCGGATATCTCCACGTTTCCGTGGGTGCGCAATCTGATCGGCTTTTACGAAGCGCGCGAGCTGGTGGATTTTCACGAGTTCAAGAACGTCGAGCGCGTGCTCGACGCGTTTCTCGCGCGGCCTGCGGTGAAGCGCGGACTGGAGATTCCGAAGCGCGATTGATTGCGGGGCATCGGTCGCTTTCGTTGGGAACGCGCACGCAAAGGTTTGCGGCGCGTGACCGCGGCGCTTGTCACACAAACGTCGTCGACGATCGGTAGATTGCGCTCTCCATAAAAGTCCGATGATTGGTCGCTGCGCGCCTCCGGACTTCTCCGCGCACGTTTCTCTTCTACCGAACATGTCAAAGTTCACCGTCAAGGCGCGCCTCGCGATCGTCATGGGCGCGGTCGCCGCCGTGCTCGTTGCGGTCGGCAGCGTCGGATTATTCGGCGTCCAGCGAAGCAATGCCGCGCTACGCCACGTCTTCGAAGGGCGCGTGCAAGCGCTGCAGACCATTTCCACGATCGACGAACTCATCACGCAAAGCCAGTTCGCGATCAGCGATGCCGTGCTCGATCCATCGGCGCAAAAGACGCAAGCCGTGGTCGCATCGACGCAGCAGCGCGTCGCAAATATCGATGCCCTGCTGGGCCGCTATCTGCGCTATCCGCTCGATTCGACCGAAGCGCCGCTCGCAAAGCGCCTCGCCGCCGACTGGGCGACACTGCGCGACAAAGGCTTTCGTCCGTCGACGGATCTGCTCGCCGCCAACAATTTGGCCGAAGCACAGTGGATCGTCACGCAGCAGATCGAGCCGCAAGCGAAGCGCGTCAAGAAGGAAAGCACCGATCTGCGCGCGTTTCAGCTCACCGCCGCACAGCAGGAATACGACGACGCGCAACGCGTGAGCCGCATCGTGCAATGGAGCGTGGGCGCGTGCATCGGGGCGGGCGTGGCGCTCGTCGGCTGGCTCTGCTTTTCGTTGGCGCGCTCGCTCATGCGCCAGCTTGGCGGCGAACCGGGACTCGCGGCAAGCGTCGCGCGGCGCGTCTCGCAAGGCGATCTGCTGACCGATGTGCCCGTCGCGCGCGGCGACACGGAAAGCGTGATGTACGCGATGAGCCTGATGCGCAGCCAGCTCGCGTCGATGGTCGGCGACATCAAGCGCTCGACGCAGACCATCGGCGTCGCGGCGGCGGACATCACCGAGGGCAACCACGCGCTGTCCGCGCGCACCGAGGAACATGCGGCGAGCTTGCAGCAGACGTCGGCGAGCATGGAGCAGATCGCATCCACCGTTCGCGCCAACGCCGATCACGCGAATCGCGCGCGCGAGTTGGCGAGGGAAGCGTCCGAGCGCGCGAAAGATGGCGAACGCGCCGTCGCCGATGCAATCGCGCGCATGATGGATTTGTCGTCGCGTTCGGCGCAGATCGGGCAGATTACGAACGTGATCGAATCCATCGCGTTTCAGACGAATCTGCTCGCGCTGAACGCGGCGGTCGAAGCGGCGCGAGCCGGGTCGCTCGGACGTGGCTTTGCTGTCGTCGCCGAGGAAGTTCGCGCGCTCGCGCGACGCTCGTCGGCCGCGGCGAAGGAAATCTCGCAATTGACCCGCGAAGTGAACGCGCACGTCGAATCGAGCGGCTCGACGGTCATGCGCGCGGGCACGACGCTCGCCGATCTGCTCGCTTCCGTCGACGCCGTGTCGATGCTCGTCGAAGCGATCGCGACGGCTTCGCGCGAGCAAAGCAGCGGCATCGACGAAGTGAACGACGCGGTATCGCAGATGGATCGTTTGATGCAGAAGAATGCCGCCCTCGTGAACGAAGCGGCGACGGCCGCGCACGCGCTCGACGCGCAGGCGCGCGAACTCGGGCAAACCGTCCAGGCATTCCGCATTTAGGCTTTTTTGACGCGGCCGGCGCGAATTTTTTTACCGGTTCAGAATGGGAGACGAAGCAACGCGCGAATTTCGTACGCCGGGTCAAATGCGTTACGCATCAACACGTTGGCCCGGCGATGCTCAGGATATCCACAATCTTGCCCACCGATTCTGTGGACAAGCATTCGTCCGTTCCAGCCGTCACGAGTTCGCCGAACGCATGATTTGTCAATGCGAATCTGACGATGGTGACGCCAATGGATGCCTTCCTCTACCCTTCTCGACGCCGCGCCCGGCGCCTTTCGCTAGCTGCGGCTGCCGGCATGATTTGCATGGCGGCTCACGCGCAAACGCAATGCCCCGGCTACGTCGAAACCGACGCCGGCAGCGCGTTCGATATCGCATCGATGATTCGCGACGCCGGCTCGCCGCAATCCGCGCTCGACAAGCTGCGCAACGCGGTGGCGAAAGTGAACGCCGGCGGCGGATGCTCGATCTTTCGCGACCGCCTCGCCTGCGAGGAAACGCTCACGCTCGCAAACAAGGCGATCGTCGCGTTGCAGGCGTGCGCGTCGTCAAGGATGCCTAAAGGCACGACGCACGGCTGATGTCATCGCGCAAATAAAAAAAGCGCGTGCCGCCATTTCTGGCGGCACCCGCTTCAGAGTTCGCCCGAACGTCAGTCCAGGCGGCCCGTAGGATCAGCGATCCAGGAACGGACGCAGCTTGTCGGCGCGGCTCGGATGCATGAGCTTGCGCATCGCCTTGCTCTCGATCTGGCGAATGCGCTCGCGCGTCACATCGAACTGCTTACCCAGTTCTTCGAGGGTATAGTCCGAAGCCGTGTCGATGCCAAAGCGCATGCGCAGCACCTTCGCCTCGCGCGGCGACAGCGCGTTGAGCGCATCGTCGATCGCGGCGCGCATGTTCGCGTGCACGGCGGCCTCTGCCGGAGAAGCAGCGCCCTGATCTTCGATCATGTCGCCAAGCGTTGCATCGGCATCTTCGCCGACCGGCGTTTCCAGCGACACCGGTTGCTTCGCGATCTTGAGAATGCCGCGGATCTTCTCTTCCGGCATTTCCATGCGCTCGGCCAGCACCGACGGATGCGCTTCCAGGCCCGTCTGCTGCAAGATCTCGCGCGAGATGCGGTTCAGTTTGTTGATCGTTTCGATCATGTGCACCGGCACGCGGATCGTGCGCGCCTGATCGGCGAGCGAACGCGTCACGGCCTGACGAACCCACCACGTCGCATACGTCGAGAACTTCCAGCCACGGCGATATTCGAACTTGTCCACCGCCTTCATCAGACCGATGTTGCCTTCCTGAATCAGATCCAGGAACTGCATGCCGCGATTGACGTACTTCTTCGCAATCGAGATGACGAGACGCAGGTTCGCTTCGATCATCTCGCGCTTGGCCTGACGCATCTTCAATTCGGCAGCCGTCATCTGACGGTTGATCTTCTTCAGTTGCTGCAGCCGCATCTCGACGACGCCTTCGATGTCGATGAGCTTCTGCTGCTCTGCCTGAATCGCCGGCAGGCTGCGCTCGAGCGACGCGCCGTATTGCTTCGAAGCCGCCGACGCACGTGCCGTCCATTCGAGATCGGTCTCGTGACCGACGAACGATTCGACGAACTTGTCGCGCGGCATGCCGCAACGATCCACCGCGATCTGCAACACGCGACGTTCGATGTCACGCACCTGCGCGACCTGCTGCTGAACGTTCGCGCACAGGCGGTCGATGGTCTTCGCCGTGAAGCGGATCGAACCGAGCTCGCGCTGGATTTCGGCTCGAGCCTTTTCGACAGCCTTCGCCGCAGCGGCACCCGAACCCTTAGGACTGCTCGCCTGTTCCGCCAGCTCGCGCACGCGTGCGAAGATCTCCAGACAGTCGGCCTTCAGTTGCTTCAGACGCGCTTCGTTCGATGCAGCGGAATCGCCAGCGCCATCGAGATCGTCGTCGTCGTCTTCGTCGCTGTCGGATTCGTCGGTATCCGTATCGATTTCGGCGGAGTCGGTCGTATCGGAAGCCGACATGTCTTCATCTGCCGTGTCCTCTTCCTTCAGGCCATCGACCAGTTCGTCGATCTTCAGCTCGCCCGATTCGACTTGCGCCGCGTCCGCGAGAATCGTCGCGACCGTCGACGGGCACGCCGCGATCGCCTGAATCATCTCGTGCAGCCCGTCTTCGATGCGCTTCGCAATCGCGATTTCGCCGGCGCGCGTGAGCAGCTCGGTCGCGCCCATTTCACGCATGTACATGCGAACCGGGTCGGTCGTGCGGCCGAATTCGGAATCGACGGTCGACAGCGCGTTTTCCGCTTCTTCGTCCGATTGCTCGTCCGTCACGACGCTTGGGGCGTTGTCGCTCAGCAGCAGCGTTTCGGCGTCCGGCGCCTGCTCGTAGACCGCGACACCCATATCGTGGAACGTACTGACGACGGTTTCCATCGCCGCCGTTTCAGCGAAGTTATCCGGAAGGTGGTCGTTGATCTCGGCGTGCGTGAGATAGCCGCGCTCCTTGCCCAACTGGATGAGCGCGCGCATCTGACGCTGACGCTCTTCATTCTGTTCGGCGGTCATCGCGACATCGGGCTGTATCGTGCCGGCCTGGCCCTTCCCTTTGTTCGCCCGCCGGCCCGGTGCCTTGCGCGCCGGCGCGACGATATCCAGCTCCGAATCTTCCCGATCAAAACTTGCCATACTTTCTCCTCGACAGGTTTGCTCGGCGACGACAGATCCCCGGGAGCGAGCGTAACGGCTCGCGATGATTTCGATGACAGCTTCGACCACGGACGGCTTGCTGAAAATCGCATCGAGCAAAGCACGCAAACCGCATCCAGACGCGGTGTTTGCGTTTTCCAATCGCCCATTCAGGCGCAACCTTAGAGTATATCAGCTTTTGCTGCGACGCAGCAGCCTAATTCAAAAAAGTTTCCGGGCGCGGTCTCACCTCGATTCATCTGATGTTTTGGCCGCCCGTTCAGCACGAACTCGTACCCGCTGAATCGCGAAAATTGGTTGATGGCGCCGCACGGCGCACCGCCTGCAAAAGCGAACTCAAAGGGGCGATAGCGGACTTGTCCTTCAGCATTGGTCGCGCCACGTCCCTTGGTTTCGCAGATGGGGTCCCGCCCACGCTCTTCAAGCGGAGAAGCGCTTTGATGTCGCTCAGGCGCGCTTCGGATTTGCGCTGGAGGTCGGTCGGGACTGCGGCTAGAGGCGTCGGGAAATCGACGTGAGAGCCGAAGCGATCTTTGTCGTCGAGCAGGATGTGACCTGCCTCAAAGGCCGCAACGAAATCTTTCTGCCATGTGCCCGCATGGACGCGCGGATGCGGCTCGTCGCGATGACAGATCACGATGGAACGGGCGTCGTCGGAGACGCGGTAGCGGCGCAAGCCGTCACGGCTGACGAATGACCGGCCGGCCAAACCGCCTACAACTTCATCTGTGCGCGCAGAAGTCGTTCGCTCGATTTGCTGCTGCACGTGGGCTTCGCGCTGGCTTCGCGCCCGATAGGCGAAGTCGACCGGGACTCGCAGAAGGGTGCGAAGGTAGCTGATCGGATGCGTTGCGCGTTGCAAGGGTGCCCAACTTGCTTCGACGACATCGGAGAGAAGCTTGCCGTGGGCTTTCGCTTCTCGCATCAGTTTGAAGATCAGGAATTCACGAAATCCCAGAGGCACGAGGCGTTGGAGATCGGCGGGAAGTCGTCCTGGTTGTCTCTTTTGAGTATTTGGGAGTAGATCCTTATATATAGCACCGTCTGCCACGGTGACAGACGGATGGCCGTCAGAAAAGCCGGCTTGTGCGTCTGACGCGCTCTCCCGATGTTGAGCGGGCTGCGTAGTGGTCGCATCGGCTACGTCAACGAGTCCGAGCAAAGCGGCTGCCTTCTGCGTCAGGTGGATATATGCGCGACCAAACAGGCCGGCAGCGCCATAGCGGGTCTGAGGCGGCCGGATGATAAACCCGGCGCCCTCGAGGTCGTCCATGCTGCGATAGAAGGTCCGCATGGATTGCTGGGCCCGGCCCGTGAGCAGTTCGCGCCGCGCGAAGATGGGTGCGAACGGACGAGATGCGTCGACTGTGCGGGCCAAGGCGGCGAGCAGGGCACGCGCGCGTGCAGGTAGCGCCGTCGTGTGCGTGGCTCGATGAGCGGCCCGGAAAATGACCCAAGGCAGATTCGAACGATCACAAGCGTACTCATCGAGAGCTTCTTGATCGGCTACCGCTGAAGACGGTTCAGAGTTTTTTGGGCGAGAAAGAGCCTCGCCTGCAACGGAAAGTTGCGCGATACGCATGTCAAGTACGTCCATTTCGAAAAATGGAAGACAAATGCTTGACTGCTAATCGCGTTCCGCTAAACTTCGAGTTGCGTACTCGTGACCCGATTGGCGTCGGGAAGCGGACCGGGCGATAAGCAGTTAAGCCCGATATTCAAAAGCCTTCGGTTGGCGCCGAAGGCTTTTGTCTTTGTGGAACTTGTTCGTTACATAGCACCCTCAGGTTTGCCACTACGCTAAGTCTCTGATTTGCAAAGAGGTTCTACTAGGTTCAGTGTCAACGACTTTCCGGTTCTCGTTAAGTCATTGATTTAAAAGAAAACTCTAGTAGAGCCTCAGTCTTGCTCCGATTCACTTAGTGTCTTGTTGATGAAGTCAGCAATGCGCTGTCCCCATTGCTCTGCGTCGCCCGCGTCCTTCTCGAAGAAACGAACTCCCACCACACCATTTCGCGTGGACACTTCGCAGACCTTCCTGCGGCCCGCTCGGACCACCGTTGCGCTTGGAGTCACTGCGCGCGGCTTTTCCGCGACGAGGGCGACCGCCTTGTCCTGCGTAAAATTCTCGTCTTCGACCAACCGTCGGACGGCTTCGACGACCTTTTCCGCCTTGCCGGCTTCTGTTAGCGCCGCGAGCTTTTGCGCGGCATTGCTGCCGAGTCGCTCTGGCTTTTCGGCGAGTGCGGCTTTGGCTGCCTCTGGAAGGGCGTCGAATGAGAAGATTCGCGTGACGTGACTCTTGCTCAATCCGGCGCTTTCAGAAATTTCCGTGCGCGAGAGTCCGCTCAATTCCTGCAATCGTTTGAAGTTCCAATACTTCTCGAAATCCGTAAGCGATGGCGATAGCAGGTTCGAGAAGAACGCCGCGAACTCGATTTCCCCTTCTTCGATCGACGCAACGTTGGCGCGTATCGTCGATCGTCCGAGTTCCCGGTATGCAGCGACGCGGTTATGTCCCGCAACGATCTCGTAACGAGCATCCGGCAAAGCGCGCACCAGAATAGGCGTGGCGAGCGCGTGTTGCGCGAGATTGCTCTTCAACTCCTGGAACTGCTCGGCCGTGAGTTTGCGACGCCGTCCGCTGACTTCCACGAGCGCATCGAGCGGCACTTCGAGCGCCGCTCGTTCCTCGAGTTGCGACTCAAGTTCTTTGATGCGCGCCTGCGCCGTATTGATGCGATGCTGCGCATCCATCAACCGACCGGGAGACGTACGCGGTTCCGTGCTGACTGGACGCGCTTGCGTTCCTTCTGTGGGCTTACTGCCGATGTTCGCTGTCTTGGCGAGGAGTCTGTCCCCGATGCCCATTTAATCCTCCGTCTGATTCCACGCGCGGGCGAACTGCGCGTCGAGATGCTCGGCGAGCCGGTCGAGCGGCTCTTTGAATCGGTTGTAAGCGGCCGTGCTGCCGTCCGGCTTCGACAAGTCATATACCGTCGACAATTGCGCCGACGCACCTTTTGGTACGGTCGACTCCGGAATCTCGAAAGGCAGGACGCGATCGCCGTATGCTTTCTGAAGCCAACCGCGCACAACACGCGACACGTCATCCGACTTGGCTTTAGTCAGAATCACATTCACGAAGTCGAAGCGCTTTTGCTCGAGCACGCCCGGCAGCTTCTTGGCGATATCCGCAAAGAGATGCCAGAACTGTGTCGAGCTTGCGAAATCCAGCGCCTCGGGCGGGCAGGGCAGCAGAATCGCATCCGACGCGAGCAGCGCGTTGATGGTGAGATAGCTGAGCGCCGGAGGCGTGTCGATGACGACCGCGTCGTACTCTTCCGTCAGCGGCATGAGGCCTTTGCGGACGATTTCCCAGAATTCGAACGTGCTGTCGTTCAGCACCTTGGCGGGAATCTCGAACTCCGCATCGAAGAGCGATGACGAAGCCGGGATGAGATCCAAGTTATGCCAGTACGTTTCCTGCACTGCATAGTGCAACGTCTGCTGATCGCCGTAGATCAGCGGAAGAAGGGTCTGATCGTCCGAGATTTCGGCGTCGGGCGCCCAGCCGCATAGCTGTGTCGTCGTGCCCTGCGGATCGCAGTCGATGACCAGCACTCTGCGGCCGAGCAGCGTCAGGGCCTGTGCGGCCGAGACGGCGGTTGTGGTCTTGGCGACGCCACCTTTGAAGTTCGCGACGGTCACGATCCGCCCGCGCTTGCCTTCAGGCCGGCGGGGGCGTTCTTTCGTCGCGCGGACCCATGTGAGCGCTTCTTCGAGCGTGAATTCCTTGCTGCGGCCCGCGCCCTTGGACGTGCCCGCTGGCAGCTCGCCCTTGGTCGTCAGGTACTGGAACCGCTGCTTGTCGATGCCGCAGAGCGACGCGACCTGCGCGCTCGTGAATGTTGGCGCGCTCTTGCGCGGATACGGCTCCAACATTGCATCGCGGATCTGATTGAGAATGTCAGTGGCTTGGGCGGCCACCCCCAAGAGCGTTTCGATCGAAACGGATTGATCGACTTCGGGAAGCCGAGCGCTTAGCATGGAATTCGCAGTCACTGGCGGGCCTGGGTAAGCAAATAATTCTTCGGTTTGTGGAAAACAAGCTGCAAACCGAAGAATAAACGGCGAACCGGTAAACCTCAAGTAAACTCTGAAGTACTTGATCGCCCGCAGCGGACATTTTTACAACGCTCGACGCTCGTGTAAACGCGAATTAGGACCGATCCGAAGGTTTTCGCGTTAACGAGATGCCGCGAATCAACTTCTCGATGCCAAGGAAACGCCCCGCGTCTTCGTTTTCCAGATACAGAGCGGTGGTCGAAACATCGGAATGGCCGAGTCCGGCGCTGACCTCGCGCAGATCCGCGCCGTGTCCGAGCGCGTGCGTCGAATGTGTGTGGCGCAGCCAATGCGTGCTCGCGCGAGTCAGGTGCCTGCCAGCGCCGGGCGCATGAGATTCCATCAATGCGGCCGCGTTCGAGAAAATCGTCTTGAAAATTTTCCCGATGCCGTCGGGCGTCAATGACTGTCCGCCGCGCGCCTGCGCGAGTATTGGCGTGCCTTCGGCGCAATCCAACGGGCGCGGCAGTCCGCGCATCGCCAGGTTTTCGATGAGCGTTTCGACGACGATCGGCGGCAAAAGCACCGACCGCGTCGCGCCGCGGCCGCCATCGACGGCAAGCCGCCAGACCACGCCGTCCACGCCGGAAAGACGCCCGGCGCTGAGCGCGTCGGTGGTTGCGAATGCGAGTTCGGCCCGTCGCAGGCCCGTGGCGTACGCGAGAAGCAGCGCCAATTTGTCGCGATGCTCGGCGAACGAGTATTCGGTCCGTTCGACCGATTGCAACACGCATTTCCACTGCGTCAGATCGAGCGACCGCGTCGCCGAATCGAATACCGGCGGCGTCGCGACACGCGCAAATCCGGCAAACGGATTGGCCGCCAGATAACCTTCGCCGACGAGCCACTCGCACATGGCGCCCAATATCGACCGGGCCGTTTCGCGGCTGCGATCGGAAAGCGGGCCGGCAAAAGGGCGCCAGTCGGCAAAACAACGCTCAGGGCGACCCTTCGCGATCCAGCGCGCCGCCGGCTGCGGATCCGCGAGAAAAACACCGACGTACTCGGCGCAATCGGCTGCATCGAGAGACGAAATCGGCTTGCCTTTCTCGATCAACGCCCACAGCAGCAGGCGTTCCGCCTCCCGCCGATAGGCACGCCGCGTGTGCGTACTGTTTGACCGGGCCTCTAGCCAAGCGGTGATCGCGCGGATGTCCGTATCGAATCGCGGGTGCGCGTGCGCCCGATTCGACCCTTTCGATCCGTCGAGCGCCAGCGGAACCCGCAACGTTTCAAGGGGAGAAATGGCGATCGAGTCGCTTGCGTCGACGTCCGCGCTTTGCGTCGACACGACGTCTCCGGGCTGCCACTGGCGCCGAGGCACGAGCGCGGCCGGCGAAAGCGTGTGCCGGAGTGCCTCGGCGTGGAGTTGCAGCCAGTCGACCACGCGTTGCGCGCCTTTTCGACCGAGCCGTGGCACGGCCGTATACCACCGATGCCGTCGCCGCTCGATGAGTTCGATGACATCCGCGAGCGTCGAAAGTCCGGCGGCAGTCAATCGCGCGGCGACGGCCGGCTCGAACCAGCCATCGACCGGATGATCCGGACGTGGATCCTGTGCGAGCGACGCCTCCATGCGCGCGAGCGCGTCCGCCTGCCGGCGACGCAATCGGGCGTTACGCGCCGCGCGCCGATCGAGAGCAGGCGAGCTCTCGGGCGGATAAGCCTCCTCGTAAAGCGCGAGCAGTTCCGATTCGCCGTACACGCCGTCCGGATCGATTTTTTCGCGGAACGCGTCGAGCGGCGGGGCGACGGCGGCGGGCGGCGGCTCGAACAGCGGGATGCTGCCGGGACGAAGCCGCAGCAGGTGAGCCGCGTCCGTGTCCCGTGCGCGGCGTGCGAGAACGGAAAGCGTGTCGCGCAGCGCCTCGATCAGCCGTCGAGTCGAGCGTACATCGGCGCTGGAATCGCCATACGATGCATGCAACTGTGCTTCGGAAACGCCGTCGAGATAACCGCGATAAAGCGCGAAGTGTTGACGCGTGAGACGGCTCGGCGCATTCGCCTGCCCCGAGTTATCTGCCAAGCGCTCTCTGGAGCGTCCTGTGTCGGCTGGCATTTATCCTTACGTTTCAGTGATTTGGGCCGAGGTTAGCAACCGACTTCGAATTTGACAAGAGAAATCGCTACATCTGATAAGTCCGATTATCAGACGCGAAGCGCAGGGCTACGGCATCTGTAACCAACGCCCGTCCGATGCGCTTGAATGTTCACTCGCCGCGGCGCATATTTTCACAACATCCACAGCAGGTTTCCGCAGGAGAAACGAGCCGATGCTTGATCCTGTACGCCCCGCTTCGAAACCGCCCGAGCAGGACGACGCGTTCCGCCCGAGCCTCCCCGAGGTGTACGCGTCGGTTCATGTGCCCGAAACCGGCCGATGGATTCGGCGCTTCCTCGCGTTCGCGGGTCCCGGCTACATGATTTCGGTCGGCTATATGGACCCGGGCAACTGGGCAACCGACATCGCTGGCGGCTCGCGCTTCGGCTACACCTTGCTCGCCGTCATCCTGTTGTCGAACCTGATGGCGATTCTGCTTCAGGCGCTCGCCGTCCGACTGGGCGTCGCGACCGGGCGCGATCTGGCGCAAGCCTGTCGCGATCATTATCCGAAGCCGGTGAACTTCGCCCTGTGGCTCGCGTGCGAAGCGGCGATCGTCGCGTGCGATCTGGCCGAAGTGATCGGCACCGCGATCGCGCTGCAACTGCTCTTCGGCATCCCGCTGATCGCGGGCGCGCTCCTCACCGCGCTCGATGCCTTCCTTCTGCTGCTTCTCATCAACAAAGGCTTCCGTCTGCTGGAAGCCTTCGTCATCGCGCTTCTGGTCGTGATCGCGAGCTGCTTCGCGTTGCAGATCGCCGCTGCCGCGCCGCCGTTCGCCGAAGTCCTGCGCGGCTTCATCCCGTCGCCGCGCATCGTCGCCGATCGCGAAATGCTGTATGTCGCCATCGGCATCCTCGGCGCGACGGTCATGCCGCACAACCTTTACCTGCATTCGTCGATCGTGCAGACGCGCGCGTATGGCAAGTCCGTCACGGCCCGGCGCGCTGCGATTCGCTGGGCGACGATTGACAGCACCATCGCGCTGACGCTCGCGCTTTTCATCAACGCGGCGATCCTGATCGTCGCCGCCGCGGTGTTTCACGCGAACGGTCATGACGAGGTCGCGGAAATCGGCGATGCGTTCCGCCTGCTTTCGCCGCTCCTCGGCTTGAGCATCGCATCGACGCTCTTCGCGGTGGCATTGCTCGCGTCGGGCCTGAACTCGACCGTGACCGCGACGCTCGCCGGCCAGATCGTGATGGAAGGTTTTCTGCGCCTGCGCATACCGAACTGGGCGCGGCGTCTCATCACGCGCGCGATCGCCATCGTTCCCGTGATCGTCGTGACGGCGATCTACGGCGAAAAGGGCACCGGCCAGTTGCTCGTGCTGAGCCAGGTCATTTTGTCGATGCAACTGCCATTCGCCGTCATTCCGCTGGTGCGCTTCGTATCGGACCGGCGAAAAATGGGCGTCTTCGCGATTTCGCGCTGGACGAGCGCGCTGGCGTGGCTCGTCGCGGCCGTGATCGTCGCGCTCAACGTGAAGCTGCTCGCGGACACGCTGACGTCGTAAGCGCAAGAACAACTTCTATATATAAGGAGACGCAGATATGAGCGGCAGCTTCATCGACATCACGCTTCGCGACGGCACGATCATTCCGGCTTACGTCACGCAGCCCGCGAAAGGTTCGGGACCGGGCATCGTGTTGCTGCACGACGCGGCCGGCCTCGACGAATTCGTCATGCGCTCCGCCGATCTGTACGCCGAAGAAGGGTACGTCGTGATCGCGCCGCAACTTCCCGGGCACGATCCGCGACCCGGCGGTATCGCCGCGGACAATTTCGCGGCGCTCGTCGATGCCCTGCGCGCGTTGCCGCAGCACGCCGGCAAAGTGGGCGTGATCGGGTACGGGCGCGGCGGCCGCTTCGCGACGCGCATCGCCGCGCAGGCCGACGTCGATTGCGCCGCCTGCTACTACGCGGACGATTTCAGCGCCTGTCTCGCCGATATCCCGACGATCCGCTGCCCGATGGTCTTCCACTTCGCCGAACGCGCGGCGCACGATGCGCGCGAAGTCGAGCCGGCGCTCACGGGCAGACCGCACATCGAACGCTATGTTTATCCGGGCGCGTCGGCGGGCTTCATCGTTTCGGATTCCGCGCACTACGACAAACCCGCCGCGCTGATGGCGTACTCACGCACGCTTTCGATGTTGCGCAAGGTGCTCGGTCCGCACTTCGATCTGAATCACTTGTGGGAGCAGCACTGCTATTTCGAATTCGCCACGCGCGACGTCGACGCCGTCATGCCGACGATGGTCGCCGAGCCATACGTGAACCACGTCCCGACGATGACAGGCGGCGTTGGGCACGATCAGTTGAAGCGTTTCTATCGATATCACTTCGTCCACTCGAATCCCGCCGATACGAAGCTGATTCCGGTATCGCGCACGATCGGCGCGGATCGCGTCGTCGACGAATTCGTGTTCTGTGCGACGCATAGTTGCGAAATCGACTGGCTGCTGCCCGGCCTCGCGCCGACGGGAAAATACTTCGAGGTTCCGATGCTAGCCGTTATCCGCTTTCGCGGCGACAAGCTCTACAACGAGCATATCTACTGGGATCAGGCTTCGGTGCTGGTGCAGATCGGTGTGCTGAACCCCGAAGGGCTGCCGGTCGCGGGCCGGCGAACGGCCGAAAAGCTGATCGACGAAACATTGCCGAGCAACGCGTTGATGCCCAATTGGGCATCGAGCGAGGGCAAGCCCATCTGAAGCGGCAAGCGATCAAGCGGACATTGCTGACGCGCAATGCGTGGACTACTCTGAGCAAAAACGTTGACGAGAAGCAGCAATCAGCGGGCCGATCATCGTCGCAACGATGCGAAGCACTGCTGATAAAAATGAAATCGTCAGCGGAGCCGGAGAACCCATGCGCCGCTTTTCGCTTCCGATGCGATCGACGCCGCTCGCTCATGCGTTATCGCTTGCGTTCGGCGTGTCCTGTCTCGTTCGCGTGGCGCCCGCTGTCGCCGGGTGCGACAGGACTGCGCCGCAGTCCAATCAGACCGCGACTTGCGATACACGCTCGCCCAATCCTTCGAACGTATCGGTCATCGCGGTGCCGGGCAGCGTCAACGTGACGATCAATGTGTTGACGGGCGTCGAACTGGACATTGCCGGCAACGGGCTATTCGTGCGCAACACCAGCACGGCGACCAACGAGGGCACGTTGCAAATCACAGGTGACGGTTCCGACGCCATGACGTCGCAAAGCGCGACGACCGGGCGCAACACGCTCGTCAATCGCGGCGCGATCTTCACGGTCGGCACGAATTCGGAAGCGATGTTCAACAACGCCGCCGCCGTCACGATGCGCAACGAGGCAGGCGGCACGCTCACGACGAGCGGTGCAAGCGCTTCGGCTATGAACGACTTCGCCAGTCCGGGCGGCGGCACGTTGGTCAACGATGGCGCGATCGCGACGAGCGGGGCGGGTTCTCATGGCATGGCGGCGCGAACCAGCGGCGACACGCTTGTGAACAATGGCGCCATCACGACGACCGGCGCGAGCGCAAACGGCATGTTCGTGGCCGGTACACCGGGCCAGAACGTCGTGACCAACAACGGCACCATCGACGTGTCGGGCAACAACGCGTCCGGCATCGTTTCGCAGGATGCGACGCCCGGCGCGATCACCAACACAGGATCGATCGTCGCGCGTGGCGCGGGCGGGGCGGGCGTGTCGCTCGCGAATGCGGCGTCCGTCACGAATGCGGCGGGCGCGAGCATCGTCAGCCAGCAGGCGGGCGGCATCGTCGCGAATCGGGGCGGCGCGATCGACAACGCCGGCACGATTCAGGGCGCGACCGGCGTGACGATTGCCAATGGCGCAGAAACGATCGGCAACAGCGGCGCGATTCGCGGCACGAGCGCGGAGGCGATTGCCGCGACCGGCAAGATCAACGTGTCGATCATCAATAGCGGGACGATTGCGGGGGGCGCGGGCGTCGCCGTACGCACCGATACCGGTAACGATACTTTCGACATGAACGGCGGCGTCGTCACCGGACAGATTCGCCAGGGCGACGGCGCCGACACCGCCACGATGACAGGCGGACAGATCGATTCCATCGATCAGGGCGACGGGCGCGACACGTTCTCGATATCGGGCGGGCGCGTGCTTGGCACGCTCGCGAACGGCGACGTCGTGAAGATCACTGGCGGGCGCCTCGCAACGGTGGATTTGAATGTCGGAAACAACGTGTTCGACATGTCGGGTGGACAGGTCGACGGCAACGTGACCGCCGCGCAGAACGACGACACGTTCACGCTGTCGGGCGGGACGATCGGCGGACGCGTCGATCTCGGCAGCGGCACGAACTCGCTGGCGATCGCGGGCGGCTCGATCGGGCAAGGAGTGACGACGACTTTCGGCGTCGATACGCTGACCTGGAGCGGCGGCACGATCGCCGGGCCGGTGTCGCTCGGCGCGGGCAACGATTCGGCGGTGATCCGCAATCTGAACGACGCGACGCTCGCCGCGACCACGAGCTTCGATGGCGGTGCGGGCAGCGATTCGCTCACGTTCGACAACGTGCAGGCAAGCGGCCTCGCGCGCTTTTCGAATTGGGAGACGGTGAACGCGTCGAACAATACGCAACTCACATTCGACGCGAAAGGTCTGACGCTCGGCGATGCCGCGACCGGAACCGGCGCGCTCAATCTCGACGCGACGAGCACGATTTTCGCGGGCGGCATCGGACGCACGTCGATACAGCCGGCGATCGCGGGGCGACTTGTCGCGCTGAACAACGCGGGCACGATCGATCTGACGAACGGCGGTTCGAGCACGAGCGATGCGTTCGTGGTGAACGGCAACTACACCGGCAACGACGGACGGCTTCTCGTGCAGAGCGTGCTCGGCGCGGACGGCGCGCCGCGCGACCGGCTCGTGATCGCACAAGGCGCGGGTGCGGGAACGACGTCGATCGGCGTGACGAATGTCGGCGGCATCGGCGGGCTGACGGTGAACGACGGCATTCTGGTCGTGCAGGCGACGAACGGGGCGACGACGTCGGCGGGGGCGTTTTCGCTCGCACATCCGCTGGAGGTGGGCGCTTACAGGTATTTCCTGTTCAAGGGCGGTGTGAGTGACGGAACGGCGGACAACTGGTATCTGCGTTCGAGCGTGCCGCCCGCGCCTGCTGTGCCTGTGCCTGTGCCTGTGCCTGTGCCGACGCCGACGCCGGTGCCAACGCCAACGCCAACGCCAACGTCAACACCGACGCCAACACCAACACCAACACCAACACCAACACCAACGCCAACGCCAACGCCAACGCCAACGCCAACGCCGACGCCAACGCCAACGCCAACGCCAACGCCAACGCCAACGCCAACGCCAACGCCAACGCCAACGCCAACGCCAACGCCAACGCCAACGCCAACGCCAACGCCGACGCCGACACCAACGCCAACGCCAACGCCAACGCCAACGCCGCCGTCCCCACCAACACTGACGCCGGCTCCGACGCCCACGCCCACGCCAAGTCCAACACCGACGCCAACGCCAGCCCCAACGCCCGAACCCATACCAACCGCCGCCGCGGGTACACCACCGCTGCCGCCGCCACCGCCGCCCGGCGCGGCGCCGATCCCGCTCTATCGGATGGAAGTGCCCGTCTACGCAGAGCTGTCGCCGATCGTCCGCGAACTCGCGATCCAGCAGATCGGCACATTCCACGAACGTCAGGGCGACCAGTCGCTGCTGACGGAAACCGGCGCGCTGCCCGCCGCGTGGTCGCGCGTTTGGGGCGGCCACGCGACCCAGCACAACAGCGGCGCGGCCGATCCCGAATTCAGCGGCGGCATCGGCGGCCTGCAGGTCGGCCACGATATCCATGCCGATGCGACGCCGGCCGGTCATCGAAATCACTACGGCTTCTTCGTCGGCTTCGCGCGCGCGAGCGGCGACGTCGACGGTTTTGCACTCGGCTTTCCGAACTCGAGCGTCGGCCACCTGTCGATCAACGCGTACAGCGCGGGGCTGTACTGGACGCACATCGGCCCGGGCGGCTGGTACACCGACGCCGTGCTGCTCGGCAGTTCGCTCACCGCCGATCCGCAATCGAACCGCGGCGTCGGCGCGACGACGCACGGCAGCGCGTTCGCCGCATCGGTCGAAGCGGGTCTGCTGATTCCGCTATCGGCCCGCCTCGCGATCGAACCGCAAGCGCAACTCATCTGGCAACACGCGAATCTCCACGACATCGACGACGGCATTTCGTCCGTGTCCTTCGACCAAGCGAGCGGCTTCGTCGGCCGGCTCGGCGTGCGCCTCTACGGTCATTTCGATGCGGCCCGCACGACCTTCGAGCCGTATGTGACCGCGAACCTGTGGCGCTACTTCGGCGCGACGGACACCACGACGTTCGCGGGCACGACCGTCATTCCGACGAACGTCTCCGCGACGACCGCGCAATTCGGCGCGGGCATCGTCGCGAAAGTGAGCGCGCGCGGCAGTCTCTTCGCGAACCTCGTCTATTCGACGAACATCGGCGGTTCGCATCGCGATTCCATCGGCGGAGGATTGGGCGTGCGCTGGAAGTGGTGACGCGTTGCATACTGTGGTCACGCGAAAAAAACTGGAGACGAGCATGACCGCTGCGCCGCATTGCCCATTCCACGTCAAAGCACCGAACGGCTGCCCGATCAGCGCGGGCGCGGCCGAGTTCGATCCGTTCGGCGACGGCTATCAGCAAGACCCGCCCGAATACGTGCGATGGGCGCGCGAACAGGAACCGGTGTTCTACAGCCCGAAGCTCGGCTATTGGGTCGTCACGCGCTACGACGACATCAAGGCGATTTTCCGCGACAACATCACGTTCAGTCCGTCGATCGCGCTCGAGAAAATCACGCCGACCGGCCCGGAAGCGAACGCGGTGCTCGCGTCCTACGGATTCGCGCTGAACCGCACGCTCGTCAACGAGGACGAGCCCGCGCACATGCCGCGCCGCCGCGCGCTGATGGATCCGTTCACGCCAGAAGCGCTCGCGCATCACGAGCCGATGGTGCGTGCGCTCGCGCGCGAGTACGTCGATCGCTTCATCGACGATGGCCGCGCCGATCTCGTCGATCAGATGTTGTGGGAAGTGCCGCTCACCGTCGCGCTGCATTTTCTTGGCGTGCCCGAAGAAGACATGGACACGCTGCGCCGCTATTCGATTGCGCACACGGTCAACACATGGGGACGGCCGAAGCCCGAGGAACAGGTCGAAGTCGCGCACGCGGTCGGCAAGTTCTGGCAATACGCGGGCAAGGTGCTCGACAAGATGCGCGAAGATCCGTCCGGTCCCGGCTGGATGCAATACGGCATCCGCAAGCAGAAGGAGCTGCCCGAAGTCGTCACCGACTCTTATCTGCATTCGATGATGATGGCGGGCATCGTCGCCGCGCACGAGACGACGGCCAACGCGACCGCGAACGCGATGAAACTGCTGCTGCAACACCCCGACGCCTGGCGCGACATCTGCGACGACCCGAGCCTGATTCCCAACGCAGTCGAAGAGTGCTTGCGGCATAACGGCTCGGTCGCTGCATGGCGACGGCTCGCGACGAAGGACGTGACGATCGGCGGCATCGAGATCGCGGCGGGATCGAAGCTGTTGATCGTGACGTCGTCGGCGAATCACGATCAACATCAGTTCGCCGATGCCGATCTTTTCGACATCCGCCGCGAAAACGCCAGCGATCAGCTGACGTTCGGCTATGGCGCGCATCAGTGCATGGGCAAGAATCTCGCGCGCATGGAGATGCAGGTTTTTCTCGACGAGCTCACGCGCCGTCTGCCGCACATGCGCCTCGCCGAACAACGCTTCACGTATGTGCCGAACACGTCGTTTCGCGGGCCGGAGCATCTATATGTGGAATGGGATCCGGCGATGAATCCCGAGCGCGCCGATTCATCGGTGCGCGAGCCGCGCGCGGTCGTGCGGATCGGCGAGCCGTCGTCGCATGCGGTGAGCCGCGCGGTGATCGTCGATTCGGTCGAGACATGCGCGGATCGCATCGTGCGCGTGCGGCTCGTGTCGGCGAACGGACGCGATCTGCCGCGCTGGACGGCGGGCTCGCATATCGATGTCGTGTGCGGCGAGACCGGCATCTCGCGCCAGTATTCGCTGTGCGGCGATCCCGCCGACGCCCGCGCGTTCGAAATCGCCGTGCTGCGCGAGAGCGAGAGCCGTGGCGGTTCGGCGTGGGTGCACGAGAACGTGAAGCCGGGCGCGCACTGGCGCATACGCGGCCCGCGCAATCACTTTCGTCTCGACGAGACCGCCAAGAAGCTCGTGCTGATCGCGGGCGGGATCGGCATTACGCCGATCAGCTCCATGGCGCGTCGCGCGCGTTCGCTCGGCATCGACTACGAAGTGCACTACAGCGGACGCTCGCGCGCGTCCATGGCCCTTCTCGATGAAATGCGCGCGCTGCACGGCGAGCGTCTGCGCGCGTACGTCTCGGAAGAGGGTGTGCGCAACCACTTCGCCGCGCTCGCCGTGGAGGAGGGCACGCGCGTCTATGCGTGCGGCCCGGCGCGTATGCTCGACGCGCTCGCCGACACGAGCGCGTCGTGGCCCGAAGACGCGCTTCGAATCGAGCATTTCGAATCGAAGATCGGCACGCTCGATCCGGAAAAGGAACGCGCGTTCGAAGTCGAACTGAAGGATTCCGGCCTCGTCCTGACCGTCCCGGCCGATCAGACACTGCTCACGACGCTCAGACGCGCGAACGTCGATGTTCAGAGCGACTGCGAAGAAGGGCTGTGCGGATCGTGCGAGGTGCGCGTGCTGGAAGGCGAGATCGATCACCGCGACGTGGTGCTGACCCGGGGCGAACGCCAGTCGAACAATCGCATGATGACGTGCTGTTCGCGCGCGAAGGGCAAAAGGCTCGTTCTGGCGCTGTGAAGGTTTGGCCGAACGTCGGGCGGCTTTTGCTGCCGCCCGGCACAATTACTTTTTGTTGACGGATGTCAAAATGCCGCAGCAATTGGCAATCGATTAATGGCTCGCACTTTCATCATGGCGTCATATGTGTCCGAATAACCACGTCGATTAAAGATCGAATGGTTATACCCAGTAGTTAATTCGAATATAACGTTAAAGACGGCGCAAACCTTTTCAATGTAGCGCATGCTTCAAATCCGGGCTTAGGTATTACCTAATTACCTGAATTCGCGCAAAGTGATCATACAACCGCGCAATTTTCACCGTAATATAGGATGATTATTGAACGTGCGTTCGAGTAATTCGCGAATTTCTTACATGAAAGATAAGCGGTTTTTCCGCGATCTAGGGTTTTTACCTACTAATATGAAATTTTTTACGCATGTTTTGCGTTTAGAATTGTTACTAATTTGGTGCGTCGCACAAGCACGCACGACCGAATAACTTCCGATAAACCTTGCTGCACGACTGCGCGAAATTCGCGCGGTGGAATTGCGTCTGCGCGATTTGCGCGGCAAGGCGAAAGAGAAGGGCGGTGCTGAACCTGAGAGATTTTATTAAAGGCCCATATAAATGGACCACGCAATTGGCTGCACGTTTGCCGCATCCCGTTCGGGATTTTCTATGCGGAAGAGACCGCGTCCTTCAGGCGAGGTCATCCCGCAGTCGGCGCGACGCCCTTTGAAAGTCGCTCGCTCAAGCATCGGACGGTCGGACATCGCTCCGCAATCGACGCTGCGCATCAATCGCCCGGGTTCGAATCGAACTCACCGAATCCATTCGTAATGGATGCGTTTCCGAATCGCGTGCATCGCTTCGCAAACGGAAGTCCGTTGACGCTTTCGCAGTTTCACGAGGATAGAAAATGACTGACGTAGTGATCGTATCGGCCGCGCGTACGGCGGTAGGCAAATTCGGCGGCTCGCTCGCGAAAATCGCG
>NZ_JALQDV010000039.1:0-219856 GCF_023631045.1 Caballeronia sp. AZ7_KS35 | reverse complement strand
ATCGCGATCGGTCATCCGATCGGCGCGTCGGGCTGCCGGATTCTCGTCACGCTGCTGCACGAAATGCAGAAGCGCGACGCGAAGAAGGGTCTGGCGTCGCTGTGCATCGGCGGCGGCATGGGTGTCGCGCTGGCGGTGGAACGTCCGTAACGAATGCAGTACGACGGCGCCGCGCGCGCGTCCCGACGCGTCATCAAAACAATATTAGCGTTGGGCAAGATGGCCGCGTCGGCGCCATTCCGAGATTCATTAACCTGAGAGAAATGACGAGGAGTATCAGCATGACTAAGCGAATCGCAGTGGTGACGGGCGGCATGGGCGGTCTGGGCGAAGCAATCAGCATGAAGCTGCACGACGCGGGTTACGCGGTCGTCGTGACGCATTCGCCGGGCAACGCGAAGGTCGGCGAATGGCTTGCGAGCATGGACCGCCAGGGCTACAACTTCCGCGCGTATGGCGTGGACGTCGCCGATTACGATTCCGCCCAGCACTGCGTGGCGAAGATCCAGGCTGAAGTCGGCCCGATCGATATCCTCGTGAACAACGCCGGTATCACCCAGGACACGACCTTCAAGAAGATGACGAAGGTGAACTGGGATTCCGTGCTGCGCACCAACCTCGACTCGGTTTTCAACATGACGAAGCCGGTCTGCGAAGAGATGGTGTCGCGCGGCTTTGGCCGCATCATCAACATTTCGTCGGTGAACGGCTCGAAAGGTCAGATCGGCCAGACGAACTATTCGGCGGCGAAGGCGGGCATGCACGGCTTCACGAAGTCGCTCGCGCTCGAAGTCGCGAAGAAGGGCGTGACGGTGAACACGATTTCGCCGGGCTATCTCGCGACCAAGATGGTGACGGCGATTCCGCAGGAGATCCTCGACACGAAGATTCTTCCGCAGATTCCGGCGGGCCGTCTCGGCAAGCCCGAGGAAGTCGCGGCGCTCGTCGCGTTCCTGTGCTCCGATGACGCGGGCTTCGTCACCGGCTCGAACATCGCGATCAACGGCGGCCAGCACATGAGCTGATGTCCGCGAGCGGCGCGTGTGTCAGCGCGCGCCGCTTCGTGTTCGCATCGAATCGATCTTCATCTGAAACACCCGTGCCATGCACAACGTCAGCGCGCGCGCACTCCTTTATAGCGTCGGTCATCTCGATTCGGCGATCGAACATCTCGAGCAAGTGCTGAGCCTCGAAGGCGCGAACTCGCTCTTCTCCAAGACATACTGGCGCGGACGCGTCGTGCAGGCGCTTTCCACACCGGGACTCGCGCCGTCGCAGCATTCGCGCCTGCAACGCCTGCTGGATCGCATCGCTCAGGCCTGAGCGGAGCAACAAAGCGCGCACGCGGTCGACCGTGAAAACGCGCGCAGGCAAGGCCCGCGCCGCCGCTTGTTCGGCCCCGTCGTGCAGCGTCATTCCTCTGATCCGTGAAGAAATTCGCGTCCGCTTGTACCATTCGGCCGTATCTCAAATTCACGGTTCGCCAGTATGTTCTCTTACATCAGATCGATGATTTCGACGCCGCGCAGGTTCGGCGCGTTCGGCGCGCTCGCGCTCGCGTGTCTGCTCGCGGCCTGCGGCACGACGAACGGCGTCACGGCCGGCGCGCAGCCCAACACCTACACCGTCACCGGCAAGGCGACGGGCACGCGCATGTCGTGGGTGACGGCGCGCAACGCGGCGATGGACGCCGCCTCCGAATACTGCAAGCAGCGCGCGCAACGCGTCGCGATCCGGTCGGAAGCGACGAGCGGCGTGCGCTCGCTTCAAGAGCAGACATCGACCGTATCGTTCAGCTGCGTGCCGGAGAACGACGCGCGCGGTTGAGCAATTCATCCGACGACATCACGGCCGCGTATTTCTGCGCCATATCGAAAAGGTTGGCGTCATGCGGCGCGAGCGCGCGATCGCCGACGCAATCGGATAGCACCACGGGACGAAAGCCGAACTGCATCGCATCGACGACGCTCGCGCGCACGCAGCCGCTCGTCACCGCGCCCGCGACGGCGAGCGTGGTGACGCCGCGCATGGTGAGCCACGCGGCGAGCGACGTGCCGAAGAACGCCGACGGCACGTTCTTGCGCACGACGAGCTCGCCGTCTTCCGGCGCGAGTTGCGGCACGATCGCGCTGTCGTGCGCGTGCTCTTTCAGCGTCAGCATGCCGGGGACTTTGAGCGAGAAGATGTTGGCATCGGCGTCGTCATCGGCATAGACAATGCGGCTATGCGCGATCGGCCAGCGCAACTCACGCGCCGCGCGCAGCAGCGGCACCGTGCGCTCGATCGCCTGCGCGATGTTGCCGCCGCCGAACACGTCCGGATTGGCGAAACCGTTCACGAAGTCGACGATCAACAGTCCGATGCGGCCTTCGATGCGAAGGTCGTTGCCGAAACCTTGCCGCTGATAAACCTCGTCGTTCATGACGTTTCCTCGATGGTTCTTCCTTCGCGCACGACGTCCACGCCGTCGAGCGAGACGGTGCAGCGGCGCAAGGGGATGTCGATATGGCAAGCCGTCGTGCGCTTGCCGCCGCCTTCGTTGTTCGGACCGAGCGAGAACAGGAAGTTGCCGTCGAACGCGCGGGCGTCCATGCCGAGCGTCGCCTCGCGATCGTAGAGACCGAGCGTCGACCAGTGCGCGCGCTTTTGCAGGCCCCAGCCGATGTGCGAGATCGCGAAGGCTTCGGGGTCGTCGAACGAGAGCATGTATTCGCGCAGGAGATCGGCATCGACGCCGCCTTCGATGCGGCGCGCGTAGCCGCCTTCGACGGTCAGCACGACCGGTTCCGTGCAATAGCTCTTCTGCGGCAGAAGGATGTCGCCGCGATCGATCACGATGCGCCCGTTCGCGCCGCCTTCGTTCGGAAAAGTGAGCGCGAAACCGCTCGGCCAATGATCCCAGCGGCCGGGTTCATCGACGAAACCATATTCGGCGATGGCCGGAAACTCGCCGAGCGGACAGCGCAGATCGGTGCCCCCTTTCGATGTGACGCGCATCTCGCGCGCCTGTTCGATGCGCTTCGCGGCGGCGAGCACGCGCCTTCTGTCGTCGAGCGACGGCGTCATGCGAACGAGCACTTCGGGCGGTTCGACGGCGAGCAGGATCTTCGTGCCCGACGCGAGAATGTCGTGTTGCTCGGGCGAAAAAAGCAGCGTCATCAGATCGAGCACGAGATCGCTTGCCTTGAGGGCCGCGATGGCCGCGCGGTTTCCGGTGAGCGGCGTTTGGCCGAGATAGGCGAGGGCGTCGCGGCTCAGCGCCTTCTCGCCGTTGACGGGCGGAAGATCGAGCCGGTTGACGATGGCGCCCATCGATTGCGTCGCAATCAAGGCGCAGGCGAGCGTTTGCGGATGCGTTGCGGCGCCGGTGAGGATCGTCACGGTCTGGCCTGCTTTCAGGCGCGACAGCGTGAGCACCTCTTTCCACGCTTGAATCAGTTGATGGTCGCTGATTGGCATGATGTGTCGCCTACGTTTCAGGTGAGTGTTGCGCCGAAGAACGAACCGAGCGCGCGATAGAAGCCTTGTTCGTCGTCCCACGGGATCATGTGGCCTGCGTTCGGCACTTTCACGACTTCGAGTTGCGGCATCAGATCGCGCATTTCTGCGATGTCTTCATCGCGGATCACGTCGCCGCGGCCGGCTGACATCAGCAGCGTGGGTTGCGTGACGTGCGGCATGTCGGCGTGGATGTCGTCCGTATGGAAGCCTTCGAAGCTCGCGCGGATCGCGCGTTCATCGCAGGTGTGCAGCCATTGCGCGCGCAGGCGCAGTTGCTCGTCGGTCCACGTCGGGCAGAACGCGCGCATGCCTTCTACGTCGATGCCTTTGCGTGCGAGCGCGATCGAATCGATGTACCACGCGAGTTGCGCGGGGTAGGCGCGACGGCCCGGGCCGGACACGGGCGGATCGATGAGCGCGAGTCGCGCGATGGACTTTGTTTGCCGTGCGGCGCGCAGGGCGATGCGTGCGCCCATCGAATGGCCGAGCACGTTGGCTTGCTTTAGGCCGATCGCTTCGATGAACGCGATGAGATCGGCGGTTTGCGCGTCGAGACTGTAATCGAGCGTCGATGAGGCTTCGGAGAGGCCGCGGCCGCGGACGTCAAGCACGTAGGTATCGAAGTGGCGGGCTAGCGTTTCGGCGACGAACCCCCAGGTGATGGCCGGGCTCGTGATGCCGGGGATTAGCACGATGGCATCGTGGGTTGCTTGCGGCCCGCCGTAGCGCAGATAGTGTTGGCGGATGCCGTTTGCGTTGATGTTTGCGCCGTAGAGTAGGGTCGATTTCATCGTGTGTCTTTCTCGTTTACTTCCGTTTTCGCCGGATCCCGTTGTCGTGGCGGTCTATTAGCACTGCCCCTGTGCGGGGCGGCACTCACTTTCTTTGCTGCTGCAAAGAAAGTAAGCAAAGAAAGCAGCTACTGATACGCCCGCGGTCACACGCAATTTGGGTAGTCCTCTCGTCGTTCGTGGGCTGCCTAAAGAGTGCCCTCATAGGCCCAACCGGGCTTGGATCGCGCACGGTCTGCCACATCGCACCACACAACAAGCTGGTTCAGCACCAAATAGCTCCAGCCCGCTTCGCGGCCGACCGGTCAATCGGGGATGCATGTGCTTCTCTACTAACGCCTCCATCTCACGGCACTCGCCGCTCGCCGGTTTCCCTTGCAGACCCGGCGACAGCGCGTAGCGCTGTGCCGAAGCTCTTTCGTGCTGAACCAGTGTCCTCAGCGTTTTCGGGCGGCGGACCGTGCGCGAGCCAAGCCCCGTTATTGTGATGAGGGCACTCTTTAGGCGAGTGCCACCGGGGACGAGAGGACTACCCAAATTGCGTGTGACCGCGGGCTTAACGAGCTGCTTTCTTTGCTTACTTTCTTTGCAGCAGCAAAGAAAGTGAGTGCCGCCCCGCACAGGGGCAACGCTAATAGACCGACGCGAAAACGGGATCCGGCGAAGAAAAAAAATCAAAAAGCCCCAGACAATAAAGCCCCGGCCCCGGGCACAACCCGCTTGAGCCCAAGCTGAGACAACATCGCAAAAGTAGTAGCGATTGCAGCAGTCACGACGGGCTTCCCGGTCAACGCCTCGACCATCGGCACAACGGACAAAGACGGCATCTGCACGCAAGCGGAGAGAACGACGACATCAGCGTCCTGATAGCGCATCGACTGCACGATAGCGGGCAGAAGAACCGGATCATGCCGCGCCACATCGAGATTGTCGGGAATCTCGAGCGCGCGATAGTCGATGACATCGAACCCTTCGCTTCGAATATAGTCGACCACAAGCTCAGTCAGCGCCTTCATATAAGGCGCCACCACGACGACGCGTTTCGCCTTCATCACCTTCAACGCATCGACCAAAGCACCAGCGCTCGTCACAACCGGCGCCTCGCCGCCATTCGCAGCCGTATGCCGGGTCAAACGCGCCTGCGATACGCGGTGATAACCGCGCCCCATCGCCATGATCGCGACGAGACACGCATAACCCAGCACATCGACGCGCGCATCGGAAAGCTCGACGGCGCAGCGGTCCGACTCAGCATCCATCGCGGCGAGCTCTTCCTTCACGACCTTCTTCATCCGCATGCGGCTCGAATGAAAGGTGAAACGCTCCGGTTCGATGGATTGACGCGCAGTCAGCATCGCCGGAATTTCGGTTTCCATCGTCGTATTCGAACTCGGGACGATCTGCCCGATGCGATAAACCTTTCCCGGCATCTCAAACCTCCGCTGAAACGTTGGACACAGCCGCGCGCGGCGCGAAATCCGTTGCGTTGTACGCATAGACCCAGTTGGCCTGAATGCCCGACGCCTGCGGATTCAGATACGACTTGAACTTGTAGATGAGATCGCGCTTTCTCTGCGCGAACGCGCTCGGCAAGTGATACGTGCGGCCCCGCTCGCGCGATTCGAGTTGCACGCGGCTCGTGCGCGGCAGACGTTCGGCCTCGTAGTCGCCCAATGCGTGCGCGATGTCCGTGCCATGCGCCGCGAGCGATTGCGCGAGCACGTAGCCATCTTCGATTGCCATCGCCGCGCCTTGCGAGAGAAACGGCAACATCGGATGCGCGGCGTCGCCGAGCAATGTGACGTTGCCACGCGACCAAGTCCGCATCGGATCGCGATCGAACAAGCCCCATTTGAAGACCGATTCCGCGCGCTCGAAAAGACGCTGCAAATTCGGATGCCAGCCTTCGAACGCGTCGAGCAATTCCTCACGGCTCGACTTCGCGTTCCACGATTCCTCGACCCAGCTCTGCGTCTCCGCGACCGCGACGATGTTCACCGCCGCGCCGCCACGCACGTAATACGTGACGACATGCGCGTGCGGCCCGAGCCAGAACGACGAATCCGGACTCACAAATTCGGGCGTCTCATCGAAGGGCACGACGGCGCGGAAGCACATGTTGCCCGTGAAGCGCGGCGCTTCGTCGCCGAAGAGCTTCGAGCGCACGATGGAACGCACGCCGTCGGCGCCGACGATCACGTCCGCTTCGAATTCGCTGCCATCGTCGAAGACGGCGACGGCGGCGTCCCTCTCCTGCCGAATGTCGATGCAACTCGTCGACAGACGCGCGGCATCGGCGGGCACGAGCGTCGTCAGCAGGCGATGCAGATCCGCGCGATGCACGTGATAGAACGGCGCGCCATACAGCTTCGGGCATTCCGAAGCGAGCGGAATGCGGAAGTTCTCGCGCGCGGTCTCCCAGTTGCGCCCGACGATCGCTTGCGGCACGAACGCGACATCGCGCAGCGCATCGCCGATGCCGAGCGCCTGCAGCACCTTCACCGCATTGGGCGTCATCTGGATGCCCGCGCCGACATCGCCGAAAACGCCCGCGCGCTCGAAAAGCCGCACCTCGATGCCGTGCCGCGCGAGCGCGCCGGTCAATGCGACCCCGCCGATTCCGCCGCCGACAACGCCGACGCGAAGTGTTCTGCTCATGATCTCGTCCTTCCGAAGATTGAGTCGTATGGATTGATGTCGATATTATATGGCCGTATAAATAAATGCAACGGCAATGACGATGCTCGTGACGGCGTGATAGGCTGCGCCCATTTCGCGGCGACCGTCCGCATACGACAAGGAAGAGTCAGGCTTTGATCAAGGCGATTTTGTGGGACATGGACGGCACGCTCGCGGAAAGCGAGTCGCTGCATCTGAAGACGTTGATCGCTGCGCTCGCGCGGCATGGCGTGGAGGCGGGCGAGGAGATGCATCCGCTCGTCTTCGGCAAGACGGGGCGGGAGGTGCATGCGCTGTGTCGTGAGCGCTTCGGCTTGACGGTCGACTTCGCGGATTGGTCGATGTTTCGCGCGCGGACGTATCTGGAGAATGCGCCCGCGCTCGTGCCGCGTCCCGGCGCGCTGGAGGTGTATCGCGCCGCGAAGGCCGCGGGCATCACGCAGGCGATCGTGTCGAATGCATCGCGCATGCTGCTCGAAGCGAATCTGCGTGCGCTCGGTATCGAAGAGCCTTCGCTCGTGAGCATCAGCGTCAACGATGTTCGCAACGGCAAGCCGAGTCCCGAGCCGTACGAGCGCGCGGCGTGGCTCTTACGGCTCACGCCCGAGGAAGTGATCGCAGTCGAGGACAGTCCGACCGGCGCGCGTGCCGCCATCGCGGCGCATATGCGCGTTCTGGCATGGCCTTTCGACGATGAAGGCGCCGCGCTTTTCCCCAGGGAAGCGCAGGTCGTGCGCTCGCCGCGCGAGTTGGCAGAGGCGCTGGGTCTCGATCCCGCGGCGCTTTGACGGCTTGCGTCAGTTGCGCGCAGCGAGATCGTTGAGCACGATCTTGTGGATGTTCGAGGCGTGCACCCATTCTCGCGCCTGACGCTCGACCAGATCCGTGAACGCGGGCGGTCCGCTGCAGTAGATTTGCGTGCAAGCGCGCGTCGGACTCATGGTGAAGGCGCTTTCCTGTGCGAAGAGATCATCGGTCAGGTCCAGATGATGGTAGATCTTGCCGTGCTCGCGCAGTGCGTCGAATTCATCGACGAACATCGCGTGGTCGGCCGCTCGCGCGAAGTGGTGCACTTCGAAGTGCCTGCCCGCCGACGCGAGCCGCTTCGCGATTCCGACGATCGACGCGGCGCCGGATTCACCGCAATAAAGAATGGATCACACGCGCTCTTTGAGCACGTCGCGTTCGATGACCGGAATCAGGTTGTCGCGCATATCTTCTCCAATAGGACCGGCATCCTCCGAGAACGGAAGATGAGGCAGTGTATGGATCGAATGGGATGGCCAAACCCGGCGGTGATCGTCGGGGCAGGCTCGCAGTCAGAGTAGGGTGGACCGCAGCCGCCGACAAGCCGCCATGACGGAATACCAGTCATACGGCCGCGCCGATAAGGAAACCGCCTGTTTTAAGGGCTCAAAACGCAACGAGCGACCACTGTGGGTCGCTCGTTGATCGTTGGGTCAGTTAAACGGGGTGACTTGCCCCGCGCAATTACATCGGGTGGGTCGCAACGAAGTTCTTGTACGACCAGTAAGCGGGCTTCGTCGTCTGACCGTCGGACTTCATCAGCCCGAAGTTGCCTTCGTTGTCGTCATAGAGCTCGAACGCCTGGATCGACTGGATGTTGTACTTCGATGCGACGCTCTGGTACTGCGCCATCATCATGCTGCCGACCATGTAGTTCGCGATCTGCTGATCCGTGCCGTAGTTCGGACGCACGCCGAATTCGCTGAGCCACACCGGCTTGCCGAACGAATGGAGAACGCCGAGCATGTCGTAACAACCCGTGCCGCCGCATGCGCGCGTCATGTTGCCCTGATCCGAATACCAGTGCCATGCGGTGATGTCCCAGCTAACCGTCGGGTGGCCGCGGGTGCCGTCCGGCTGCGAGCCGTCCATCAGCATTTGGAAGAACGCGTAGTGCAGCCACGTTCCGTTGACGACAATCTTCGCCGTGCTGTCCTTCGACTTCACGCCGGCGATGAGACCGCGGATCACGCCGCGCGCGACGACGTAGGGCTGATTCTTGTAATGCGTCCAGCTCGTGCCGTCGACGTTGCCGTTCAGCGCCGTCGCTTCGAGTTCGTTGCCGACTTCGTAGTACTTGTACTTGTACGTGCTCGCGACTTGCGCGCCGAGCGTGTAGGCCGCGTTGTACGCATCCTGTTCGTTGCTGAAGCCGGTGCCGAGCAGGATCACGGGATACACGGTCACGCCGCTCGCCGCCATCGTCTGCGCCATCTTCGCGATGACCTTCGCCGACGCCAGGTTGTATACGTCGTTACGATAGATCGTCGCGCCGATGTCCTTCAGTTGCGCGAGCTGCGTCGCCACGGGCGTCGAGTCGTACGCGCCGCCGTTCGTGTTGCGGCCGTTCGCGCCGTAGAAGATCGACGTGCTCGTCGCCGCTTTCGCCGTCGATTCCGGAGCGGCGGCGCTCTTGGCAGTCGCGTCGTCGAACGCGGTTTCACCGCCGCCGCCGCACGCGGCGAGCAGCACGCTCGTAAGCGCTGCCGTGGCGATCGCTGCGGCCTTGCGGGCCGAGAAAACGTTGAAGTTACGAAGCGAGGTCTGGTTAAGGTTCGTCATTGTGTTTAGTGGTACTAATGTACTTGCGTAAGGCTCGTAAAACCCAGAATGCTGCCCGGACCTCTTCAGTGATTCACGATGCCACTCGGAAACGTGGCGATCGTCTGATCCGTTTGTCGTCGAAATGACACTCGTTAGTCATCCAAACTACATGCTCAGGACAGACTGTTTGCTCGACGCCGAAGTTAGGCGCTAAAGGACAGACTGAACGGCACGGATTCACTGCTGGGTCCATTGCGCGATGCAGCAGGCGCTCTGGATGGCTGAGTCGAGCAAACGATTGCGTTCGCTCTCGTGGGCCTTACGAAATGACAAACCTGCTCAGTTCGAAGGCATCGTCGTCGGATAGGTAACGTTTGCGCGTTTGCAGTCAAACTTGCCGAATCGTTTCGGAGTTATTCCGCTACCTCGGCAACCGTTGCCGAAACCTGATCAACGGCTGCAAGGTTATCGTCTTATGAGATGAATGTAAACGTCTGTCACAGTAAAAAAATCTGCTGCGGCGTTGCGGTGGCAGAAAAACTTACTTCTTCGGATTCGAGTTCGGAGTCAGTAAATTCTCCCGACGGCTCTGACGGCCTCTGTTATCAGGCGGTACAGAACTCCCGGCGCTCTCCTTCGATGTTGCATCGCGGAAGCGTCGGGCCGAGATTCGAGTGCTGCGTCGATGGGTGCCTGGTCGAATTCCGATAGATGGCACTCGACGGCGGGAAGAATGACCGTTTCTGCAGTGCGCCTGCGATTCGCGCAAATCTCGACGGATTCGTCCATGATCGTGCGCAGGCCGAAGAGCGCGGGTTCGACCTTCAGCTCGAACCGCGTGAGCGCATACTTGAGATCGGTATCGCAGCGCGTTCTGTTGTATCGTTCATCAAGCTCCCGATGATGGGTTCGCATCGCGAGCAGCGGTGCGAGAGGGCGGTTCCGTTTCTTCATCGCGCGCATTCTGACCGTTGACCTGTATCAAGCTCGACGCACGCGCCGGCCGGACGACGACCCGACGCCGCAGGCACCATAACGCTTATCCATAACGCCACTGTCTTTTCAGAGGGAGATGAACGTGCGAGCTGCCGACATCATGACGACATCGATCGTTTCCGCCAGTCCCGATATGTCCGTGCGCCAGGCCGCGGGCACGATGGTATTCGCCGGCATCAGCGGCATGCCTGTGATCGACGAGGAGGGCAACCTGCTCGGCATCGTCACCGAGGGCGACCTGATGCATCGCGCGGAGATCGGGACCGGCGTCAAGCAGCGCGCGTGGTGGCTCGAACTCGTTGCATCCACGCGCGAACTGGCGAGCCAGTATGTCAAGGAGCACGCGCGCAAGGTCAGCGACGTGATGACCACCGACGTCGCGACCGTGAGCGAAACATGCCCCGTCGCCGACATCGCCGAGCTGCTCGAACGCAAGCGCATCAAGCGCGTGCCGGTGCTGCGCGACGGCAAGGTGGTCGGTGTCGTGAGCCGCGCCAATCTGATTCGCGCGCTCGTCACAATGGCGCCCGAGTTGCCCGTCGATGCCGATATCACCGATCACTCGATCCGCGAGGCGGTCATCGCGGCGATGTCGGGCCATCCGTGGGCGCTCGCTCGCGAGAACGTCATCGTCGAAAACGGGACCGTGCATCTGTGGATGACGGTCACGAACGACGACGAAGCGAAGGCCGTTCGCGTCGCGGCCGAAAACGCGCCGGGCGTGAAGGAAGTCGTCACGCACGTCGGCCCGCCGAGGGTGTAGCAGCGTCTCTTCAGATGAAGCTGGCGCCGCCGTTCACCGGAATCGTCTGTCCGGTGATGAACGCGTTGCCGATTAGCGTCATCACGACGTCCACGACTTCGTCCGCTTCTCCGAGCCGCCCGACGGGCAGCCGCTCCGCAACATTCGACGCCTTGAGCGGTTCGGCCATTTCGGTGTCGATCGGTCCGGGCGCGACGGCGTTGACGGTGATGCCATCGCGCGCGAGCCGTGCGGCGTAACCGCGCGTCAGACCTTCGAGGCCCGCCTTCGATGCGTTGTAGTGAACGCCCACCAGACCCGGCCCGCGCGCCGCCGCCGACGACAGATTGACGATGCGTCCCCAGCGCCGCGCGCGCATGCCGTTGAGCACGGCTTGCGTGCAGAGAAACGCCGACTTCAGATTGACGGCGAGCGTGCGGTCGAACTCGGCTTCGGTGAGATCGTCGATATCGATCATCGTCGCTGTGCCCGCGTTGTTCACCAAGATGTCGATGTGGCCGAGGCGTTGAACGATGTCGTCGATCATCGCGGTGACGTCGTTGCCTGTCGACACGTCGGCGCGTACCGCGATCGCGCGATTGCCGCTGCGCTCGATTTCCGCGACCACGCCGGTGGCCTCGTTTTCGCGCTGCCGATAGTTCACCGCTACCGATGCACCGGATGCGCCGAGAGCGAGCGAAATCGCGCGACCGATGCCGCGTGAGCCGCCCGTCACGAGCGCGACGCGGCCGTTCAGATCGAGAGTGTGAGAGGGCATGGCGCGATCCTTCGTCATGGGTGAGAAGGGCCCAGTTTGCGCGCGTCGTGATGATTTCGCTGATCGCGATGCGATCGATGATCGGGTATCGCGGATACGCGCGAGGCGCTCACGGCAAGTAAAGGAAAAAACCGATGCCGGGTTAAGAGCATCGGTTCTTCCTTGCGCCATGCTGCCAAGTTACCGGCCGCCGTGGCCTCCGCCGCCACCGTGACCGCCACCGCCGCCGTGACCGCCGCCGTTGCCGCCGCCGCCGTTGCCGCCACTGCCGCCGCCACCGTTGCCGCCACCGCCGTTGCCGCCACCACCGTGACCGCCGCCGCCGTTGCCGCCGCCGTTGCCGCCACCGCCGTGACCGCCGCCGCCGTTGCCGCCACCGCCGTTGCCGCCACCGTGACCGCCGCCGCCATTGCCGCCACCGCCGCTGCCACCACCGCCGTTTCCACCACCGCCGTGACCGCCGCCACCGCCGCCGTTGCCGCCACCGCCGCCGTTGCCGCCACCACCGTGACCGCCGCCGCCACCGTGACCGCCGCCGCCACCGCTACCGCCGCCGCTACCGCCGCCGCTTCCACCACCGCCGTGACCGCCGCCGCCATTGCCGCCGTTGCCACCGCCTTGACCGCCGCCACCGTGACCACCGGCTGCGCCGCCATTGCCGTTACCGCTACCGTGGCCGCCAGGCGAACCGTTGCCATGGCCGCCGTCGCCATGACCGCCGTCTCCGTGACCAACTCCGCCATGACCGCCGTCGCCATGACCATCGCCGTGGCCGTCGCCATGGCCATCGCCGTGACCTAGGCCGTGGCCGTCACCATGACCATCGCCGTGACCGTCGCCATGCCCTACGCCGTGTCCATCCCCGTGGCCATCACCGTGTCCGTCGCCGTGGCCATCACCATGACCATCGCCGTGGCCATCACCGTGTCCGTCACCATGACCATCGCCGTGGCCATCGCCATGACCATGACCGTGGCCATCACCGTCACCATCGCCGTGGCCATGTCCATGACCGTGGCCATGCCCATCGCCGTCGCCGTCACCATCGCCATCGCCATGCCCGTGCCCGTGACCATGGTGCCCATGTCCACTCGAATCGCCGCCCGAGTCCCCGCCGGAGTCGCCACCGGAATCTCCAGCGCCCTGACTGCCGTTACCTGTTCCACCCGATCCTGTGCCGGTTCCGGTGCCTCCGCCGCTCGTGCTTCCGCCAGCCCCCGCCGTCGCGCCCGGACCGCTGCTGGACGAGCCTTGACCGCCGCCCGCGCCCGCACCCGCACCCGCACCCGATCCCGAGCCACTCGAATTTCCGCCGCCCGAAGCCGCTCCAGGCGATCCCTCGCCACCGCGACCGCCCTCGAGCAACGGCACGACCGCCGACACCGTTTCGACGGTCGGATCCGTCGTCGGCGATACACGCGTCTGCGAGTCCGCCGCCGCAACCATCATCACGGCGCTCGTGCCGAGCGGCACGCATCCCTCGGAAGTCTGGTTGCAAGGATTCCCCGTCGTTTGCGCGGACGCGAAATTCGACATGGCCGCCGCGATCACGATGACGCTGAGTTTGATCGCAGTATTCAATTTGAATTTTTTAGGATTGCTCATTTGTGCCCCTTGTAGTGTTTCTTCGCCACGCGTCGGATGCAGAGTCGAACGCGATGTGGGGCAAGAATGACAGGCTGTACGGTGCGTTCTGTGCGGTAATTAACCGGACGCGAGGGCGTCGTCATTTCGCGCAGTGCGCGAGCGCTCAGAGAACGTTTGCGGACGGCCGGAAGCGTCGTAAGTTCATACGCTCGTCCCGGTCTTGCACGTCAGAATCGCGCGCAGGCGCGGCGGCCAGCCAGCAGATGCATCGCATGTCGATGAATCTTCGCGATGCCGAATGTCACGCGTTTCGCGCACCCGTTGCTGGCTTCCGTAGAAAGGTGAATGTAGGCTATCTGTATGGATGCGAAGCGTCAAACGCGCTCTGTGCCGTAGACCGCACTCCAAGCGCACGACCGGTCAATCGGACGGGGATATCGTCTCTATCCGCTGATCAAAGACCGGGATCGAGATTGGCGCAAATTTGAACTAGAGTTATTTATCGTTCGCTTTCCTGATCTATTGCATAGACGCGCGCGCATTCGTCGAAGCAAAGCGCGCAGCCAAGCATCCGACGAATCAGAACACGAACGCAAGATCGACAAGCCGGCCCAGTGTTTTTCATAAGACTTAGGAATACCAAAGAACGGCGGATCGATGCGTCAGCCGACACATCGTATCTTTCAACCGGAGGGTGTCATGAAGAGATCGAAACGAGTCGCGTGCGTGGAGGCGACGGCGCTTGTCGCTCTGTCGATGGCGAGCGCAGGCGTCGCTCATGCAGACGACGAAGCCGTGGTGAATCCGAATCCGGCGGCATCGCGCGAGGCGCCGGCGGATCTGTCGAATCTTAAGCCGGTCGTCAATGTGCTCGCGCCGCCGGACACATCCGCGATCATGCCGGAAACCAGCGCCGGGCCTTATACGCCGGGCGTCAACACGCCGGCCGGCATCGTGAGCAATGCGCAGACGAGAGCGTATGGCACCTTCGGCATACCCTATTCGACCGGCCGCGTGCAGGACGGCAACCAGAGCGCGGCGGGCACCACGAGCGCGAACTATCTCAGCACGACGTATCCGTATCGGGCGATCGGCAAGCTCACCTTCAGCGCCGGCTACTGCACCGCGAGCCTGATTCGCAGAAGTGTGATCGTCACGGCGGCGCACTGCATCCAGAGCTTCGGCAGCGGAAGTTCGCTGTTCTCGAACTGGCAATTCCGCCCCGGACACTACGGCGCGTCCGGCGCCACGTCTGCTCAGATCGCGCCTTATGGAACGTGGAACTGGGCGGCACTCGTGCGGCCATCGGCGTGGGCGAACGGCACCGATACCGGCTCGGGCTCGGCGCGCAACAACGACATCGCCGTCATCGCGATCGCGAAGAACGCGTCGAATCAGTTTATCGGCGATATCACCGGCTATTTGAGCTATGGCTGGAACAACTATTCCTTCATATCGTCGCCGAAGACCGGGAATCTTCAGACGGCCGCCGTCACGACCTTCGGCTATCCGACCTTGCTCGACGGCGGCGCGATCATGCAGCGCACCGATGGCCCGGCCTATACGACGACCGTGAGCGGCGCATCGCAACTCTGGCAGGGCAGCAATCTCACGAGCGGCGCGAGCGGCGGACCGTGGATCGTCAACTTCAGGCCGCGCGATGCCGTGCTTTCCGGGGGCGCGGTCATCGGCAATGCGTCGAATCTGTCGATCATCGGCGTGACGTCCTGGGGCTCGTCCGATCCGAACGCGATCAAGGACAACTATGCGTCGCAGTTCCGTCAGAACACGCAGTATCCGAACGCGACTTATGGCAATTACGGAGCAGGCAACATCGCGTCGCTGCTGAACACGCTGTGTTCGACCGCCGCGCCGGGCGGCGGCACGTACGCATCGCAGGGATATTGCAACTGGGCCGGTCGCGGTGGCCCGTTCGCTTCGAACGGCGCGCGGGCCACTTCGCCTTTTCCGACGAATTCGCTGGAGCATGCCTCAAACGCCCGTAGAATACGAAGCGAACCGGCTTCTCACTTCATCGGCAGCATCGCTCAGGCATGACGAAAGACGACACCACTCACGTCCGCGCACACGGCGCATCGAGCAAGCGCAAGCGGCTTGGCCGCCCGGCGGGCAATATCAATCAACGTGAGAACATCCTCGACGCAGCCGAGGTCGATTTCTCGCAGCGCGGTTACGCGGGCACATCGCTCAAGGAAGTGGCCGCGTCGTGCGGCGTCACGCAGGCGCTCATCACGTATTACTTCGGCACCAAGCAGCAGCTTTTCGAGCAGGTGTTCCTGCGCCGCGCGATGCTGATCTCCGAAGAGCGCGTGACGCTGCTCAATGAACTGATCGATGGAAAAGAGGCGAACGTGCGCGATATCGTGCGCGCGTTTCTGCTGCCGCTCGTCGCGCTGCGCAAGACGGACGGCGGCCGCGCGTTCATTCGTCTGCAGGCGCGCCTGCACACGGAGCCGCCCGAAATCTCGTACAGCCTGCGCAGCACCGCTTACGGCGATTCGACCGATGCCTACGTCGAAGCGCTGCGCGCCGCGCTGCCCGGCCTGCCCGCGAAAGATCTCTACTGGCGTGTGACCATGATGATCGGCGCATATCTCTACGCGTTCTCCGACACGCATCGTCTCGACGTGCTCGCCAAGGGCGCGTGCGATCCGTGGGACGCGAACGAAACGCTGGAGCAGTTGACGAACTTCATCGTCGGCGGTCTGGAGGCGCAGGCGAGCGCGTCATCTCCGGCCAGCGCGAAGAAGGTCGCGAAGCCGAAGACGACGCGCTCCGCACGCGCCGCATAAAAGCAAGGTTCAGCGCCGCAAACCGATTTCCATCGACTCGAGCACTTGCGCGATGGTCGAATGCATCGATGCGAGCGTCGCGCCGGGCAAGTCCGACGATGCCGTTTCGCCGATCATGTCGCGCAATGTTTCCTGTACATCCGCCGATGCCTGTTGCGGCAACGCCGCCGCGATCACGCTGAGCGCGGCGGTGAGGCCATGCAGCTTGCCGGTCAACACTTCCAGTTCCTGACTCATCTTTGCTTCCTGTCGTTTCAAAGAGATGATGCGGACCGCGCGTCGTGCGCGGCCCGCGAGAATCACGCGCGTTCCGTCTCCGGGTGCGCCTTCAGCTTGACGAACAGCGCGATGCCCGCGATCACCGAGGGCACGGCGAGCAGCGCGAACACCGCCGGCAGGCCGAGCTTCCACTGCGCGAACAATCCGCCGAGCGCGACGCCCGCGATGCCGCCGAAGCGCCCGACGCCATACATCCACGAAACGCCGGTTGCGCGGCTTTGCGTCGGGTAGAACATCGCGGCGAGCGAGGGCATCGACGATTGCGCGCCGTTCATCGTCGTGCCGGCGAGAAAGATCAGCGCGCTCACGAGCCCGATGCTGCCGATCGCCTGCCCGACCACGAAGATCAGCACGGCGGTCAGCAGATAACCGAGCATCACGACGACGTTCGCGTTCCAGCGATCCATCAGCCACCCCGATGCGATCGTGCCGATGCCGCCGCCGAGCGGAAAGAGCGCGGTGAGCAGCGCGGCGCGCTCGGGCGTGAAGCCGGCTTCGTTCATGAGCAGCGGCATCCAGCTCATCAGCAGATAGAAGATGACGAGGCCCATGAAGTACACGAGCCACAGCATCAGCGTGCCGACGACGAAATTGCGCGAGAGAATCGCGCCGACCGACGATTTCGCGTGCGTTCGCGTGCGCTCGGACAGACGAAACGAATCGATGCGCGCGAGATCGAGCGGCGCGATCCTCGAAAGCGGCGCCCAGATTTTCTCTTTGGACGCGCCGCGCTTGACGAGATAGCGCACCGATTCCGGAACGAGCATCGCGACGAACAGCGCGAGCACGAGCGGCACCACGCCGCCGACGACGAAAAGGCTATGCCATCCGAATGCGGGAATCAGCCACGATGAAATGAAGCCGCCGAGCGCCGCGCCGACCGTGAAGCCGCAATACGTCGTATTGACGATGATCGAGCGGCTCTTTGCCGGCGCGTATTCGGAGACGAGCGTGATCGCGTTCGGAATCGCCGCGCCCAGACCGATGCCGGTCAGAAAGCGCAGCGTGACGAGCGATTCGACCGAGCCGCAGAACGCGGTCGCGAGACTCATCGCGCCGAAGAAGGCGGTCGCGGCGATGAGCACCGCGCGCCGTCCGAAGCGATCCGCCGCCGGCCCGGAAACGACCGCGCCCGCCGCGAGCCCGAAGAGCGCGGCGCTTAGAACGGGCGCGAGCGCGCCCTTCGTGATGCCCCAGCCCTTGACGAGCGCCGGCGCGATATAGCCGATGGCTGCCGTGTCCATGCCGTCGATCAGCACGATCAGAAAGCACACGCCCATCAGCGTCCATTGAAAGCGCGAGAAGCGGTGCGCGTCGATGAACTCCTCGACAGGCACGCTCCCGCTCCACGCATCGCCCCGATCGGACGCCGTCGAATGCCCGGCGCGCGGCGGGAATGCCGGGCCGGTGTGAAGCTCTGCTTGCGACATGACCAACTCCTCGTTGTCGACGGCGCTTCGCCGTCCATTGTCACCAGGCCGGCGACATGCCGGTGTTCACGCGAAGCGGGGGCCCACCGGTTTCGACGCTGGTTTATTATATGTACCTATAATTAATAAACGCAATGCGGAAAAAAATAGTTCTCGACGCGCGCTGAGCGGGCGCTCCGCACAGGCGTTCAGCGCGATGAAAGCATTCGAACGAATGTGCTGAAAGGAAGCGATGCGACGCTTCGCGAGCGTGCCGGAGGCCCGCTACGCGGCGCGGGCGAACCGGGTATCATGCGCAGCGGCTGAAACAAGAACTACAACTTTCGCGATCGTCGCCGTCGTGCGGGCCGCTTCCAGACATCTGCCCGGCACGCGACCTTCACGCCACATCGGAGCTGTTTATGCCATTGCGGTCCGGCGTCGACGAGGCCAGCTTTCGTCGCATCCTCTTTCGCAACATCGCGCTGCCGCTCGGAACGGGCGTCGTGACGGCCGTCGCGTTCGTCGCGCTCGTGCTGTATCTGCTGTCGGGCATCAACTGGGTCGAGCATTCGGAACGCGTGATCGGCAATGCGCAGGAAATCGGCCGGCTCGTCAGCGAGAAAGAAAGCGCGATTCGCGGCTATCTGATTACCGGCGACGAGAGCTTTCTCGCGCCGTATGACACCGCGAAGCCGAAGCTCAGCGCCGATATCGACACGCTCGCCGATCTCGTCTCCGACAACGCGCCGCAAGTCGATCGCCTGATTCGCATTCGCGCCTTGCAGACGCAGTGGGACAAGGTCGCCGACGAGCTCATCGATGCCCGCCGCCGCGCGCAGGATTCCGTTCCGCTGGTGCGCGCGGGGCGCGGATCGGCCGAACGCGCGGAGACCGAGCGCGAGCTTTTCGCGTTTCTCAACATCGAGCAGGCCTTGCGGCTGCAGCGCGTGGAATCGGCGAAACAGCTCACGACGATCACCGTCGTCGTCTTCCTGATCCTGAGTCTCGCGCTGTCCGTGATTCTCGCAATCTTCGGCAGACGCGAATTGATGCAGCTTTCCAGCGCGTTCGGCACGGCGATCGGCGAGCAGGAACGGCAGACGCGCGCGCTTCAGGAACAGGCCTGGCTGCGCGAAGGGCAGACGCGGCTTGCAGAGAGAGTCATCGGCCGGCAATCGCTCGATCAGCTTTGTCAGACGATCCTCGATTTCCTCGCGGATTACCTGAAGATTTCGATGGGCGCGTTCTATGTGCTCGAAGCCGACGGTGCGTTGAAGCGCACCGCGAGCTTCGGCTTCGATCCCGACAGCGCGCCGGTTCCCGAATCGCTCGCGGGCGTGAAAAGCCTCGTCGGGCAGGCGGTGCACGCGCGCAAGCTGACGAGCATGAACGACGTGCCCGCTGGTTACTGGAAGGTGACATCGGCGCTCGGCGCGAGCGCGCCCGCGAGTCTCGCGATCGTGCCGATAGAGAACGAAGGCCAGGCGAACGGCGCCATCGAACTGGGCGCGATGCACAAGCTGACCGAACGCGACGAGCAGTTCCTGAAGTCGATTGCGGGGAATATCGGCGATTTCGTCGAGGCGGCGCAGTATCGCGAGCGCCTGCAACGCGTGCTCGAAGAAACGCAGCAGTTGAACGAAGAGCTGCAGATGCAGCAGGAAGAACTGCGCACGACCAACGAGGAACTCGAACAGCAGACGGCCGCGCTTTCGCAGGCGCACGTTTATCTGGCGAATCAGAAGGCCGAACTCGAACAGACCAACGATCGGCTCGCGGAACAGGCGCGCGTGCTCGACGAACGCAACGTCGCGCTCAATGCCGCGCAGGGCGAACTCGAAACGCGCGCCGAAGCGCTGCAGCGCGCGAGCCGCTACAAGTCGGAGTTTCTCGCGAACATGTCGCACGAACTGCGCACGCCGCTGAACAGTTCGCTGATTCTCGCGAAGCTACTGTCGGAGAACAAGCCCGGCAATCTGACGAAAGACCAGGTCAAGTACGCGCAGACGATTTACTCTGCGGGCAACGATCTGCTCAATCTCATCAACGACATTCTCGATCTCTCGAAGGTCGAGGCGGGCAAGCTCGATTTGCATATCGAGGACGTGCCCTTGCAGCGCATCATGGATTCGCTTGCGCGCACCTTCGATCCGCTCGCGCGGCAGAAGAAGCTCCGGCTCGAACTGCGCAACGATATCGACGACTATCCGACGCTCACGACCGATTTCCGCCGTCTCGAACAGATTCTGAAGAACCTGCTGTCGAACGCGGTCAAGTTCACGGATGCGGGCGCGGTCTCGCTCACGCTCAAGCGCGCAGGCGAGGGCGCGGTGCAGTTCGTCGTGACGGATACCGGCATCGGCATTGCGCCGGATCAGCTCGAAGCGATCTTCGAAGCGTTCCAGCAAGCCGACGGCACCACGAGCCGTCACTACGGCGGCACGGGTCTCGGCTTGTCGATTTCGCGCAGTCTCGCGCATCTGCTCGGCGGCGATATCGCGGTGCGCAGCGCGCAGGGCGCCGGCAGCACGTTCACGCTGACGATGCCGCTCGTCTACGGCGCGTCCGACGCGTTGCCGAGCGCCGTAGCGGAAGCGCCCGCGCCCGTGGTCGTCGAAGAAGAGGCGCCGATCGAAGCGCTCCACGTCATCGACGACGATCGCTTCGATGTCACGCCCGGGCGACGTCTCGTGCTCGTGGTCGAAGACGAGCCGGGCTTCGCGCAAGTGCTGCTCGATCTGGCGCACGAACTGGGTTATCGATGCATCGTGAGCGGCACGGCGCGCGAGGCGCTCAAGCTCGCGCAGGACAGCGCGCCCAACGCGATCCTGCTCGACATCGCCTTGCCCGACCGCTCGGGGCTCGTGCTGCTGCAGGAACTGAAGGCGAATCCGAAAACGCGGCACGTTCCGGTGCATGTCGTGTCGGCGTCGGACAGAAGCGAGGCCGCGCTGCACCTCGGCGCGATCGGTTACGCGGTGAAGCCGACGACGCGCGAGCAACTGACGGCGATTTTCCAGCGCCTCGAAGAGAAGAGCAGCCAGAAGATCAAGCGCGTGCTGCTCGTCGAGGACGATGCGCGTCAGCGTCAGAGCATCGTCGAACTCATCAGCGATACGGACGTGGAGATCACGCCGGTCGAGTTCGGCCGCGACGCGCTCGAACTGCTGAAGACGACGATCTTCGATTGCATGATCATCGACCTGAAGCTGCCCGATATGCAGGGCGGCGACCTCTTGCGCCAGATGGCCGCGATCGACGCGTATTCGTTCCCGCCGGTGATCGTCTACACGGGCCGCAATCTGACGCACGACGAGGAAGCGGAACTGATGCGCTACTCGCAGTCGATCATCATCAAGGGCGCGCGTTCGCCCGAGCGTCTGCTCGATGAAGTCACGCTGTTCCTGCACAAGGTCGAGACGGATCTTTCCGCGGATCGTCAGGCGATGCTGCATGTTTCGCGCTCGCGCGACCGCGTGCTGGATGGCCGCCGCGTTTTGCTCGTCGACGACGACATTCGCAACATCTTCTCGCTATCGAGCGCGCTGGAGCATCAGGGATTGAAGGTGGATATCGGCCGCAACGGTTTCGAGGCAATCGAGGCGCTCGACAAGAATCCGGACATCGACGTCGTGTTGATGGACGTGATGATGCCCGGCATGGACGGACTCGAAGCGACGCGGCGTATTCGCGAGGACGCGCGCTTTCGGAAGCTGCCGGTGATCGCGATCACCGCGAAGGCGATGAAGGACGATCAGGAGCAATGTCTCGCGGCGGGCGCGAGCGATTATCTGGCGAAGCCGATCGACATCGACCGGCTTTACTCGCTGTTGCGCGTGTGGATGGCGCGGCGCGTTTAGATATTCAGCGCGCGCTTGTCGACGGCGAGCGCCGCTTCGCGCATCACTTCCGACAGCGACGGATGCGGGTGGCAAATGCGCCCGATATCCTCGCTCGCCGCCTTGAACTCCATCGCGACGACGGCTTCCGCGATCAGATCCGACGCGTTCGCCGAGATGATGTGCACGCCGAGAATCTCGTCGGTTTTCGCATCGGCGAGGATCTTGATAAAGCCGTCCGTTTCGCCGATGCCCATCGCGCGGCCGTTGGCGAGCATCGGAAACTGGCCGGCCTTGAATGCGCGGCCTTCCGCCTTCAGCGCCTGCTCCGTCTGCCCGACCCACGCGATTTCCGGATGCGTGTAGATCACCCACGGAATGCAGTTGTAGTCGATGTGCGGCTTCTGCCCGTCGATGATCTCCGCGACCAGCACGCCTTCGTCCTCCGCCTTGTGCGCGAGCATCGGGCCACGCACGACATCGCCGATCGCGTAGACGTTCGGGACTTTCGTCGCGCAATGGCCGTCGACCGGAATGAAGCCGCGTTCATCGACCGACAAGCCGATGGAATCGAGACCGAGATCGTCCGTGTTCGGCACGCGGCCGATCGACACGATCAGACGATCCGCGTCGAGCGTCTGCGCGTTGCCGTCCTTGTCCTTGTAGGAGATCGAGACGCTCGAATCCGTCGTCTTCACGCCGTCGATTTTCACGCCGAGATGAATCGTGAGACCTTGCTTCTTGAAGAGCTTCGCGGCCTCCTTTTGCAGCGCGGAGTCGGTCGTGCCGAGGAATTCGGGCAGCGCTTCGAGAATCGTCACTTCCGCGCCCAGCCTGCGCCACACGGAGCCGAGCTCCAGCCCGATCACGCCCGCGCCGACCACGGCGAGCTTCTTCGGCACGGACGTGAAGGCGAGCGCGCCTTCGTTGTCGGAGACGATCTTGTTGTCGACCGGCACGTTCGGCAGATGCCGCGCCTTCGAGCCCGTCGCGATGATCACATGCTGCGCGGTATGCGTTTCACCGCCGACGTCGATCCTGAAGTTCGCGCCGTCCTTGCCCGCGAGCTTGCCGTGACCTTTGATCCAAGTGATCTTGTTTTTGCGGAAGAGGAACTCGACGCCGCCCGTGATCTTCTCGACGATCGCTTCCTTGCGGCCGACCATCTTGCCGACATCGACGGAAAGGTTGTCCAGGTTGATGCCGAGCTCGTCGAAGTGGAGTTGCGCCTTCTCGAATTGCTCCGATGACGCGAGCAGCGCCTTCGACGGAATGCAGCCGACGTTCAGACAGGTGCCGCCGAGTTTCGGCTTGCCGGCGTGGTTGATCCATTCCTCGACGCACGCCACCTTGCGGCCGAGCTGCGCGGCGCGGATCGCGGCGATATAGCCGCCGGGCCCGGAGCCGATGACGATCACGTCGAAATCGGCCTTCTGACCTGACGCGGCGGCGGGCTTTTCAGGCGCAGGCGCCGGGGCAGACGCGGGAGCGGGAGCGGGTGCAGACGCGGGCGCCGATGCCGATGCCTTCGCGTCCGTATCGATGACCGCGATGACTTCGTCCGCGTGAACGATGTCGCCTGCCTTCTTCAGCACTTCCACGATCGCGCCGGCCGATGGCGCGGGCACTTCGAGCACGACCTTGTCCGTTTCCAGCTCGATGAGGATTTCGTCCTGCGCCACGGCGTCGCCCGCATTTTTCTTCCACGGCAACATCGTCGCTTCGGTGACGGATTCGGAAAGCTGCGGAACCTTGACTTCAACCCTCGCCATTCAGATTCTCCTGTTGAGCAATTCGTCGCGATGGGAAATGTCCGGCTGCGTGCCTTGCGGACGCGGCCTTGTCCGGCCGGCCTGACGCGCCGAAGGACACAAGGATACGCCGTGTCCGGACCGCGCGCGCGGGATACGGCCCTCGACTCGCGCATCGCCTCGGCTTTGAGTCATCGTTATATTCGATGGTATATTGCGGAACACGAAAGCACGAGGTGATCATGCGGACCCCTCCGTTTCAACTTGCACGCTCGAGCGCGCCCGGCCTACGCGATGCGTGCTGTCAGCCGACCGAATCCGATCTTCGCGCCTCGCGTCGTCGCGCGCGTCTTGCCGAACTGGATTCGCATCTGCATTGCTCGGTGATCGGCACTTGTCTTTCGACGGGCGAGCTACGCAAGCTCGTGCCCAAATTCACCGATCTCGACCGCCATCACGCGAGCGATCTGGAGATTCATCACGCCGCTGTCGAACTCGCGATTGCGGGCGGCGCGGGCGCGAAGGCGCTGAACAAGGCGCTCGACGAACGCTATTCAGGCGCGATCCGCCGTTTTGACGCCGCGCGCGATACGCAGGCGCTGCTCGATCTGTGGAACGAGGCGCTGAAGTCCGGCGATATTCCGCCCGCGTACTGGGCGGTGATGTCGCATCCGCACGCGACGATTGCAGTGCGCCAGTCCGCGTTCGGCGAACTTCATATGCTGTCGCATCTCGTCGGCGCGGCGAATCGCGCGGATATCCGGCGGCTCGTCGCGCTCGAAGCGGAGAATCAGGAGCTTAGGGAAAAGATCGATCGGCAGCAGGCGCGTCTTTTCGAACTGAGCGCGGAACGCGATGCGTCCGTCAGACAGGCGAGCGAGCACGCGCTGCAACTCGCAGCGTTCGGGCAACGCAAGGCGGATATGCCGACGGCGCAGCTCGAAGCCGAAGTCGAGCGCCTGCGCGAAAAAATCGAGGACGGTGAACGCAGGCTCGCGCTGCACACGAGCCGCCGCGAAGCCGCCGAGCAGCGCGCGCTCCGGGACGAGGACGAGACACGCGCATTGCGCAACAAGCTGGGCGAAGTTCAGGCGCTGCTGAAGGTCGTACAGGCCGAGTGCGCGGCGCTGGAACGCGCGACGCTCGGTGCCTGCGATCGCCCCGACGTGCGCCGACGCGCGATGGAATGGGTGAGCGGCAGGCGCATCGTCTATGTCGGCGGAAGGCCGAATTCGAATGCGGTGCTGAAGGCGCTGGTGGAGGCCGCGGGCGGCGAGCTGATCGTCCATGACGGCGGCATCGAAGATCGCAAGGGCTTGCTCGCGGCCGCGCTGCCGAACGCGGATGTCGTGCTGTTTCCCGTCGATTGCATCGATCACGATTCGATGAGCATGCTCAAGCGCGTCTGCGACCGGCATGGCGTCGAGTATTCGCCGTTGCGCACCGCGAGCGTCGCGAGTTTCGTGGAGTTCGTCGGACGGCTCACGATTGGCGCGCGTGGCGGTCAGGCGAGCGCGCCGCCGCCGTCGGCGTTCTGCTTACGACACGGTTAGGGCTTGAGCAACTGCGTGAGCGATTCGATCTGCTCGGCGCACGCGGCTTGCGCCTGTGTTTCGACATCGCGATAAAGCCGCACGATGCTTTCGCCGACGGGCGTCAGCACGCAGCCGCCGCCGCTTTGCCCGCCTTGTTCGGAGATGGTCGCGGGCGATTTGAGCGAGCGATTGAGCTCGTCGATGAGCAGCCACGCGCGCCGGTACGACATGTCGAGGCTGCGCGCCGCCGCCGATATCGAGCCGTGCTTGCGCACCGCTTCGAGCAGCGACACCTTGCCCGGACCGATGGCGATGGTCTCGCCTTTCGTGATGCGCATGCGAAAGCGCACTTCGATCGGCTGGTTCGCCGCGTCGGTGTCTGATGCGTTTTCCGGTGTTTTCAGGGTCGTCGCCATGCCCGAGAGGATACACGAAGGAAATCGGAGGGGCGTTTGACGAGGGGCTTGCGGGCGTTATCGGTTGTCCGGATAGGACGGCAGCGGGGAATATGCAAGGCCGTGTTTGCGACATGCATGTGGCTCGGGCTGACGGGAGGCGCGAGGTGGTCATCGCGGACGGTCGATGATCGGGTAGAGAGATTGACGATGCGCCCCGCGGTGTTGTCGAGCGATGTACCCGATACCGACAGGGCCGCAGCGCTTTGCATCGTCCCCTGGCTGTTCGCGATGACGCCGCCGCGCACCTGCATTGTGCCGTCAGATACGAACGAGCCGCGCTGATTGGCAATCTGCCCAGCCGACTGGATGACGAGCGGCCCATGCGCCGAAACCTGACCGCTTTGATTCGACACACGGCCCACGTTGAGCGTCAGGCCGTTGCCGGCGGTCATCGTGCCGTGGTCGTTGATGAGCGCGTCCGTCGCGTCGGCGTTGATCGACCCGCCGGCGCTCGTCGTCGCGCCGGATAGATTCAGGTCGCCCCCGTTCGCTGCGAGCGACACGTTCCCGTTTGCCGCCGTCTGGCTGCTTGCGAGATTGAGGCTGCTGGCCGCAAGCGTCGCGTTGCCGCCCGCGACGTTCCGGCCAGTCGCATTCAGTGCGCCCGAAGCCAGAACGGTCAAATCGCCGCCTTGCGCGACCGTGCCATCCTGATTGACGCCCGCGCCGAGCGTTCCAGTCGATGCGACGCTGCCCGCATTGACGCTCGTATTCCGCTGCGCCGCGAGCGTGCCACTGTTCGTCAGCGCGCCCGATGTCGCGACGATCACGTCGCGCTGAGCATACGTCACGCCGCTGTTATCGATGCCATCGCGCGCCGATACGCTCATGCTCCCGCTTGCGTTCGTCGTTCCGGCGAGCACGAGCTGGCCATTGGACTTGAGCGTCAGATCGCCGGCCTGCGCCGCCAGAATCCCGCGATTGCTGACGCCCACACCGTATTCGTTGGATGTCAGATAGATGCGATTCGAATACATGCCACCGAGCGCGCCGACGTCGATCGCCACCGACGGCGCCGGACCGGTGCCCGCGATCGGCGTAGCGTTGAGCGTGTCGTGATCGATCTGATTCGCGCCCGCGACCACGTTAAGGTTGTTCGCATAAATCGCCGCGTTGGCTTGAATAGCGCGACTCAACAGATCGACCTGATCGACGTTCGTCACATTGAGACCGGCGCCTTGTACCGTGATCGTCCCGCCTGTGACGTTGAAGCCCGTCAGATTCCCCGATGGCCCGAAATTCGGCGTTCCGGTCGTCAACACGGCTCGGGACGTATTAATGAAACCCGCGCCGTCGACCCGAATCCCTTGCGGATTCGCGACGACCACCTCTGCGCGCGATCCCGCCACTTCGAGATACCCGCGCAATTGCGACGGCGAATTACTCTGCACCTGATTGACGATGATCCGCGCCTCACGACCGGGCGTCAGATTCGGATTGCCATTCACGTATCCGGCCTGTTGCGTCTGCGTGATGGTTGCAGCGTTATTCAAAATCGCGCCCTGGCGCTGGACGTCGAATTGTGAATAATTGTTGACCGACACGCCCGCCGAACTGGGTCGCGAGATATTGACTTGCGGCAACCCGTTTTGCGTCTGTATGACTTGAGCGCCCGAGCCGGGCACCGCGACTATCTGCGCAATTGACGGCGCGCTTAGGATGACATTGCCGATAAGGACCATCGCGGCGAGAACGAGCGCGCGCAATGCGGGCACGGGCCCGGCGTGATGAGAGCGCGTCGCGGGACGACGCGCGCCGGGCGCGGTGCGATGAGCGCTGGCGAAGTCCGCGACGGCGACGAGCATATGCCGCACGCGGCTATAGACGAGTTTGTAAAAACCCTTATTCATGATTCTTTTCGGGATTGAGTCGGCGGGGTCAGCGTCTGCGCGCCACTGCTTAGCGGCAGAGAACTCCGAATTTTCAGCCATCCTTAACTGAAAATTCATACGGATAACTCTGAAAGAAGAAACGCCTCGCGAGATGCGAGGCGTTTATTCGAGTGGGGAAATTCTGAGTTTGGAACGAACGAGCGCGAGTCCCGGTCTGTGCGCGGCGATCTAGGGCGTGTCCGGATACCGGATCACAAAACCTCACATCGCGGACAACCCGGCGCACACGTCGTCTCAACGCCTCGCGCAAGCGCGACTTCCTTCGCCGAAGTGATCGTCGCGCCGATTTCCCGCGCGAACAGCATGCGATCGGCCGATCCGTTCATCGATGCGACGCACCCAGAACGTGGGCATCGACGCGCACGAGGCGCTTCAGATGGCGCGGCGCGCGCACCGTGTCCGCGCCGGAAACGAGCACCGGCAATCCGTCCTCGATGCCAAGTTCCCGATCCTCGCACTCATACGCGACAATCACCTGCGCGCCGATCGGCGTATTGAAAAGCTCGTGCCAGGAGAACGTCACCGCATAGCCATCGTGCGCGTGCGCGAGGAACACGGTGCGCTTGAAATCGGTGTTGTCCGGCCGGCGCACGCCCGCGGCGTCGAGCAGCACGCGCAATGGCACGCCGCGATAGCTTCCCATCGGTCGAATGTAGCGGCCCGTCGAAAAGCACACGAGATCGAACGGTTCGATGCTCACGCGCCCGAATTCGCGCATTGCGGCGACATCGAGCGTCAGCGGCCTTTGCACCGCGCCGCCGATCTCGATATATGGGCTACTCGAATTGCTCTCGCTCCATGACGACATGATTCCTCGAAACATGGGGTCGCGCGAAATGGGCTATATCCGGGAATATATTACGATGTCGCACCGATGACATTTCTGTCCGCACATAATCGGCATGCCCGGCGCACGATTGGGCAACAAAATGGGCAAACGTGTACTGTTCTACCCGCGAGAACGTCGCAGCCGGCTGAGCGATCCGCCCAGCCGGCATCCCGCTCCATCCCATCAACGAGAGAGGATTGTCATGCCGTTCGTCACGACCAAAGATAACGTCGAAATTTTCTACAAGGATTGGGGCCCGAAGGACGCGCAGCCCATCGTTTTCCATCACGGCTGGCCGCTTTCTTCCGACGATTGGGACGCGCAATTGCTGTTTTTCGTCCAGAAGGGATATCGCGTGATCGCGCACGACCGGCGCGGACACGGCCGCTCGTCGCAAGTCTCGGACGGTCACGACATGGATCACTACGCCGCCGACGCCTTCGCGGTCGTCGAGGCGCTCGATCTGCGCAACGCAATCCATATCGGACATTCGACGGGCGGCGGTGAAGTCGCCCGCTATGTCGCGAAGCACGGCGAACCGGCGGGACGCGTCGCGAAGGCGGTCCTCGTGAGCGCTGTGCCGCCGCTCATGCTGAAGACGGAAGCCAACCCGGAAGGCCTGCCTATCGACGTCTTCGACGGTTTGCGCAAAGGGCTCGCGGACAACCGCGCGCAGTTCTTCGTCGATGTGCCCGCAGGTCCGTTCTACGGCTTCAACCGCCCGGGCGCGACGGTGCATCAGGGCGTCATCCAGAACTGGTGGCGTCAGGGCATGATGGGCAGCGCCAAGGCGCACTACGAGGGCATCAAGGCGTTCTCGGAAACGGATCAGACCGAAGATCTCAAGTCGATCTCCGTCCCCACGCTCGTTCTGCATGGCGAGGATGACCAGATCGTGCCGATCGCCGATGCCGCGCTGAAGTCCATCAAGCTGCTGAAGAACGGCACGCTGAAGACGTATCCGGGCTTCTCGCACGGCATGCTGACCGTCAACGCGGACGTCCTCAACGCAGACCTGCTCGCATTCGTGCAGGGCTGATTCACCAGCCGGCGCGGACATTGTTCGTCCGCGCCGGCATCTCTGTTCAAGGCACACGGCTTTTTCCCGATTGGAAGCGCGCTTAAAGTGGCCAACTCCAATCTAGCCTCAGTGCCATCATGCAAATCGATACACCAGCAATTGCAGCATCGCCGGAAGGACGTTCGACGTCGATGCGCCAATGGCTCGCCGTCATCGCCGTGGCCGTGAGCGCGTTCGCGTTCGTGACGGCCGAATTCCTGCCCGTCGGCTTGCTGCCGCAGATCGCGCACGATCTCGGCGTGTCGCCCGGCGTCGCGGGTCTCATGGTGACGACGCCCGGCGTCATGGCCGCGATATTCGCCCCGACGCTCATCGTCAGCGCGGGCCGAATGGATCGGCGATATGTCTTCCTGCTCCTCACCGCCGTCCTTCTGATCGCGAACCTCGTCAGCGCCGTCGCGAACAATCTGCCGGTCATGCTCGCGGGCCGCGCCATGCTCGGCGCCGCGTTGGGCGGCTTCTGGACTTTGGCGACCGCCGCCGCGCCGCGACTCGTGCAGCCGAAAGATGCAGCGAAGGCCACCGCGACCATTCTGACCGGCGTGACGCTCGCGACGGTCGTCGGCGTGCCGCTCGGCACGTTCATCGCGTCGTTCGCGTCGTGGCGTTTCTCGTTCGCGGCGACGGCGGGACTCGTCGCCGTGGCGCTGATTGCACAGGCGCTGCTCGTGCCTTCGTTGCCGTCGGCATCGGCGTTGCGCATCGCCGATTTCAGAAAGCTGCTCGCGCGTCCTCACACGCGATTGAGCATGCTGATGGTCGCGCTCGTTTTCGGCGCGCATTTCTCGACCTACACGTACATTGCGCCGCTGCTCGAACAGGACTTCTCGTTGAGCACGATCACGCTGCTGCTCTTCGGCTTCGGCCTCGTCGGCTTCTTCTCGAATGCGCTGATGTCGATGGTCGTCTCCGGTCATCTCAAGAAGTCGGTCGCCGCGATGGTGTTGCTGCTGCTCGGCGCGATTTCGTCGATGCTGCTGCTGGAGCACTCGATCATCGGCGAAACGGCGGGGATGCTGCTGTGGGGCATTGCGTTCGGCGCCTTGCCGCTGTGCTTCAGCGTGTGGATTCAGCGCGGCACGGCGGACTTGCCCGAAGCGGGTTCCGCGATGTTCGTGAGCATCATCCAGGTGGCGATTGCGGTGGGATCGGCGGTCGGCGGCACGATCGTCGACCGTGCGGGCGTACACGCTGATTTCACGTTGGGACTCGCGCTCGCGCTGCTCGGACTCGTCGCGCTGCAACGGCTGGCGGCATGGGAACGGCCGGCCCGGGCGTCCGCATTCAAGCGCGGATACGACGCTTCGCCGGATTGACCTGTCGCAAGCCGCGCTATATTGGTCGTTCGGTCCGACGCCCTTGCGCCGGGCTCATCGACGGGAGAAGTGCATGAAGCGTCGGCTGATGGCGGCAATCGCAATGACGATGTTCCTCGCGGCGTGCGGCTCCGTCCCGCCGGACGCGGCCGTGCAAACCGTCCCGCTCGCGGGCACGCCAAACGGCGTCGCAGTGCGCGATTCGGACGGCGCCGTGTTCGTCACCGACGACCGGACCAACGGCGTCGTGATGACGTCGCATATCGGCGAAGAGGACGCGCCCGCGTTTTCGCTCTACGCGCGCATTCCGGCAGCCGAGGGCGAACGCACGAGCCTGAGCCAGATCGCGTTCGCGCCGAACGGTCATCTGCTCGTCGAGCAATTCGGCTTCGGCACGTCGGCCGCGATCTACGATGTCGCGCCGAGCGGTCAGGTCGCGCTCGCATCGGACACGAATTCCGCGCGGCGGCGTGTCGGCCTGCTCGTGCTCGATGGCGGCACGTTTCTGTCGAGCTGGTTCATGGAGGAGGGTGGCGCGCCGGCAGAAGGCGGCGTCAGCGTGATTACGCGTGGCACGGCGCCGCGGCAGGTGATCGAGCGCGACATCGTCACCGGATTGGGCAAGCCGGTCGGCTTGGCTACGGTCGGCGACACGCTCTACATCAGCGATCAGGCCGCGAACCGCATCTATCAGGTGGACTTGCAGTCGGCGCGGGCGGCGAGCGCGCCCGTGCCGGCGAGCGATGTCTTCGCGACGGTCGATGCGCCCGACCTGATGGCCGCGACGCCCGACGGCCGGCTCTTCACGAAATGCGGCGCGCACGCCGTATGCAGCATCTCGAAGCGCGGCCGCGCGACGGTCATCGCCGACGATCTGCAATCGCCGCGCGGCGTGGCGGTGGACGTCGCGCGCAAACGGCTCGTCGTCGTGGATCGGTCGAGCGCGCCGGACAAGCCGAGCGCGCTGCGCGTGGTGCCGATCAAATAGCGACGGTGTCGCTCATCGCGGCGACGACCATCCCTTATAGCTGCCGACGTTGTCGCGCGTGACGAGCGTCGACGGCAGCAGGATCGTCGAGTTGGCGGGCTTCTTGCCGTTCATCAGATCGTAGCCGACGCTCACCGCCTGCTGCGCCATCGCCCACGGATCCTGGCTCGCCGACGCCTGAACCATCGTGTCGGTCTTGAGCGCGGTTTCGATATCGGGCGCGCCATCCACCGACGTAATCACGATGTTGTTCCGATGCAGTTGCTTCGCCGCGAGGTCCGTGCCGATCGCTTGCGGATCGTTGATCGCGAACACGCCGTCGAGCTTCGGGAAACGCGTCAGATAACCCTGCATCGCGTTCATGCCGCCTTCGCGCGAGCCTTTCGCGTCCTGATCGTCGGAAAGTACCTTGATGCCCGGGTTCTTCGCGAGCACGCTCTTGCAACCGTTCACGCGATCGATCACCGCCGACACTTGCGGCCCGTTCTCGATCACCACGTTGCCCTTGCCGTTGAGCTTCTTCGCCAGATAATCGCAGGCAATCTCGCCGGCCTGCACATTGTTGGTCTGCACGGTCGCGTCCGCGCCGGCCGCCGCGACGTCCACCGCGACCACGACGATGCCCGCCTTCTGCGCCTTCTTCACCGCCGGCTCGATCGCCTTCGGATCGACGGCGTTCAGCAGGATCATGTCGACCTTCGCCGAAATGAAATTGTCGATCTGCGTGAACTGCTTGTTCATGTCGTAATCCGACGAAACAGCCGTCACCTTCACGTTCGGATTGAGCGTCTTGGCCTTCGCTTCCGCGCCCTTCGAGATCGTCACGAAGTACGGATTGCCGAGGGAGCCGACCGTGATGCCGATGGACTTCAACTGCTTGTCGGCGGCGTGCGCGGATAGCGACATCGTGAAACCGAGAGCGAGTGCGACGCTGGCGAAAAGCTTGTTGTGTTTGCGCATGTTGTTGTCTCCGGGGTGGTCCATATTTTTGAGGGCGGGCGCAAGCGGACCCGAATGCGCCCGGTTTAGCCAGATCAGGTGCGAGCCGAGCCGCGCTGACGGTAACGATCGAGCGCCACCGCGCCGATGATCACGAGGCCCTTGATGATGTACTGCCAGATATCCGACACGCCGAGCAGCACGAGGCCGTTGGAGAGCACCGCGATGATGAGTGCGCCGACCAGCGTGCCGACGATCGAACCCACGCCGCCGACGAAGCTCGTGCCGCCGAGAATGACCGCGGCGATGGCGTCGAGTTCATACGACTGGCCGAGTTGCAAACCGTTCGCGGCGTAGAGACGCGCGGCCGACATCACGGCGCCGAGACCGGCGAGCAGGCCCGAGATCGCGTAGACGAAAAGCTGGATGCCCCACACCTTGATGCCGGAAAGACGCGCCGCTTCCGGATTGCCGCCGACCGAATAGATGCGCAGTCCGAGCACCGTGCGTCGCAGGATGAACCACGACACCAGCACGACGAGCAGCGCGATGATGACGAGCCAGGGCACGCCGAAGAGCGTGTCGTTGCCGATGAACGCGAACGGCAATTGCGGATTGAAGATCGTCGTATCGTGACCGATGAGCCGCGCGATACCGCGCACGGCGGTCAGCGAACCGAGCGTCACGATGAACGGCGGCAGCTTGAGCAGCGCGATCAGCAATCCGTTGATGACGCCGAAGCCGAGACCGACGGCGAGCGCGGCGGGAATGCCGAGCCATCCCCATCCCGGAATGTTCGATGCGAGCAGTGCGGCGACCGCGCCCGCCGAGAGAATCGAGCCGACCGACAAGTCGATGCCGCCCGTCAGAATCACGAAGGTCATGCCCGCCGCGAGCACGATGTTGATCGATGCCTGCTGCGTGACGATCGACAGATTCTGGAAGCTGAAGAAGCCGTCGGTGACGATGCCGAAGCCGATGCACAGCAGGATCAGCACGGGCAGCATGCCCGCGGTTCGCATCAGCACCTGCATGCGTTCGCGATGCTCGATGCGGTTCTGCCGCTGCGATACGCTCTCCGCCTTCGCAACCGGCGCGCTGTCGTGGTGTTTCGTCGTGTTAGCCATGTCTCTCTCCAGATATCCGTTAAGCCGCCTGATCGAGCGCGACCTTCGAGCCCGTCGCCAGTTCGATGATCCCTTCCTGCGAAATCGGCTTGCCCGAATGGCCGCCGAGTTCGCCCGCGATTTCGCCTTCGCGCATCACGAGCACGCGGTCCGCCACGCCGATCACTTCCGGCAGCTCGCTCGAGATGACGATCACGCCGACGCCCGACCGCGCGAGATCGTTGATGATTCGATAAATCTCCGACTTCGCGCCGATATCGACGCCACGTGTCGGCTCGTCGAGAATCAGCACTTCGGGCTTGGTTTCGAGCAGGCGCGACAGCAGCACCTTCTGCTGATTGCCGCCTGACAGCGCGCCCACGTTCACGCGCATGTTCGGCACGCGGATGGTCAGCGCGGCGATCGCGTCCTTCGCGCGCGCGTTGCCGCGCGGCAGGTCCATCACGCCGGCGTTCGCATCGCGTCCGGCGACGGTGATATTGATGTTGTCGCGCACGCTCATGTCGAGGAAGAGGCCCTGGCCCTTGCGGTCTTCCGTCAGATAGACGAGACCGGCATCGATCGCGTCGCGCGGCGTGCGCAGCTTGAGCGGCTTCCCGTGCATCGACACTTCGCCGCGTATCGCCGGTTCCGCGCCGAAGATCAGACGCGCGAACTCCGTGCGTCCCGCGCCGACGAGTCCCGCGATGCCCAGCACTTCGCCCTTGTGCAGATCGAGGCTGCATCCTTTCACGCGATTGCCGTCCGCCATATCGCGCACGGACAGCACGACGTTGCCCGGATCGTAAGGCGCGTGCTGCTTCTTGTAGAAGCCGGAGATGTCGCGGCCGACCATCATCTTGACGAGGCTGTCGGCGGAGAGTTCGTCGCGCATCAGCGTGCCGACGTACGCGCCGTCGCGCAGCACCGAAACGCGGTCGCTCAGTTCATAAATCTCCGCCATCCGATGACTGATGTAGATGATCGCGATGCCTTCCTCGCGCAGTTGCCGCACGAGCTCGAACAGGCGATCGGTTTCGCGCGAGGAGAGCGGCGTGGTCGGCTCGTCCATCACGAGGATGCGCGCGTGAGCATGCACGGCGCGCGCGATTTCGACGAGTTGCCGCTCCGCGATCGACAGGTCGCCCACGAGCGTATGCGGCTTGAAGTTCGCACCGAGACGCTTGAGCACGTCGGTGCAGCCGCGCTCCATGCCCGCGCGATCGACGAGCCTGCCGCGCCGCAATTCGCGCCCCGCGTAAATGTTCTCCGCGACGGAAAGATTCGGCGCGAGGCTCAGTTCCTGATAGATCACCGCGACGCCGAGCGCGCGCGCGGCGAGCGGCCCGTCGATGGTGACGGTCTTGCCGTCGATCAGGATTTCTCCGCCCGCATCGGCCTGATACGCGCCCGAGAGGATTTTCATCAGCGTGGATTTGCCCGCGCCGTTTTCGCCCATCAGCGAATGCACTTCGCCGGGATAGACCGACAGACGCACGTCGTTCAACGCGCGCACGCCGGGAAAGGTTTTGCTGATGCCGCGCATTTCGAGCAGCGGCGGTCGGCTGGAAGCATCATGCGGCATGGTTCATCTCCTGCGGTTTGATGCCCGCGTGGCGGATCGCCGCGCGCGGTGAGAAGTTGAAGAACATCGGCAACGTGGCCGCGCCGATCGCGCCCGCATCCGGGCCGAAGGAGCCGCGCACGAGCGTCGGGGTGCCGCGCGCTTCGGGCGCGTTGGCGGCGAGCGTCGTCGACAGACGTGCGACGAGCTTGTCGAGGAGGCCGCCGTCGATGTCGGAATCGATCACGACCATCGGCACGTCGAGCACGCAGAGCGTCGCGCGCAGGGCGGGCGCGAGCGCTTCGATGCAGTCGTCGATCCATTCGTCGACGGCGGGAAGACTGCGCTCGATGCAAGCCTGCAGATCGACGCGGTTATCCGCCGCGGCGCCACAGTAGTTGAGATGCCGCACGAGCGCGTTCAGCGATGCGCGCGACAGCAGGATGTCCCACTGGCCGGCCGGTTGCGGCGCGGACGGCAGGCGGCTCGGCGGCACCGGAATCACGCCGATGTCGCCCGCATTGCCCGACGCGCCGCGCAGGCAGTCGCCGTTGATCGCGATGCCGCCGCCAATCGCGGAGCCGAGAAAGAGATAGACGAAGTCGTCGCAACTGCGGCCGTGGCCGTAGAAAAGCTCGGCCGTCGCGGCGGCGTTGCCGTCGTTTTCGCTGAAAACCGGCAGCGAGAGCGTGCGCGCCAGTTCATCGGCGAAATCGGTTTCGTCCCACGCGCGGAAGCGTTCGGCGGGCAGGCCGAGTTCGCGCAGCCAGCTGCCGAGATTGAAGGGCTGTGCGATGCCGATGCCCGTCAGCCGCTCGCGCTCCGGCTCGGAAAGCAGGCGAAGCATGCTTTTGACGTCGCGTTGCACGATTTTGAGCACTTCGGATGGATGCGGCAGGATGGCGTCCAGCGCGCTGCGGGCGAGCACGTCGCCGGCGAAATTCACGAGCACCGTTTCGATGCCCGTGCGATCCAGCCGCACGCCGATACCGAACGCGCCGCGCGGATCGAGCCGGATCAGCGACGCGGGCTGACCGCGCTGGCCTTCGAGACGACGACCGGTGTATTCGATCAGGCCCGCATTTTCCAACGATTCGACGATGCTGCCGACTGCCGTGCTCGTGAGATTCGCGTGACGCGCGAGATCGGCCTTCGATGCCGGCTCGGTGCGCCGCAGCGCCTGCAACAGCAGACGTTCGTTGTACCGGCGCACGCTCGCGGAATTGCTGCCTCTGCCGCTTGGGGATTTCACGCGCTGTCTCCGAAGTAGCCGGCCATCGAGTCGTGGCCATTAATTAAATCAAGTTGATTTATTTAAGACCGACGGCGCGGCGAAGTAAAGCAGGGAAATCCCGAAGCATTTTGTTCAGCGGAATGCGAAACGCGCTGCGCGACCATTGCAAACCGCGGACCCGGTGCGCTTTCACACTAGGCGATGCAATCGTCAGTTCCAAGCTTTGCGACACGGCTTTGCAGCCAGCTTTCGACGCGCGGCGCGCGCAGCGTCGTGCGGATCGATGTGCTATCGTCGGCGACACTTTTCGACACATTGGCCGCCGTTTCATGTTCTCGATTTCCGAAGCCACGCACGCGACCAAGGCCGCGCAATACGACGATCTGCTGCAGCGAGCCCGCGCGCTCCTCGCCGATGAAGCCGACTTCATCGCCAACGCGGCGAATTTTTCGTCCCTCATCTATCACACGCTGCCGGATCTGAACTGGGCCGGCTTCTATCTGTTCGATGGCACCGAACTCGTCGTCGGGCCGTTTCAGGGCAAGCCGGCGTGCGTGCGGATCGCGCTTGGACGCGGCGTCTGCGGCACGGCGGCGCGCGAACGGCGCACGCAGGTCGTGCCGGACGTGCACGCGTTTCCGGGCCACATCGCCTGCGATTCGGCGTCGCGCTCGGAGATCGTCGTGCCGCTCGTCGGAAGCGACGGCGCGCTGATCGGCGTGTGGGACGTCGATAGCCCCGTGCCGAACCGCTTCGACGATGAAGACGCGCTCGGCATGGAAGCGCTGTGCGCCGAGTTCATCGCGCTCGCGTGGAAAAAATGAACGTCGAAGCAGCGGATAACGGCGCGGCCGCGCTCGTGGAAGCGGCCTCGCGCTGAGAATTTGTCCTCATCGGACGACTGGTCGCGTGCGTCTACAATGGGACGTTTTCATCCGTCTCAAAATTTCATGACGAGCCTCGTCCGCCGCCGCCTGCTTGCCGCATGCGCCATGAGCGCGTGTGCGTTCGCGCGCGTGCGCGACGTGCGCGCGGCATCGGACAAGGCGACCGTCGCGCTCGTGATGAAGTCGCTCGGCGATCCGTTCGTCGTGTCGATGATCGAAGGCGCGCGCAACTATCAGCGCCATTACGCATCGCAGCTCGATCTCACGACGAACGGCACGCTCACTGACAACGACGTCGCCGGGCAGATTCACATCGTCGAGTCGCTCATCGAAGCGAAGGTCAACGCGATCGTCATCGCGCCGGCGGATTCGAAGGCGCTGCTGCCGGTGGCGGCGAAGGCGATCGCGGCGGGCATCATCGTGATCGCCATCGACAATCCTTTCGACGAAGCCGCGCAGGACGCGGCGCGCGTCACGATTCCGTTCGTCGGACCGGACAGCCGGCGCGGGGCGAGGCTCGTCGGTGGGTATCTCGGCTCGAAGCTGAAGGCGGGCGATGAAGTCGGGATCATCGGCGGGCCGGCGAACGATCGCAACGCGCAGCAGCGCACGGTCGGCTTCACGGACGCGATGAACGCGGCGGGCATGCGTATCGCCGCCGTGGACAGCGGCGACTGGACCCTCGTGAGCGGCAAGGCGAGTGCGCTGGAGATGCTCTATGCGCATCCGGACTTGCGCGGCTTGCTCTGCGCGAACGACAACATCGCGATGGGCGCGATCGACGCGATCCGCATCGCCGGAAAAAGGGGCCGCGTGCTGGTAACGGGCTACAACAACATCGAAACCGTGCAGCCGATGCTCGACGACGGCCGCCTGCTTGCGACCGTCGAGCAATTCGGCGCGCGGCAGGCGGTGTTCGGTCTGGATGTCGCGGTGAAGGCGCTCGTGGAGAAGCGGCGGCAGAGAGACTTGTCGCCGTATATGGAAACGCCGGTGCAACTGGTGACGAGAGGGGCAGCGAAGGGGTTTCGGTTCGGGGCTTCTTAGAGCGCGTTAAACCAGCCCCCGCGCCGCAAGACTCCGATACAGCGCCCGCACCCCGAACGTCCACGGCTCGATTTCCGTCGACAGCTTCACCGTATTGACGAGCGCGCCGAGACTGGGCGTCGAGATCGTCACGACATCGCCGAGATGATGCGTGAAGCCGCCGCCTTCGGTGTCGCGGTCCTTGATCGGCGAGAACATCGTGCCGAGGAACAGCATGAATCCATCCGGATACTGATGATGCGCGCCGTGCGTCTGCGTGACGAGATCCGCCGGATCGCGGCTGATTTCGCTCATGTGGCTCACGCCTTCGAGCACGAAGCCATCGTCCGCGCCTTCGATGCGCAGCGACACGCTCGTCGCGCGCACCGAATCCAGCGTGAAGCGCTCGTCGAAAAGACGCACGAACGGGCCGATCGCGCACGACGCGTTGTTGTCCTTCGCCTTGCCCAGCAACAGCGCGCTGCGGCCTTCGATATCGCGCAGATTCACGTCGTTGCCGAGCGTCGCGCCGACGATCTCGCCACGCGCATTCACCGCCAGCACGATCTCCGGCTCCGGGTTGTTCCATTTCGACGTCGGATACAGGCCGACATCCGCGCCGAACCCGACCGACGACATCGGCTGCGACTTCGAAAACACTTCCGCGTCCGGCCCGATGCCCACTTCCATGTATTGCGACCACGCGCCGCGACGCTCCAGTTCGGCCTTCAGCTTCATCGCGGCGTCCGAGCCGGGCTCGATCTTCGACAGATCCGCGCCGATCAGCTTGTTGATCGTGTCGCGCACTTCCTGCGCGCGGCTTGCGTCGCCGCCCGCCTGCTCTTCGATGACGCGCTCCAGCAAACTCACCGCGAACGTGACGCCGCACGCCTTCACCGCCTGCACGTCGCAGGGTGCGAGCAGGCGCAGGCCGCCGGCCGATGCATCGAGCGTCGCTTGCAGCAGATCCTGAACGTTGCCGAGATGCTCGCCTTCGGCGTTGCGGGCGATGTCGAGCGCATCGGCGTGATCGAAGAGGTCGGCGGTGGTCGGCGCGGCGCGCGTGATGTCGAACACTTCGCCCTTGCGCACCGCGACGACGGCGGGACCGTTCACGGGCGCAGGGCGCCAGACACGGCCGATCAGCACGGCGTCGGCGAAATCTTCGGGCAGACAGGAGGAGACGTTGACGGTTTGCATGAATGCGATGACAGGCGGGAAAGGAATGCCGATCGTAGCCCGCGTGTCGAAGAGTGTCCATTGGGTTGATTAAATGTCCAACCCGTTGGAATAATGCGGTCATGGAAAAAACTTACGACGTTCCCGCGCTGCGCCGCGCCAGCGACATTCTCGAAGCGCTCGCCGCCGCCGCGAAACCGGTGCGTGCGGCCGCGCTCGCGGAACAAACCGGCCTCTCGCGCAGCACGCTTTATCTGATGCTGGAAACGCTCGCGCGCATGCAATGGATCGAAAAGCGCGACGACGGCTACATGATCGGCGTCGGTCTCTTCGAGCTCGGCAACGCCTATGTGCGGCACGACAAGCTGCAAGCCGCGTTTCGCGAAGGCGCCGGCGCGTTCATCAACAAGCACAACGAGGTCGTGCAGCTCGCCGTGCTCGACGGCGTGCAGGTTGTCTACATCGCGCGCGAGGACGCGCATCGTCCGGTGCGGCTCGTGTCGGATCTCGGCTCGCGTCTGCCCGCGCATTGCTGCGCGCTCGGCAAGGCGCTGCTTTCCGGAATGACCGATGAAGCCGTGATCGAGCGCCTGCCCGACCGTCTCGAAGCGGTGACGCCGCGCACCATCACGCGGCGCGCGGCGCTACTGCGCGAACTCGCGTCGATTCGCGCGAGCGGTCTCGCGGTCGAGCGCGAGGAAGTCGCGGAAGGCCTCGCGTGTTTCGCGGCTTACGTCGGGATGACGCCGGCGGGCAAGCGCGTCGCGGTATCGACGAGCGTGCCGGTCGGCCGGCTCGATCCGAAACGTGAGAAGCAGATTTCGATCGGTATCGTGCAGCTTGCAGCTCACTTGCGCGGCGCGCTCTGACGATGTGATACGCGCGTGCCAGCGCAGGCCGACGAAGCGGCGACGCGCGCGTGATCGGTTCCTGCGGAAAGCGGTGCGCTCGCGTGCGCCGCGATCAGCACGTCGCATGTTGCGTGCGAGCACACCACATCGCGCAGACGCGCTTCGCCGTGCCGCCAGCCGGCTTCCGCCTCGCCGCCGAGCACGATCAGATCCGCGCCCGCCGCCTTCGCCTCGCGCGCGATCAGTTCGCCGACGCTCGTGCCGTCGAGCGGCTGCGTGACGCTGCGCGCAATGCCGTCGATGCCCGCGCTATCGATCAATCGCGCCGCATAGCGCGTGACGGCACGCGCGTGATCCTCGATGACATCGAGCGTTTCGCCCGGATTGCTGTCGGCGGTGACGATGGCCCACCACGGCGCCTGATCGACGATGTGCAGCGCGGTCAGCCGCGCGTTGCAGTCGCGGGCGCGCGTGATGGCGGTGGTCAGGGCGCTTTCGCTGAGGCTCGTGCCGACCGCGACGAGAATGTGCTTGTACATGATGAGTCTCCGTCTGTTTGGTTCAGAGCGGATGATCGGCTCGCAAAGTTAGCGGGAAATGAGCGCGCAATTGCATCTTTTACAAAGCGACTGGATCGCTGGCCATTGCGCCCGCGCCGCTGCGCCTGCGCGTATCGAAACCGTAAGGGAATACCGTTTGCTGATCGTGTGCCTTCCGAATGCCTTGATCGAGCGTCCGAGCGCTCCGGCATTCGCGCAACTTCGCCCGGCGTTCGTCCGGGACTCATCCGATTACCCGATAGCGAGCGGCGATGTCAGACCGAGACGACTCCGATACTCAAGACGAAGCGCGCGAGAATGTTCGCAAGGACGCGAAAGACGACGGCGACAAAGCGGAAGACAAAGCGGAAGACAAAGCGCGCAAGAAGCCCGGCAAAAAGCCGCTGATCATTCTGGGCGTCGTCGTCGTGGTGCTGGCGATCGGCGCGTTCGTCTGGTGGTTCCTGACGCGCAATCAGGTCAGCACCGACGACGCCTACACCGACGGCGATGCCGTCACGATCGCGCCGAAGGTATCGGGCTATGTCGTGACGATGCACATCGACGACAACCGCTTCGTGCACAAAGGCGATCTGCTCATCAGGATCGATCCGCGCGATTATCAGGCGCAACTCGATCAGGCCAACGCGCAGCTCGGTCTCGCGCAGGCGCAACTGCACGCGGCGCAAACGCAGCTCGAAGTGGCGCGCGTGCAGTATCCAGCGCAGCTCGCAGAGGCCCAGGCGCAGGAGCTCAACGCGCGCGCCAATCTCGCGCAGGCGAGCGCGGCGTACGAGCGGCAGCATTCCGTCGATATCCGCGCGACGTCGCAACAAAACATCGACACCGCGGACGCCCAGCAAAAGAGCGCGCAGGCGAACGTCGCGCAGGCGCGTGCGCAGGTCCGCACCGCGAGCCTCGTGCCGCAGCAGATCGCGCAAGTCGTGGCGACCGTCGAGGAGCGGCGTCAGCAAGTGCGGCAGGCGCAGGCGCAAGTCGAATCGGCGCAACTGAATCTCTCGTACACCGAACTGCGCGCGCCCGCCGATGGCTGGATCACGAAGCGCAACGTGCAATACGGCACGTTCCTGCAGGCGGGCACGTCGATACTTTCGCTCGTCACGACGCGCGTCTGGATCAGCGCGAACTTCAAGGAGTCGCAACTGGATCGGATGCAGCCGGGCGACAAGGTCGATATCGACGTCGATGCGTATCCCGACATGAAGCTGCACGGCCACGTCGACAGCGTGCAGCTCGGCAGCGGCTCGCGCTTCTCCGCGTTCCCCGCCGAAAACGCGACGGGCAACTTCGTGAAGATCGTGCAGCGCGTGCCGGTGAAGATCGTCATCGACGATGGATTGAAGCCGGGCACATCGCTGCCGCTCGGGCTTTCGGTCGTGCCGACCGTCATGCTGCGCCATTGACATCATGAGCGACAGCACCGCGGAACACGACCACAGCGGCTGGAAGCCGAGCGCGAATCCGTGGCTCATCGCCGTGGTCGTCACGCTCGCGGCGTTCATGGAAGTGCTCGACACGACCATCGTGAACGTCGCGCTGCCGCACATTTCCGGCACGATGTCCGCGAGCTACGACGAAGCGACGTGGACACTCACGTCCTATCTCGTCGCGAACGGCATCGTGCTGCCGCTTTCGGCGTACTTCTCGAAGATACTCGGGCGCAAGCGCTACTTTCTCATCTGCATCGGGGCGTTCACGGTCTGCTCGTTCATGTGCGGCATCGCGTCGAATCTCGGTGAACTGATCGTCTTCCGGATTCTGCAGGGCTTCTTCGGCGGCGGCCTGCAACCGAGCCAGCAATCGATCATTCTCGATACCTTTCCGCCCGAGCAGCGCGGCCGCGCGTTCTCGATCTCGGCGGTCGCGATCGTCGTCGCGCCGGTGCTCGGACCGACGCTCGGCGGCTGGATCACCGATAACTTCACCTGGCGCTGGGTCTTTCTCATCAACGTGCCGGTGGGCGTGCTGACGACCATCGCGGTGATGCAGTTCGTCGAAGATCCGCCGTGGGAAAAACGGCAAGACCCGAAGAAGATCGGCATCGATGTGGTCGGCATCAGCCTCATCGCGCTCGGGCTCGGCTGTCTGCAAGTATTTCTCGATCGCGGCGAGGACGACGACTGGTTCGCGTCGAACTTCATCGTGACGTTCGCGGTGCTCGCGGCGGTAGGCATCGTCGGCGCGACATTCTGGCTGCTGTACGCGAAGCGGCCCGTCGTCGATCTTCGCGTGATGAAAGATCGCAACTTCGCGCTCGGTTCGGCGGCTATCGTCGGATTCGCATCGGTGCTGTACGGCAGCGCCGTGCTGATACCGCAGCTCGCGCAACAGCAGCTCGGCTACACGGCGACGCTCGCGGGCCTCGTGCTCTCGCCGGGCGCGATCTGCATCGTGTTCCTGATTCCCGTCGTCAGCAAGCTGATGAACGTGATTCAGACGCGCTTTCTCGTCGCGTTCGGCTTCTTTCTGATGGGATGCGCGCTCTTGTATTCGCATCATCTCGTGCCGAACGTCGATTACGTGACGCTGACGAAGATGCGCAGCGCGCAATCCATCGGCATCGGCTTTCTGTTCGTGCCGGTCACGACGCTGGCGTATCTGTCACTGCCGAAGTCGCTCAACAACGATGCCTCCGCGCTCTTCACGATGTTTCGCAACGTCGCGGGATCGATCGGCATCTCGCTCGCGACCGCGATGATCCGCGAGCGCACGCAGGCGAACATGGCGCATATGGTCGAGCATCTGACGCCGCTCAATCAGCCGTACAACGAGTCGGTGCAACGCATCGCGCGCACGCTGATGGACAGTGGCCAGACGATGTCGCAAGCGATGTCCGCCGCGACCGGGCAGATGTACAAGACGCTCGTATCGCAGGCGACCATCCTCGCGTATCTCGACGTGTTCGCCGCGTGCGCGATCTTCGCGTTCATGTTCATACCGCTCACGTTTTTCTTTTCGCCCGTGAAGGCTTCGGGCCAGGCGGGAGGGCATTGAGATGAAGCTGCGTCCAATCATTCCGTTCATTCCGATGTTCGCGCTCGCATTGAGCGCGTGCGCGGTCGGCCCGGATTTCACGCCGCCGAAAGCCGATGTTCCCGATAACTGGCGCGACACGCAGCGCGCGCAGAACGCGCCGGACGATCCGCGCGTGCCCCATGCCGACGCGCCATCGACGGCGCAGACTTCCGCCGATCCCGATCCGCGCTGGTGGAAGCAGTTCAACGATGCGACGCTCGATGCGCTGATCGAACGCGCCATCGCGGGCAATCTCGATTTGCAGAGCGCGGTGCTGCGCATCGCGGCGGCGCGGGAAGAGAGCGTGTCGGCGGCGGCGCAGGGCTTGCCGCAGTTGAGCGCGAATGCGAGCGTGAAGCGTCAGCAACTCGGCTTGAAAGGCCTGCTCGAATCGCAAGGCGTGTACGACAAGCTCGACGGTCTCGGCGCGAACGGCGCACAGATCCGTCAGGGACTCGATTCCGCGACCGGTCCGGTCACGCTGTTTCAGGACGGCTTCGACGCATCGTGGGAACTCGATCTTTTTGGCCGCGTGCGGCGTTCGGTGGAATCGGCGAATGCGCAGACGCAGGCTGAAATCGAAAGTCGCAACGACGCGCTCGTTTCGCTCGAATCGGAAGTCGCACGCACGTATGCGCAATTGCGCGGCGCGCAGGCGATCAAGCAGATCACACTCGCCGAGATCGACGCCGAAGAGCAGATTCTCGATCTCACGCGCGAACAGGCACGCGTCGGCCTGACGAGCCAGCAGGACGTGCAGAGCGCGAGCGCGCAAGTCGGATCGTTGCAGGCGCAACTGCCGACGCTCGATGCGCAAATCGCGCAGGCGATGAACGGTCTCGCCGTGCTGACCGGCAACGCGCCGGGCACGCTCGACGCGGAACTGTCCGATGCGCGCGCGTTGCCGCCGGTGCCGCCGGTCGTGCCGATCGGCTTGCCGTCGACGCTCGCGCGCCGTCGTCCAGACATTCGCCGCGCGGAGGCGCAACTGCATTCCGCGACCGCTGAAGTCGGCGTCGCGGTGGCGCAGATGTATCCGGATATCTCACTAACTGGGCAGGTCGGCACGCGTGCAACGAAGGCGCGCTATCTCGCGCATTGGTCGAGCCTGTTCTGGTCGGTCGGGCCGAGCATTTCGCTGCCGATTTTCGAAGGCGGCGCGTTGCGCGCGAACGTGCGCGTGGCGAAGGCGCAGGCGGGGCAAGCGGCGTTGCAGTATCGGCAGACGGTGCTCAACGCGTTGCAGGAAGTGGATAACGCGCTGGTTTCGTATCGGACCGAACAGGACCGGCGCGCGGCGCTCACGCGCACGGTCGAGGCGAATCGCGTCAGCCTGCAACTCGCGACGGACAGTTATCGCAAAGGACTCACGCCTTTCGTGACCGTGCTCGATGCCGAACGTCAGCTTGCGCAGACGCGCGAGCAGCTCGCGCAATCGACCGTCAACGTGACGACCGATCTCATCGCCGTGTACAAGTCGCTCGGCGGCGGATGGCAGGACGACGCATCCGCGACCGCGCAAAACTAACGTCTGCGCTTTTTCCAGTCGTAGTCGGCGGGCGGATCGGCGACGCCGGGCTTGCCGACCGAATGCGGGTTTTCACTGCATAGCGTGACGAAGCCGATGTTCTCGCCAGCGGCTTGACGGCGGCGCAGGTCTTCGGCGAAGCGCAGCGCATCGGCGAGCGCGTTCGCATCGAAGCGCTTGTAGCGTGCCGCGCCTTCGGCGTCAGGGTTGTCGCCAAGCCAATACACGACGAACATCGATTAGCCTCTCGTTTGGAGATGAATGCACCATCGTCGACGCTCATGCGACGACGATGCAAATCCTGCACGGCGCGCGTGCATCGACGCGCCGCGACAGCCACCGGGTAATCCCGAAGTGTAACGTCGGCGCGCCGCATGCCGCCTGACGCCACGCTTTTGCGGGCCCGCGAGGGAATGATCGTTGCTCTCATCTCCGTTCATTCCGAGGCCCGAACGATGCAACGACACGAACGTGTTTCCACGCGAGCGCTGTGGCAGATTCCGCCGCGCGCGACGTGCTGCGACGAGCCGCGCGTGCTCATCGCCGATGACGACATGGACGCGACGCGCGCGATCTGTCTCGCGCTCGAAGACGCCGACTTCACCGTGCGCGCGGTGCACACGGGCCTCGACGCCGTGTCGCTCGCGCGCAAGTGGCGGCCGGGCGTCGTACTGCTCGATCTGATGATGCCGCTCGGCGATGGCTGGGAAGCGGCCGAAGCGATCCGCGCCATCGATCTGTCGATGTTGCTGCTCGCGCATACGAGTTGCACGGATCCGCAGGATCTGTCGCGCGCGCAGCGCACCGGCTTCAACGGCTACTTTGTCAAGCCGACCGAACTCGACGGCATGATCGCGGTGCTGCGCGATTATTTCTCGGCGCGTCAAGGCGAGGGCGATCATGCATCGGTGCGCTTGCGCTGAACGAGTTCGAGCTTCGGCGCGAATGGTTCGACATCGCGCTCTGCGTCCGCCTTCAACATGTCTTCCCAGTACTGACAATAGCCGGCCCAGAACGGCATCTGCGTATGCGCGGATGCGGCCGTCGGCAGCGGATCGGGCAGCATGCGGCGCAGGCGCCCGATCTCCTTGTGCTTCCATTGCAGCAGCGCGCGGCGCTCTCCGCGCCGCGGCGGGCACATTTCGTTCATGCTCGCAACAGCTATCGAGAAACCCTCGGCGGGGCGCGATGCCATTTTCGTCAGCACCGCGGTCTGCGGGCGCGGCCCGCGTTCGTGACAGATGATCGCGCCGATCTGCCCAAGGATGTACATCGCTTTCGCCATCGGCGGTTCGGAATGGTATTGCATGGCGCTTCTCTTTTTATCGTTATGAGTCTTCGTGCACGGCGCTCGAAGTTTTCTCGATCTTGATGTGAATGCGTCCAGGCGACGCATTTATAAGATACCGTATTGAGATTAATCCGAAATGTGCATCGACAAAAAGATACAGTCGCGCGGTTTCTTTCACGCCATGTCGAGCACATGGCGCTCGAACAGGTCGCGCATGTTGCGATGTGCATCGCCGCTGTCGCACGTCGTGGCCGCGACGATCCGCTCTCGTTGCGCGATGAAGATGAACTGGCCGCCGTGTCCCGCCGCGAAGACATAACGCGGATCGATCCAGCAGAGATAGCCGTATTGCGCGTCCATCGGCGGGCCGCCGTCGCTTTGCACCGACATGGCATCGTCGATGAACGCTTCGTCGACGATGCGCGCGCCACGCCATGCGCCGCGATGCATCATCAGAACGCCGAGCGAAATCATGTCGCGTGCGCGCAGCAGGAGACCGCGCCCGCCGAACGTGTGACCGTCCTCGTCGCTGATCCATGCGCTCGCTTCGATGCCGAGCGGCGCGAACAGCGTGTCGCGCGCGTAATCGGCGAGCGTGCGCCCCGTCGCGGATTCGAGCGCCAGCGACAGCAACTGGACCGCGTGCGAATCGTATTGAAAGCGCGTGCCCGGCTCGCTCGCGAAGGGCCGCGAGAGAATGAAGCGCAGCCGGCTTTCATCGTCCGAGAAGCGCTCGCAACTGCCGAGCACGCAGTCGTCGATGGTGCGCTGGTCCCATTCGAATCCCGATGTCATCATGAGCAGATGCCTGAGCGTGATGCGCTGCACGCGATGATCGAGCGCCGTGTCGCACATGGGCGGCACAAGGCGCGCGGCGGGGGTATCGAGCGGCGGAAGCGCGCCTTCGCGAAGCGCCGCGCCGACGGCAAGCGTGACGATGGTCTTCGTGACCGAGTTGATGTTTTCGAGCGATTCCGGCGTCACGTCCTCACGATAATGTTCGAACGCGATCGCATCGTCGTGCGCGACGATGAAGCTTCGCACGCCGGATTCGTTCGTCAGCGCTTCGCGTAAGGAAGAAGTCGTCATTTAAAAAGGATCGCGAAGTAAATGAGGAGGGCTTCGTTTCGTCCGCGTGCATGCAGGAACGAATCGTGTTACACAGTCAGCAATCCGGATGCCACACACGGCGGCATCGCAGCCTTTCAGCGGTTTCAACTCACTTTCAGCGAGCCCGAATTTGTCAGTCCGACGACTCGCGACGCTCTGGCGTCTTGGCCGGGCGTTCGTCCGCGAAAGCCATCTGACCGGCGACGGCGCAGCGATGACGCGCGTCGCGCGCTTCTTCGCCACGCATGGCGCGCGCGCCGCGCCGCTGGCAGCCGGCGTGCCCGCGCTCTCGCAACTTTCGCGCGTGCTGGAGAACGCGTCCGGCGCGCTCGCGAGTCATCCGGCGCTTGCCGAAACGGCGGTGCGCGTCGCGCTGTCCGAACTCGACGGGCTCTTCACGCCGTACGACGCAACGCGCTTTCGCGACGCTTGCAGAGCCGCATTCCCGCCCGCGCTTTCCTTCGAGCTCACCGAGTTGAGCGCGGTGCCGTTGCGCTCGGGCATCGCGGAGCAGACGCATCGTGCTCGCATCCGCGATATGGCGGTGCGCGTCACGCTATTGCGCGCCGACGCGCATGCCGAACTCGCTGACGATCTCGACCTCGCGCTCGCGGCTGCGCGTTTCGCGGAACGCCGTTCGGCGAAGGCGCGCGAGATGCATCCGGTGGAATGGGTGCGCCGTTCACGCGAGAGCGTCGATGCGATGATCGACTTGCGCCAGCGCGCCGCCGATCAGAGCTACTTGCGCTTTCGCCTGCGCGACGACGCGCGTCTCGCCGTGCCAGAAGTGCTCTGGGACTATTGCAACGATTCGGTGCTGACGACACGCGCGATCGAAACGGCCGCACTGTCGGATGCGCAAGCGCTCGCGTCATGCGGGCTCGATCAGGCCGATGTCCTCGCGACGCTCATCGAAGCGTTCTTCGAAATGGCGCTGGGCGTCGGGCTGTATCACGCGGGACTGGACGCGGCGGGCGCGCGCGTGGGCATCGAAGGCGAGACGCGCGGCCAGATCGTGCTGGAAGCCGACAATCCGATGATGTTCTTCGCGGCGCACGAGCGCGACTTCATCGTCGGCGTATCGCATGCGCTGATGGAGGGCGATCACAAGGCGGCCGCGCGCGCACATCTCGAGCACGGCCGGCCCGAGACGCATGCGACGCATCACGAAGTGCGCGTCGAAGCGACGTATCGGCGCGAAGCCGAGCGCTTTGCTTCGCCGCACGCACGCAGCAAGGTCGGTGTCGCGCATCTATTCGGCGCGATCGGCAAGGCGCCCGCCGAACATATGTTCAGCGCGTCGCACGGGCGCATCGCGTCGCGCGCGGTGCTGCTCGCGCGTTCGGCGGAACGCATCGAGCGCATCGCGGAGGACATCGCGCCGGACGTCGACGTATGGAAGATCGCGCGCAGGGTCATCGTGCGGCTCGCGGCGGATCAGATCGGCTTCAGAAGCATGGCGGCGCGCTTTGCGCACGAAGCGACGCACTGGCCGCACACACTGCCGCGTCTGCCGCGGCTCATCGCACAGCGGGCGGATGCGGCGGGCGCGTTTCGGCGGGACTGAGGGGCGCTGGTTCCGAGCCAAGGCGCGGGCATTAGCGCGTCAACGCGTACCCGGCGACATACGCTCCGCGATCGCGCGCGACGCGTCCTTCAGCGGCTCGACGTAGGTTTCGAGCGGCGTCGCGCTCTTTCTGAACAGCGGAATGCTGATGCTCACGCAGCCGAGCGTCACGCCATTCGCGCCGACGATCGCGCTGCCGTAGCAGAAAATCTGCGCCTCGTTTTCCTCGCGGTCTTCCGAATAGCCGCGCGCGTGAGTTGCATCGAGTTCGGCGTCGAGCGCGGCGCGATCGGTGATCGTGTTCGGTGTGAAGCGTTCGAACTTCAGGCCATGCAGCAATGCATCGCGTTCGGCGGGCGATTGCGTCGACAGATACGCCTTGCCGACGGAACTCGAATACAGCGTCACGCGCGTGCCGATGCGCGACGCCATGCGAACCGCATGCGGGCTTTCGAGCTTCTCGATGTACACCATCTCGGAGCCGCTGCGCACTGCCAGATGCACCGTCTCCTGCGTCGCGTCGCGCAGCGCCTGCAACGCGTCGGTGGCCGCGATGCGCAAATCGGAGCGCTCCCAACTGCGGCTCGCGAGCGACATCAGCCGCGGGCCGGGCGCGTAACATCCGCCGCGCACGCTTTCGACGACCAGGCCTTCCGCGATTAGCGCGCCGACGATGCGATAGACCGTCGGACGCGGATAACCGCTCGCCGTGGTGAGACGCGCGATGGTCGGCGGTTCGCCGGCATCGGCAATGAGTTGCAGCACCGCCATGAACTTCGAGAAGGCGGCGGTGCCGGTGGCCTTGGCGGCGTCGAGGGAAGCGGTGTCTGAGGGCATGATGCGGGAATCATGCCACGAGATAGCCGCCATCGACGGGTACGATCGCGCCCGTCATGAACGACGCCGCCGGTGACGCGAGAAACGCCGTCACGCGCGCGACGTCTTCCGGCAAGCCCCAGCGCTTCATCGGCGTGCGGTCGAGGATCGCTTGCGAGCGGCCGTCGTCGTTCTGCAGCGCTTGCGTGAGCGGCGTCGCAATCCAGCCGGGCGCAACGGCATTCACGCGGATGCCCTCGGCGGCATAGGCGATCGCCAGCGATTTCGTCAGTTGCGCGACGCCGCCCTTGCTCGCGCTGTACGCGGGCACGAGTCCGCCGCCGAAGAACGTCAGCATCGACGCCGTATTGATGATCGAACCCTTGCTGCGCGCGAGCAGTGGACGCGCGGCGGCGCACATGCGCATCGTGCCGTTGAGATTCACCGCGATCACGCGCTCGAATGTTTCGATGTCGTGCTCGTCGCCGCGCCGGATCATGCCCGCGCAGTTGACGAGCACGTCGAGCGAATCGATACGCGCAAAGAGCGCGGCGACGCTGGCGGCATCGGCGACATCGAGTTCGACGACTTCGATGCCGGGCGCGTCGGTCGGCGCTAGGCCGGCGGCGATCACGCGCGCGCCGAGCGCCGCGAATTGCTGCGCGATGCCCGCGCCGATGCCCTGCGTGCCGCCGGTCACGACGACGGTCTTGCCCTTGAAGAGATCAGCTTGAAAAGTCATATCGGTGCGATTCATACGGCGGGAACGGGTTCGGTCTGGCGCTCCGCGTCCTCGATCGGCGCGCGCACGACGAACATGTAGACGAGCGCAGCAGCGAACGCGACGCCCGCGCTGATCAGGAACGCGTTCACGAACGAATGCGTCTTGTCGACGACGAGGCCCGTGATGAACGGCGCAAACGAGCCGCCGAAGTAGCCGCCGAAGTTCTGGATACTGCCGAGCGACGCGACCATGTGGCGCGGCGCGGCAACGGAAACGAGCGCCCACGCGGCGCCGCTCGCCATGTTGACGAAGAACATCGCGGCCGAGAGATAGGCGATCGCGAGCGTCAGGTTCGGCGTGAACGCGGCGGGCACGGTGAACAGCGCCGCGCCGATGAGTCCCGAGCAGATCGGCCACTTGCGGCTGCGGATCGGGGCGACGCCGCGCGCCATCAAACCATCGGCGATGAAGCCCGACGAGAGCATGCCGAGCGTGCCCGCGAGATACGGAATCGTCACGACCCAGCCGGTCTTCGCGATCGTCAGATGACGCTCGTGTTCGAGATACGCGGGCAGCCACGTGAGATACAGCCACACCATGTAGATCACGCCCATGAAGCCGAAGATCATGCCCCACGTCGTCGCCTTGCCGAAAAGGCCGCGCCATTCCGCGAACGTCATGTTGCGTTCCTTGCGCTGCGCCGGTTCGCCCTCGGTCAGATGCGCGAGTTCTTGCGATTCGAGCTTCACGTCCTTCCGGTTGCGATAGACGATGTACCAGCCGATCGACACCGCAATCCCGAGCGCGCCCATGATGACGAACATGTTGCGCCAGCCGAAGGACAGCAGAAGCACGGTGAGGATGGGCGGCGCGAGCGCGGGTCCGATGGTCGATGACGTGACGAAGATGCCCGTCGGCTTGCCGCGTTCGCGTTGCGCGAACCATTCGGACACGACCTTTGCGCCCGCCGGAAATTGCGGCGCCTCGCCGATGCCGAGCGCGATGCGCGCCGCGAGAAACTGATGCAGATTCGTGACGAGCCCGCCGAACAACTGCGCGACCGACCACACGAACATGCCGAGGCCGAGCATGATGCGCGCGCCAAAGCGGTCGAGCATCACGCCGATGGGCAACTGCGAGAACGCGTACGCGAACGAGAACGCGGAGAGCAGCAGGCCCATCTGCGAGGCGGAGAGGCCGAGCTCCTGCGTGACGGAGTGATTCGCGATCGAGAGCGTGCTGCGATCGAGATAATTCACGATGCCCGCGAGCGTCAGAAAAGTGAGCGCGACCCACTGAATGCGCTTCAGGCGCGGTGATTTTTCCAGCATGTTGTCTCCTCCGAATGCTCTGTCGAGTCTGTTAGAGGGTTGAGTTTGGGTGGATGCTAGCGAATGAATTGATCGACGAAGTCGGCACCGAGTCCGACCGATTCGTAATGCTTGCGGCACATGTCGACTTTGGTGAAGACGTCTTCGTAGCCGGTGTAGTTGCCGTACGGGTCGCAATAGAACATCACGCCGTTCACCTGGAAGTACGTGATCATTTCCTCGACGTCTTCGGGAACATAGAGCGTGTGCGTTTCGCCGGGCGGCTCGAAGACATAGCTGCCTTCGGTCGCTTCCCAGTCATGTTCGAGATAGCGCCAGCGGCCTTTGAGCACCATGCCGTGGACCGCCTGCGGATGACGATGACGCGACAGCACGCCGGATTTGCGCACGCGCAGGAGGTTCATCCAGTAGCCGGTCGACACGTTCAGACACAGCGGACGGAACCAGACGTTTTCGGCCTGCGGCACCCATTCGCGCTCGTCGGCGGGAATCGCGCTCGGCACGACGATTTCCTTTTGCGCTTCTTTAGGGAAGGGAAGTTGATACGGCGTCATGGCATCCGCCGCGGGTTTCGGCGCGGTCATCGCGTCTCCTTGTCCATATTGTGGATTCGTGAATCAAATTATGGACAGATATTCTTCCTCGTTCCGCGAATTGTCAAGATTCTTCAACGAATGATGAATTCGTGCAGATACCGCCTTTTCGACGGACGAAAAAAAGGCGGACCGGCAGGTCCGCCTTAGATCACGCGATGAAGCCGAGCGATTAGCGCGCCATCATCAGCATGTGCACGTTATGCATCACCCAAACCGTGCCGACGATAAGAATCAGCGACATGAGAATGGTGTAGGCAAACGAGATCGCATGCCAGCGCTGTCCCTTCGACGAGTTGACGTGCAGGAAGAACACCACATGCACGATCACCTGCACCGCGGCCAGCACGGCGAGCGCGACGATCGCGCTTTCGCCCTTGAACGCGCCCGAGGTCGCGGCCCAGAACGACGCCACAGTTAGCACGACAGCCAGCACGAAGCCGATGAGATAACCGCGCACGGTGACGTGCGGGAAATCGCTTGTTTCGGTATGAGCATGTGCCATCAGACGACGCTCCCAAGGTAGACGAAGGAAAACACGCAAATCCAGACGATGTCGAGGAAGTGCCAGAAGAGGCTCAGGCAAGCGAGACGGCGCAATTCGCGTTCGTTCATTTGCGGATTGCGTGCGATCTGCACGGCCAACACGACCAGCCAGATCATGCCGATGGACACGTGCAAACCGTGCGTGCCGACGAGCGTGAAGAACGCCGACCAGAACGCGCTGCGTTGCGGACCCGCGCCTTCAGCGATCAGATGCGCGAACTCCTGCATTTCCAGAAACAGGAAGCCCGCACCCATCAGGAACGTGACGAACAGCCACGCGAGCACCGCGCCCGACTTGCGGCGCGTCGCCGAGATCATCGCGAGACCGAAGGTCAGGCTGCTCGTGAGAAGCAGGCCCGTTTCGTACGCGACGTCCTTCAGGTTGAAGAGATCCTTGGGCGTCGGGCCGCCTGCGGTCTGCATCGCGAACATCGCGAAGGTTGCAAAGAGCGACGCGAACAGCACGCAGTCGGTCATCAGATAGGCCCAGAAGCCGAACACCGAATGCGACTGGTGCTCGTGCTCATGGCCATGCGCGTGTTGCGCGGATAGAGTCGATTGCGACATTACATTGCCTCCAGTTCGAGTTCGCGAGCCGAGCCGGCCTTCGCAGGCGTCTTCGGCGGACGATTGCGCTCTTCGGTCGACTTCACGGTCGCGGCCGGGATGATGAAGCCGGCGTTATCACGGAAGCTGTAACCGATAGCCGTCGCGAAGATGCCGACCATGCTTGCAGCAGCGAGCCACCAGATGTGCCAGATAGCCGCGAAACCGAAGGCCAGCGCGAACAGGCCGATGACCAGACCCGCGCTCGTATTCGACGGCATGTGGATGTCGCGGTACGGACGCGTATCGATGCGGCCGTGTTCCTTGGCATCGGCGAAGTCGTCGAGTTCGCGCACAGCGGGAAGATTCGCGAAGTTATAGACCGGCGGCGGCGAGCTGATGGACCACTCGAGCGTGCGCGCACCCCACGGATCGCCGGTGACATCGCGATACGCAGGCTGATTGCGGCGGATGATACTGACCACGATCTGCGCGACCTGGAACACGACGCCCAGCGCGATGATGCCCACGCCCACGGCAGCGGCGATGAAGAACGGCTGCCACGACGGGTCGTCGTAGTGATTCAGGCGGCGCGTCGCACCCATGAAGCCGAGGATGTAGATCGGCACGAACGCGACGAAGAAGCCCACGAACCAGCACACGAACGCACTCTTGCCGAGCTTTTCGTCGAGCTTGAAGCCGAACACCTTCGGCCACCAGTACGAAATGCCGGCGAAGTAACCGAACACCACGCCGCCGATGATCGCGTTATGGAAGTGCGCGATCAGGAACAGGCTGTTGTGAAGCACGAAGTCCGCGCCGGGAATCGCGAGCATCACGCCCGTCATGCCGCCCAGCGTGAAGGTGATGACGAAGCCGATGGTCCAGAGGATTTGCGAAGTCATCTGCACGCGGCCTCGGTACATCGTGAAGAGCCAGTTGAAGATCTTCACGCCGGTCGGGATGGAAATGACCATCGTCATAATGCCGAAGAAGGCATTGACGTTAGCGCCCGAGCCCATCGTGAAGAAGTGGTGCAGCCACACGAGGAACGACAGCACCATGATGCAGCACGTGGCCCAGACCATCGTCTTGTAGCCGAACAACGGCTTCTTCGAGAACGTCGCGACCACTTCCGAGTAAATGCCGAAGGCGGGCAGAACCAGGATGTAGACCTCAGGATGACCCCAGGCCCAGATCAGGTTCAGGTAGACCATCGGGTTGCCGCCGCCGTCGTTCGTGAAGAAGTGCATGCCGAGGTAACGGTCCAGCGCCAGCAGCGCGAGCGCGACGGTCAGGATCGGGAACGTCGCCATGATCAGCACGTTCGAGCAGAACGCCGTCCACGTGAAGACCGGCATCTTCATCCACGTCATGCCGGGCGCGCGCATCTTCACGATCGTCACGAAGAAGTTCACCGCGGTGAGCAGCGTGCCGACGCCGGACAACTGCAACGCCCAGATGTAGTAGTCGACCCCGACGCCCGGATTGAACTGCGTCTCGGAGAGCGGCGGATACGCGAGCCAGCCCGTCGTCGAGAACTCGCCGATGAACAGCGACAGGTTGATCAGAATGGCGGCGACGGCCGTCATCCAGAACGACAGCGAGTTGATGAACGGGAACGCCACGTCACGCGCGCCGATCTGCAGGGGCACGACGAGGTTGAAGAACGCGACCAGCAGCGCCATGGCCATGAAGAAGATCATGATCGTGCCGTGGGCCGTGAAGATCTGGTCGAAGTGATGCGGCGGCAGATAGCCGGGCCCATCGAGCGCGATGGCCTGTTGCACGCGCATCATGACGGCGTCGGCGAAGCCGCGCACGAGCATCAGCCCGGCGACGACCAGATACATGACGCCGATGCGCTTGTGATCGACCGAAGTCAGATACTCGCGCCAGAGCCAGCCCCATTTGCCGAGTTTAGTGATAAGGCCGACCGTACCGAGCGCGAGGACCGCCATGAAGACGGTCGCCCCCATGATGATTGGCTCGTGGTACGGGATCGCCTCAAGCGTTAGTTTGCCGAACATGGCTTACCCCTTGGTTACACAATTTGCGCCTACGACCGAGTTGCCGTAGTTGTACTTCGCGACGATGTTGTTGAAGAGCTTCGGATCGACGGTCGAGAAGTAGCGCACCGCGACCTTTTCGCTCGGACGCGCGACGCCGGCGTAGACGTCCATGCTCAGATTCTCGGGCGCGTTCTTGACCTGTTTCAGCCACGCGTCGAAGTCTTCGTTGGACATGGCCAGTGCACGGAACTTCATGTCGGAGAAGCCCTTGCCGCTGTAGTTCGCCGAGATGCCTGCGTAGTCGCCTGCGTGATCGGCCATCAGGTGCAGCTTCGTCTGCATGCCCGCCATCGCGTAGATCTGGCTGCCGAGTTGCGGGATGAAGAACGAATTCATCACCGAATCGGACGTGATGCGGAAGTTCACCGGCGTGCCGACCGGGAACGCGAGCTGGTTCACCGACGCGACGCCAAGATCCGGATAGATGAACAGCCACTTCCAGTCGAGCGCCACGACTTCGACGTTGATCGGCTTGACTTCGGATTGCAGCGGCTTGTACGGATCGAGCTCGTGCGTGGTTTTCCACGTGAGGATGCCGAGGTACAGGATGATGGCTGCGGGAATCGCCCAGACCACGACTTCGATGGCCGTGGAATGCGCCCATTTCGGCGCATACGTGGCCTTCGTGTTGGACGCGCGATAGCGCCATGCGATGAACAGGGTGAGCAGGATCACCGGGACTACGACGAGAAGCATGGCGTAAGTCGCGGTGGCGATCAGCGACGATTCCGCTGCGCCAATCACGCCTTTCGAGTCCAACACCTCCAGCTTGCATCCCGAAAGACAAAGACTGGCTATCAACCCCGATAACAATGGCACTGCTAAACGTTGGGTATTTTCATTCATTGCATTCGCTGGTTTCGATGATCGAAGCGTCCCGGGAAGAACGCCGTTGCACGGCTTTGCGCCGCGTCAAGATCATGCCACGCGCGATTTTTCGCGATGACGCGAATGGTTGAAATTTTGTTTCAGATCAAGTTGATGCGACGGAGTGTCGCGCGAAGGCGGAACTTTTTGCCTACTCCGAAAGGAGCAGGCGAGTCTACAACGAAGGGATGGAATTGCGAGTGTGATAAAGCGACGTCAAAGCGTGTTCGAGCCGCGCGCGATGGATCGCCGCGATAACTTCGCCGGGTTCGATCGTCTCACGTGGTGAAGCCGAGCCGCGTGCCCGGGTGAAGCCACGGCCCAGGCGCCTTCTTCGGTTCTTCTCGCTAAAGCCCGGCGAGAGGCCGGGATTCCCGAATGGCATTCGATCGCTCGATTTCATCGCGCCGTCGCTGGCTCGCATCGGCAACGGCTTCGCGGTTCGAAGCGCTCCATGCGGACATGGTCGCCTGCATCACGTCGATCGGACTCCCCTTGGTGTCCATCGCAGCCAGGACGCAACCCAGAAGGTAGGTCAGCACGAACAGGAAGATGCAGGACCGGCGCGTCATGAGTTGCGGTGCATAGGCGGCAATGGCAGGAGCATTGCCTTGGTGAGCGGGAGGCGGGGGGACGCTGCCCGCTTGTGTGAGAGTCGAGACATGGGAGCGGCAGTCTACGACGGAGTATGGAAACCAGAATCGGTCGATAGTTCGACTTGGGCCGAACCACGCCGGACAATGCCCAGCGCAGCGGCTGCCCCGTATGACAGATCAATGATTCTGTTGCGTGAAACCGGACCGCGATCGTTGATTCGGACGAGGACGGACGGGCTCCCTCCCGGAAGCGTGACGCGGATCCACGATCCGAGCGGTAGCGTGCGATGTGCCGCTGTCATGGCATACATGTCGAAGCGCTCGCCGCTGGCGGTGCGTCGACCGTGAAACGTTCGCCCGTACCAGGATGCAATCCCGGCTTGATGGTACGCGCGCGCGGTCGGTGTCTCGTCCGGCCGGTCGGATGAAGTGATTTCGGTCGAAACGGAATCGTCGTTTGCGGATTGAACCGGAAAGCTCGACGCGCTCGCCGGTTGGTTTGTCGAAGCGCCCTCATTGCCTAGCTCCGACAGAGAGGCTGCACATCCGGCGATCAACAGGATGCAGGCGAAGGCGCTGAGGATGCGCGGCTGAAGCATGTTCATTCGGTGCATATCGCTTTGTTCGAGAGCAAGTAACCTGACCTGACGTTCGACGGATCACGAAGCGCAGTCGGAAAGGTAGGGCAGGGGATCGACTGGCTGACGATCCCGTCTCACCTCGAAAAGCAGCGATGGCTGACCATTCGTTTGAGCGCCCATCGTCGCGATGGCTTGCCCCTTCGTTACGTCGGCCCCTTCCTTGGTCAGAACGTTTTGGATATGGCCATAGGCAGTCAGGTAGCGACTGTCATGTTTCAGTATTACGAGGCTGCCGTAGCCCGCGATCTCGTTACCCGCATACACCACGCGTCCTCCTTTCGCCGCACGGATCGTGTCTCCCGCTGCGCCACCGATGACAACGCCCCGGACCCCGTCCACGCGGAAGCGCTTCAGGATTGGGCCCTTTATCGGCCAGGACAAGGAATCGGATCGGCAGCGTGTTGCGTTCACACTCCGCTGCGTGGAATCGTCCGAGCCGGCAACCGATGCCGATGGCGGACCGACCCGCAGCAGTTGGCCGTTCGTCAGTGGAGTGCTGGCGGAAAGCCCGTTCCAGGCGGCAATCGCGTTCGGGTCGCGACCGTAGGCGGCTGCGATCGAAGCGAGGGTGTCCGCGCCTGTGACGCGGTAGAAGCCGGCAGGTGCCGCCGGGGCAGCGGCAGCGTCGGTTTGCGAAGCTGGCTTGGTCGCGGTCTGCTCGAGCGTTCGACTGGCGCATCCGCCAAGAACGAAGCTGAAGACGACGGCAAGACATGCTGCGCACGACAGGCGGCGCGATTGGACAGAGCTAATCATTTGGACTTCTTTGAGCTTCGGTGCCGGCAAAGAGGCGAAGTGGCGCACTTTTGCCATGCCGCGCTGGTGGTGTTGATCGGATTGTTTGGCGGATGCGACGCCGGCAAAAGCCAGCGGCGGCGGAAGCAGCGAGTTCGAATCTGCTGAACATCGCTCTATCTCAAATTGCACGAGGCGAAGCGGCAATTCGTCATTGCGGATAACGGTGTTTTGCGTCCGGCGTTGACCGTTACACCGTCGGTTGACACTCTTTGACGATGCGGTGGTTAAAAAAAGGCGCGCTCGCCGGGCGCCACGCTTGGAACTGACATTCGACGCGATGAAAGCAGCCATATCGCGTTCCACGCGGCTCGGCCCGAGCGGTTGCGGCAAGACGACGCTGCGCTCCATTGCCGGGCTGGAACGTCCGGTCGGCGGATCGATTTCGGTGAACGGCGTGACCGTTTTCTCGGCGCGCGACGAGACCTTTGTGCCGCCGAATCGCCGCAAGTCCGGCATGGTGTTCGAACCGCTCTCGAACCTCGACGCAAAGCTACGCGACAGGATGCGTTTCGAGCTTCGGCACGACCGATTTCATGATCGGCGGAGAGATCGTGCTCGCGCGTGTGCATCCATCGCACAAAACGCCGGTCCGGGAGACCATCCATTTTTCGATCGATCCGGCGAGTTGCATCGCGCTGGCATCGCAGAACGCGTGACGCGACAGGCACTACTCCGTCCGGACTACGCCGCATGAGCTAGCGGCACACCGCCGCCGCATCCGCACGGCGGATAGGCGTCTCGCGCGACGCTCCTTACCCTTGTCGGGAAAGTTACAACGACAAGGAAAGGACGATGAGCGTCGTCGAATCAACCCTCGCTACAAAAGCATCGACCGACACGCGCGCCTGGCGCGTGCTCGGCGCAAGCACCTTCGCATTCACGATCTGCTTCGCCATCTGGATGGTCTTCGCCATTCTCGGCATCCCTCTCAAAAAGCAGCTTCATCTCACCGATACCGAGTTCGGCCTCATCGCCGCGACGCCGGTGCTCACGGGTTCGTTGCTGCGCGTGCCGCTCGGCATCTGGACCGACCGTTTCGGCGGCCGCATCGTCTTTTTCTGCACGATGGCAGTCACTATCGTGCCAATCTGGCTGATCGGCTATGCCACGGAACTGTGGCAATTCCTCGTGCTCGGCTTGTTCGTCGGCGTCGCGGGCGCGTCGTTTTCAGTCGGCACGCCGTATGTCGCGCGCTGGTTCCCGAAGTCGCGTCAAGGCCTCGCGATGGGCATCTTCGGCGCGGGCAATTCGGGTGCGGCGCTGACCAAGTTCGTCGCGCCCGTGCTGATTCTCGCGGCGGGCACATGGACGATCGTGCCGAAGGTCTATTCCGTCGCGATGCTCTTCACCGCGATCGTCTTCTGGTTCGTGTCGGCGTCCAATCCCGCGCATCGCAGCGCCAGCACGCAGAGTTTCGCCGCGCAGATGACCGTGCTGAAAGACCGGCGCGTGCTCCGTTACGCGCAGTACTACTCGGTCGTGTTCGGCGGCTACGTCGGCCTCGCATTGTGGATGCCGCAGTACTACGTGAATCAGTACGGCTTCGGCATCGAACAGGCCGCGTTTCTCGCCGCTTGCTTCTCGTTGCCGGGCGGCGTGCTGCGCGCGCTCGGCGGCTGGATGTCGGACCGCTTCGGCGCGTATCGCACGACCTGGATCGTCATGTGGGTCGCGCTCGCGTGCTTCTTCCTGCTGAGCTATCCGGTGACGGATTTCGTCGTCCACGCGAAAGACGGCCCGCGCACGTTCCACATCGAAATGGGACCGGTCGCCTATACGGTGCTCATGTTTGTCGTCGGCGTTGCGATGGCGGTCGGCAAGGCGTCGGTGTTCAAGTTCGTGTCGGACGAGTTCTCGACGAACATCGGCGCCGTGTCGGGCATCGTCGGCCTCGCGGGCGGACTTGCCGGCTTCCTGTTGCCGATTCTCTTTGGTTTGCTCGTCGACCTCACCGGCGTGCGTACCACCTGTTTCATGCTGATGTTCGGCGCGACCGCGGTCAGTCTCATCTGCATGCACTTCACGTTTCAACCCAAGCACTAACCATGTCTTCACGCTATCTGCTCACTCGCTGGGATCCCGAGAACGCCGCCTTCTGGCGCGCAACGGGCGAATCGGTCGCCCGCCGCAACCTCTGGATCTCGATTCCCGCGCTCGCGCTGGCGTTCGCCGTGTGGTCGCTATGGAGCGTCGTCGTTGTCAATCTCGATAAGGGTGGTTTTCACTTCACGAAGGACCAGTTGTTCTGGCTCACCGCGTTGCCTCCGCTTTCTGGCGCGACGCTGCGCATCTTCTACTCGTTTCTCGTGCCGATATTCGGCGGACGCCGCTTTACAGCGTTCTCCACCGCGAGTCTTCTGATTCCAGCGCTCGGCATGGGCTTGGCGCTGCGCGATCCGTCGACGGGCTATCCGACGCTGCTCGTTCTGGCGTTGCTGTGCGGCCTCGGCGGCGCGAATTTCAGTTCGTCGATGGCGAACATCAGCTTCTTTTTCCCGAAGGCGAAGAAGGGTTTCGCGACGGGCATGAACGCGGGCATCGGCAATCTGGGCGTGTCGATCGTTCAGTTCGTGACGCCGCTCGTGATCTCGGCGAGCGTGTTCGGCGCATTCGCGGGCGCAGGCCAGTCCTACGACGTGAACGGCGTCGAGCACAGCATCTGGCTGCAGAATGCGGGCTTCATCTGGGTGCCGTTCATCGTCATCTCGGCGCTCGCGGCCTGGTTCGGGATGAACGACATCGCCGATGCAAAAGCCTCGTTCGCCGAACAGGCCGTCATATTCCGGCGCAAGCACAACTGGCTCATGTGCCTGTTGTACATCGGCACGTTCGGTTCGTTCATCGGCTTTTCGGCGGGCCTCGCGTTGCTGACGAAGGCTGAGTTCCCATCGGTCAATCCCACTGCTTACGCGTTCCTCGGGCCGCTCGCTGGCGCGCTCACGCGGCCGGTCGGCGGCTGGATCTCGGATCGCCTCGGCGGCGCGCGCGTGACGCTGTGGACCTTCATCGCGATGATCGCGGCGGTGTTCGGCGTGATGGCGTTTCTGCCGCACGACGGCGCGAGCGGCAACTTCGCCGGCTTCCTCGCGATGTTCATCGCACTGTTCGCGCTGACGGGCATCGGCAACGGCTCGACCTTCCGCATGATCCCCGTGATCTTCCTGACGCAGAAGCAGCGCGAAGCCGAAGGCGAATCCGACTCGGCGAAAAAGCAGGCGCTGCACGAAGCGGGAAAAGAATCGGCGGCGGTGCTCGGCTTTGCCGGTGCAATCGGCGCGTACGGCGGCTTCTTCATTCCGCGCAGCTTTGGCACGTCGATGAGCATGACCGGCTCGCCCGACACCGCGCTCTGGTGCTTCATCGCCTTCTATGCGCTGTGCGCGGCGGTGACGTGGTTCTGCTACGCACGCCGCAATGCGGACATGCCTTGCTGAACCCTCCGGCACGCGGGGCGCGTAGTCGGGCCTCAAGTTCGTCCGCGTGCGCGGAGATAGACCTAGTCCGAAAGGAGTACGCGCACTAGTCCGTCTGATGCGCGTCGACGCCTCCTTTCGGGGAATGGGCGCGCGGCGATCGCGTCCCTACACTCGAATCAACGTATTCATGGCGGCGCATGGCCGCCACGCCCGGAGAAACGGATGAGTCACTTTCTGGATCGGCTGAAGTTCATGTCGCGCATCAAGTCCACGTTCTCGAATGGACATGGCGCGGTCGTGAACGAAGACCGCAAATGGGAAAACGGCTATCGCAGCCGCTGGCAGCACGACAAGATCGTGCGCTCCACGCATGGCGTGAACTGCACGGGCTCGTGCTCGTGGAAGGTCTACGTGAAGAACGGCCTGATCACGTGGGAAACGCAGCAGACGGATTATCCGCGCACTCGCCCCGATTTGCCGAATCACGAACCGCGCGGGTGTCCGCGCGGCGCGTCGTATAGCTGGTACGTGTATTCCGCGCAGCGCGTGAAGCATCCGATGGTTCGCGGCCGTCTCATCGAAATGTGGCGCGAAGCGCGCAAGACGCTCGATCCGGTCGCGGCGTGGGCGTCCATTTGCGAAGACCCCGTGAAGGCAAAGCGCTACAAGAGCGTGCGCGGCCTCGGCGGTTTCGTGCGCGCCGACTGGGACACCGCGAGCGAGATCATCGCGGCGGCGAATGCGTACACCATTGGCAAGTACGGGCCTGACCGCGTGATCGGTTTCTCGCCGATTCCAGCGATGTCGATGGTTTCCTATGCGGCCGGCGCGCGCTATCTGAGCCTGATCGGCGGCGCATGCCTGTCGTTCTACGACTGGTACTGTGATCTGCCGCCCGCATCGCCGCAAATCTGGGGCGAGCAGACCGACGTGCCCGAATCCGCCGACTGGTACAACTCCACGTACCTGATGGTTTGGGGCTCGAACGTGCCGCAGACGCGCACGCCCGACGCGCACTTCTACACCGAAGTGCGCTACAAGGGCACGAAGACGGTCGCGGTGTCGTCGGATTACGGCGAAATGGTGAAGTTCGGCGACATCTGGCTCGCGCCGAAGCAGGGCACGGACGCCGCGCTCGCCATGGCGATGGGCCACGTCGTGCTGAAGGAATTCCACGCGAGCGGCAAGTCAGCGTACTTTCGTGACTACGTGAAGCGCTATACCGACATGCCGATGCTCGTCGTGCTGCGCGAACACGAAGGCACGCTCGTGCCCGATCATTTCCTGCGCGCATCGCAACTGCAGAACGATCTCGACGAAGCGAACAATCCGCAATGGAAGACGCTCGTCATCGACGAGACGAGCGGCAAGATCGTCGCGCCGAACGGCACGATCGGGTTCCGCTGGGGCGAGGCGAATCACAACGACGGCGCGAAAGTCGGCCGTTGGAACCTCGAACAGAAGGACGGCGGTTCGGGTCGCGACATCGATCCGTGCCTGTCGCTGATCGACGCTCATGACGAGATTGCAGAGGTGAGCTTCCCATACTTCGGCGCGGAGCATGACGCACTGCTCGCGCGTCGCGTGCCGGTGAAGCGCATCACGCTCGCAGACGGCACGGGCGCGCGCGTTGCGACCGTGTACGACTTGCAGATGGCGAACTACGGCGTGGATCAGGGCCTCGGTGGCGCGAACGTTGCGACGTCCTATGACGACGACACCCCGTACACGCCCGCATGGCAGGAAAAGCACACGACCGTGCCACGCCATCTCGTGATCCAGGTGGCGCGTGAGTTCGCCGACAATGCGGACCGTACGCAAGGCAAGAGCATGGTGATCGTCGGCGCAGCGCTGAATCACTGGTATCACAACGACATGATTTATCGCGGCATCATCAACCTTCTGATGATGTGCGGCTGTGTCGGCAAGAGCGGTGGCGGCTGGGCGCATTACGTCGGCCAGGAAAAGCTCCGTCCGCAATTCGGCTGGGCGCCGCTCGCGTTCGCACTCGACTGGTCGCGTCCGCCGCGCCAGATGAACGGCACGTCGTTCTTCTATAACCATACGAGCCAATGGCGTCACGAGAAAGTCGCCGTCGACGAAATTCTCGGGCCGACCGCCGACAAGTCGCGTTACGAGAATCTCTCGATGCTTGACATGAACGCGAAGTCCGAGCGCATGGGCTGGTTGCCCTCGGCGCCGCAACTCGGTGCGAATCCGCTCGATATCGTCGACGCCGCGAAGCGCGCGGGTCGCGATCCGATTGAATACACGGTGGAGCAACTCAAGTCGGGCAAGCTCGATTTCGCATGCGACGACCCCGACAATCCGGCGAACTTCCCGCGCAACATGTTCGTGTGGCGGTCGAATATTCTGGGCAGCTCCGGCAAGGGACACGAATACTTCCTGAAGTATCTTCTCGGTACGCAGAACGCGCTCTTCGGCGATGAAACCGACGCGATCAAACCCGGCGAAGTGAACGTGCGCGACGCGGCGGAAGGCAAACTCGATCTGCTGACCGTGCTCGATTTCCGTATGAGCACGACTTGCCTCTATGGCGACATCGTGCTGCCGAGCGCGACGTTCTATGAGAAGAACGACCTCAACACGTCGGACATGCATCCGTTCATCCATCCGTTGTCAGAAGCGGTGCAACCGTTATGGGAAAGCAAGAGCGACTGGGAAATTTATAAGACCATCGCGAAGAAGTTTGCGGAAATCGGCGGAAAGCATCTCGGCACGCGCACGGACCTCGTCTGTACGCCGCTCATGCACGACACGCCGGGCGAACTTGGCCAGGCGTTCGAGCCGAAGGACTGGCGTCGCGGCGAATGTGACCTGATCCCGGGCAAGACCGCGCCCTCGATGACGGTCGTCGAGCGCGACTACACCGCGATCTACGAGAAGTTCACGTCGGTCGGTCCGCTGCTGGAGAAACTAGGGAACGGCGGCAAGGGCATCAACTGGAATACAGCGTACGAAGTCGAAGAGCTCGGGAATCTATCCGGTCAGAGCAAGGGACGTCCGCGTCTCGAGACGGCCATCGACGCCGCAGAGATGATTCTCACGTTTGCGCCTGAAACGAACGGCCACGTCGCGGTGAAGGCGTGGGAAGCGCTCTCGAAGATCACGGGACGCGATCATTCGCACCTCGCGCTCGGCCGCGAGCACGACAAGATCCGTTTCCGCGACGTTCAGGCGCAACCGCGCAAGATCATTTCCGCGCCCACATGGTCCGGGCTCGAGTCGGAAGAAGTCAGCTACAACGCGGGCTACACGAACGTTCACGAACTGATTCCATGGCGCACGCTCACGGGGCGTCAGCAGTTCTATCAGGATCACCGCTGGATGCTCGATTTCGGCGAGGGCTCGTGCGTCTACAAGCCCGCGATCGACACGAAAACCATTGCGCCGATGCTCGGTGCAAAGCCTAACGGCGAGCACGAACTGGTGCTGAACTGGATCACGCCGCACCAGAAATGGGGCATTCACTCGACGTACACGGACAACCTGCGCATGCTCACGCTGTCGCGCGGTGGCCCGCATGTGTGGGTCTCGGAAGCGGAAGCAAAGGAAGCCGGTCTCAGGGACAACGACTGGGTCGAAGTGTTCAACGTGAACGGCACGCTGACGGCGCGCGTCGTCGTCAGTCAGCGGGTGCCGCGCGGAATGTGCCTCATGTATCACGCGCAGGAAAAGATCATCAATGTGCCGGGCGCGGAGACGAGCGGCATGCGCGGCGGTATCCATAACTCGGTCACGCGCACAGTGCTCAAGCCGACGCACATGATCGGCGGATATGCGCAACAGGCTTACGGTTTCAACTATTACGGCACCGTGGGCAGCAACCGCGACGAATACGTGATCGTGCGCAAGATGAAGAAAGTCGACTGGCTCGAAGGCCCGCTGAAGGAAGGAGCAGCATCATGAAGATCCGCGCCCAGGTGGCGATGGTCCTGAATCTGGACAAGTGCATCGGCTGCCATACGTGTTCGGTGACGTGCAAGAACGTGTGGACATCGCGCGATGGCGTCGAGTACGCGTGGTTCAACAACGTCGAGACGAAGCCGGGCATCGGCTATCCGAAGCAGTGGGAGAACCAGGAGAAGTGGAACGGCGGCTGGATTCGCAAAAGCGACGGACGCCTCGAGCCGCGCCAAGGGCCCAAGCTGAAAGTGCTCGCGAACCTTTTCGCGAATCCGAATCTGCCTGCCATCGACGACTACTACGAGCCGTTTACATACGACTACGAGCGCCTGCAGAACGCGCCGCTTTCGGAAACGCCGCCCACGGCGCGCCCGGTGTCCGCGATCACGGGCAAGAAGATGGACAAGATCCATTGGGGCCCGAACTGGGAAGACGATCTCGGCGGCGAATTCGATTCGCGCGGACGCGACGCTCTGTTCGAAAACGTGCAGAAGGAGATGTACTCGACATTCGAGAACACCTTCATGATGTATCTGCCGCGACTGTGCGAGCACTGCCTGAATCCGGCATGCGTGGCGTCGTGCCCGTCGGGTTCGGTGTACAAGCGCGAAGACGATGGCATCGTGCTCGTCGATCAGGACAAGTGCCGCGGCTGGCGCATGTGCGTGTCCGGTTGCCCGTACAAGAAGATGTATTTCAACTGGAAGTCGGGCAAGGCCGAGAAGTGCGTGTTCTGTTATCCGCGTATCGAAGCGGGTGAGCCGACGGTGTGCTCGGAAACCTGCGTAGGCCGTATCCGCTATCTCGGCGTGATGCTGTACGACGCGGACCGCATTGCCGAGGCTGCGTCGGTCGAAGCGACGACGGATCTCTATCAGTCGCAACTCGATCTGTTCCTCGATCCGCACGACCCGCAAGTTCAGGCCGAAGCGCTCCGTCAGGGCATCGCGCAAAGCTGGCTCGACGCGGCGAAGCGCTCGCCGGTGTATCGCATGGCGTGCGAGTGGAAGGTCGCGTTCCCGTTGCATCCGGAATACCGCACGCTGCCTATGGTCTGGTACGTGCCGCCGCTCTCTCCGATCCAGTCGGCCGCGGATGCCGGTCACATGGGCATGAACGGCGTGATTCCGGACGTGAAGAGCTTGCGCATTCCCATGCGCTATCTCGCGAACCTGCTCACCGCCGGCGATGAGGCGCCGATCGTCTCCGCGCTGAACCGCATGCTCGCGATGCGCGCGTTCAAGCGTGCGCAGAACGTGAACAACGTGAACGATGACGCCGTGCTGAACGATGTCGGCCTCACCGCGTCGCAAGTGGAAGAGATGTATCAATTGATGGCGATCGCCAACTACGAAGACCGTTTCGTCGTGCCGTCGTCGCACAAGGAAATGGCGCAGGACAGCTTTGACGAAAAGGGCAGTTGCGGTTTCTCGTTCGGCAATTGCGGATCATCGGGGGTATCGGACGGATCGCTTTTCGGATCGCGAACGCACGGCGAAGTAAGTTACGCGGCGTTGCCGAAGTCGCGCAAGAAGGCACTGCAGGAAGGCTGACCGAGGATCACACATGTCGCTATATTCCATACTTTCCGCGCTGCTCGATTATCCCGAGCCCGCGCTTCTTGACGCGCTGCCAGAAATCGAAGCCGCGTTGCACGACTGGCCGCAGGCCCAAACGCGCCTTGCACCGCTCATCGCGTCGCTGAAGCGTCCGCTGATCGAAGTGCAACTTACATACGTGGCCACGTTCGACCGCAATCCGTCGCATTCGCTGCATCTGTTCGAACACGTTCATGGCGAAAGCCGCGATCGCGGTCAGGCGATGGTCGATCTGCTCGACGAGTATCGCGGTCTCGGCCTCGATATCGAAACGAACGAATTGCCCGACTACGTGCCGCTTTTTCTCGAAGCGCTGGGCGCGATCGAGCCGGCCCGCGCGCAGTCGCTGCTCAATGACGCCATTCATGTGCTCGATGCCATCGGTGAACGTCTCGCGCGCAATGAGAGCCCGTATGCCACGGTTTTCGCGGTGTTGCGCGAGCTCGCGACGGTCGACCCGCGTCCGCTCGCGCAGCCGCCCGTGCGCGACATGGACGAAATGCTCGAAACCTTCGGTCCCGGCGCGGACGGCGTCGAGCCGCTGCTCGCACCGCACATGCGCCAGGATACGCAGACCATTCGCTTTCATCCGCGCGGCGCAATGACTGCCGGCGCGGCCGCTCTTGCCGCAAAGGACGCACGATGAACATGCTCAACTCCTTCTTTTTCGGTATCTATCCGTATATCGCCGCCAGCATCTTTCTCTTCGGCAGCTTCGTGCGTTTCGAACGCGAGCAATATTCGTGGAAGGCGGATAGCACCCAACTCGTCGATCGCGGCAATCTCAGACTTGGCAACATCTTGTTTCACGTCGGGATTCTCGGGCTGTTCTTCGGGCATCTCGTCGGCCTGCTCACGCCGGTCGCCGTATGGGACGCGCTCGGCGTCGAGCATAGCGTCAAGCAGGTATTCGCAATGATCGCTGGGGGTGTAATGGGCACGTTATGCCTCGCAGGCTTGCTGATCCTGCTGCATCGACGCTTGACGAGCGCGCGCCTGTCCGCCGTGACGAAAGTCGGCGACCGCGTGTTGTTGCTGTGGATCTTGATCACGCTGCTCCTGGGTCTATCGACGATTGGCGTATCGGCCGGTCACATGGACGGCTCGATGATGGTGCGGCTCATGACCTGGGCCCAGCACATCTTCACGTTCAGAGCCGATGCCGCGCACTATGTCGCAGATGCGCCGCTGCTCTTCCGTATACATTTGTTCATGGGCATGAGTCTCTTCGTGATATTCCCGTTCACGCGTCTCGTGCATGTGTGGAGCGGCTTCGCTTCGCTCGGCTATCTTGGACGGGCCTGGCAATTGGTCCGCAGCCGCTGATTCCCTTGATCGAGAAGCATGTTCCTGTCGTCGTTTCGCGAACGTCTAACCACACGCATCGTCACGCTGTCGATGGTGTCGCTGGTTCTCGTGCTCGCGATGATCGGCGGGACACTCTGGCTCTCATGGCAACTGCAGGGTGCAGGCGCCGCGATCAACGACGCAGGCAGCCTGCGCATGCGCGCGAACGCAGTCGCGATTGCGCTATTGAAGGGTGAAAAGGCGCCATCGCCGTTGCTGCAACTGCAGATCGAGCAGATGAACGCAACGCTCGACCGCCTGCGTAAAGGCGATCCAGCGCGCCCGCTCTTCCTTCCAGACGATGTCGATGTGCGCCGACAGTTCGATCACGTCGCGAACGCGTGGCATTCGCGACTCGAACCCGATGTTCGCGAGGGCATGGCGAGCGCAGACCCACAGGCGGTGGCGCGCTATCTGCTGCAATTGCGCACTTTCGTCACTGGCGCCGACGACCTCGTCGGCTTGATCGAGCGGGAGAACGCACGCAAGACCGCGTGGCTGCGCACGTCGCAGATGGCGCTTGCGGCGATGGCGTGTATCGGCACCGCGGCGATCGTCTATTTGCTCTTCTTGTGGATCGTCGTGCCCGTTCAGCGCTTGCAGGACGGGCTTGCGCGCATCGAGGCACGCGAGTTCGATGCGCGTCTGCCCGTCGAAACGCAGGACGAGTTCGGACATCTTGCCGCGGGCTTCAATCGCATGGCCGCGGAATTGCAGACGCTCTATCGCGACCTTGCGGGCCGGGTCGAAGCGAAGACCGCCGAGCTGGCCGCGCAGAACCGCGAACTGACGGCCCTTTATGAAATGGCGGCGTTCGTGAATCAGCCGAATGACGTCGATGCGCTGTGCCGAGGCTTTCTTGCACGCCTCATGCGTCAATTCGACGCCGACGGCGCGGCGGTTCGTCTCTTCACCGAAGATGGTCAAGTGCGTCTGATCGGCTCGGAAGGATTGCCGGCCGCGCTGCTTCAGGATGAAAGTTGCTTCGCCGCAGACGCCTGCGCATGCGCGCAGCGTTCATGCCAACGCGCGGGTTTCGCGAGCGTCGCGGCGTTCAGCATCGTTTCGCAAGGCGAGAAGCTCGGCGCGTTCTCGCTGCACTTCGGCGGCGAGCGGACTATTCCCGCAACCGAAGCGCACTTGCTCGAAACACTCGGCACGCACTTCGGCACAGCGCTCAAGAACCGACGGCTTGCGGCATTGGCGCGGCAGCTTGCGGTGTCGGAGGAGCGAAATCTCGTTGCGCAGGGCTTGCATGACAGCATCGCGCAAAGCCTGAACTTCATGAAGATGCAGGTACATCTTCTGGATGCGGCCACGCGCGAAGAACGCATGGACGAAATCCGCGAGATCGTGCCTATGCTTACAGGCGGATTGGCGGAAAGCTACGACGACGTGCGGGAACTCCTGATGAATTTCCGCACCAGGCTCGGCACCGGCGATCTGAGGCGGGCGGTAAACGAATCCGTCGAACGCTTTGGCATGCAAACGGGCATTGCGCCATCGCTCGATTATCGGGAGGAAGGCGGCTTGCCCTTGCCGCCGGATCAGCAGTTGCAAGTGCTTTTCATTTTGCAGGAGGCGCTGTCGAACATTCGCAAACACGCGGAAGCTCAGCGCGTTTTCGTGACGATCGTCAATGGTCGTGACTTTAGCCTCCTTGTCGAAGATGATGGTCAGGGCTACGATCCAAAGGAGATGGCCGTCCTTGGCGAGACGCATATCGGCTTTCATATCATGCGCGAGCGCGCGCAAAGGCTCGGCGCAATTCTGCGGCTGACCGGAGCGCCAGCATGCGGGGCGCGCGTCGAACTCGTCTTGCCCGCCCCGGCGCGTCAGGCTGTCTGAATATGGTCACGCGCGCTCGCTTCGAGAGTTGCTTCGAGTTGTGTCATGACCATCCGCATTCTGTTGATCGACGACCACGCGTTATTTCGCTCAGGCGTTCACGCGCTCCTGCAACGGCAGTCAGACTTCGAAGTCGTCGGCGAAGCGTCCGACGGGCTCGAAGGTCTCAAGCGCGCCAAGCAATTTCGCCCGGACGTGATTTTGCTCGATCTCAACATGCCCGGACTATCCGGCCTCGAAACGCTCAAGTTGCTCGTGCAGGACGTACCGGAAACGGCGGTCGTCATGCTGACCGTATCCGAAGATCTCGACGAACTTTCATTGGCATTGCGCGATGGCGCGTGCGGCTATCTGCTCAAGAGCATCGAAACGGAGACGCTCGCAAGCGCGATCCGCAAGGCGGCGGGGGGCCAGCCCGTCATCGCGGACGACATGACGGCGAAGCTCATCGCAAGCATGCGTGCACCGAAGGCCGCGCCGGTTCCCGCTCCAGCGGTCGCCGCCGATCCACTCACTACGCGCGAGCGCGACATCATGCGCGAACTGTCGCACGGTGCAAGCAACAAGGAAATCGCGCGCTCGCTGATGCTCGCGGAAAGCACGGTGAAGATCCACGTGCGCAACATTTTGCGCAAGCTCAATCTCACGAGCCGCGTGCAGGTCGCGATCTACGCGGTCGGGCACGATGCGGTGCAGGCAACGGAAGCCGTTTGAACGGTCGTCGCGCTGCATCGAAGCTCGGATCACATCAAGCTGTACACCATGAATTCACATCAAACTGATTTGCCCATGACCTCTCACGATCATTCTTTCGCGCCGCTCACGATTCGCGGCCGCAATCTGCTGCCGATCGTGCAGGGCGGCATGGGCGTCGGCATTTCCGCGCATCGGCTCGCGGGCAGCGTCGCGCGAGAAGGCGCGGTCGGCACCATCGCGAGCATCGACTTGCGTCATCATCACGAAGACTTGCTCGCCATGTGCCGCGAAGACCACTCGCGGCCGACGCTCGAGCGCGCCAACCTCATCGCGCTCGCGCGCGAGATCAAGTCGGCGCGCGAGTTGTCGCAAGGACGCGGCATGATCGCCGTGAACGTGATGAAAGCCGTGAGCGCGCACGCCGATTACGTGCGCGTGGCGTGCGAAGAGGGCGCCGATGCCATCGTGATGGGCGCGGGCCTGCCGCTCGACTTGCCCGATCTCACGCAAGGTTGCGATATCGCGCTCATTCCGATTCTCTCCGATAGCCGCGGCGTCACGCTCGTCCTCAAGAAATGGATGAAGAAAGGCCGCTTGCCCGACGCCATCGTGATCGAGCATCCCGGACACGCGGGTGGCCATCTCGGCGTCGCGGACGTCGCCGATATGAACGACGAGCGCTTCGGCTTCGAGCGCGTTCTGAAGGAACTCGATGCATCGTTTGCGGCGCTCGGACTCAAGCGCGAAGACGTGCCGGTGATCGTCGCGGGCGGCATCAACAGCCATGAAGCCGTGCGCAAGTGGCTCACGGCCGGCGCCAACGGCGTGCAGGTCGGCACGCCGTTCGCCGTCACCGAGGAAGGCGACGCGCATCCGGAGTTCAAGCGCGTGCTGGTCGAGGCGGAGCCCGACGATATCGTCGAGTTCATCAGCGTGACCGGCCTGCCCGCGCGCGCCGTCAAGACGCCGTGGCTCATGCGCTATCTGCGTAACGAAGAACGCATTCGAACGAAAATCGGCGCGCGCAAACAGACGTGTCCGTCGGCGCTCGAATGCCTGAGCGCGTGCGGCTTGCGCGATGGCATCGAGAAATTCGGGCATTTCTGCATCGATACGCGGCTTGCCGCGGCATTGCGGGGCGACGTCGGCAATGGACTGTTCTTCCGCGGGCGCGAAAAACTGCCGTTCGGCGCAGCGATCCGCAACGTGCGCGATCTGATCGAACTCCTGTTGACGGGCGCGACGAAATCGTCCCCGGCGGCGTGCTGAGAAGCGGAAACATCGTGTTTCGCTGCGAGCCGTGACCGATCGTCCCGTTCCTATTGGCTCGGAACGGGGCCGATCTTAGGCTTGATGCCGATTGGCTCGCACGCCGCAATCCACGGAGTACCGCACGATGTCGAAGCGCTTTCCCCTGAACCCAAAGCATCCCGAGCGCAATTGCTGGGGCTGCGATCACTATTGCGCGACGGACGCCATGCGTTGCGGAAACGGTTCGAGCCGGGCGCAGCATCCGGCCGAGTTGCTTGGCGAAGACTGGTACGAGCAAGGCGAGTGGGGCCTCGAAATCGCCGACAACGCCAAGTCGATTCAACCGTCCGTCGCCAAAGCGCGCTGAATCGCGACTTCAGCGCACGATTTCGCCGATCGTCAGTTCAATCACGCCCGCATCTTTCGTCGATACCCGTCCGCTCGATCCGCTCAGATCGCCGGGCGATGGCCGCGCTTTCCCGGACGCCGACACGCGCGCAGCGATGTCGATGCGCTCGAAATCCGAGAGGCGGCGGTTCGGCGTCATCGACATTGAATCGTTGAGATAAACCGTCGCAGGAAGCTGGTTCGCGCTCAGGCGCTGGACCGCGATCGGCATGCGTGAGCCATCGTCGGCGAGCGCGTAGACGAAGACCGTATCCGTTGGACGGACGCGCGACGCGAACTCAGGGCTCAACTGCACGCGGACTTCGATCGACGCCGAACCGGTGCCGTCCGCGATCGCCCGCACTTCGTCGATATTCTTCTGCGCCTGCTGCGCGATCTGCGGCGCGAGATCCGGCACCTGCCTCAAACGCTCCCAGTATCCGATGGCTTGCGTGTATTCGCGCCGGTCGAATGCCGCCGATGCAGCCAGCGCCAGCGCTTTCGGCTGCGTCGCGTCGAGCGCGAGCGCCGAGTGGATGACCTTCAGCGCCGCGTCGTTGAGATCGCCGCCGGTCGCGCTCGCGATGGCATCGGCGTAATCGGCAAGCAATTCGGCATCGCGCGGATTCAGCGCAACCGCCCGCCGATACGCCTGCGCGGCATCGTCGGCGCGCGTCAGCACCATGTACGAACGCGCGAGCATCGTCCAGCCTTGGGCGTCGTCGGGATTGCGCCGCAACCGCGCGGCCAGAAGACTGACGGCCGCTTCCATCGACCGGGGCGTGTCCGCGTGTTCGCTCACCGATGAACCCGCCGCCGCTTGAATCGCGAGCGCCGCCGGATCGCCGACACGCATGTAAAGCGTCAGCGCGGACGCCGGCACGAGCGCGACCAGCAAGCCGGCGAGCGCGGCGTGCGTCGTTCGCTGATTCGCGACGCGCGCGCGCAACAGCGGCGGCACGACGCATGCGAGCGCGGCGAAGAGCATCGCGGCAACGATCAGCCAGAACGGGATCATCGGCTCATGCTCCTTTTTCTTCGGGTCTGATGCGCGCGCCGGATATGCAGCGCCATCGCAACCGCGCCCGCCGCGAGCACGGCGAACGGCCCGAACCACAGCGCCCACGTGACGGGCTTCACGGGCGGCCGATACAGCACGAAGTCGCCGTATCGGCGCACCATGTACGCCTGAATCTGCTCGTCGCTCGCGCCTTGCCCGACTTGCTCGCGAATGCGCGCGCGCAGATCGGCGGCGAGATCGGCGGTCGAATCGGCGAGGCTCTGGTTCTGGCACACGACGCAGCGGAAATGCTCCGCGAGATGGCGCGCGCGTTCGTCATCGGGCGATTGCTGCGCCTGAGCGCACCCGATGCACGCAGCGATCATCCACGCGAGCCGCCTAATCACGCGCGTTCTCCTTTTGCAGCTTGCCGACGAGCGGACCAATCACGCCATCGATCGACGCGCGCGTGAGCGGTCCCGCCTGCCGATAGCGCACGACGCCCGCGCGATCGATCACGAACGTCTCCGGCACGCCGTACACGCCATAGTCGATGCCGGTGCGCCCGTCGCGATCGACGAACGACGTCACGTACGGATTGCCCGCCGCCTTCAGCCATTGCAGCGCGGGCGCACGTTCGTCGCGGTAGTTCAGGCCGTACACCGGCGCCGCGCCGCTCGCCGCGAAATCCATCAGGACGGCATGCTCATCGCGGCACGCTTCGCACCACGACGCCCACACGTTCAGAATCCACACCTGTCCGCGCAGCGCGTGCGACGACATCGTCCGGTTCGCGGCATCGAGACGCGGCAGATCGAACTCCGGCGCGGGTTTGCCGATGAGCGCGGAAGGCAGGCGACGCGGATCGTGGCGCAATCCGGCCGCGAGCACCGCGACGAGCAGACCGAACACGGCGAGCGGAATCAGAAAGCGCTTCATCGTCCTGTCTCGCCGATGCTTCGCGGCGGTTCCACGGCAATCGCAACGGCGGCGGCCCGTTGCGGCGCGCGCAGCTTTGCGTAACGCCGATCCGCCGCCGCGAGCAGGCCGCCGAGCGCCATCAACACGCAGCCGCCCCAGATCCAGCGCACGAACGGCTTGATCTGGATGCGCACGGTCCACGCGCCGCCGCCCGCCGGCTGATCGAGCGCGACGTACAGATCGCGCAGCACGCCGCGATCGATCGCGGCTTCGGTCGTCGGCGTGTTGGAGACGAGGAATTCGCGTTTCTCCGGATGCAGTGTCGCGATAGCTTTGCCGTCGCGCGTCACCGCGATCGTCGCACGCGTCGCGCGATAGTTCGGTCCGTCGATCGCGCGCACGTCGCCGAGCCGGAAGCGATATCCGCCCGCATCGACGCTCTCGCCGGGCGCGAGCCGCGCGTCGCGTTCGACGGGAAAGCCCTTCACCATCGTCACGCCGACGACGAACACGCCGACGCCCGCGTGTGCGAGCCACATGCCGACGGTCGCGAGCCGCACGCGCTGCCGTCCCTTGATGATGCGCTCGATCACGCTCGTCGCGATCGTCGCGAACGTCCACGCGGCGAGCAGCAAGCCGAGGCTCACGAACGGACGCGACACGCCGGGCACGAACGCGCTCGCCACGCTCACGAGCGCGGCCCAGCGCAGCCGCACGGCAAGCTGCGGCAGACGCGCGGCCTTCCAGCGCGCGAGCGGCCCGACGCCCATCAGAAAGATCGCGGGTGTCATCAGCGGGACGAACACGCTGTCGAAGTACGGCGCGCCGACGGAAATCTTGTCGAGATCGAGCGCGTCGAGGACCATCGGATAGAGCGTGCCGAGCATCACCGATGCAGCGGCGACGAGCATCAGCAGATTGTTCGACAGCAGCAACGCCTCGCGGGATACGGGCTCGAAAGCGACCGCCGACACGGCTCGCGGCGCGCGCCACGCGAACAGCGCGAGACCGCCGCCCGAAAACAGCGCGAGCAACGCGAGGATGAACACGCCGCGCGCCGGATCGGACGCGAAGCCGTGCACCGATGTCACGACGCCCGAGCGCACGAGAAACGTGCCGAGCAACGAGAGCGAGAACGCGCAGATCGCGAGCAGCGCGCTCCACGCGCGAAACGCGCCGCGCTTGGCGGTCGCGGCGAGCGAATGAATCAGCGCGGTGCCGACGAGCCACGGCATGAACGACGCGTTTTCGACCGGATCCCAGAACCACCATCCGCCCCAGCCGAGTTCGTAGTACGCCCACGCGCTGCCGAGCATGATGCCGAGCGTCAGGAACATCCACGCGGCGAGCGTCCACGCGCGCGAGGCGCGCGCCCAGGCGGCGTCGAGCTTGCCATCGAGCAGCGCGGCGATGGCGAACGCGAACGCCACCGAAAAGCCGACGTAGCCCATGTACAGCAGCGGCGGATGAATCACCATGCCGGGATCCTGCAACAGCGGATTGAGATCGCGGCCGTTCATCGCGGGCGGCATGATGCGCGTGAACGGATTCGACGTCAGCAGCATGAAAAGCAGAAAGCCCGCGTCGATCCAGCTCATCACGCCGAGCACGCGCGCCGCGAACGGCAACGGCAGGCGCTTGCCGAAGCACACGACCGCGCTCATCCAGAGCGTGAGCAGCAGCGCCCACAGCAGCAGCGAGCCTTCGTGACCGCCCCAGACCGCGGTGAACCGGTAAATGGCCGGCAGCGCCGAGTTCGAATTGCCGACGACGTAGATCACGGAAAAATCGTCGTCGAGAAACGACGCCGCGAGACAGCCGAACGCGATCGCGACGAAGCCGAATTGCCCGCACGCGGCGGGCGCGGCGACGCGCATCCATCCTTCGATGGCAAGTCGCGCGCCGAGCATCGGCACGATGCCCGCGACGAGCGCGAGCAGCATCGCGAGGATGAGCGCGAAATGGCCGATCTCGGGGATCATCGGCGCGCTCCCGCGTTCCCGTCCGCCGATGCGCGCGCTTCACGCAGCGCGCGTTCGAGTGGCGGCGGCGTGTACTTTTCGTCGTGCTTGGCCAGGACTTCGTCGGCGTGAAAACGTCCGTCGGCGCCGAGCGTGCCTTGCGCGACGACGCCGCTGCCTTCGCGAAAGAGATCGGGCAGCGCGCCCGTGTAGACGACAGGAATCGACGCGCGCCCGTCCGTGACGACGAAGCTCACCGTGCGGCTGTCGGCGTGCTTCAAGAGCGATCCGCGTTCGACGAGTCCGCCGAGCCGGAAGCGCTGCGTGCGCGTTTCCTCGTGCGACGCGATCTCGCTCGGGCTGACGAAGAACATCACGTTGGCGCGGAACGCGTTGAGCACGAACGCGCACGCGAGCGCGGCGCTCGCGAGGCCGAGCGCGATGAACGCGAAGCGGCGATGGCGCGCTTTCATCGGCGCAGCGCGCGGTGGACGAGCCACGCCTCCGCGCCCATCAGCAGAAAAGTGATCGCGAACGCGGCGCAAAGCAGCGGATTCGCGGCGAGCATCTTCGGGACGGATGCGAGCGTGTTCATGCGGCACGCTCCTCGATTCGCGACGGACGCTCGTCGCTCGCGCGCACGCGTTCGGCCGCGCGCAGGATGACGCGCGCGCGCGCCAACGCCACGGCGATCGCATACGACCAGAATCCCGCCGTCATCAGGACGATGCCCCAAGCCATCGACGTTTCCATCGCGACGCCGCTGCCGAATCCGAGCGACGGTCCTTGATGCAGCGTGTACCACCATTGCACGGAAAAATAGATGATCGGGACATTCACGACGCCGATCAGCGCGAGCACCGAGCACGCGCGATCGGCGCGGCGGGTGCCGTCGATGGCCGCGTGCAGCGCGAGATAGCCGACGTACAGGAAGAACAGGATCAACTCCGACGTGAGCCGCGCGTCCCAGACCCACCATGTGCCCCACGTCGGCTTGCCCCACAACGCGCCCGAAATCAGCGCGATCGCCGTGAACGACGCGCCGGTCGGGGCGAGCGCGCGGGCCATCATCGCGGAAAGGCGCGCGTTCATCGCGAGATGCAGCGCGCTGTACGCGGCCATCACGAAGTAGATGAGCATCGACATCCACGCGGCGGGCACATGCACGAACATGATGCGGTAGATGTCGCGTTGCAGCGCATCGGCGGGCGCGACGCCGAGGCCGATCACGAGTCCCATCGCGATGAACACGACCGACGCGAACGCGAACCACGGCGTCGCGCGCGCGGCGAAGCGTTCGAAGTTGCGGGCGGACGCGTAGCGGAACCAGTTCATAGGCGCTATTCCATCGATATGCGCAGGGCCGCCGCGCTCGCGAACGGACACAGCCATAGCGCGATGCACAACGCCGCCGCGAGCAGCGAGAAATTCGCGTTCGCCCATGCGGCGCTCGCGGCGGGATCGGCCGCGCCGACGCCGAATACGAGCACCGGCACGTAGAGCGGCAGAATCAGCAATGCGAGCACGACGCTGCCGCCGCGAACGCCGAGCGTGAGCGCCGCGCCCATCGAACCGATCAGCGAAAGCAGCGGCGTGCCGATCAGGAGCGACGCCATCAGCATGAGGATCGTGCGCGCATCGAGCCCGTATTCGAGCGCGACGACGGGCGCGAGCACGACGAGCGCGAGACCGGTCGTGATCCAGTGCGCGGCGATCTTGCCGAGCACGATGCCCGCGAGCGGCTGCGGCGAAAGCAGCATCTGTTCGAGCGCGCCACTCGCGAAATCGTTGCTGAAGAGCTGGCCAGCCGAAAGCAGCGCCGCGAACAGCGCCGTGACCCACAGCACGCCCGGCGCGATTGCGTGCAGCAGCTTCGGATCGGGACCGACGCCGAGCGGAAACAGACTCGACGCCAGCACGAAGAAGAGCAGCACGGAAAGCGTCACGGTGCGCGAGCGCCAGTTCAAGAGCAGCTCGCGCCGGATCACCCGAAGCGTCAGCGCGATCATGCCGCGCTCCGTTCGAGATGCAGATGACGTGCGCGCGCGGCATCGACGGCAAGCGGGCGATGCGTCGTCGCGACGAGCGCGCCGCCTTCGCGCAGATGATCGTCGATGCATGCGGCGAACCAGAGCGCGCCCGCGTCATCGACGGCTTCGGTGGGTTCGTCGAGCAGCCACAGCGGCTTGGCCGCGAGCACGAGCCGTGCGAGCGCCACGCGCCGCCGCTGACCTTCCGACAGCCGGTTCAGGCGCGCGTGCATCAGCGGCTGCAAACCGGCGCGCTCGAGCACGTCGCGCTCGTTCGCGTGCAAGGCGTTCGCGCCGAGCAACGCCGCGAAGCGCAGGTTTTCCGCGACCGTCAGTTCGCCGTTGAAGCCGTCGGCGTGGCCGAGATACGCGAGGTCGCGTCTGAAGCGCGCCGGATCGTCGCGCACGTTCACGCCGCGCCACGACACCTTCCCCGCGGCGGGCGGCAACAGACCCGCGAGCGCGGCGATCAACGAGCTCTTGCCGCTGCCGTTCGCGCCGTGGATGAGCAACGCCGCGCCGCCATCGACGCACAGATTCACGCCGGCGACGATCGTGCGGCTGCCGCGCATCACGTCGAGTTGCCGGGCGCTGAGCATGAATGTTTCCTCTCTTGGCGTTGTTTACTGCTTCCTTCTGTCGTCGATTTCTTGCGCCTTCGCCATGTTCGGCAGTTCATGCGCGATGCCCTTGTGGCAATCGATGCACGTCTTCTCGCCAGTCTCCAGAAAGCGCTGATGCGCCTGCTGCGCGCGCGGGCTTTGCCGCGTGAAGTCCATGTACTGGAACGAGTGGCAATTGCGGCATTCGAGCGAGTCGTTCGCCTTGAAGCGCGCCCATTCGTGCTCGGCCAGTTCGAGCCGCTTGTCGAGGAACTTCTCGCGCGTGTTCACCGCGCCGAAAATCTTCGCCCACACTTCCTTCGACGCCTGCATCTTTCGGGCGATCTTGTCGGTCCAGTTGTGGGGAACATGGCAGTCCGAGCACTTCGCGTGCACGCCCGTGCGGTTGCTGAAGTGGATCGTGTTCTTCAGTTCGGCGTAGGTGTTGTCGCGCATCTCGTGACAGCCGGTGCAGAAGACTTCGGTGTTGGTCAGCTCCATCGCCGTGTTGAAGGCGCCCCAGAACACCACGCCGGCGACGAAGCCGCCCAGCGTCAGAAAGCCGAGGCTGTAATAGAGGCTCGGCCGGCGAATGGTGATCCAGTAGCGCTTGATCAGTGCCCACATGATGGTCGCTTGTTTATCGTCTATCGCTTCTTGGTTTTGTCCGGCTGCTGCCTGACGTCTTCGACGGCGACGAACGTATTGCCGACGAGCGGTTTCGTATCGGCCTGCGGGACGTGGCATTGCGTGCAGAAGTAGCGTCGCGGCGACAGATGCCCGGACACGCCGCCCTCGCGATCCATGTAATGCGACACCGCCACCGGCACCGCGCCGCTTTCCTCGGCGCGGCTGCGCGCGTGACACCCGAGACAGCGGTTGGCGTTCTTGTCGAGCTGATAGTTGTCGATCTTGTGCGGGATCGTCGGCGGCTGCTGTGCGTAGTTGAGTCCGCGTATCACGTCCTTGTTTTCGGTCGGCGCGATGAGCGGGGCTTTCGGTTCCTCATCGAGCGGCGCCGTGCCGCGCAGCGAATCGTGGAACGGCAGACTGGGCACCGTGGGCTGCGCGATCGCGAGCACGGCCAGCGCAAGAAGCGATGCAATGACGATGGCTGTCAACGTACGCATGGCGTCGGCTCCCGGACCCTAGACCCGCACGATCTTGACCGCGCACTTCTTGTAGTCGGTCTGAAACGAGATCGGATCGGTGGCGTCGAGCGTCACCTTGTTGATGAGCTGGCTTGAATCGAACCACGGCACGAAGACGAGCCCGCGCGGCGGCTTGTCGCGGCCGCGCGTCTCGACGCGCGTACGCATCTCGCCGCGCCGCGATATCACGCGCACCTCGACGCCGCGTCGCAGGCCAAGCGCTTTGGCGTCGTCGGGATGCATGAAGCACACCGCGTTCGGAAACGCGCGATACAGCTCGGGCACGCGGCGCGTCATCGATCCCGAATGCCAGTGCTCCAGCACGCGGCCCGTCGCGAGCCAGAACGGATAGTCCTTGTCCGGCGATTCGGCGGGCGGCTCGTAAGGCAGCGCGTAGATCACCGCGCGGCCGTCCGGATTGCCGTAGAACTGCCAGTCGGCGCCGGCCTTCACATACGGATCGGAGCCTTCCTTGTAACGCCAGCGTGTTTCCTTGCCATCGACGACCGGCCAGCGGATGCCGCGCGCCTGGTGATACATGTCGAACGGCGCGAGATCGTGGCCGTGGCCGCGTCCGAAGCTCGCGTATTCCTCGAACAAACCTTTCTGGATATAGAAGCCGAACGCCGCAGCCTCGTTGTTGCGATATTTCGAATCGACTTGCGAAGCGGGAAACTTGTCGACCTGGCCGTTGCGATACAGGATGTCGTAGAGCGTCTTGCCCTTGTATTCGGGCTTTTTCGCGAGCAGTTCGGCGGGCCAGACTTCCTCGACCTTAAAGCGCTTGGAGAATTCCACGATCTGCCAGAGATCCGAATGCGCGCCGCCTGGCGCCTGTACGAGCTGATGCCAGAACTGCGTGCGCCGTTCCGCGTTGCCGTAGGCGCCTTCCTTCTCGACCCACATCGCGGATGGCAGGATCAGATCGGCGGCGACGGCCGTGACCGTCGGATACACATCCGACACGACGACGAAATTCGAATCCTTGCGATACCCCGGCAGCGCTTCGTTGTTGATATTCGCGGCAGCCTGCATGTTGTTGTTGACCATCACCCAATAAGCGTTGATCTTGCCGTCCTTGAGCATGCGGTTTTGCAGCACGGCATGAAAGCCCGGCTTGTCGGGGATGGTGCCCGCGGGCAGCTTCCAGATATGCTCCGCTTCCTCGCGATGCTTCGGGTTGGTCACGACCATATCGGCGGGCAGCCGATGCGAAAACGTGCCGACTTCGCGCGCCGTGCCGCACGCGGACGGCTGGCCCGTCAGCGAGAACGGGCTGTTGCCCGGCGTCGATATCTTTCCCGTCAGCAGATGCAGGTTGTAGACCATGTTGTTGGCCCAGGTTCCGCGCGTGTGCTGATTGAAGCCCATCGTCCAGAAGGACACGACTTTCGTCTTCGGGTCCGCGTACAACTGCGCGAGCTGGTCGAGCTTGTTCTTCGGCACGCCGGAAATTTTCGTCACGTAGGCAGCGTCGTAGCGCGAGACGAACTGCGCGAATTCGTCGAAGGTGATCGGCTGCGAGCCGTTCGGATCGCCCGCGTTCTTCGCCGCCTTTTGCAGCGGATGGTCGGGCCGCAGCCCGTAACCGATGTCCGCGTTGCCCTTCTTGAAGTTCGTGTGCTTGTCGACGAAATCGCGGTTCACCTTGCCGTTCTTGATGATGTAGTTCGCGATGTAATTCATGATCGCGAGATCGGATTGCGGCGTGAAGACGATGGTTTGATCGGCGAGATCGAACGAACGATGCTCGAACGTCGACAGCGTGACGACGCGCACGTCCTGATTCGAAAGCCGCCGCGCCGTCACGCGCGACCACAGCACCGGATGCATCTCGGCCATATTGGAGCCCCACAGCACGAAGGCGTCGGTGGCTTCGATGTCGTCGTAGCAGCCCATCGGCTCGTCCATGCCGAAGGTCCGCATGAAGCCCGTCACGGCCGATGCCATGCAATGCCGCGCGTTCGGATCGATATTGTTGCTGCGAAATCCCGCCTTCATCAGCTTGACGCCTGCGTAGCCTTCCCAGACGGTCCATTGCCCCGAACCGAACATGCCGACGGCCGTCGGCCCTTTCTCCTTCAGCACGCGCTTGAACTGCTCGGCCATCACGTTGAACGCGACATCCCACGACACGGGCAGGAATTCGCCGTTCTTGTCGTATTTGCCGTCTTTCATCCGCATGAGCGGCGTCGTCAGACGGTCCTGGCCGTACATGATCTTCGAGAGGAAGTAGCCCTTCACGCAGTTGAGTCCGCGGTTGACTTCCGCCTGCGGGTCGGCCTGTGTCGCGACGACCTGATTGCCCTTCACGCCGACGAGCACGCCGCATCCCGTTCCGCAGAAGCGGCAGGGCGCTTTCGACCAGGCGATGTCGTCGCTCTGCGCGACGGCGTGCATGTCGGGCAGCGTGATGCCCGCGGATGCGGCCGCCGTGGTGGCGGCCGTCTGCTTAATGAACGCGCGACGAGTCAGTTTCATCGTCGATGTCCTCGGTGAGCGGATCGGCGGCTTCGTGATGCTGATAGACGAGCGCGGTGCTGATGACATCGGGAATGGATTGCACCGCCTGCAATTGTTCGGCGACGCAAGCGGAGCGATCGCTTTCGAGCGTGAGAACGATCTTGCCGTCGGCGCTCGATCCGTGAACTTGCGCGCCAGGCAAAGCCGCGAGCGCGCGCGTAATTCGTTGCAGCGCTTCTATACGGCCGAATACAACGACGCCGGCTATGTGAAACTCGCAAGACTCGTCGGTCTTGTCGGCGTAACGATCGTTGATATCGACGGGTTTGAGCTCCATTTAATTCAAATAGTCGCGACGCTCGTTAATGATGTGGCGGTCCGCCGATCAGCATCTGATAGAACCAGACCGCGAATCCGTAAGTGGCGATGATCATGACCGTGAGCACGGGAACCATGACGACGGTCAGAAACAGAAAGCTGCGCAACTCTTCGGATTTGCGTATTTCGTCTTTCTCATCCATGGGGCGCGTCAGATCTCGGTTGGCGAAGTGGGGTGGCCAGCGCGAAAGATGGATCCATTGTTGGTTTAAGAAATGCATCTTTTCAAGTTGAAAATCGCACGGCGTCGAGGGCGGGTTTTGCAACTGTCGATAAATTTCCATCGCGCCAAATGTGGCGGAATTCGAATTAATCGCCGTGCATCGTTTCGCGCGCTCGAACGAATCGCAATGACGTTAATGCTCCATTTCACGCGCGCGATATGGCTTTCATCTTGTTCTGAATGTCGCTTTATGCGCGGCTTTCTAGAATCCGGTCACTTCTTCGATTACAGACATCCACGCATCATGCCGATCAAGCTCGAATTCGCCACGCCCGAAGGCCGCATCTCGCTTTCAATCGACGATGCCCAGTTCGTGGCTTACGACGCCGGTGAACTCGCAATGCATTCGACGCGCGATTTCGTCGAACGCATGGAATCGATGGGGCTCGGCGAACTCGCGCAAACCTATGCGCGTCTTCAGGCACAGACCGAAGTCTCGGTGATGGAACTGCGCGAAGCGCGCGAAGACGCCGAAGCGTGGCTCGGGAAGAAAGAAGAAAGCAGCGTGATCGCGGAACAGATCATGCCGCGGGTCGAAGCGCTGCGTGAAACGATTGCGCGCACGCAGGCCGACTTGCGCGAGAACATCGAGCGGCTGGCGGCGCTCTCCGCAGCGTGCGATTGCGCGCTGCATCAGGTTCCGGGCTATCAGCCGCCCGCGCGCAGTCAGAGATGATCCGCTAAAGATTCGGATCGCGAATCGAATACGCGTTGCGCGCTGGAAGTCTCGCCCCGATACGCCTTCATGCCGAAGCGCTGCAGGATAAAGCTCTCGACGACGAGACGCATATCCGCTTCCAGCGGCCGCGTGCCCCAGCGGCTGTTTCCCGCCACCGACGCCACCGTGAACCACGATTGCGGCGGAAACAATTCGACGCGCAGCATGCCGCGCTCGAAGATCCTGAGCCGCCCCGTATCGATATGAAACTCGGCGCTGACCGCGCCGGCCGGCATGCCGATGCTGGCCGTAATGGCTTTCGCTTTCATCGTTCTGGTCTCTCGAAATGCTTCCGCCGCGAGGTCGATCCTCACGGCGCCGATTGTCAAATTCTCCGGCGACGCGCCTGGCGCGCGGTCGTTTCGGCAGATAATCCCCGATAGGCATACAGTACTGACGTTGCGCGTCTCCGCCTAACTACCGGCGCGATCGGCAAGTCGCTCGCAACGCGTGGCGGAGCATGATGGCGAACGTTCGCTGCCGCACACAAAGACCATCCAGCACGTCTGATTCAATAGCCGCGCTTCTCCGGCAGGAGCAAGCGCCGGTCCTGTTCACAGATGCAAATCAAAGAGGGAAGCAAACCATGCTGAAAGCGTATTCCTATGCAGCATCCGCAGCCGACAAGCCGCTCGGTCCGCTCGAAATTCAACGCCGCGATGTCGGTCCGAACGATGTCCGCATCGACATTCTGTTCTGCGGCGTCTGTCATTCCGACCTGCATATGGCGCGCAACGAATGGGGCGGCACGAACTATCCGGTCGTGCCGGGCCATGAGATCGTCGGTCGCGTCGCGGCAGTCGGTTCCGACGTGTCGAAGTTCAAGGTCGGGCAACTGGCGGGCGTCGGCTGCATGGTCGATTCATGCCGCGTCTGCAATGCGTGCAAGGAAGGACTCGAACAATATTGCGAGAGCCCGGAAAGCTTTACGCAAACCTACAACTCGCCGGATAAGAAGTCGGGCGGCGTGACCTTCGGCGGCTATTCGACGAACATCGTCGTCGACGAGGCGTTCGTGCTGAGCATCCCCGAGAACCTCGAACTCGCGGCCGTTGCACCGTTGCTGTGCGCGGGCATCACCACGTACTCGCCGCTGCGCCACTGGAACGTGCAGAAGGGGCACAAGGTGGGCATCGTCGGTCTCGGCGGTCTCGGTCACATGGGCGTGAAGATCGCCGCCGCAATGGGCGCGCATGTCGTGCTCTTCACCACGTCGCCGGGCAAGATCGAGGATGCGAAGCGTCTGGGCGCGCATGAAGTCGTCGTGTCGAAAGATCCGGATCAGATGGCCGCGCACGCGAACAGCTTCGATTTCATCTTGAACACGGTCGCCGCGTCGCACGATCTCGATCAGTTCATGTCGCTTCTCAAGCGTGACGGCACCATGACGCTCGTCGGCGCGCCGGAGCATCCGCATCCGTCGCCTTCGGTGATGAACATGATCTTCAAGCGCCGCTCGCTCGCGGGCTCGCTGATCGGCGGCATCGCGGAAACGCAGGAAATGCTCGATTTCTGCGGCAAGCACGGCATCACGTCCGACATCGAGATGATTCGCATGGACGAAGTCAACAAGGCTTACGAGCGCATGTTGAAGAGCGACGTGAAGTATCGCTTCGTGATCGACATGGCGACGATGGAAAAGTAAGCCTGTATCAGCGGGGCGATGTCATCGCCTCGCGCATGCTTTCGACGAAGCGTTCCGTCACTGCCGGCAGCGTCCTGCCGCGCTTCTTCACGATGGCGATCGGCCGCACGAACGCCGGATGGTCGATCGGTTTCGCGACGAGCCCCGGTTCCGCGCGCACCTCGCGCGCGGTTTCCGGCAGGATCGTCACGCCGAGGCCGCCGCGCACCATCGCGACGGCGGTCATCATGTAAGTCGGCTCGCACGCTATCTCGAGCGTTTCGCGCGTCTCGCTGAGCGCGGCGTCGACGACCGCGCGCACGCTCGTGCCTGGCGCGGTGAGCACGAGCGGCGAATGCGCGAGCTCGTCGAGCGCGATGCGGCGTTTCTTCGCGAGCGCATGCGCCTTCGGACACACCGCGACGAGCCGGTCCACGCCCGCATGCAGCACTTCAAGCAACGGATCGGCCACATCGCCGCCGGTCAGCCCGATATCGGCTTCCTCGCTGCGCACGAGCGCATTCACGGTGCTCGCCACGACGTCGCGAATCTGAAATGCGACGCGCGGCACCTCGCGCTTCATGCCGATGATCAACTCAGGCAACACGCTCGCCGCGAACGTCGGCAGGCACGCGATGCGGATCGTGCCGCTTTCGCCGATGCCCATCGCGCGGGCATCGCGCAGCACGTTCTCCATGTCGCGCAACGACTTGCGCAGGAGCGGCAGCAGTTCGCGTCCGGTCGGCGTCAGCGCGACGTTGCGGCTGTTGCGGTCGAAAAGCCGCGCGCCGACGGCTTCCTCCAAGCGGCGTATCTGCACGGTCAGCGCGGGTTGCGACAAATGCAGGCGTTCGGCGGCGCGCGTGAAACTGCCCGCCTCGGCCACGGCGACGAGCGCGCGGATATCGCGAAGATTCAGATCCATTATGGTCCGTGATAGCTGCGATCAAATCGTTTCAATTGTGTAATTGCCGCTCCGAACTTACTCTAGACCGCATCAAAAGACAATTCGGAGACACGTTCATGCTGCCGATGCTCGGCCTCGCCACCATCGTCGTCCTGCTCGGGGCGATCCTTTCCAAACGGATGTCGCCGCTCGTCGCGCTCATCATCGTGCCGATCGTGGCGTCGCTGATCGGCGGCTTCGGGCTTTCGACGAGCAGGTTCGTCATCGACGGATTGAAGAGCCTCGCGCCGGTCGTCGGTATGTTCGTGTTCGCGATCCTTTACTTCGGCACGATCACGGACGCGGGCACGCTCGATCCGATCATCGATCGCATCCTGCGCGCGGTCGGCACGAAACCGACGCGCATCGTGATGGGCACGACGCTGCTCGCGCTGCTGATTCATCTGGACGGCTCGGGCGCCGTCTGCTTTCTCGTCACGATTCCCGCGATGCTGCCGCTCTACGATCGCCTGAACATGGACAAGCGCGTGCTCGCCGCGGCCGTTTCGATGGCGGCGGGCATCAACTTTCTGCCGTGGACCGGGCCGATGATCCGCGCATCGGCGTCGCTGCATCTGCCGATTTCATCGCTGTTCAATCCGCTGATTCCGGTGCAGGCCGTCGGGCTCGTGTTCGTGTTCGGCATGGCGTGGTGGCTCGGCCGCCGCGAGGAAAAGCGTCTCGGCTATTCGAGCGCGAACGGCGCGATTCCGCTTCCGAAGCGCGAACTGACGCCCGAAGAACAGTCGCTGCGCCGCCCGAAGAATTTCTGGTTCAACATCGTGCTGACGGTCGTCGTGCTCGGCACGATGGTCGCGATGGGCGAAAAGATTCCGCCCGCCATCATGTTCATGGTCGGGCTGTGCATTGCGCTGATCGTGAATTACCCGAACGTCGACATGCAGCGAAAGCGCATCGACGCGCACGCTCGCGCCGCGTTGATGATGGCCGGCATTCTGCTCGCGGCGGGCGTGTTCACCGGCATCATGCAAGGCAGCGGCATGTTGAAGGCGATGGCGCAGGCGGCGGTCGGTTTCGTGCCGCCCGCTTTTGCCGGCCACATTCCGGTCGTGCTCGGCCTGCTGTCGATGCCGCTCTCGATGCTTTTCGATCCCGATTCGTTCTATTTCGGCGTGTTGCCGGTGATCGCCGAAGTGGCGTCGCAACTCGGCGTGCCGGCGGTGCATGTCGGCCAGGCGGCGCTCCTCGGGCAGATGACGACCGGCTTTCCCGTGAGCCCGCTCACGCCCGCGACGTTTCTCGTCGTCGGCTTGTGCGGCATCGATCTCGCGGATCATCAGAAGTTCACGTTCCCGCTGCTGTTCGGCGCGTCGGTCGTCATGACGATCGCGTGCGTCGTGCTGGGCGTGTTCCCGCTGTAAAGGAAAAGCACCATGAAAGACATCATCAGAATCGGCGCGGGCGCGGGTTATTCGGGCGATCGCATCGAGCCTGCCGTCGAACTCGCGGAGCACGGCGCGCTCGACTATCTCGTGTTCGAATGCCTTGCCGAACGCACGATCGCGATCGCGCAGCAGTCGCGCCGCAACGATCCCGAACTCGGTTACGACCCGTTGCTCGAAACGCGCATGCGCGCCGTGCTGCCCGTCGCGGCGAAAAATGGCGTGCGGATCATCTCGAACATGGGCGCGGCGAATCCGCGTGCGGCGGCGAAGAAGACCGCGAGGATCGCGCGCGAGCTCGGCCTTGACGGATTGAAAATCGCAGCCGTCACCGGCGACGACGTGCTCGATGTCGTTTTGCGTTCGCGTCTGCGCTTCGAGGAATCCGGCGACGATGTGAGCGCGTACGCGGACCGCATCGTGTCGGCGAATGCGTATCTCGGCGCGGCGCCGATCGTCGCTGCGCTCGCGGCGGGCGCGGACATCGTGCTGACCGGCCGCGTGGCGGATCCGTCGCTATTCACCGCGCCGCTCATCCACGAATTCGGCTGGAAGATGGACGACTGGACGACGCTCGGACAGGCGACCGTCGTCGGTCATTTGCTCGAATGCGCGGGTCAGGTGACGGGCGGCTATTTTGCCGATCCCGGTTACAAGGACGTGAACGATCTCGCGCGTCTCGGCTTCCCGATCGGCGAAGTGAGCGCGGATGGTTCTGTCATCGTGACGAAGGTGCCGCACGCAGGCGGCTGCGTGACCGAAGCGACGTGCAAGGAACAACTGCTCTATGAGATTCACGATCCGGCGCGTTATTTTCAGCCGGACGTCGTCGCGGATTTCACGCAAGTTCGCGTCGCGCAGGAAGCGCGCGACCGCGTGCGCGTGACCGGCGGACGCGGCCACGCGCGCACGGATACGCTGAAGACATCGGTCGCCTATGTCGATGGCTATATCGGCGAAGGTCAGATTTCCTACGGCGGTCCGGGCGCGGTCGCACGCGCGCGGCTCGCGCTCGATATCGCGCGCGAACGGCTGTCGATCATGTGCATCGATACGAGCGAACTGCGCTTCGACCTCATCGGCGTCAATTCGCTTTACGGCGACGCGCTCGCATCGAACGCCGAAGAGCCGTATGAAGTGCGCGTGCGCGTCGCGGGACGCACGTCGAGCGCGAAGGAGGCGGCGCGCATCGGCAACGAGATCGAAACGCTCTATACCAACGGCCCGGCGGGCGGCGGCGGCGTGACGAAGGCGACGCGGGAAGTCATCGCGGTGCAGTCCGTGCTGCTCGCGCGCGAACACGTGAAGCCCCTTTTCGAATTCGTGGAGGCAAGCGATGAAACTGCGTGAACTGGCGCACGGCCGCACCGGCGACAAAGGCAACACGTCGAACGTGTCGGTGATCTGCTTCGACGCGAAGCACTACGCGCATCTGCGCGCGCAACTGACGCCCGAGCGCGTGAAAGCGCATCTCGCCGATGTCGTGAAGGGCGATGTCGTGCGTTACGAACTGCCGCTCTTGCACGCGTTCAATTTCGTTTTGCGCGATGCGCTCGGCGGCGGCGTCACGCGTTCGCTCGCGCTCGACGCGCACGGCAAGTCGATGAGCTCGGCTTTGCTCGATATCGAAATCGATGCGGTTTCCAGCCCAACGCCTATCTGACTGACGCCGTGTCGATCTTGCGCGCGGAATCCGCGGGCAACACCGACGTCAACACGTTCGCCGGCACATGCTGCGCCTCTTCCTGCGAGACCGCGCCGACGAACTTCCAGCCCGACGGCATTTTCACGAACGTGAAGCCGGTGGGTTGATCGACGAACACCGAATACGGCGCAGGCGATGCAGCCGTTTCCGTGGCTTGCGCAAACGACACCAGCGGGCTTGCCAGCAGCAAAGCGGCTGCGAGCGCGGACAAAGTCGATTTCATGGCGACACTCCTGAGATGGTTCCGATGTTTATGTGACGATCGATACAGATATTTAAGCATCGGCGCGCGACAGCGTCCAGTTATTTTGTTACGATCGACACATAATTCAGAATTTCGATGGACGCACTAATCGCCGGCATCGAAAAGGAGTGAGACATGTCGTCGGAAATGCACGAGACGCAGCACAGGGCGCGCGGCCGGCCGCGCGCATTCGACCGCGAAGCGGCGTTGCGAAACGCGATGGAACTGTTCTGGGCGAAAGGCTACGACACCTGTTCGATGGCCGATCTCGTCGAAGCAATGGGCATCAATTCGCCGAGCCTCTATGCCGCGTTCGGCAGCAAGGAAGATCTGTATCGGGAGGCGGTCGAGCTGTACACGGAAGCCGAAGGCGGCGCGGCGCTCAGGCAGTTGCAGGCGCACGAATCCGTGCGCGACGGCCTGCGCGCGATGTTCCGCGCGAGCGTCGAATTGTTCACCGGCAGGAAGACTCCGCGTGGCTGCATGATCTTTCTGGGCGCGATGTCCGTCGGCGGCGAGCACGCGCAATTGCGCGCCGAGATGCAGAAGCGCCGGCGCAAGGTCGCGTCGATCGTCGCGGCGCGGCTCGCGCAGGGCGTCGAAAATGGCGAGCTCGACACGCGCACCGATGTTCAGGCGCTCGCCGCGCTGTGCATGACATTGTTCGCGGGTCTGTCGATTCAGGCGCAGGACGGCGTGCGGCGTGCGGCGCTTTTCGCGGCGGTCGATCAGTTCATCGCGACGCTGCCGCTGCGCGCGAAGCGCTGAGCGAAACGTTCGCAGCCGTCACAATCGACGACGAAACAAAGTGTCCTTGCGCTTGCCCGCGCGCCGATGACGGGACCAAAATCCCCGACACGCGGCATTTTGGAGCATCGCCATGACGACTCACGTCATCAGTTTTTTTGCCGACGACACCGCGCGCGCGTCGTTCGAAAATCATCGCCGCTATTGCGCGCGTCTTGCTTATCCGCACGAGTATGTCGATACGGCCGCGATCGGCTGGGCACATCTGCGGATGCTGTTGAAGTATCAGGTGTTGTTGCGCAAGCTGCGCGCGTGTGCCGAGGGCGATCTCGTGTTGCTGATCACGCAGGATTGCCTGCTGTTACGCGACATTCCGTGCGAGACGCTCATGCGCGGGGAAAACCGCGATTGGATCGTCTCGTATCGTGACGATGACCCCGGCGACGTCATGGCGGCGTTTCAGCTTTGGCGCAACACGGCGGCCGCGCGCGAGCGGGTTCAACGCATCTGCGAGGGCGCCAGGTTCGGCAGGGCGCTCGCGAGCGAAGCGCAGCTGCTGAGTGCGCTAGGACCTCGGCCGTTCACTGAGGCGATCGAAGGCCATCATCCCGTTGTGCTCGCGGCGCTGAACGTGTCGCCGATATGGGCGGAATGGCCCGCGTTCTCTCTTGCGCTCGCCGATATGCCCGATGCGCCGAAGAATCAGCCGGTCTTCGCCGACTTGCGCGATCTGTTCGCGGAGCACATCAACGAGTGTCAGGCGCGCGGCCTGCCGTATCTCGCCTTGCCGCAGCCGGAAGCCGATGAAACACGCTACGAAGCGTCGAACCGAAGCGCGTCCATCGCGCTCGCGATGCTTCATACGCCGAATATCCGCGAATACGGCGCGATCGCCGAGCGCAACGTGCGCCGCTATTGCGAGCGTCACGGCTACGCGCTGCATCTCTATCGCGACGTGCCGGCCGAAGCGGGCGCGGGCGCGAGCGGCAACTGGATCAAGCCCTGGGTGTTGCTGCGCCATTTGCCGGAACACGAATGGGTCTTCTGGATCGATGCCGACGTGCTCGTCGCCGATCAGAGCCGGCGGCTCGAACCGCTATGCGAGAAGCGGGATCGCGTGCTCGCGACGGACGTAAGCTGGCAGTTCAACTCGGGCATCATGGGTTTTCGCAACACGCCGCAAAACCTCGACGTGCTGACGGAAATCGAGCAGAGCATCGGCGCGATCGCGGATAAATCGTCGACCTATGCGAGCGGCGGCGACCAGGACGTGTTCATCAAGGTGCTCGCACGGCATGGCCTTGCCGACTCGTGCCATCTGCTCGATTGCGCGACCATCAACACGCCGTATCAGCTTCAGTCGCGCGACAGCTTCATGGTGCATTACATGCATATGTGGCCGTCGCTGCGCGCGCTCATCATGCATCACGGCGACCTGACGAGCCAGATGCGCGGCGCGCGCCGTCCCTGACTGTCTATTCCTTGACTTTCCAAAGCTTTACGCGCAAGCATGAGCGATCGCGCGAGCCGCCGCGCGTGCATCGATTTTTTAGGTAGTCCCTACTTACACATCGTTCCGATGATGCCGCGCCCGTCCACGCCTCGGCAGCATATCCGCCTTTGCACGGCGAGCGACGGCGTGCGCATCGCGTACGCGACGTGCGGCTCCGGCCCGCCGCTCATCAAGGCGGCGAACTGGCTCAGTCATCTGGAGCTCGATTTCACGAGCCCGGTCTGGAACCATCTGATGCTCGAACTGTGCGGCCGTCACACGCTGATTCGCTACGATCAGCGCGGCTGCGGTCTCTCCGATCGCGACGTCGGCGAAATTTCCTTCGACGCCTGGCTGCGCGATCTCGAAACCGTCGCCGATGCGAGCGGCCTCGAACGCTTTCCGCTGCTGGGAATTTCGCAGGGCGCGTCGATTGCCATCGCGTATGCGGTCGCGCATCCGGAGCGGGTCACGCATCTCGTGCTGCATGGCGGCTACGCGCGCGGCCGTTTGAAACGCTCGTGCGATCCGGCGTTGCACGAGGAAGCCGAAATGCTCGTGAAGCTCGCCGAACTCGGTTGGGGCAAGCAGAATCCGGCGTTTCGCCAGTTCTTCACGACGCAGTTCATTCCCGGCGGCACGCCGGAGCAGCATCACTGGTTCAACGAACTCGAACGTCTGACGACCACGCCGCGCAACGCCGCGCGCATCATGCGCGTGTTCAACGAGATCGACGTGGTGGCGCTGCTGCCGCGCGTGCAATGTCCGACGCTCGTGCTGCACGCGAGCGGCGATGCGCGCGTGCCGTTCGACGAAAGCCGCCTGCTCGCCGGGCAGATTGCCGGCGCGCGCTTCGTGCCGCTCGATAGCGAAAATCACATCACGCTCGAATCCGAGCCTGCGTGGCAACGCTGGCGCGAGGAAGTGCGGGGGTTTCTGCCGTCATCGAACGTGAGCGATCCGGCGTTCTCCGCGCTGACGCCGCGTGAGCGCGATATCGTCGAATTGCTCGCGGGCGGGCGCGACAACGCGCAGATCGCCGCGCGACTCGCGTTGAGCGAGAAGACCGTGCGCAATCACATCACCAGCATTTTCGCGAAGCTCGAAGTCGAAAACCGCGCGCAGGCCATCGTGCTCGCGCGCCGCGCGGGCTTCGACGCGCCCGCCGCCTGAGCGCTTCGGGACCTGCGTCCCCCTTCATTGCCGCCAAATGCCGTGTCCCGGTGCCCAGCCGGGACATGCGCCTCATGTGCGAGAGCGGGCCGTTGCAGAGAATGATTCGCAGAACGGTGACGCGGCGCACGACCCTACGCAGACCTGTTCGACGCAGCGCGCGGATTGCAGGGCGCGCATTCATCAGAGTCATCGACGCAGAGTCGTTCCGGAGTTCGCACATGGAAGCCGTTCAGCACGAGTCTCAATCCAGGAAAATCACCCCGCAGCAACGTTATGCGAAGTGCATCGAAGTGTCCCGCCGCATCCGCTGGGATATCGATCGCGACGTATTGCGCGGCCGTCATTTCGATCCCGCGCACAAGTTCATGCCCGACGGACTATCCGAAGTGCATCGTCTGCCGTTCCTCGACGCGCGCGAGCGCCGTCTGATGTCGCAGGTTCAGGGCCGCACGTACGCCAACATGTTCGGCATGATCGAGCGTTTCGTCGGCGCGAAGATGCTCGAGGTCGGCCGCGATCATGCGCTCGGCGATCAGACCGCGCTCGAAGCGATCGTGCGGTTCACCGACGAAGAGCTGAAGCATCAGGAATTGTTTCGCCGCGTGGAAGCGCTCGCCGCGCAAACGCTGCCGCCGGGCTATCGCTTCATCGCGCAGGCCGACGAGGTTGCCGCGTTCGTGCTCGGCAAATCGACGTGGTCGATTCTCGCGCTGACGTGTTGCGTCGAAATCGTCACGCAGGTGCATTACCGGCAGAGCATGGAAAGCGACGCGAGCTTGTCGCCGCTATTCAAGGACATCTTCCTGTTCCACTGGAAGGAGGAGTCGCAGCACGCGATCATCGACGAACTCGAGTGGATGCGCGAAGACGCGCGGCTCGACGACGACGCGCGCGATGCCGCGATCGGCGATCTGATCGAGCTAGTCGCGGCCATCGACGGGATGATGCAGGCGCAAGCCGCCGCCGACGCGCATTACTTCGTATCGCAACTCGACCGCGCGCTTTCCGCCGACGAAGAGGCGCGCGTGCATGCGGGACTGGTCGATGCGTATCGGTGGCAGTACATCATCTCGGGCGTGGACGAACCGCGCTTCGGCGAAATCCTGATGAGCCTCATCAGCGAGGCGCAGGGCGAACGCATGGGCGCTGCGCTCGCGCCGATCCGACGCCGCGCGCTCGCAAGCGAACTCGATACGCTCGCGTGACGCGTGTCGCATGAAGCGCGAGAAGGCCGGGTGTTCGCGCCCGGCCTTCTCTTTTTTAGAAAGTTATCCGTAAGACAAATGGTTTGCTGCTCTGCAAAACGCTGAATTGCCGTGAAAATCTAGTCGTTACCGATGTACTGAAGCCGTTTTTTTTCGGGCAACATAAGGCAAAGCAGGTAGTCGTCGCTCGCTGTCCCAAACTGATAACTAGATTGGACCATCATGCTCGCCGAGCCGTTGCCGCAAACGACAGACATCGAAAAATTCGCGGAAGATCATGAGCGCTTCGCGCGACACACGCCATCCGAAATATCGATCGTTCTGCGAACGCTCGTGCAGCGGGGCGACATGCTCACCGTGACGAGCGGGCGCGGACAGATCGTTACGCAACTGCTGAAAACCGACGCGCGCGAAGCGTGCATCGTGTTCGACTGGGGCGGCGTCGAGGCGGACAATCGTGTGCTGCTCGAAGCGCGGCAGTTGTATTTCAAGGGTGCGCCGGACGGCGTGCGCGTCGAATTCACGACGCTCGCCGCGCGCGCCGTGACCCACGAAGGACGTCAGGCGTTCGAAGTGCCGTTCCCCGAGAAGCTCTATCAGTTCCAGCGTCGCGAATACTTCCGCGTGCCGACGCCGGTTCTCGAACCCTTCTACGCGAAAGGTGCATTCGCCGACGGCGAAGCGTTCCGCCACGAAGTGCACGACCTGTCGCTCGGTGGCATCGCGCTGCGCATGGACACGCCGCGTCTCGCGGAAACGGAGCGCGGCACCGTGTTCCGCGATGTCGTGCTTCATCTCGGTCCGGGCGCGGCCTTGCCCGTCGATCTCGAACTCGTGTCGCCGCGCTCCGTGACGACGCCGCGCGGCGATGTGCGTTACGTCGTCGGCTTTCGCTTCGTGCGGCTTTCGGCCGCCGCGGAGAACGTGCTGCAGCGGCTCATCACGCGCATGGAAGCGAAACGCCGCAGCCTGTCGGCCTGAAGGCGCGGAAAGGGCGCGCAACGCGTGGAGTAAAATGCGTGCCTCTTTCCACTCACGACGACGCATGTTGCGCAAGGCCTGGCGCGGAGAAGAACGCTTCTGGAAAGTCTGGTGGCTGTTGGGCGTGCCGATCCACCTCGCGTGGTGGTTCGTCTATCTCGACCTCTGGACGAGCGGCGTCACTCCCGAAACATTTCTGCTGATCACCGTCTGGTTCTGGCCCGGCATGCTCGGCGTATTCGCCGTGTGCTCGGCGCTGTATCTGCTGTGGTGCACGCTCGCGTGGCGCTGCGCGGGCAATGTCGATCGGCGCGTATGGACGATCGTCGCGCGCGTGCTGATCGGCGTCGGGATCGGCTCGTTTCTCACCGAATGCACGCTGATTCTCACCGCACCGTTCGTCTGATCGGACCGTCATTGCGCGCACGCGCGCCGGCTTAGCGTGCACAATGTCCGGGCTTGCAGCACGCCAACGAACGACGGACAACGACGCGCATGCTCAACGAATTCGCCAAGACGGTCCTTGTGATCGTCGCCGGATTGTTCCCGATCATCAATCCTCCCGCGACGGCGCTCGTCGTGCTGAGCATGCTGCCGCATATCGGCGACGCCGATCGCGCCGAGCTCGCGCGGCGCATCTGCATCAACAGTTTCGTGATCTTGCTCGCGTCGCTTTTGATCGGCGCTTATGTGCTGACGTTTTTCGGGATCTCGATTCCGGTGTTGCGCGTGGCGGGCGGTTTCGTCGTCGCGATGGCGGGCTGGAGCCTGCTTCAGACGCCCGATGACGACGACGGCGCCGAACCCGCGCCCACGCCGCGCGGCGGCGCGTCGCTGCGTGCGAAGGCGTTCTATCCGCTGACGCTGCCGATCACCGTCGGGCCGGGTGCGATCGCGGTCGCCATCGCGCTCGGCACGGGCTCGCCGCGTCATGGGCTGCAGCCGGTGCATCTCGCCGGCGTGGGCGTCGGGCTTGTCGTTCTGTGCGCGAGCATCTATGTGTGCGTGCGATTCGCGGGGCATTTGGAGCGCCTGCTTGGCGCCGTCGGAACGCAGATTGCCATGCGCCTTTTCGCGTTCATCATCTTTTGTATCGGCGTGCAAATTCTCTGGCTCGGTTTGTCGGAACTGATCGCATCGGTTCAGCTCAACGTCAAGTAGAGCGGGAGACGGGGTTTTGATGGCGGATCGCAGGAACTTCGCAGGCACCGTTGGTATGGGCTTTTTGCTGATGATGGTTTTTATGGTTCTTCGCCGGATCCCGTGTTGGTGTCGGTCTATTGGCGTTGCCCCTGTCCTAATGCACCGACACGAAAACGGGATCCGGCGAAAGAAAAGGCCGACACGATCACGGGACCTATCGCAAAAAACATCAAAAAGGCAAGAGATTCCACTTAACAATGGCGCGGACGTCGCGCTCAAATCCGAGCACACTCATCGCGGCGGTATCCATCGCGAGATGCGCCCCAAGAGCCGGCGATCCCGTCGCCCACTGCGCCCCGAACACACGCGAAAAATGCGCGTGCGAAAAAAGTGCGATGTTCATCGCATTCGTCGCGAGCAGCTTGTCGATGAGCGCCTGCGCGCGCCTGCCGACATCCGCGAGATTTTCGCCCTCCGGAATCGGCGATGACCACACCGACCAGTCCGGCGCCTCTTCACGGATTTCCGGCGTGGTGCGGCCTTCGTAGATGCCGTAATTCCACTCGTGAAGCTCGGACTCCACCGTCGCGCGATCGCCCAGACCCGCGAGCCGGCAGGTTTCGATCGCGCGGCCCATCGGGCTCGTCAAAACTAAGTCGAAAGACTGCGACGCGAGCACCGGCGCGAGCGCCCGCGCCTGTCTGCGTCCTTCGTCGGTGAGCGGAATGTCGGTCGTGCCGGTGTGCTGGCCCGACTTGCTCCACTCGGTCTCACCATGCCGGATCAGCCAGATATGCATGCCGCCTTTCATGTTCATGTCGTTCACCCGATGTCTGATGAATGCTCTCGCCGCGCCCCGCGCAACACAGGTTCGGATTCTGCACCGATCGCCGGAGCCGCGCCGCGAAGCTGCCCACTCAGTCCACCTCGCGCGTCGCGAACGCCTTCAGCAGATGATGCGCGATCGCGAAGGGCTTCGGCGCGGAAAGTCCCTGTTCGTGCGTGCCGTCGAGCATCGCGCGGATCTCCTCGCGCGTGAACCAGCGCGCATCTTCGAGCTCGTTCCTGTCGATGGTGATATCGGTCGTGACGGCGCGCGCGAAGCATCCGATCATCAACGATGAAGGAAACGGCCACGGCTGCGACGCGAAATAGCGCACGTCCGTGCAGCGGATGCCCGCTTCCTCCAGCACTTCGCGATACACCGCGTGCTCGAAAGTCTCGCCCGGCTCGACGAAGCCCGCAAGCGACGAATACATCCCCGGCAGAAATTGCGGCTGACGCCCGAGCAGGCAGCGTTCGCCCTCCGTGACGAGCATGATGACCACGGGGTCGACACGCGGAAAATGCTGCGCCTTGCAGTTCGGACAGATGCGCCGCCAGCCCGCGCCCGCCGAATCGGTCGGATGGCCGCAGTTCGCGCAGAAGCGATGCCGGCGATGCCAGTCGAGCATCGATCGCGCTTCGCCGAGCGCGCTGACGAGCGGCGGCGACACGAGACCCTGCATCGCGATGGGGCGCAGTTCGACCGCTTCGACATCGGCGAGGCTCGGCGTTTCTGCATCGAAGGAATGGGCGAACAGCGCGCGGCGGTCGGCGTCGCGGCCGAGAAGAACCGTCTGCGCGGGCGCGCCGAGCGCCGCGATTTCCTGGGCGACGAAAAGCGGATCGTGACCGTTCGCGCGCTTGAACAGCGGCACGTTGTTCACGAACAGCAGAAAGCGCGTGGCGGGATCGTCGCGCAGGCCGGCGACGTAGGTTTCATCGTCGCGCTTCTCCGATACGCGATCGAGCGGATCGAGTGTAAAACCGATGGCATGAGGCGGCGTGGGCATAGTATTTTTCGTGTGTGGCGGCGCGCGGAAGCGGCGCGACGCGTGACGGGAAGATGCAAGGCCAACCGGGAATCGTAACGAACTTGGCGCGTCCTTGCTGGAGGACGCACGGAGACGTCGATGATCACGCTCTATTCGTATCCTCAGTTGTTCGGCCTCGAAGACAACAATCCGTTCGGATTGAAGGTGTTCGCGTTCCTGAAGCTCGCGGCCCTGCCATTCGAGCATCGTCACGTGCTGGACACGAGCGCCGCGCCGCGCGGGCAGTTGCCGTATCTCGTCGACGGCGATGAAACCATCGGCGACAGCGATGCGATCATCGCGCATCTGAAGAGCAAGCACGCAATCGAACTGGACGACGCGCTGGGCGCCGCGCAGCGCGATCTCGATCTGCTGGTCCGCCGCACGCTCGACGATCTTTACTGGGTGATGTCGTACTCGCGCTGGCGCGACGACCGCTACTGGCCGCAGTTTCGCGATGCGCTCCTGACGCAGCATCCGGACATCGGCGCCGACGCGCTCGAAGGCGCGCGCAAATACAACTTCGAACGCTATCGATATCAGGGCATCGGCAGATACGAGCCGGACGCCGTGTATGCACGCGGCATCGCGAGTCTCCAGGCAATAGCGAATCTGCTCGGCGACGGTCCGTTCATGTTCGGCGACGCGCCCGCGAGCATCGATGCCGCGCTGTACGGGTTCGTCGCGAACATCTGGTTCTACGACATCGATACGCCGCTCAAACGATTCGTCGCCACGCGCGGCAAGCTCGTCGAACATTGCGGCGCGGTGCGCGAACGCATGGGCCAGGGAGCGGTGGCGTGACATTTTCGAAGCGGATCGTCGACAAGGAGACGTCATGGACTGCGCTGAGATCTACACCGACGCCGACGGGCACTCGGCATTCAGGACCATTCGCGTGTTCGAAACCGTCGCCGTGCCGTTCAACGGCATTTCGGTGACGCTATCGCCGCCGCAGCCATGCGAGAGCGTGCTGGTGCATGAGTTCGACGAAGGCTATTTTCTCGATCGTCATAATCCGCCGTCGCGCCAGTATGTCGTCGTCCTCGAAGGCGAGCTTGAAATCGCGGTGCAGGACGGGGACATCGCGCGGCGCTTCGCGGAAGGCTCGGTGTTCGTCGCAGGCGATCTGAAAGGCTCGGGGCATTCGACGCGCGCGCTTCGCTCGGGTCGCGCCCTCGTCATCAACCTGCAAGGATGAAACGATGCTGCTCGATAAAAAACTGGCGGTCGTGACCGGCGCAAGCTCGGGCATCGGGTTCGCCACCGCGCAACGGTTCGTGTCGGAGGGCGCCCGCGTCGTGATCAGCGGACGCAACCAGGAGAAGCTGCGTCAGGCCGCGCAAACGCTCGGCGAGAATGCGCTGTGCGTCGTGGCCGACGCCGCCAGTCCGGCCGACATGCAGCGTCTCTACAAAACCGCAGTCGAGCATTTTCAGCGCGAGATCGACGTTCTGGTCGCCAACGCCGGCATTTCCCGGCAGACGCCCGTGCGCGAAACCTCGCTGGAACAATTCACCGATGTCTTGAACATCAACGTCGGCGGCGTGTATGCGACGGTGCGCGAAGCGCTGCCTTCGCTCGCGCGGCCGGCATCGATCGTTCTCGTGGCATCGCTCGCGGCCAATCAGGGCACGAAAAATTTCTCCGCATATTGCGCGTCGAAGGCGGCTGTCGTTTCTCTGGCCAAAAGCTTCGCCGCCGAATTCGTCGAGCTCGGCATACGCGTCAACAGTATTTCGCCGGGCGTCGCGAACACGCCGATCTTCGACAGCTTGGGCATGTCGGAGACGCAATTGCTGGAGTGGGCGAAAGTCATCCCGATGAAGCGTCCGGCCGACCCCGCCGAGATCGCATCGGCGGTCCTTTTCCTTGCGACGGATGCATCGCAATACATGACCGGCGCCGATCTAGCCGTCGATGGCGGCATGTCGGGGATCAGTCCGTTTTGATCGCCGCCGACGCCAACGGCTCGCTCGGCGGCTCGATGCGCCGCACGCTGACGCTGACGTCCATCCCGGCGAAGTCCTCCGCGGCGCCGAACCACGATCCGGACACCGGCGCCGCCTGTTCGGGCTTGCGCGTGTACGCGACGCGGATCAGATCGGTGCCGCCGACGAGCGAGTTCGTCGGATCGTAGGGCACCCAGCCCGCGCCCGGCAAAAAGACGTGCAGCCACGCGTGCGTCGCGCCCGCGCCGACGACGAGCGGCTCGTCGCGGCTCTCGATCTGTCGCGCGCCCTGCTGCAGCCCCGTGTTGCGGACGGCCGGCGCAGCGGGCGTGTCGAGCGCCTGATCGTACAAATACCCGGACACGAAGCGCGCGGCCAGTCCGAGTCCGCGCACGACTTCCATCATCAGCAGCGCGAAATCGCGACAGGTGCCGCTGCGCCGGTTCAGTGTCTCCGACGGACGCTGCGTGCCCATCGCGTCGCGCGACTGATACTGAAAGTCGCTGCGAATGGCGGCGTTGATGTTCCCCAGAATGTCGCGCGTGTGCGTGACGCCGCGCCGGGGCAGAAACTGCGCGACCCAGTCGCGCAGCATCGGCTGATCGTCGGGATACTGCGGCGGCAGGAAAGACGCCAGATCGAGCCGGTCCTCGTCGGCGTACTGAAACGGATAATTCTCGGCTTCGGGCGCGACCGGCAACTCCAGATTCCTGATGCCGAAATGCTCGATGACGAAACGCGCGCGCAGTTCGAGCGTGTCGGCGGGCACGCGCGGCTCGACGACCGCGACCGAATTGGAAAACACGTCGTGCATCCAGTACTGCGTGCTGTGCGGAGCGGCCGCGAGCGTCGCCGACAGCACGCGGATATCGTGCGCGGCGCGCGGCCGGAACATCACGCGATGCGGCGAGAATTCCACCGGCGTGTTGTAGCGATAGGTCGTGACGTGCTCGACTTCGAGAAAGACGGACATGTGCCACCTCCGGGCCAGCGCTGCACGATCGGGTCGACCCGACAATCATGCCACTGGCGCGCCGCCTTGAACATCAACGCGTCACGAGCACGAACGGAGCGACGCCGCCATACGCCGAACCGCTGCTGAACGATCGCAGGCCGAGATCGACGTCTCTGTATTTTCCGTCCGCGCGCTGCCTCAACTGATTGACGGACCAGACGCCGTCCTGCTCCAGAAGAATGGATTTCGTTTTCGGCTCGTACTGGAGATACGCCATCGACTTCGACGAACTCAGCGCGGTCGTCTTGCTTCTGCTCGTCACGTCGTAGAGGATGACCGAGCTCGGGCTGTTGGCATTGTCATCGGCGAAGAGAATTTGCTGATTGTTGATCGCCGCGATGAACTTCGGATTCTTCTCCGGCAGATCGGTCAGCACGCGCGTGAAGCCGCTCTCCAGGTCCATCTCCGTGAGATTGCCCTGTGCATTCGGCGACGCGAATCCGACGAAATACGCTTTCTTCGCATCCGGCGTGACGGTGAACTCATCGCGCGGCGCCGCCGGCGCCGAACCGGCCGGATAGCCGCCCCTGATGAAGCCGCTCGCCGATTCGATGCGCAGCACCTCCAGCCTCGTTCCCCGCTCGTTCGCGAGCGCGAAGATGTGCTCGCTGTCATTGGCGGCCGTCGCGATCTTGATGACGCTGAATTCTTTCGGCAGCACGAGCTTTCTGACGAGCGTTCCCGAATCCGTATCGACGACGTCGATGATATTTTTGTTCCACAGATAGACCTGATTTCCGGTCAACGCGGGCTGAAAACCATAGCCGGTGAACGTCGTCAACATCGGACCGATGGGCGTGACGCGCACGACCTTGTTGCTCGCGGTGTCGATGGTGGCGAGATCGACGGACGTCGAATTTCGCTCCATCAGCACGTGCAGCCGCTTGCCGTCGGCGCTTGCGAACATCTGATCGACGCGCTGATAGTCGCCGCCCAGCGAAAGATCGATCGACGCCTTCACAGCGCGCGAAGGAAACTCGTAGGCGGTAATCCGCGCCGGCGCCTGCGCACGCGTCAGCGTGTACACCGTCTGAGTGGAAGGCGGCGGCCCATAGTATTTCTGCACCATGTCGATGTCGGTGGCGCTCAGCTTGCCGTCACCGTTCCATTCGGGATTGCAGTAATTCATGATCGAAGCGACATCCCACGCGCCGATCGTCGTGTCGCCGTTCGTGCCCTGCGCGGGCTCGTTGCAGGTCGAAGGCGTGTCGGGCCGGTTCTGCTCGTGCGCGAAGCCCAGCGCGTGACCGAATTCGTGCGCGGCGATGCGGCGTATGCAGTATTCTTCGCGTCCCTGGCAACTTCGACTCCAGTTCCTGAACGTGAAGTTGAGCGCCATTCCGCCGACCGCGTTGTTCAGCATCGCGCCGAGGCCGAAAGTATGCGGCCCGCTCTGCGCGCTGTCATCGACGCTGATTCGGATCCCGAAGTAATTGGGGTCATTCGTGCATTGCTGCCAGCCTGTGAAACGCACGCCCGAATGCTGTTCCCAGGTTTCCTGAACTGCGAGGCGGCTCCAGTTTCGTGCCGACGCGAAGCGCGCGAAATCCGCGTTGTTCATGTCCCAGCACACGCCGATGGGAACGCGACTCCAGATGACGGTCGACAACGCGTAGCCCTTGGTCGTCGATTCGGTCTGTGAAGCCGGCTGTCCTGCGATGCTTTTCGTGCTCTGGCCTGAGACATCGGAGCCGGCGTCGCCGCCGCATGCACTGATCAATACTCCTGATGAAATAGCCAGGACCATCCCTCGTATCCTTCTCATTTTGTTCTCCATGTATAGAGACCACGTCAACGCATGGCGGAAGGAAATCTGTTCTCAGCGTGTCGCGCCGCTGAAATACTTATTAGGATTGTTTCCGAGAGATTCTGCCTTTCAGCAGCAGTACGTCAATAATTAATTTTCCTTATTGCCGGATAGGGAACCCTTACTGGATCAGGAGTCCAGCCGATTCCAAGTTCGCCGCGACGCCAGGCCCTTGCGGCTCAGCGTCCTTTCCACGGCACGAGCCGCTGCTCCAGCGCGCGCATGCCGAAGTCGAAAATCCACGCGATCGCGCCGATCAGCACGATGCCCATCACCACCACGTCGGTGCGCAGAAAGCTCGACGCGTTGAGCACCATCTGACCCAGGCCGGCGGTCGCGGCGACCATTTCGGCGGCGACGAGCGTGGTCCAGCCGAAGCCCACGGCGATGCGCAGGCCCGTCAGTATTTCGGGCAGCGCGGCGGGCAGCACGACGAACCGCACGACTTGCCCGAAGTTCGCGCCGAGCGACCACGCGGCGTTCACCTGCTCGGCAGTCGCGCTCCTGACGCCGGCGCGCGCGGCCATCGCGATCGGCGCGAAGCAGGCGAGCCAGATGACGACGATCTTCGCGGTTTCATCGATACCAAAGTAGATGACGACGAGCGGTAGATACGCGAGCGGCGGCAGCGGCCGATAGAACTCGAGCGGCGGATCGAGCACGCCGCGCGCGATGCGGCTCACGCCCATCAGAATTCCGACCGGCACCGCCGTGACAACCGCGAGCGCGAACGCGCCGAACACGCGGATCGCGCTCCACAAGAGATGCTCCGAGAGCGGCAATCCGCCCTGAAGCCGTCCGTGCAACGCGTCGATGAACGCCTGCCAGACCGCCTCGGGCGAAGGCAGAAAGAGCGGCGGCAGCCAGTGGAAATGCGTGGCCGCCCACCACAATGCCGCGAGCGTCGCGACGCACAGCGCGCTGGGCAGCGCGGTCGGCCCCGCGCCCGGCATTCCGCGATAGCGCGCGCGATGCTTCGTGCGGGTGACGCGTCGCGTGGCTGGCGATGCGCTTGGGGCGTTCGGCAGCGGGACATCGTGAGCGGGCCGGTTCACGCCGCCTCCGTCTCGGTGCGATGCAGGCGGCGCGTCAGCCGCTCCCGCCATTCGATGAACGCGGGCGACGATTTGACGGCACGCGCATCGCGGCTGCGAACGTAGTTCCGTGAGAAGGGCAGTTCGTGCACCTCTTCGATGCGGCCCGGACCTGGCGTCATCAGCACGAGGCGCGTCGCCAGAAAGAGTGCCTCTTCCACGCTGTGCGTGATGAAGAACACCGTCTTTCCGGTGCGCGCCCAAACGTCGAGCACGAGTTCCTGCACGGTTTCGCGCGTGAGGGCGTCGAGCGCGCCCATCGGTTCGTCCATCAGCAATACTTCGGGATCGCTCGCGAGCGCGCGCGCAATTCCGACGCGCTGCTGCATCCCGCCCGACAGCGCGTAGACCTTCGCGTGTTCATGTTGCGCGAGGCCGACGAGCGCGAGCGTGCGACGCGCGATCTCGCGGCGCTCGTCGCGCTTCACGCCGCGAAAACGCAAGCCAAGCGCGACGTTGTCGATGACGTTCAGCCACGGCATCAGCGCATGCTTCTGGAACACGACGCCACGCTCGGCGCCGGGCCCGTCGATCGGTTCGCCATTCAGCGACGCTTCGCCTTCGGTCGGCTCCAGGAAACCCGCGAGACAATTCAGCAGCGTGGTCTTGCCGCATCCCGATGCACCCAGCGCCACGACGAACTCGCCGCTGCCGATCTGCAAGTCGACGCCTTGCAACGCGGGCGTGCTCGCGCCTTCATACGTGACGCCGAGGTTGCGGATGGAAAGCGATGTCATTTCGCGGCCTGCTGCACGAAGCGCGGATCGACGCCCGTGGAGTAATCCGCGAGCACGTTCTGAATCGTGCCCTGCTGTTTGAGGAACTGAGCGGTTGCCGCGAGCGACTTTGCCGCCCCGGATTGCGCTCCGCCGCCGAGCCAGGTCGGCGACGCCTGCTCGCCCGCGCTCGGGAAGGCGTAGAGCGCGAGACTCGCGGGCACGTCGGCGGGATTCGCGCCGGATTCCTGCGCGACGGCCTGCACCTGTTTCGACGCGGCGGTCCAGTCGGCTTTGTGATCGCGGTATTGCGCGTCGGTATCGGCGAGCACTTTGACGAAACCGTTCAGGAACGCCGAATTGTCCTGCGCGAACTTGCGCGACGCGACGAAGCCGTCGAAGGTCGCCTTGCCCGATTCCTTCGCCACTTCGCCCGACGTGATCAGCACTTTGCCGTTCTGCTTGGCTTTGGCGAGCACCGGGTCCCAGATATACGTCGCGTCGATATTGCCGCGTTCCCACGCCGCCGCGACCTCCGGCGGACGCAGATTGACGATCTTCACCGTCGACGGATCGACGCCTGCCTGTTGCAAGGCGACGAGCGCATGAAAATGCGACGTCGACACATACGGCACGCCGAGCGTCTTGCCTTTCAGATCCGCGAGCTTGCTTACGCCCGAGCCGTTGCGCGCGACGAGCGCCTCGGCGTCGTTGATGTTGTCGAGAATCCAGAACAGCGAAAGGTCGACGCCTTGCGACAAGCCCGCCGCGATCGGGCTGGAGCCGGCTTCGCCCAACTGAATGGAGCCCGATGCGAGCGCGCGAATGACATCCGCGCCGCTGCCGAGCTTGCGATACGTGACCTTGTATCCGGTGGCTTTCTCGACGGCGCCGCTCGCCTGCGCATAACGCCAGGGCACGACCATGTCCTGATAGCCGATGACCACTTCGCGCGTTTCGGCGTTTGCGTGAACGGGCGCCATAGCAGCGAGAACGATGGATGCGATGCCGGCGATCAGCGCGCGGCGATGGATCGAAGGTTTCATGGAACGGACGAAATGATGTGGTGAAGCCTTCGACTATAGGCACTTTGCGTGCCGCGGCTACGAAGCAATCGTGCGTAGCAAATGACGCGGCGCGTGCTTCGCATATTCGCCGTGCGCCGTCATAGGGTTATCGGAAGAACTGCGCTCAGGAAGACAGTTTCCCGAGTCTTCAAATGCCAAATGGATAATTCCTTATCGATAGAAATTGGATCGCCGCGGGCGGGCCCGGCGTTAGCATGAGCATCCTCTCCAACCTGTCCTTCGGTTCATTCAAGCGATGTCCAATCTTCCCCGCTTCGGCGTCTGGGCGCTCGTGCATGGCAGTCGCGCGGCGTTGCAGGATCCCGCCGAGCCCTACGATGCCTCGTGGGCGCGCAACAAGGCGCTCGTGCTAGAGGCCGAGCGCCTCGGTTACGACTCCGTGCTCGTCGCCCAGCACACGATCAATCCGCACGATCCTTCGCTCGATCAGCTCGAAGCGTGGACGGCATCGGCGGCATTGGCTGCGCTTACGTCGCGCATCGAGATCATCGCGGCGATCAAGCCTTATCTCTATCATCCGGTCGTGCTCGCGAAGATGGCGCAGCAGATCGAGCACATCAGCGGCGGACGCTTCGCGATCAACCTCGTCAATGCGTGGAATCGTCCGGAGCTGGAGCGCGCGGGCATCGGCTTCGCGGAGCATGACGAGCGCTATGCGTACGGACGCGAGTGGATCTCGGTCGTCGATGCGTTGCTGCGCGGAGAAGCCGTGAAGCATCGCGGCGACAACTTCCGGATCGACGACTATCAGTTACGGCCCGCCGATCCGTTTCGCGCGCGTCCGCGCATCTATGTCGGCGGCGAGTCGGAGCCGGCGCGCTCGCTCGTCGCGGCGCATGGCGATGTGTGGTTCATCAACGGCCAGCCGCACGACGACGTTGCGGCCCTGATCGCCGATGTCTCCGCCCGCGCGCGCCCGGCGGGGCACGAGCCTTTGCGCTTCGGCCTGTCGGCGTTCGTGATCGCGCGCGAGACGCAGGACGAAGCGCAGGCTCATCTCGAACATCTGTTCGCGCTGGCGGAACTCGACAAGCCGCTGCGCGAACGGCAAAAGGCCAATACCGATCCGAACGCGGTGATGCACCAGACCTTCGCGCGATCGGCGCGCGTCGGGTCGAACGGCGGCACGGCCGCGGACCTCGTCGGCGATTACGACACGGTCGCGCGGCGCATCGTCGACTTTCATCGCGCGGGCATCGAACTCTTCATGCTGCAATTCCAGCCCTTCGAGGCCGACATGGCCCGCTTCGCGCACGAAGTCGTGCCGCGCGTGCGACGTCTGCTCGACTAAGAAAGCGCGCCGTCCCGTCCGCCTTCGACAAGGGACGGCGCGCGCGATCAGAAGAACGCGCCCGTGGGCGGCAATTGTCCGGTCAGCAGGTTCTGTCCGAGAAAGCGTTCCTTGTAGACGCGCGGATTGTGCGACGCGATCACCTTGATGTTGCGCCAGTGCCGGTCCAGCGCGCCGACGCGCGACACGACGGAGCCCGAGCCGAGATCGATCAGCCAACTTGCGATCTGCGGGGCGAGATCGTCGATCACGACCTTGGCTTCCGATGCCGCGAGCGTGGCCGCGAGCGTCGCCTCGTATTCGTCGCGTGTGCCGTGTCGATCCCATGCGCGCTGCAACGCGCCGGCCGCGCGATCCGCGATCGCTTCGACGCTCGCCGAATACGCGCGGATACGGCCGAGCAGCGATTGCAGCACGGGTTCATCGACGGGATGCGCGGCTTCACCGTGATAGAAGTTGCGTCCGCGCGCGCGCAGCAAGTCGACGGCGTCCAGCGCCACGCGCCGCACGATGCCCGCGATGCAGTTGGTGAGATAAACCTGATGAAACGTGAAGCCCCAGGGCGCGGCTTCATCGGACTTCGGCGGATCGGGCGGATAAAGCTGCGCGGCTGGAACCGTCACATCGCGAAACCGCGCCGTTCCCGAACCTGTGAGGCGCTGGCCGAAGCCTTGCCAGTCATCGTCGTCGTCGACGCCCGCGCCGCGTTCCAGCACGTACTGCACGGTGCGGCCCGCGCGGCTTTCCACGGCGAGGCCGGTGAACGCGTCGTTATACAGATTACCCGTCGCGTAGATCTTGTCGCCGGAGCCGACGTACACGTCGCGCGACGCATCCCATTCGAGCCGACTGAGGACTTTGGTCGGGCGCGCGCCGGCGGCGACCACGTCGCTGTCGACGAAGCTCAGGCCGATGGTCTTCTTCTGCGCGGTCAGCTCCAGCACGCGCGTATGGAACGGTTGCTCGCGTCTCCGGAGCGCGGCTTCCACTTGCCACAGATGATTGCGAAACGCGTGGGCGATGTTCGAATCCGCCGCGGCGAGATCGCGTGCGACGATGAAAAGCCCGTTCAGCGAAACGCCGCTTCCGCCTGCATCGACGGGAAGACGCAGCGCGCCGAAGCCGAGCGCCTTGAGCTTTGCAATCTCTTCGTGCGGCAGCCGGTGCCCGCGTTCGCGCTCGGCGGCAGTCGCGGCGATGTCACCGATGATCTCCGAAAAGCCGAGCGCGGCGGACAGCGGGGAGACGAGCGTCGGTCCGGCGCTCGTCGGATAGTTGACGTCAGACATTCGTGCGCTCCTCGATTCACACCTTGATGCTGTAATCCGCGACCTTGATGCGCGAGTTGATGATCTTGCGCTCGGCCAGCCAGTCGGCGGCGCGCTGAAATTGCGCGATGAAAGCGGCATCGTCGGGCTCGTGAAACTGATTGACGCGCTTGAGGCTTGCGAGATAGTCGCGCACCTGATCCGGATATTTGCCCTCGCGCTGCACGAGCAATTCGGCTTCGGCGGAATGCGCCGACTGCCACGCGCCTTCCACGTAATACGCATCGATCACCGCGCGGATCAGCTCGGAATTCTCCTCGGTGAACTTGCGGCGCGTGACGAGCGAGCTGTAATCGATCAGAAAATCCAGATCGCGGCCTTCGTTGAAGATGTCTTTCGCGTCGTTAGAGAAGCGCGAGATGTCGACGCCGGGCGACCACATCGACCAAGCGTCGACTTTGCCTTGCGCGAAGGCGGGCGCCGCGTCGGGCGGATTCAGATAGACGAACTGGACCTTGTCGCGATCGACGCGATGCTTCTCCAGCGCGGCGATCAACAGGAATTCGCCAAGCCCCGACCGGTTGACGGCGACCTTGCGGCCTGCGAGATCGGCGACGGATTCGATGCCGCTCGACTTCTTCGCGATGATGGCCGTCGAGCGCGGCGAATAGATGTCGAACGCGGTGAAGACGATCGGCGAGCCGGCGAGCATCGCGGCGAGTGCGGGAGTCGTCGATCCCCAGAATCCGAAGTCGGCGCTGCCGCCGACCACGGCCTGTATCGAAGGCGCATGGTTCGGGAAAGGGCCGACCCATTCGACCTTGATGCCTTTCGCGGCGAGCGTCTTCTCGAACACGCCGCGCTGCTTCGCGATGTCGGGCAGGCTGCCGTAACCCCAGCCGATGCGGACCGTATCGGTGTTGCGCGTCAGCTTGCGCGGCTCGGCCGCGCGTGCCGGGAACAATCCGCCGGTCGCGGCGCCGGCCAGGAGGCCTCCCGCCGCGCGCAGCAACCGGCGGCGGCTCAGCGATGAGTCGTTCATGCTCGTCCTTCTTGTCTTATGGAAAAGTGATCAGTGAGACCGGACGCCGAGTTCCGCGAGCAGGGCGGGGCGCAGTGCCTGCGGCGCGTGTTCGCCGGGTTCGAATGACGCCGCGATGCGTCCGGCGCGCATGACGAGAATCCTGTCGGCGAGCGTGAGCGCTTCGTCGACGTCATGCGTGACGATCAGCACGCCTGGCCGATGCAGCGCGACGAGTTCCTTGACGAGACCGTGCATGCGGATGCGCGTGAGCGCATCGAGCGCGGCGAACGGCTCGTCGAGCAGCAGCAGCGCGGGATCGTGGATGAGCGCCCGCGCCAGCGCCACGCGCTGCGCCTGACCGCCCGACAGATTGCGCGGCCAGTCGTCCTCGCGGCCGGCGAGTCCGACTTCGGCCAGCGCGCGCGCCGCGCCCGTCCGGCCGATCGTATTCTCGTAGCCGAGCGCGACGTTCTGCCATAACGTCGACCAAGGCAGCAGGCGATGCTCCTGAAACACGACGGACGGACGTTCCGGCGCGCGGATCGACCCGGCGTCGGGGGAATCGAGCCCCGCGAGCGCGCGTAGCAGCGTTGTCTTGCCGCATCCGCTTTCGCCGAGCAGCGCGACGAATTCGCCTTTGCGAATATCGAGGTCCAGTGCATCGATGACGACGCGGCTGCCATAGCGTCTTTGCAGTCCGCGCACGGACACCGCCAGCGCCGGCGAACCGACGCGCGCGTCGCGGCGCGTAACGATGGCCGTCATGTGCGCGCCCCTTTTGCGTAGTTCGCGTGCCACGAGAGATAGCGGGCTTCGAGCAGGCGCACGAGCGCATCCGCGACGACGCCGATGATCGCGTAGATGATGATGGTGAGCAGAATGACGTTGGTGTTCAGGAATTCGCGGGCGTCCATCGCGAGGAACCCGATGCCTTTCGTCGTGGCCAGCGTCTCGGCGATGACGAGCGCGAGCCACGCGTGGGCGAGCGCGTAACGCACGCCGGTGAGGATCGACGGCATCGCGCCGGGAAGGATGATTCGTCGCACGATCGCCGTTCGGTTCAGGCCGATCACGCGGGCGAGTTCCATCAGTTTCGAATCGATCTGGCGAATGCCGAGCATCGTGTTGATGTAGATCGGGAAGAGCACCGCGAGCGCGACCATAAAGATCTTGGCGATTTCGCCGACGCCGAACCAGACGATGACGAGCGGCAGCATCGCCAGGAAAGGAATGGCGCGCACCATCTGGATCGAGCGGTCGAGGAGCGCCTGCGCGAGCGGCGAGAATCCGACGGCGATGCCGAGCGCGAGCCCGATCGTTCCGCCGATGACGAAGCCTCCCGCGGCGCGCAGCAGCGACACGCCCAGGTGCACGAAGAGTTCGCCGTTTTGCGCCATGTGGACGGCCGTTTCGAAGACGCTGCTCGGTGCCGGGAGGACCTGCGGCGCGATCAGTCCGAGGCGCGCCGCGATTTCCCATAGCAGCACCACGATTGCGGGGATGGTCCAGGAGAGCCATCGGTAGAGCACGTCTTTGGAAATCAGCGCGCGAGACGCGTGTCCCGAGCGATAGGTGTCGCGCGTGGATGTCAGGTCAGCCATCTTGTCGGCTCGTCGTGAATTCGAGCCTGTAATTAGAAAGCTTCGGAATGCACGCAACAAACGTTTTATTGTGCTTTGCTTTTCACGCTTCACCGCGTTAGGGCATACGCATTGCCTACTACGAGAGACGCGCTTGCAAACCTCTTTCGCTTATGCCCGCCGCATGAATCAATATGACCTCGTCAGCGCCATTCAATGTCTGCAACAAGAGCTCGACACGTCGCTTTTGAGCGACAAACAGTGCGCGGTTCGGATTTACACGCTGATTAAACAGATCGAAGCCGCCTCGATAATGGACGATCGCCTGAAACACGATCTGATGATGGTCGAATCTCTTCTGGTATTGAAACGGCGGCAGCAAGCACTCGATCGGCTCAAGAGCGCGGTGGTAGCCACGTATCTGCGCGCATGATCGGAATTGTCTAGTGGTCCGTGGCGGGGGGAGGCGTCTACAGTGTGGCTTCCCACAACGTCCGATGGAGAGTGACCATGGAATCCAGAATGAACGTCTCGGTCAATGACCACGGTCATGCAGTCATCACGTATTCGATGCCGCTGAGCGACTACTGCGCTCAACGAGCAAAAACGCTGCGCGCAATGGTGCAAGTCGTCAGCCATGCAAAAGAAACCGAGGACAGCGCCGCGCTCGTCAAGCCGCTCATGGAACTGATCCGCATGCACGTCGACGAAATCGAGCCGCTATTCAAGTCGCTCGATCAGCGCGCATACGAAAAGGGATTCGAAGACGGGCGAGACGTCGGATTCCCGAAGAGCAAGAATCCGCACGAAATCGCCAGAGTACCGGCGGATAACGTCGCCGCAGTCAGACCCGCACGGTCAACTGCGTGACGCTCATGCTTTCGCCGCAATAGTCGGGCGCGGCATCGGAAGAAACGGCGGCGTCGCGATAAGCGGCGATGCGCGCCGAGACGATCCCTGTCGCGCCGGAAAGCACGCGCTCGCATACGCGTTCGAACTCGCCCGCGCCCTCGCGCATGCTCACGAGGCCCGCCGCGCCTGCGCGCTGCGTCTCGGCGAGCGCGTGGGCGTTGGTTCCGTCGGTGAAAACGACGACCGGCGTATCCGGACACGCCGCGCGCATCGCCCGCAAAAACGCGAAGTCGTCAGCCGGCGAGCCTTCCATGCCGCAACTCAGCACGATTACGTCGTAGCTCGTCGTCTTCAGCCTCGCGAGCAATTTATCGGCGTTCCTGACGCAAGCCGACACCCGAAACCGGTCATTCGACTCGAACCAGCTTTGCAGCCCATATAAAACGACGGGGCGATCGTCGGCAAAGACGATCTCGATTTTGCTTTTGCGCTTCATTCTTTTAGACCGGCCTCGACGGACAATGCACACGATGTCCGGGTTGGAATTTCTTCGAGCGCGCACGTTAGCAAATCGGCAGCGTTCACGCTGCGGCGCACAACAAAATTTCTCGATTCATGGTCGATCCGTAGCGCTGCCGTTCGTCGTGGAAGTAGCCGGCGCTGCAAATGTCGCGATCGCTGCGCCGCGTCCGCAATCCGCTCGACTATCTGGAGACAGCCCGATGAGCCTGCAACTCTATGCACATCCGTTTTCGTCTTACTGTCAGAAAGTTCTGGTGGCGCTGTACGAGAACGGCACGCCGTTCGAATGGCGCGCGCTGACACCCGAAACGCCGCATCCAATGGCCGAACTCGCCGAAATCTGGCCGATGAAGCGCTTTCCCGTGCTCGTCGACGACGGCAGCCCGGTGATCGAATCGACGGTCATCATCGAATATCTCGGGCTGTATCACGCCGGCCCGGTGCGCCTCGTTCCCGACGATCCGCGCGCCGCGCTCGAAACGCGCTGGATGGATCGTTTCTTCGACAACTACGTGTCCACGCCGCAGCAGAAGATCGTTTTCGACGCGATGCGCGATCCGCACGAGCGCGACGCGCGCGGCGTCGCCGATGCCCGCGCGATGCTCGACACGTCGTACGCGTTTCTCGATCGCAAGATGTCCGCGCGCGAATGGGCGGCGGGCGACGCGTTCAGCCTCGCGGATTGCGGCGCCGCGCCGTTCCTGTTCTATGCGGACTGGTGTCATCGCATCGCGGAGCGGTATTCCAACGTGATCGCGTATCGCAAGCGGCTGCTCGCGCGGCCGTCGTTCGCGCGCGCCGTCGACGAAGCGCGGCCTTACCGGTCGCTGTTTCCGCTCGGCGCGCCGGACCGCGACTGAATCGCCCATTCTGAAAGGAGATCGGATATGAGCACGACCACGAAGTACATTCCCGCCGATGAACTCGCGCAGCGCGCGACGATGAGATTTCCCAACGAAAGCGCCGAATATCGCCGGGCGCGCACCGCGTTGCTGGCCGAGGAAATCGACTTGCGCCGGCATATCGAGCGCGTCGCGCAGATGCGTCGCGCGTTGCCGCCCGGCGGCGAAGTGACGGGCGATTATCGATTCGACGGCGAGCGTGGCGCGGTTGATTTCGCCGGGCTCTTCGGCGACAAGGACACGCTCGTCACGTATAGCTACATGTTCGGGCCGCAGCGCGAGCGGCCGTGTCCGATGTGCACGTCGCTCTTGTCGGCGTGGGACGGCGAGGCGCGCGATATCGAGCAGCGCGTGGCGCTCGCGGTGATCGCGCGTTCGCCGCTCGCGAAACTCGTCGCGTTCAAGAAGGAGCGCGGCTGGCGCGACCTGCGGCTTTTCTCCGATACGAACGGCAATTTCAGCCGCGACTATCACGCGATATCGAAGGAAGGCGGCGACGATCCCGCGCTCAACGTCTTCACGCGGCGTGACGGCGTGATCCGTCATTTCTGGAGCGGCGAGATGGATTTTTCGACCGCCGATCCGAACGAGGATCCGCGCGGCGCGCCCGATCTGATGCCGCTCTGGACCGTGCTCGACATGACGCCCGAGGGACGCGGGACGAACTGGTATCCGAAGCTGGATTACGGGCCGCGTGACTGAGCCGGTCGCTGCCGGAGGAAATCGACGAGGACGGATACAATGCCGCGGCGCGCTTTCCAACGCGCTTCCGGCCGAGTCATCCGATCCAAGTCATGAACAATTCGCCCCGGGCCTTCCTGCTGGGCCCGCTTCTCAAGAGCGTGTCGCGGTCGTTTTATCTCACGCTGCGCATTTTGCCGGCGGGCATGCGCGACCCCATCGGGCTCGCGTATCTGCTTGCGCGCGCCGCCGATACGATCGCGGATACATCGCTGATTTCGCCGCAGCGTCGGCTGGAATTGCTGCTCTCGCTGCGCGCGCAAATCAACGGAGCGCCCGACGACGGCGCGCTCGCGCGCATCGCGGGTGAGGTCGCGGGGCAGCAGGCGCAGCCGGACGAACGCGCGCTGCTCGAATCGCTCGATGCGGCGCTCGCGATCCTGCCGCAATTGAACGCCGACGACCGGGCCGCCGTGCGCGACATCGTCACGACGCTTTCCACCGGCATGGAGTTCGATCTGCGCACGTTTCCCGACGAAACATCGGGCGAGATCGTCGCGTTGCGGGAATTCGGCGAACTGGATCGCTATACGTATCTCGTCGCGGGTTGCGTCGGCGAATTCTGGACGAAGATGACGTACGCGCATATGCCCGGCACGCTGAAAGCCGCGCCCGACACGATGCTCGCGCTCGGCGTGCGCTTCGGCAAGGCGCTGCAGATGACCAACGTGCTGCGCGACTGCGCGAAGGATTTGCGCATCGGCCGATGCTATGTGCCCGAATCGATGCTCGCGCGGCATGGCCTCACGCCGCAAGATGTGTTGCGGCCCGAAACGTCGGCGCGCGCGCGGCCCGTGCTTTTCGAATTGCTGCGCACGTCGCTCGCGCTGTTTGAAGACGCCGTCGATTACACGCTCGCGATTCCGGCGAGCGCGATCCGTCTGCGTCTCGCGTGTCTCTGGCCGATCATGATCGGCCTCGATACGCTCGTCCTGCTCGCCCGCAACGAAGCGTGGCTCGATCCGCGGAAGGTCTCGAAGGTGGGCCGCAACGACGTGTACCGGATCATGGCGGCATCGTTGCCGATGGTCGTATCGAACGGCATGTTGCGCGCGTGGACCGCGCGCCGTGTTCAGGCAATCCAAGCCGAGATCAGCGCCGCAACTCGGCCATGATGCGTTCGGCGAGAAAGTCGCACGGCGGCCGTTTCGACGCCGCGCTGCGCGCCAGAACCACTTCGAGCGTGCCGATATCGGGCAGGCCTTGCGCCGGCCCGAGCAGCGTGAAATGCGCCGGCACCGCGCATTTCGCGAGCGGCGTCACGGCGAGACCGGCTTCGGCCATCGTCAGCAGACCGAGCAGGCTCGGACTTTCATACGACGTGCGATAGCCGATGCGCGCGCGCTCCAGGCTGCGGATCGCGTTTTCGCGCGCGACGCTGCCCGGCAAAAACACGGCGATGGGCAAGGGCCGCTCCTTCCAGATCTCGGTGCCGGGCGCGGCGGCCCAGACCATCGGCTCGTGGCGGAGAAATTCGCCCGACAAACCCTTCACGCGCGTCGCGCAGACAAGATCGACCGAGCCGTCTTTCACCATCGGCGCGAGCGCGACGCTCGGCAGGCCGACCACCTGAATCTCGACTTTCGGATACGTCGCCGAGAATTTCTTGAGGATCGGCGGAAAAAGCGACGACGCGTAATCGTCCGGCACGCCGATCACCACGCGTCCCGTCACGTCCGGCCGCACGACCGCCGCCCATGCCTCGTCGCGCAGCGCGATCATGCGCCGCGCGTAGGTGAGGAGCACTTCGCCGTCCTGCGTCGGCACCACGCTGCGCGGCTTGCGCACGAACAGCGCCTTGCCCAGCGCGGTTTCCAGCGTCTTGATCTGCATGCTGACCGCCGACTGCGAGCGATGCACGAGCTCCGCCGCGCGGCTGATGTTGCCGGTATCCGCGACCGCGATGATCATCGAAAGGACGTCCAGATCGAGCGCTTTCATGGTGAGCGACCGGTTGCTATCAGAAATTCTGAACGATTCTATCAAAATTATGCGTTTTTCTTTTGCTTCGCCGCGGCGCATAGTCGCATCCAAGGAGCTAACTCATGAACGCGCGAACCGATCTCTCCGTCCTCACTGCCGTGCAAGGTCTGCCTGAACCGTCGTTTGCCACGACGAAATCGGGCATTTCCGTGCCGTATATCGAGTGCGGCGAGGGCGAGCCGCTCGTTCTCGTGCATGGCTCGCTGTGCGATTACCGCTACTGGGACGCGCAGATTTTGCCGCTCGCGAAGCATTTCCGCGTGATCGCGCCGAGCCTGTCGCATTACTGGCCCGCCGTCGATGCTTTCGTGCAAGGCGAATTCGGCTGGGAAGCGCATGTCGCGGAAATGGCGGAGTTCATCGAGGCGCTCGATCTCGCGCCTGTGCATCTCGTCGGGCATTCGCGCGGCGGCTGCGTCGCGTTTCATCTGGCGCGCGAGTATCCACGGCTCGTGAAGACGCTCACGCTCGCCGATCCGGGCGGTCCGCTGCAAACCTCGCCGCAGGCCACGCCCGCCACGCTGCCGCCCGCGACCAACGCGCTGCGCACGCGCGTGGCCGAGCTGATCGAACAGGGCGAATTCGACCGCGGCCTCGAAATGTTCGTGGATTCGGTCAGCATGCCGGGCTTTTGGAAGAAGAGCACGGAGAGCTTCCGTCGCATGGCGCTGGATAACGCGCTCACGCTGCCGAAGCAATTCCGCGATCCGCTGCCCGCATACACGCGCGAAGCGGCGCGCGACATCAAGTGCCGCACGCTGCTGATCGACGGCGAGAAAAGCCCGCGCATGTTCCGCAACAACGTCGAGAAGCTCGAAGAGTGGATCGAGTTCGCGGAGCGTCAGACGATCGCGCGCGCATCGCACGGCATGAACGTCGCGAGTCCCGGCGCGTTCAATCGCGCGGTGCTGGCGTTCGCCGGCGCATGGTGAGTCGAAAGCGGCTCACTGCAGCTTCCAGATGTTCGCCGCGATCGTGCCTTCGTCGTTGAACACGTTGATGATGTCGGGCACGTCGCTGATCGGCACGTTGTTCACGATCAGCGCGAACGCGAGCCTTCGTCCGCTTTTCGCGTCGATATAACCCGCGAGCGCCTGACCTTTGAGCGTGGTCGTCGCGGTGCCGTCGGGGTTTTCGGTGCCGGTCACGTACGTTCCCGTCTTCGCGTACACCTTGCCTTTCGCGCCCGCGAGCGTCGGATCGGCTTCGAAGTCGGTCGTGCTCGCGAGCGAGCCGTCGACGCCGAGAAAAGGCATCGAATCCAGATACGCCGGGAACGCCGGACGGCCGTTCATCGCGCGCAACATCGCGATGACCGCGACCGGCGTCGCCGTCGTTTCGCCGCCACCGCTGCCGTCGATGAAATGCGTCTGGCTCATCGGCACGTTGAACGGCGCGGCGGATAGCTTCGCGTTCTCCGCCGCGAGCGCCGACTGAAGCGTGGTCGAACCGTTGTTCGCGACGCCGAATAGCATGAGGCTCGTGTCCGCGCCGATGTTGTAGCTGACCTTCAGAATCCACTTCGAATATTCGCTGTACGGCTGCGATGTGAGCTGCGCGACGCGCGTATCGGCGGAATATGAATTCTTCGCGGGCAGAAGTTGCGTCGGGTTGTTTTCGACAACCGGCGCCGTGACCCTCACGCCGGCGCGCGCGAGCGCCTCGATGAGCACCGTGCGCGCATAGTTCTGCGGCGCGGTGATGCGGAACGTGCGGATGACCGGGAAATTCGGCACGATCGGCGGCACGTAATTCGCCGGAATCGAACCGCCGATCGTGCCGGTGCAGGCAAGCGAGCCGAAGCAGGTCGGGTCCGTCGGCGTGACGGTGATTTTCGCCTCGGTGCCCGCCGCCGCTGTCATCAACGTGGATTGCACCGTGAACGCCGATGATTTCGGCCGATAGTCCACCGGCGTCGCCGAGCCGGCGCTGCCCTGCGAGATGATCGTATCGACGACATCGTCATTCACGAAGATCGACCGCAATTGAAATTCGCCGCGAAAGTCGAAGGGTTCGAAAAGCCGATCGTCGATGACGACTTCGCCGTTGACCTGCTTGATGCCCGCTGCCGTCACCTGCGCCGCGAGCGCGTCGTAGCCCGCGAGCGGATCGGGCGCGGTGATCTGCGCGTTGCCGAGATTGTTCGCTTCGTTGTGGTCGAAGTTGGTCCAGGCGAGCGTGCCGTCGGCGTTCGTGCGGCCGCCCATCGAGAGATCGCCGCTCGCGACGAGCACGAGATTGCCGTTGAGCGTGCCGGCCGCATCGACGGTTCCCGTGCGATACACCGGCGTCTGAAACTGATGCTGCGCGCCGTATTGATCGAGCGCCGCGCCGAGCGAAAACACCTTGCGCACCGACGCCACATACACCTGCGCGTTCGAATTCATGTCGTAGACGAGATCGCCCGAGTTCAGATCGACGACGCGCAATGCCCACGTCGCGCCCTGATACATGGGCTTTTTCATGATCTGCGTGATGGCGTCGGGGACGGACGTATCGGTGGAATCGGAGCCGCCGCATCCGGTTACGGACGTGACGAGCGCGCAGCCGAGAGCGAGAGCGGCCACGCGTGCCGGACTTCCTGAAAGCGGGTTCATGACGCGGCTCCGATAAAGGCACATCGCGCTCCGCACCGGAGCGAACATCCATACGTCGGGACTGCTTCACAGCGCAGACAGGACATGTCGGCGGCCGCCCATCATTTCGCAGCGAGGCGGGTGAGTGAATTAAATACCTTACACGAGCCTTGTCAAGCGAGGACTATCGCGAATCCAGTGCTTCAGGCAAGCGCTTTTTGTTTGAAATCGTGAATGCTTTTCGTCTGCTTGTTGTGACGCGACAACGGAAAAAAGTTTGGCGCGGGCTAACATCTTCGGCACCTCATCGCGAAGAAGAGGACACCTTGAGCACGGCCCACGACGATCTCGATGCATGGAAACGCCGGCGCACGCTCGAACTGGCGTACGAGCTGGCCGATAGCGGCCGCTACGAAGATTTCACCGATATCGCCTATGCGCTGCAATTCGAGCGCGGCATGGCGACCGCGCAAGCGCTGATCGACGACCCCGACATGCGCCGCGTGCTGAACCAGCGTTGCGGCGACGCGCGCGAAAAGCTCGCGCCTGTTCCGGAGCCCGTTCCCGAACCGGAGGCGATCGAAGCTGCATCGGAAGCATCGAACGATCATGCGCAACTGCCGCAAGCCGGCGACTTCACGCGCGCGCCATCGCTCTTCAAGCGCGCCCTCGGCATCGTCTGGCGATCCGGCAACGCGGGCGGCCTCAATTCCGCTCCTTCCTGAAGTTTTCTTGTCGCGGGCCGTGCGCCAGCGCACGACATCACTCCATTTGCGCGCAAATGGCGGATTTGCACGACTTGAGCGCCCGTCAAAACCTTTACACTTGCAGAAGCTGAACCATAAGCCCGGACTGTGCGCGCACAAGTCCGGTGTTTGAACTTCGAGGAGGAAATGTTCGTGGCTAACGAAAAGATGCTCGCGCAAATGGCTGAGAAGGATGGTTTCATCGCTGCTCTGGATCAGAGCGGCGGATCGACGCCCGGCGCGCTGCGGCAATACGGAATTCCGGACGACGCCTACAACGGCGACGCCGAAATGTTCAAGCTGATGCATGAAATGCGCGTGCGTATCATCACGGCGCCTTCGTTCACGGGCAAGAAGGTGATCGGCGCGATTCTGTTCGAGCGCACGATGGACGGCGAAGCGGAAGGCAAGCCCGTTCCCACGTTCCTGTGGGAAGACCGCGGCGTCGTGCCGTTCCTGAAGGTCGACAAGGGTCTCGAAGCCGAAGCCGACGGCGTGCAGATCATGAAGCCGATCCCCGGTCTCGACGATCTTCTGGCGCGCGCCGTGAAGCTCGGCATCTTCGGCACGAAGATGCGCTCGGTGATCCATCAAGCCGACGAAAAGGGCATCGCCGCCGTGGCGAAGCAGCAGTTCGAAGTGGGCGCGCAGATCATCAAGCACGGTCTCGTGCCGATTCTCGAACCCGAAGTCTCGATCAAGAGCCCGGACAAGAAAGGCGCGGAAAAGATTCTGCGCGAAGAATTGCTGAAGGGCCTCGACGCGCTGCCGGAATCGAGCAACGTGATGATCAAGCTGACCATCCCCGACGAGGCGGATTTCTATCGTCCGCTGATCGAGCATCCGCGTGTCGTGCGCGTCGTCGCGCTGTCGGGCGGCTATACGCGCAGCGACGCGTGCAAGAAGCTCGCGCAGAACCACGGCATGATCGCGAGCTTCTCGCGCGCGCTCATCAACGAGCTGAAGAAGGACATGAGCGACAGCGAGTTCGACAAGACGCTCGAGCAGTCGATCGACGAGATCTACGAAGCGTCCGTGAAGAAGGTCTGACGCTTCGTTACTTGTTGGCGCGTTCGGTAGGCGGCGGCGTTTGCACGACGGGCGCCGCCGCCCGAAAAATGTCCTCGCGCGTGCCGCTTTTCGGCGGATAGATGCGCTCGCCGTTGATCGTGCGCTTCGTCGCCTTCGCCGTCTCTCCTTCCGAGACGAGCTTTCTGTCCCATCCTTCCGTATACACCGCGCCCCACGGCCCGAGATCGCAGATGGTCGTGTACCAGTCGATCGACAGCGGCAGCATCTCCAGCCCGAATAGATCGCAGACGGCGTTGTTGCCCGCGTAACGTCCCATCGGCCGGCCATGCTGGCACGACATCACCGATGGCCGCGTGCCGTCGATCAATATGCGCGCGCAATCGCCCGCCGCGAACACGCCCGGCACGCCTTCCGCGCGCAGAAACGTATCGACGGGCACGCGTCCGAGCGGGTCCAGCGTGACCGGCAATTGCGCCGCGAGCGCGTTCGCGTGCATGCCGCCGCACCAGACGACCGTCGCCGCTTCGATGCGCTCGCTCGCCGCGCCATCGTGGAGCGTGAGACCTTGGCCATCGACCGATTCGAGCGTCACGCCTGGCCGCATCTCGACTTCGAGCGTCTGCAACGCGCCTTCGATGACATGCTGCGCGCCGCCCATCGATTGCGCGATCCGCGCCGAACGATCCGCGAGCACGACGCGCACCTTGCCGCGATCCTTTTCCGCGACGATCTCGCGCAGGCGCGCGGGCAATTCCGCCGCCAACTCGATGCCCGTCAGTCCCGCGCCGACCACGACCGCGGTATAGCGGCCGGGCGTGTCGGGCAGCGCGGGCAAGGTCAGCAGATGCGCCTGCAGCTTGCACGCGCCCGCGTAGGTGTCGACATCGAATGAATAGCGATCGAGGCCCGGAATCGGCGGACGCACGAGCACGCTGCCTGCCGCGAGGATCATCCGGTCGTAGCCGAGCGTCTCAGATGCTCCGTCGCGTTCGATCGTCACACGGCGATTCGCGCTGTCGAGGCTCGTCGCCTTCGCCTGAATCAGGTGCACGCCCGCGGGCCCGAGCACGGTATCGAGTTGCACGAGCGTCGGGTCGAGCGGCTGTTCGTAGTTGCGCACCCGCACGCTATGAAAAGGCACCGGATTGACGATGGCGACTTCCGCTTCGTCGGCGTGCCCGAGTTCGTCCAGCTTGCGCGCCGCCGACAGCGCGCTCCACAGACCGGCGAAACCCGCGCCAATCACAAGGATTCGTTTCAAGGCCATTCCCCTGATTAAACGATCGTTCGTGCTATGCGTCGCGTAGAGCGGCGCTCCGTTCTTGGTTATAGGCGATTCGCAAGGCGTTGGTCCTCATCGCGCGTGCCCGTATTAGTCGGGTTTTCGCCAAAAGTGATTTCGCCGTTTAGGTATTTACCCTAGGGCGTGCGATACCTAAACTCTGTTCAACGGTCGCGCACGAAGCAAACAAGGCAGCGTGAGCGGCAACTCAAAACTTATGGATGGAGGAAAGCATCATGAACAAGTTCATCGGTATCGCAGCGGTCGCTCTTGCTTTTGCCGCGCCGGTCGCGTCGTTCGCGCAGTCGAATCAGCCTTTGACGCGCGCCGAAGTCCGCGAGCAAATCGTGCAATTGGAAAAGGCCGGTTATAACCCGAACGTCATCAGCGATTCGAAGTATCCCGCCGACGTTCAAGCTGCCGAAGCGCGCGTCGCCGCGCAAAACGGATATGGCGGTGTGGCGGATGGTTCAGCGCAATCGGGCGCTCGCGTCAACGCGGTTCAAGCCGACGTTTTCCCGACGTTCGCGCATCACTGAGCAGCAAGCAGCAAGCCGCATCACGAAACGCGCTGGTCTCGGACCGGCGCGTTTTTTCGTTCTAGAGCGGAAAGCCGCCTGCGAACGTCTCGCGCAAATATCCGATGAAAAGCGCGACCGCGCGTGGCACATGCGGCGCATAAGGCCGCACCACGAATAGCTGATCCGCGAACGCGCCGACCGGACGCCACTCCGGCAACAGCACGACGAGCTTTCCCGCTTGCACGGCGGCCTGCGCGGTGAAATCCGGCAAGAGCGCGATGCCGAGATCGTCGAGCGCTGCATCGCGCAGCACTTCGCTGTTGTTCGCCGCGAAAGGACCGCTCACCGCGAGCGTATGAGGCCCGGTCGAAGTCTTGCGCCCGCCTTTCCTTTCGAACGACCAGATGCTCGATGCCTGCGGCCGCGGATAGACCAGGCAATCGTGCGTGACGAGATCGTTGGGCGTCGCCGGCGTGCCGCGCCGCTTCAGATAGGCGCGTGTCGCGACGATCACCGAACGGGTATCGCACAGCTTCCACGCGACGTGCGTATCCGGCACCTGCGCGCTGTGCCGCAGCGCGAGATCGAAGCCTTCGGTCGCGATCGAACTCAACCGGTCCGATGCCTCCAGTTGCACCCGCACATCGGGGTGCGCGTGCAGAAATCCGGCCATGCGCGGCACGAGCTGCTGCCGCGAAAAGGCCATCGGCGCGGTTACGCGGATGAGCCCGCGCGCGACGCCCGCCATCTCCTTGACGCTCATGAAGCTCGATGCGATGCGCTCGTACTGCTCGCGCGTATCGTCGACGAGCCTGCGGCCCGCTTCGGTGAAACGCACGCTGCGCGTCGTGCGCGTGACGAGCGGCACGCCCGCCGCGCGCTCCAGTTCGGCGATGCGCTGGCTCATCGCCGCTTTCGATACGTTCAGCCGCGCGGCGGCGGCCGTGTAGCTGCCTTGTTCCGCAAGCACGGTGAGCCAGTGCAAATGGGTCCACAGACCTTCGATCTTTTGCTCGTCCATCAACCGATTGTTTGCCAATATAAACAATGAGTTCAATCATAGCGTCTTTGCAAGGGGCGCATCGCTTCCTACACTGTGTCAATTGCCAAACCAGTCCGTGAGAGGAGACAGCATGCAAGCGTTCAACGACACCGCCGACGTCGTTCATTACATTCACGGCGAGCGCACGCATGGCTCGGCCACGCGCACGCAGCCGGTGTTCAATCCCGCGACGGGCGAGCGTCCGCGCAAGCTCGTGCTCGGTGAAGCCGCCGATGTCGATGCAGCCGTCGCGAGCGCGAAAGCCGCGTTCCCGGCCTGGCGCGACACGCCGCCGATCCGCCGCGCGCGCGTCATGCTGAAGTTCCTCGAACTGATGAACAAGCATCGCGACGAACTCGCCGCGATCATCACCGCCGAGCACGGCAAGGTCTTCTCGGATGCGCAGGGTGAAGTGTCGCGCGGCATCGACGTGATCGAATTCGCATGCGGCATTCCGCAACTGCTGAAGGGCGACTACACCGAACAGGTCTCGACGGGCATGGACAACTGGACGACGCGCCAGCCGCTCGGCATCGTCGCGGGCATCACGCCGTTCAACTTTCCGTGCATGGTGCCGTGCTGGATGTTCCCGGTCGCGATCGCGGCGGGCAACGCGTTCATTCTGAAGCCGAGCGAGCGCGATCCGTCGGCGTCGCTGTTCATGGCCGATCTGCTCAAGGAAGCCGGTTTGCCCGATGGCATCTTCAACGTCGTGCAGGGCGACAAGGTCGTCGTCGATGCGCTGCTCGCGCATCCGCAAGTGAAGGCGATCAGCTTCGTCGGCTCCACGCCGATCGCGAACTACATCTACGAGACCGGCGCGAAGCACGGCAAGCGCGTGCAGGCGCTCGGCGGCGCGAAGAATCACATGGTCGTGATGCCCGATGCGAACATCGATCAGGCCGTCGATGCGTTGATCGGCGCGGGCTACGGCTCGGCCGGCGAGCGCTGCATGGCGATCTCGGTCGCGGTGCTCGTGGGCGATGTCGCCGACAAGATCGTGCCGCGTCTCGCAGAGCGCGCGCAGCAACTCAAGATCAAGAACGGCATGGAAGACGACGCGGAAATGGGTCCGATCGTCACGCGCCAGGCACTCGAACGCATCGAAGGTTATATCGCGCTGGGCGTGGAAGAAGGCGCGAAACTCGTCGTCGATGGCCGCGGCTTCAAGGTGCCGGGCCACGAAGACGGCTTCTTCACGGGCGGCACGCTGTTCGATCATGTCACGCCGGACATGCGCATCTACAAGGAAGAGATCTTCGGCCCGGTACTCGCGTGCGTGCGCGTGAAGGACTTCAGCGAAGCGGTCGATCTCGTCAACGAGCACGAATTCGGCAACGGCGTCGCCTGCTATACGAGCGATGGTCATATCGCGCGCGAATTCGGCCGTCGCATCGAAGTGGGCATGGTCGGCATCAACGTGCCGATTCCGGTGCCGATGGCGTGGCACGGATTCGGCGGCTGGAAGCGCAGCCTTTTCGGCGACATGCACGCGTATGGCGAAGAAGGCGTGCGCTTCTACACGAAGCAAAAGTCGATCATGCAGCGCTGGCCCGAGAGCACGGAGAAGGGCGCGGAATTCGTGATGCCGACCGCGAAGTAATCGATCGTTACGCTTGCAACTAATCGCCCGTTTTTTCCGTGTGGAAGAAGCGGGCGTTCGTTTTTGTGCCCCGGCGCGCCGAACCGTATGAAACGCCGTCGGTTGACCGTTCATGTGCAAGCGGCGAAGATGCAGCAAAAACGACAGCGACGCGAAGCCAATCGACATGCAGCGGCAATTCGACGACCTTCTTCTCGGCAGCATCGAACTCTTCTGCCTTGCAGCCGAACTCGGCAGCTTCACGCTCGCGGCGACCGCTGCGAGCGACACGCCGGCGGCCGTGAGCCGCTCGGTCGCGCGACTCGAAAAGCGCCTCGCCGTGCGGCTTTTCGTGCGTACGACGCGCCAGATTCGACTGACCGATGCAGGCCGTCGCTACTTCGAGCAATGTCGCGATGCGCTCAATCGTCTCGCGGAAGCGGAGCGCGAAGCCACCGGCCAGCAGACGACGCCGAAGGGCGTGTTGCGCATCAGCATGCCGACGCCTTACGGGCATTACCGCATGCTGCCGTTGCTTGCGGAGTTCAGAGAGCGTTATCCCGATGTCACGGTCGAAGCGCATCTGAGCAACCGCAACATCGACTTCGCCGATGAAGGTTTCGACCTCGCGATACGCGGACGCGCACCCCGCGATTCCGGTCTGATCGCGCGCAAGCTCGAAGATGCGGAGTTGGTCACGGTGGCGTCGCCGGCTTATCTGAAGCGCGCGGGCGTGCCGAAAACAATCGAAGATCTGCTCGCGCACGAATGCATCCAGTTCGAGATGCCAAGTACCGGACGGCCCGTGCCGTGGCTCTTCATGCAGAACGGCGAACTCGTGGAAATCACGACGCAAGGCGGCTACGGCACGTCCGGCGATGCGCTCGCGGGCATTCCGCTCGCGCGTCACGGCGCGGGTCTGTTCCAGATTTATCGCTTCACCGTCGAGGAAGAATTGCGCGCGGGCACGCTTGTCGAGGTGCTGCGCGATTACGGCGGATGCAGCAGGCCGTTCATCCTGCTGTATCCGCACGGCAGACATTTGTCGTCGCGCGTGCGGGCTTTTGTCGACTTCGTCGTCGAGAAGCTCGGCACGCGTTGAATCAACGTTCAGAGGATGCACATTCATGAGCAAGAACGCATTGACATCGCTACTCGGCATCGACGTGCCGATCATTCAGGCGCCGATGGCCGGCGTCAGCACGCCCGCGCTCGCGGCGGCCGTATCGAATGCGGGCGGGCTCGGCTCGCTCGGCGTCGGCGCGATGAACGCGGAAGGCGCGCGCAAGGTGATTCGCGAGACGCGCGAGCTGACGAGCAAGCCGTTCAACATCAACGTGTTCTGTCATGAGCCGGCCCGCGCCGACGCCGCTATCGAGCAGGCATGGACGAACTGGCTCGCGCCGGTGTTCGCGCAATACGGCGCGACGCCGCCCGCGAAGCTGAGCGAGATTTGTACGAGCTTCGTCGTCGATGATGCCATGCTCCGGGTCTTCGTCGAAGAGAAGCCCGCGATCGTGAGTTTTCACTTCGGCTTGCCGTCGAAGGAATACATCGATGCGTTGCGCAACGCGGGCATCAAACTGATTGCGTCCGCAACCAATTTGCGTGAGGCGGAGCAGGTCGTCGCGGCGGGCATGGATGCGATCGTCGCGCAGGGCATCGAAGCGGGCGGACATCGCGGCATCTTCGATCCGCAAGCCGACGACGACAACCTCGGCACGTTCGCGCTGACGCGTCTTCTCGCCAGCAAGTTCGACGTGCCCGTGATCGCGGCGGGCGGCATCATGGACGGCGCGGGCATTGCGGCGGCGCTTGCGCTGGGCGCACAGGCCGCGCAATTGGGCACGGCGTTCGTGCCTTGCACGGAGACGTCGATCGATGCGGGCTACCGTCGCGCGATCTTGACCGATGCGGCCGAACGCACGACGTTCACATCGGCGATTTCGGGGCGCAAGGCGCGCAGCCTCGTCAACAAGTTCACCGAACTCGGGCGCGCCGAAGGAGCGCCTGCCATTCCCGCGTATCCGATTACCTACGATGCAGGCAAGGCATTGCACGCAGCGGCGAAAGCAAAGAGCGAATTCGGCTACGGCGCGCAATGGGCAGGGCAAGCCGCCGCGCTCGCGCGCGAGTTGCCCGCCGCCGAATTGATGGCGCGGCTGCAAGACGAACTGCGGGAAAGCATCGCGGGATTGCAGCGATATGCATCGCGTTGAATGCGCTAGTTGTATTGGGTGACGACGGTCACGAGCGTCGTCGATTCGGCGCGCGCGTTTTCGGATCGCCGTATCAGAAGCGCGCCGCCTGCCGGGCCTACGTGATATGAGCGGCCCAGGGACGGCCCGACGCGCTGTCCCGCGCCGTCGATGAAATGCGAACTCACCGCAGCGGCACGATCGCCCACTACGACCAACGAAACCTCCGCGCTCGGCGCATTGTGCGGTGGCGCGTAATAGGTGACAACGGCGGAGGAACGTACGCCTTTCACATCAGCGGAATCGTTCTGGAATCCACTGGTTCCGAGCATGGAAGCAGATCCGGCAGCGATGTCAAACGGCGGCGCAACCAATGCACCTCTGAACGTGATCGTGCCGCCCGGAACGAGCGTCGCGAAAGCCGGCACGCAAAGCCCGGCAAGGGAACTCACGACGGCGCAGCGCAGCGCGTGCCGGGCAATATTCAACCACTTCGCTTTTCTCATCTCGGCCCCTGTAATGAAACTTCTTGTGCTCGGGATTCCTTATCTGCGCGCTGCGCGAACATAATCAGCTTAAGAACATAATAAGACGCATCCTATTTTTGGAGCAAATCTTTTTTGAGATTTGATAGATGCCTGCGAGACGGCATGCAAATAACTCATGTCGATCCTTTTAGGCAACAAAAAACGCGCAATGGGAAATTCCCGATGCGCGTTTCAAGCGTATTAGAGCGAACTGCTCTGGCAAAGCCAGAAGGGTTATGCAAACGAACTCAAGGTATTCGGCACGTCAATGCACTCTTGCACAGTCAGCGTAAGGATGGTCCGTTGTCCGATGTTTTCGCGCAGCACAACAGCGTGTTTGCGTAGGAAATATCGTCGATGGTCAGGGACGCAACGTTCGCCTTCAATTGCAACGAGGAAACGATAACCTCGTATCGAGAACGCATGAGATCGCGGCGAACCGTAAAGTACGAGTCGAGCGCACGCAGAACGTCGACCTGCGTCCGGCTGCCGACCTTGAAGCCCGTTTCGGTTGCGGCCAATGCTTCCTTTGATGTCTGCAATAGCTGTTCGAGTGAGATACTCCGAACGCGCGCCTTTAGATAACTTCGGAATCGTTCTGGTTATAAACGATTCGCGTACCGGCAATCACCACGGATGCAATGGCGGTCGGGGCGAATGCAGCGATCGACAGGCAGATCGTTGCGAAGGTAAGTGTCTTGCGGATCAGTTTCATTGCGCGAAGAAATTCAATGCCACATTCGATTGGAAAAGCGGGGCAGCCGCCCCGCTTCCCGACCTCCCTGACAACTGAGAGGTCCCGGTGCTTATCGACTTATTGATAATCGATGCTGTACACGACAGACGAATTGGCCGCGCCGGCAGTCGTGGCGCCCGTTGCGTAGTATTCAGCCTGGTAGTACAGCGTCGCTGCGCCGCTCGAGATATCGGCCGCTTTGGAGTTCTGCAGATCGGTCGAAAAGCCGGCCTTGATCTGGGAACCGTCGCTGTTGTTGATTTGCAGCTTGACGTTTTGAGCGCCGCCTGGCGCGACGATAAGACGTCCATCGACCGGATCGACGGTGGCGCCCGCCTCATAGAAGACCGAAGCCTTGCTGGTCGACGTTACCGGCGTGCATTTGGACAACGCGATATGGTAGGAAGTGGCGCCTGCCGTATCGCCCGATTTCGTCAAGGCATTCGTGGACAGCGTCGGAAGATTGACCGTAAAGTCTTTGGACGACGTGTCATTACCATTGATTTCACATGTCGAAGCCGTCAAGGCTCCATTGAACGTGATCGTTCCATCAGCGGCGAGAGCGCTACCTGCAGTAGCTCCCAAAATAGCGGCCATCAAAGTGGAAATAGCGAAAGACTTCATAAAGCAATGCTCCCAGGAATGTTTGGTTTCAGCATATGGCCGTGGAGGGGCCTCCGGAATTCCGGATCGTTAAAGACGTTGGATTCATACTGATGCAACGAACTTGCACTGGACGAGAGTCGTAAAGGTGGGTTATCTGGGGATAACGTGCCTTCTCGAATCCTGCGATCCCAGGCCAAATGCTGGAAACGGATATTAAGGGTTCCAAATGAAAATAGAAAGTCTGGAAATCCTAAATAATTATCCGTTAATAAATGCCTTAAAGCAGTAGTTAGAAATAATTCTAAAGCCGCATTTAGAACTATTTCTAACTTGGTATTTGAAACTGATTTTGGCCCGGCCGCTGGGCGCTTGCGCAGACTAAATCGAATCAGGCGGAGGATTTAGATTATTTCCTAACGCAGTTCCCGAGATTCCGAACTCGATGGCAATCTTTGGCTTATCGCGTGGTCCGCAACGCCATGCCGCCCTCGGTCAGGCTTCTGAGTTCGTCGAGCAGACGCGCGGCTGGACGCGGCAGTATCCCGTCGCGGCGCTGAAACGCTGTCAATGTTCTGGCGGCGCGAACGCCCGGAATAGGCAGAGTCCCCATGATCCCTGCCTTGCTTTCGGAGTCGTACATCGGTTCCGGCATCCAGCTCAGAAACGAGCATTCGGCTACCAGACTTTTAAGCACGGTCACCGAGCGCGTCCGGACGGCAATATCCGGCATGTCGAGGTTGCGAGAGAGAAACGTCTCTCGCATGTGTTCATAAGGGGCTGTACCTTTGGGCGGGATGGCCCACCGCGCGGTCAATGTGTCGGCGAGAGCGAGCTTCGGTTTCTTGCGCAATGGATGGCTGAAAGCCGCTACGACGAAGCTGTTGTCCTCCCATCGGCAGTCAGGTACGGCCACGATCTCGTCGCTGTCATTAGTGGCCGTGCTTAGAGCGAGGTCGATCTCGTAATTGATGAGCCCCTCCGCAAGGCGGTCCCACACGCCTTCGATGATTTCGACGTGCAAGTTGCCCCATTTCCCCAAGACACGATCGACCGCCAAAGGAAGGAAGTGGGCGGCGAGACTGCCAACCGCTCCCACCTTGATCGTTCCTTTGGCGAGTCCGCGCATCGCGTCGATCTCTTCGCGCGCATTTTCTGCCTCCCGCAATAGAAGCTGAGCATGCGGCAGCAAGGCAGCGCCAATATCCGTCAACTGCATGCCTTTGACGTGCCGCTCAAAGAGCGGCGCGCCCACATCTTCCTCCAGGCGCTTGATCGTTCGACTGAGTGCTGGCTGAGTCACATTGAGCGATGCTGCGGCCCTTCCGAGGCTGCCGGACGACACGATGGTCGTAAAAGCATGCAATTGATGGAGGTTGTAGCTCATGAGTTCGTTGGGGTGTTCCCTAGGGACACTGGCCTAGGGCATTGGCCATCAACTCAAATTGGGCTTGGAAAAGAGCATCAAAAACAGCCACTTACTTCAACATATGACATTTCGCAAAAGCTCCGAGCCTTTACCTGAAGGTAAAGGGTTTCGCGAAAAAAAGCAATATTCAAGCATGTCTTGGAAACCCATACTCGTTTCACCGAAGAGCAGAAACGCTCTTGAACCAAAGAGGAATCGCAATGACAGGCAGCGACAAACAAGGCGAAGGAAGCAGTCCGTCGACACACGCCACCGTCAGGGATGTCGTCATTAAGCTCGTGCGCGAACTGGGGATGACGTCGATCTTTGCTAACCCTGGATCGACGGAGCTTCCAATGTTTCGGGACTTCCCTGCCGACTTCCGATACGTCCTGGGCTTACAAGAAGCGGCAGTCGTCGGGATGGCCGATGGCTATGCGCAAGCAACTGGAAACGCAGCGTTAGTGAACCTTCATTCTGCGGCCGGCGTCGGCAACGCGATGGGCAATATCTTCACGGCATTCAAGAATCAGACGCCGCTCGTTATCACGGCGGGTCAACAAGCCCGTTCGATCTTGCCGTTCGACCCGTTCCTTTCCGCCGCACAGGCAGTCGAGTTGCCCAAGCCATACGTGAAGTGGGCGATCGAACCCGCGCGTGCGCAAGACGTGCCGCGCGCGCTGGAGCGCGCGTATCACATCGCAATGCAGGAGCCGCGTGGGCCTGTCTTCGTTTCAATTCCCGTGGATGACTGGGACCAGCCTGCGGAGTTTCATGAGCGCGCGACTGTCAGCAACTCGGTTCGTCCCGACCCGGAGGCATTGGCGAAACTCGGCGCAGCGTTGGACGCATCGAGAACGCCGGCTCTCGTGGTAGGTGCGGGAGTCGACCGGGCGGGCGCATGGAAGGAAGTCGTTCAGCTGGCCGAGAGACATAACGCACGCGTCTTTGTCGCGCCGATGAGCGCGCGTTGTTCGTTCCCCGAGGACCATCGACTTTTCGCGGGATTTCTCCCCGCGATGCGTGAAAAGATCGTCTCGCTGCTCGATGGGCATGACGTCGTTTGCGTCCTTGGCGCGCCTGCCTTTTCGTATCACGTCGAAGGTACAGGCCCGCACGTGCCGGCGGGCGCGGCGCTTTATCAACTCATCGACGACCCCAACGTCGCGGCGTGGACGCCCGGAGGGGCTGCGGTGGTCGGCAACGTCCGCCTCGGCTTGCTTGACTTGCTTGCGCGTGCGGCGCCAGACACGCGTCCTTTGCCTGAGCCTCGGCCAAGAGCACCTCGTGCCGAGCCGTCGCCCGTGATGTCGGTCGCCTTCGCGCTGCAAACCCTCGCGGAGGTTCGCGATCCGAACGACGTTGTCGTTGAAGAGGCACCGAGTTCTCGCCCGGTCATGCAACGGTATCTGCCGTTCACAAAGAGCAATACGTTTTTCACGATGGCTAGCGGCGGCTTGGGCTACGGCATGCCTGCAGCGGTCGGCGTCGCGCTCGCTCTTCCCGATCGCAAAGTGATTGGATTGATCGGAGATGGCTCGAGCATGTACTCGATCCAGGCGATCTATAGCGCGGTGCAGATGCGTCTGCCGATCACGTTCGTCATTCTGAACAACCAGCGCTATGCCGCGCTTCAAGAGTTTGCGCCGGTGTTTGGATTCGCTTCCGACGACGCTGTTCAGGGCACTGATCTTCCCGGCTTGGATTTCGTGTCGCTTGCCCAGGGCATGGGTTGTAAAGGTCTCCGTGTCGCGAACGCCGCGGAGCTCGCGGACAAGTTGAAGGAAGCCCTCGAGGCGGGCGAGCCGCGTCTTGTCGAGGTCGTGATTGCCTGAAGGGCCTACAGGAAAAGAGAAACATAAGGCGGAGACTATGAAGACGATTTCGATGCTTATCAACGGAGCGCATGTCGGCGCGAGCAATGGCGCGACATTCCAACGTTCTAACCCCTTGGATCAGGACGTCGCAAGCGTGGCCCCCGCGTGTACGCTGGACGACGTTCGTGATGCAGTGGATTCAGCTGCCGTCGCGTTTGCTCATTGGTCTCAGCAGGGCCCGACCCAGCGTCGTTCCTATCTCCTTAGCGCGGCGCAAGCGCTCGAAGCGAAGGCGGAGGCGTTTGCTTCCGCGATGGCGGCCGAAACGGGCGCTTCGCGCATCTGGGCCGACTTCAATGTGCGATTGGCCGCTGACGGCCTGCGGGAGGCAGCGTCACTGACCACGCAAATTTCAGGCGAAGTCATTCCGTCCGACGTCCCCGGCAGCGTGGCGATGGCGGTTCGGCAACCCGCAGGCGTATGCCTCGGGATTGCGCCGTGGAATGCGCCTGTCATCCTTGGCGTGCGTGCGGTTGCGCTTCCACTCGCTTGCGGTAACACGGTGGTACTGAAGGGCTCGGAAATCTGCCCGGCGACGCACGCACTCATTGCGGAAGCCTTCATGGATGCTGGATTGCCCGCAGGCGTCGTCAACTTCGTCACGAACGCGCCTGCCGATGCAGGTCCGGTTGTCGAAGCGCTGATTTCGCATCCGGCTATCCGACGTGTCAATTTCACGGGCTCGACAAAGGTCGGGAAAATCATCGCGGAAAGCTGCGCACGGCATCTCAAACCGTCTGTTCTCGAACTGGGCGGAAAGGCCCCGCTGATCGTGCTCGACGACGCCGACATAGCGGCAGCGGTCGATGCTGCCGCTTTCGGCGCCTTCGCGAATTCAGGACAAATCTGCATGTCCACCGAGCGCATCATCGTCGATCGCGCGATCGCCGACGAGTTTGTTCTTCAGCTCGGTGAAAAGGTTAAGACGCTGCCGCTCGGCGACCCTCGAAAGGGGCCGGTCGTGTTGGGCTCCGTTGTCGATATGGCGACGGTACAACGATGCAACGCCTTGATCGATGACGCCTTGCACAAAGGCGCGACGATGGTCTGCGGGGGAAAAGCAGAGAACACCCTTATGCCTGCAACGCTCGTCGATAACGTTGGACCGAACATGCGGATCTACAACGAAGAGACGTTTGGCCCTGTCAAGGCAATCGTGCGCGTCGACGGCGAAGAAGAAGCGATCCGATGCGCTAACGATAACGAATACGGTCTCGCTGCGGCCGTGTTCAGTCGCGATGTCGCGCGCGCGATGCGGGTGGCGAGCCGCATCCAATCCGGGATTTGCCACGTCAACGGGCCAACCGTCCACGACGAAGCGCAGATGCCCTTTGGAGGCGTCAAAGGTAGTGGCTTTGGCCACTTCGGCGGACAGGCAGGCATTGCCGCTTTTACCGACTTGCGCTGGGTCACTGTGCAAACGTCGCCGCGACACTATCCGTTCTGAGTTACGTCCCTGTCACCCTCGTCAACTCGTTCGACAACTCAGGTAAGACCGCAGCCGCGGTCGACATGTCAACTATGGAAATCGCCGTACTCGGTGCAGGAGCGATGGGGTCGTTGTTCGGCGGCCGCCTGGCGGAAGCCGGTCACTCAGTCACGCTGATCGACATCAATCAACCGCATCTGGACGCTATCGGTGCGAAGGGCCTCCGCTTGGAGATGGATGACGATACTCGCGCAATCACGAACATCAACGCGATACGACCCGAAGCTACGGATAAACCGCCTGACTTGCTGTTGCTCTTCACGAAGTCGATGCACACGCGCGCGGCCTTGTCCGGCATCGAGCATCTGCTCGGCGAGACAACCGCCGTGCTCACGCTGCAAAACGGACTCGGGAACGTCGAAGCGATTCGAGACTTCGTGCCGCTCTCCAACGTGCTTGTTGGCGTTACCACGTGGCCGGCGGACCTTGTCGGTCCTGGCTCGGTGAGCAGTCACGGCGAAGGGAAAATTCGCATGATGAGCGCCGACGGTGAACGCACTTCCCAAGTCAATGCCGTCGCCGAGGCTCTGAATTCCGCCGGATTGAATTGTCAGATCGACGACAACGTCTGGGCAGCTATCTGGGAAAAGGTGGCGTTCAACGCTGCGCTCAACAGCATCTGTGCGGTCACTGGAACGACGGTGGACCAGCTTGGACTGCTGGAGGACAGCAAGAGCCTGGCACTGACCGTGGCCGCCGAGGTCATCGCAGTGGCGAACGCCAGCGGCGTTTCCGCGGATCTGAGCGTGTGCTCGACAAACATCGTTCATGCGATCGAACAGCACAAGGGGCACAAGCCGTCGATGCTGCAAGACGTTCTGGCCCGGCGAAAGACAGAGATCGAAGGCATCAACGGCGCAGTCGTTGAAGTGGCCCGCAGCATCAACGTGTCCGTTCCGCACACGGAGACATTGGCAAAGCTCGTCAGGCTTATCGACGCGCGAAACGCATCAGCCGTTGCGAAGTAGGTAGCCGCGGGCACGTCAACCGAGAACAACAAACGTCCGCGATCATGCATCAAAAGACGCGCCGATCGACCCGGCGCAGCGTACCCAGGAGACATCGCCATGAAGATATGTTTTGCCATGCTCCCGCGCGACGTCGCGGACCTTGTTGCAATCGACAGACCATCGAATGTGCGCGCGGAGGTCGAGCAATGAATCCGCAGACCTTCAGCGCTTCGAAGACTGCTGACATTGGCAGTCTTCTCGACGACGGCCCCTTTACGCTCATTCAGAAGTTCGTCGTTTGCCTGGCCGCACTGTCGATCATCATGGACGGCTTCGATGGCCAGCTCATCGGTTACGCCATTCCCACCATCATCAAAGAATGGGGCATAACGCGCAATGCGTTCGCGCCGGCCGTGGCGGCGGGTCTGGTTGGCATGGGCGTCGGGAGCGCGTGCGCTGGCTTGTTCGCCGACAGGTTTGGCCGGCGCTGGGCGCTCATCGGTAGCGTCGTGGTGTTCGGCGCGGCAACCTGCGCCATCGGGCTTGCGCAAGACATACCGATGATCGCCGCGCTTCGCTTTATCGCGGGCCTGGGCATCGGCGGAGCGCTTCCCAGTGCCACGACGATGACCGCAGAGTTCACCCCGGCACGTCGCCGCACGCTCGCCGTCACGTCTACCATCGTTTGCGTGCCGCTCGGGGGCATGCTTGCCGGGTTCTTCGCCGGTGCCGTCTTGCCGACCTTCGGTTGGCGTGGCTTGTTCTTCATCGGTGGCACGATCCCCTTGGCCCTTGGCATTCTGCTGTTTTTCGTGTTCCCGGAGTCTCCCCGCTTTCTCGCTCGCAAGGAACAGCGCTGGACCGAGTTGCGTGCGCTCCTTGCGAGAATGTCGCGGCCGATTAGTGCGCAGACGACTTTCGTCGACGCCGCCGAGCAAAGGCTCGAACAACGCGACGGCTTCGGGTCGCTCTTCGAGCCGGCTCAGCGACGTAACACGATTGCTATCTGGAGTGCGTTTTTCATGTGCCTGCTCGCGGTCTACGCCGCCTTTAGCTGGCTGCCGACCATGCTCGCATCCGAAGGGCTTCCCGTGGCACTTGCCGGTTCGGGCCTGACCGCATATAACCTCGGCGGCGTCTTCGGGGCACTCATCTGCGCCTTGGCCATCACGCGCTTTGGTTCGCGTTGGCCGCTCCTGGTGTGCTGCGCCGGAGGATGTGCGAGCGCCTTTTTTCTGCGAGGCGTTGATGTGGCGAGTCACACGAGCCTCTTGGTTATCGGTCTGGGCGTCCACGGTCTCTTCGTCAATGCAGTTCAGTCGACGATGTACGCCTTGTGTGCGTATGTCTATCCGACTCGCGTGAGAGCAACCGGCCTCGCTTCGGCGCTCGCGTTTGGACGACTCGGTGCGATCCTCAGCGCATTCGCTGGCGCCGTCGTCATCACCGTGGGCGGAGCGTCCCTTTATCTCGCGATGCTCGGGGTCGCCATGCTGTTGGTACTGATCTCGCTGTCGCAGGTCAGAAACCATATCCCGGCGCTTCGTCAGAAGCGGCTGGTCACGCAAGTCGTCACTGAGTAGCGCGAGGTCGGCGACTGGCATGAGCGGCGCATTCTCGCTCCGTCTGCCAGTCGCAACTGCGGTTGGTCTTCCTCTGTCGTCGCTCGACGGCCCGTGACACACGCCAAGAAATTGCTTTCTTCCCCACGTTTCCAGTTCGGTCAAGCAAGACACAATCATGGCAAGAGCGTTTCCCCATATCTTCTCCGTCGGTGACTATCGTTCCGCGGCTCGGCGTCGGTTGCCGAGGATGGTATTCGACTATCTCGAAGGCGGGGCCGACGACGAGTCCGGCCTGACGCACAATCGTGCCGCCTTTGACAAGTGGGAATTGCGTCCCCGGCGTCTTGTCGATGTGAGCGAGCGTGTGCAGTCTACCGACCTTCTGGGGAGACAAATTTCGTCGCCGCTCGTGATCGCGCCGACAGGTCTGAATAGTGCGTTCTGGCCCGACGGAGATCTTGCGCTTGCACGCGCTGCAAGCAAGGCTGGGATCCCGTTCGCACTCTCTACCGCGTCGAACATGTCGATCGAGGAGGTATCAAGGGGAGCGGACGGAGACTTGTGGTTCCAGTTATACGTAGTACACCGGAATGTGGCGAAGAGCTTGGTCACGAGAGCGCGAGAGGCTCGTTATTCGACGTTGATCCTGACCACGGACGTCGCGGTAAATGGATTCCGGCAGCGCGATCTGCGAAACGGGTTTGCTATGCCATTCAAAGTCACTCCACGAGGCGCTCTCGATGGCATTTCGCATCCCCGCTGGCTGTGGTCCTACCTGACGAATGGTATGCCGCAGTTGAAGAACTTCGCGACCGATGACGCCTCTGATACCGCCTCCCAGGCTGCGGTGCTGCGGCGGGAAATGGACGCGAGCTTTAGCTGGGACGACCTCCGTCGCTTGCGCGACGACTGGCCCGGAAAGCTGCTCGTCAAGGGCGTCGTGACGGCTGAAGATGCCGCGCGATGCGTGGAAATCGGCGCCGACGGTGTCATAGTCTCGAATCATGGCGGACGACAGCTCGCGGATCTTCCTGCGCCGATCGACGCATTGCCGGGCATCTCCGATGCGAAGCCGACCACCGATCTCATTCTGGACAGTGGTATCCGAAGAGGGGCCGATGTGGTGAAGGCGGTCGCATTGGGCGCGACGGCCGTGATGCTTGGGCGCGCCACTTTGTACGGGCTCTCCGCGAAAGGCGAGGCCGGTGTGTCCGATGTCATCGCGATGATCAAAGAGGAAATCGACCGGACCCTCGCCCTCATCGGGTCCAGTTCGATAATGGAAGTCAATCGGAGTTGTGTCGCTCGGCGGCCATTGTAGCGGAGGGGGGCAGCCATCGGTTCACCCTTTTCTTGACGTTATAAGGATGACTAATGACAGATCCGTTCTGATCGGCACACAGATGCGAATCCAACGCCGAGGCAAGCGCCGACATTAAGCACATAGAGAAAAAATCCAACGGTGCATGCTGGCAAAAATGATGCATTTAACGCGTGAAAAAAGCTTGCATTCTCCGCGCAGAAAACTATCTTGAGTTCATAAAATGATTCTTCGCCTGGCACCGGAGGAGACCCATGCCAGCTACACGTATGATGATTGCGCGCCGCGCCGGGGTGAGCGTGGCAACGGTCGATCGTGTGCTGCGCGAAGACCAGGGGGTGCGCCCCGAAACGGCCGAACGTGTACATCTCGCGCTGGCCACGCTGCGCGACGAACGCGCAAGCCGCGGCAGGCCTGCGAAAACCACATCGTTCCGGGTCGCCTTCGTCTTACCGCAAATCAATTCCCGCTTTCTCGATCAAGTCGAACGCGATATCGCGCTGTCCGCCAGCTTCTTTCGCGAGCATCGTCTTGTCTCGTCGTTTTACCGTTGCGACCTGTCCAGCCAGCGCGACGCGATCTCACTCGCACAGCAATTGATCGACTACGACGCGCTCGTGCTCGTGCCGCTCGATTACCCATGGGTCGAGCGGATGATTCAGGACATGATGGATGCCAACGTGCCCGTCGTTACGGTCTTTTCAGATTTGCCGTCGAGTGCGCGCGCCACGTACGTGGGTGTCGATAACCGCATGGCCGGACGAACGGCGGGTCTGCTGATGGGCCGCTTCGTCGGTTCGCGCATCGGCACGGTCGCCGTGCTGTCGGCGTCGTCGCGTCTGCACGATCAGCTCGAGCGTCGGACGGGTTTTTCCCAGGTGCTCGAAGAGGACTTTCGCAACCTGCGCTGGCTCACGGAGCCCGATTTCGCCGAAGACGACGACAGCGCCGGACTCGCCGTGCAAGGACTGACGGCGGGACATCCGGATCTGGTCGGCGTGTATGTGACGTGCGGCGGCATTTCCGGCATCGCGTCGACGCTGCAGGAATCGGGCGACAAGGCGCGCGTCGTACTGATCGGCCACGAGTGCACGGCCGATACGCGGGCGCTGCTGTCGGAGCGGGCGATCGACGTGATCCTCGATCAGGACGTGCGCGGCATTGTCCATTGGGCCGGTCTCGCCGCTCTCAACTTCCTGAACGACGTGCGCGGCGTGCCTTCCATCCCGACGCCCGAAACCCGTATCTATCTTCGTGAGAATGCGCATGCCTGAAGCTCGCGACACGCGGACAGTTCGCTTCGGTCCGCCAGAGCTCATATGCAGCGTCCGGCGCATGGGCGCTGTCTGTCATCAGTTTGAGACCCGACAGAGACAAGGAGAAGACACATGTTACGTCTTACGTCATCAAGGGTATTAGCGGCGCTCGTCGCGTCGCTGGGACTGAGCTTCGGATCGGCGGCGCATGCGCAGGGCAAGCAGTTGACGCTATGTTGGGCCGCATGGGACCCCGCCAATGCGCTCGTCGAATTATCGAAAGACTTCACGGCGAAAACCGGCATTGCAATGAAGTTCGAGTTCGTGCCGTGGACGAGTTATGCGGACCGCTTCCTCAACGAACTGAATTCGCATGGAAAGCTGTGCGATCTCATCATCGGAGATAGTCAGTGGATTGGCGGTGCCGCGGTCAATGGACACTACGTCAAGCTCAATGATTTCTTCGACAAGAACAAAATCTCGATGGACGACTTCGTGCCGGCGACCGTCGTCGGCTACGCAGAGTGGCCGAAGAACACGCCGAATTACTGGGCGCTGCCCGCGATGGCGGACGCCGTGGGCTGGACCTACCGCAAAGACTGGTTTGCGAGGCCCGAACTGCGCGCGGAGTTCAAGCAAAAGTACAAGCGCGAACTCGAGCCGCCCACGACAATGGACGAACTCAAGCAGACAGCCGAGTTCTTTCAGGGACGAAAGATCGACGGCAAAACCGTGTATGGCGTGTATATCTTCACGGAGCGCGGCTCGGAAGGGATCACAATGGGCGTGACCAACATGCTCTATAACTTCGGCTTCGAATACCAGGACCCGAAGAAGCCGTATCACCTGGAGGGCTTCGTGAATTCGCCAGGCGCGATAAAGGGACTCGAATTCTATAAGGCGCTTTACAAGTGCTGCACGGCGCCCGGCATGACGAACGCCTACATGCAGGAAGGGCTCGATGCGTTCAAGTCGGGGCAGGTCGCGATGCAGATGAACTGGTTCGCCTTCTTCCCCGGCCTGTACAAGGATCCGAATGTCGGCGGCGACAAGATCGGCTTCTTCGTCAATCCGAAGGAAACGAAACAGTTCACGCAGCTTGGCGGTCAAGGCATATCCGTCGTGTCGTACTCGGATCACAAGGCCGACGCGCTCGAATACATCAAGTGGTTCGCGCAAGCCGATGTGCAGAAGAAGTGGTGGCAACTCGGCGGCTACTCCGCGGCGAAGTCGGTGGTGGACGCGCCGGACTTTCCGAAGAGCGCGCCATTTGCGCCTGCATTCCTGAAGTCGATGTCGATAGTGAAAGACTTCTGGGCCGAGCCTACTTATGCCGAGTTGTTGCTCGATATGCAAAAGCGCGTGCACGACTATGTGGTTGCGGATAAGGGCACGGCGAAAGAAGCGCTCGATCTGCTCGTCAAGGACTGGAACAAAGTATTCAAGGCGGAAGGGAAGAACTAGCGTTACCGCACATGAACGCGCGGGCCGGCGAGCCGATCGATCTCGCCGGTCCGCGACAACAAGGAGTCAGGCATGTTGGCAAACAAGCCTTTTCCTCCGGAAGGGTTGCAGACCAAAGCGCAGACGCGCGCGGCCGCGCGCTTGCGCGGACTGTCTGACCGAACCATCGCGTGGCTGTTCATTCTTCCGACTATCGTGCTGCTGCTCGCCATCAACATCTTTCCGTTGATCTGGGCATTGCGGCTCTCATTCACGAACTTCAAGTCGAATATGCCGAGCGTGCCCGCGCGCAATGTCGGCATCGACAATTACACGGACATACTCACCGACGAAGACATCTGGTACGCGATGCAGGTGACGGCGCGCTTCGTTTTCTGGTCGGTCGGACTCGAAGTGCTGCTCGGCTTCGGGCTCGCACTGCTGATCAACCGGCAGTTTCGCGGCCATAGTTTCTGGACCACGCTGATTCTGCTGCCGATGATGCTTTCGCCCGCTGTCGTCGGCAACTTTTGGACCTTTTTGCTGCAACCGCAGACGGGTCTTTTCAACGACATCGTCGGCTTTTTCACGGGCATTCCGCCGAACTCGTTCCAGATGATCGGCGATGTGCCGCTCGCACCGTGGACGATCGTCATGGTCGATGCATGGATGTGGACGCCCTACGTGATGCTGATCTGCCTGGCGGGATTGCGATCGATTCCGGACTACATCTATGAAGCGGCCGAAGTCGATCGCGCTTCGCCATGGCGTCAGTTCTGGTCGATCACACTGCCGATGACGCTGCCGTTTCTGATGCTCGCGATCCTTTTTCGCGGGATCGAGAACTTCAAGATGTTCGACATGGTGAACCTGCTGACATCGGGCGGGCCGGGCTCCGTGACGGAAACCGTGTCGATCACGCTCAAGCGCGCAGCCTTCGAGAAGTGGAGGACGGGTTATTCGTCCGCGCTCGCGATCATTCTGTTCGTTGTCGTGTTCGGTGCGGCGAACATCTATGTGAAGGCGCTCAACCGGGTGAAACAGCGATGACAGACCTCGCCCTTCAACAGTCGGTGGTGGCTGCATCGCCGCGCAGCAAGACGTTTGCCGCAGTCGTCGTGATCGCGTATGCGCTCATCGCGACGCTGCCGATCGTCTGGATCATCCTGACGAGCTTCAAGACACAGGAGGATGCGATCGCGTATCCGCCCGTCGTCGTGTTTCATCCGTCGATGGAAGGTTACGTGAATCTTTTCACGATCCGCTCGCGGCAGACGCCGGAGTTCATCGCGAGTTTGCCGCCCGCAGAGACCTGGTACGACCGCGATGTCCGAAAGCGCAACATGGTGATTGCAGGGCCGTCGAAGGTCCTGCCGCGCTTCGTCAATTCGCTCGTGATCGGGTTCGGCTCGACCTTTCTTGCGGTGTTTCTCGGCACGTTGGCCGCCTATGCGTTTTCGCGCTTCAAGGTGCCGCTCGCCGACGATCTGCTGTTCTTCATACTGTCCACGCGAATGATGCCGCCCATCGCGGTGGCGATTCCCATCTATCTCATGTATCGCACGCTCGGCCTCGCCGACAGCTACCTCGGCATGATCGTGCTCTATACGGCCGTGAACGTGTCGCTGGCGGTGTGGCTACTCAAAGGATTCATCGACGAAATCCCTCGCGAATATGAGGAAGCGGCGCTTGTCGACGGATACACGCGGTTGCAGGCCTTCGTGAAGGTCGTGCTGCCGCAGGCGATCACCGGCATTGCTGCGACGGCGATCTTCTGTCTGATCTTTGCGTGGAACGAGTACGCGTTCGCATTGCTGCTGACGAGCGGCGACGCGCAGACGATGCCGCCGTTCATTCCGTTCATCATCGGCGAGGGCGGGCAGGACTGGCCAGCGGTCGCGGCCGCGACGACGCTGTTCGTGCTGCCCATCCTGATCTTCACCGTTGTGCTGCGCAAGCATCTGTTGCGCGGGATCACCTTCGGAGCGGTACGCAAATGAAAGCCCAGCCCGTCATGCCGCGCCGCCGTCTGTTCCGCAGGCGCTACGGCGAGGGCGCATCGACCGTGCTGATCGGCCTCGGCATTGCGATGCTCGTCCAGCCGTTCACGGTCGATCTCTATACCTGGTCGTTCCCTGTGATTCTGGCGGGTGCGCTCGCATTCGTCGTGACGAGTCACTTCCCGGAGTGAGCCATGTCGACGATCGTTCTATCCAACCTTCATAAGCGCTTCGGTGACTTCACTGCCGTACACGATACGAATCTCACCGTGAGCAACGGCCGCTTCGTGGTGCTGCTCGGACCCTCCGGTTGCGGCAAGACGACGACGTTGCGCATGATCGCCGGGCTCGAACTGCCGACTTCGGGCCAGATTCTGATCGACGGCGAAGATGTCACGGGGCTGCGTGCGCGTCAGCGCGATATTGCATTCGTGTTCCAGATGTTCGCGCTGTATCCGCATATGACGGTACGTAACAACATCGCTTTTCCGCTGAAGAACGAGGGTATTGCGCGCCGCGAGATTGCCGCGCGCGTCGATGCGGCCGCGCATATGCTTCGCATCGAAAGTCTGCTCGACCGAAAGACGGGCGGGCTGTCGGGCGGCGATCGGCAACGCGTCGCCCTGGGCCGCGCGATCGTCCGGCACCCGAAGGCTTTTCTGATGGACGAGCCGCTCGGCACGCTCGATGCGGATTTCCGCGAACTGATGTGCCTCGAGTTGCGCAAGCTGCATAACGCGCTCAACGCGACGACGGTCTACGTGACGCACGACCAGCGCGAAGCGATGGCGATGGCCGACGACATCGTCGTGATGAGCGGCGGCGAGGTGCTGCAATCGGCGTCGCCGCATGAGGTCTATCACTTTCCAGCGACCGTGTTCGTCGGCAGCTTCATCGGCAGCCCGCCGATGAATTTCCTGGCCGTGGATGGCGGCGTCGAGGCAGGCGCGGAATCGGTCTCGCTCTCCGGCGTCGCCGTGTCCGTGCCGCGCACGGCTACGTCCGCGGCGAAAGCGCTGCTCGGCGTGCGGCCAGAGCATGTCGTGATCGACGAGCGCGGTGCGTTGCGTGGACGCGTGATCGCGGATGAATATCTCGGCTCGCATCAGATTCTCGTCGTCGAAACGGCACTGGGTGTGATGCGCGTGCGGGTCGGCAAGGACGAAGGACTGGTGGCGGGGTCGCAGGTCGGGATGTCGTTCGCCAAGGAGCGCACGCTCCTCTACGACGCATCGAGCGGCAAGCTGCTGCCCGGCGCCGCGCGGCAGATGGCCGTCAACGGAAGCGGCAACGGAGGCGCTTATGTCTGAAATTCGCTTGCATGGCGTGACGAAGCGATTCGGCGATATCGTCGCGGTAGATGATGTGTCGCTCGACGTGAAGGAGGGCGAGTTCGTCGTGTTGCTCGGTCCGAGCGGCGCGGGCAAGACTACTACGTTGCGGCTCATCGCAGGTCTCGAGCGGCCCGACGATGGCGAGATATTCATCGACGGCGCCGCCGCGACGGACATGCATCCCGCGGACCGCGACGTCGCCTTCATCTTTCAGCAGTATTCGCTGTATCCGCATCTGACGGTGTTCGGCAACCTGGCGTTTCCGCTGCGCTCCCCGCGGCGGCGCGTGAGCGAGGCGGAAGTCACCGCGCGCGTGCAGTCGGTCGCGCAGATGTTGCATATCGAGTCGAAGCTCGGCAATCTGGCGACGCGTCTGTCGGGCGGCGAGATGCAGCGCGTGGCCATCGGACGCGCGCTCGTGCGTCAGCCCAAGGTGTTTCTGATGGACGAGCCGCTGTCGTCGCTCGACGCGAAGTTGCGCGAGGAACTGCGGATAGAACTGAAGCGGCTGCATCGCACGATCGGCGCCACGATCATCTACGTGACGCACGATCAGGTCGAAGCCACCACGCTCGCGGACCGCATCGGCATTCTCGAACACGGGCGCATCGTGCAGGTGGGCGCGCCGCGCGACGTATATGGCAATCCGGCTTCGCTAGGCGCCGCGCAACGTCTCGGCTCACCGCCCATCAACTTGCTGCCGCCCGTGTTGTTCGATCCTGCCACGATGCCCGCAGGCACCTCGACGGTCGCGATCCGTCCTGAAGACATCGTGCTGCACGCGCACGATACGCGCGACGGGCTCAATCTTCGCGTGCTCGAATATTCTCCGCTGCGGCATCTGTTGATCATGGAGCGCGACGGCACCGCCATCGTCGCGACAACCATGACCGAGCGCAATTTCACGCCGGGGCAGACAGTCGGCGTGTCGCTACCTCTGCGCAGTCTTCTCTATTTCCGCTCCGACGGCAGGAGGATTCCGGCATGAACGGGAAAACGGTCATGGCGTGCATTGAAGCCGCGCACGCGACGCTCAAGGAACATACGGACGAGATCGCCGCGCTCGATCAGCAGATTGGCGACGGCGATCATATCTTCAACCTGTTGCGGGGCATGGATGCGCTGTTTGCGATGCGCGCCGCTATCGAGGCCGAGGCGTTTGCGCCCGCGCTGGACCAGGCCGCCTCCAAATTGCTGTCGACGGTGGGCGGTTCGTCGGGGCCGCTGTTCTTTTCGTTGCTGCATGGCATGGCGAAGGCGGCGCAGAACGCGGACACCCTGAGTGTGGCGGACGCGGCGCGGATCTTCGCCGCGGGAGTCGATGCCGTTGCCCAGCGCGGCAAGGCCGGCACCGGCAGCAAGACGATGATGGACGTGCTTATACCTGTCGCGTCGCGCTTCATGGAACTGGCCGTGCGCAGTGCGCCGCGCGAAGCCGTGCTCGATGCGCTGCCGCGGACGGCTGAAGAAGGCATGCTCGCGACGCGCGACATGCTCGCGACCAAGGGGCGCGCGTCGTTTCTCGGCGAGCGCGCGCGCGGGCACATCGATCCCGGCGCACGGTCGAGCCAGTTGATGATCGGTGCGGTATGCGCGCGGCTCGCGCAATACAGAGAGTGAAAGGAGCGCAGGCCATGAAAAAGTTCATCAACCATGTCGACGACTTTCTGACTGAGAGCCTTGCCGGATTCGCCGCCGCGCATGACGATCTCGTCGTGCTCAATCACGAACCTGTGTTCGTGCGGCGCAAGACGTTGAAGCCGGGCAAGGTCGCGCTGGTCTCGGGCGGCGGCTCGGGACACGAGCCCTTGCATAGCGGCTTCGTCGGGTACGGAATGCTGGACGCCGCGTGCCCTGGCCAGGTGTTTACTTCGCCGACGCCCGATCAGATGATGGCAGCCGCCAAGGCCGTCGATACGGGCGCGGGCACGCTCTTCATCGTGAAGAATTATTCCGGCGATCTGATGAACTTCGAAATGGCATCCGAAATGTCGGAGTTGGCGAATGCGATGGTGCTGATCAACGACGATGTCGCGGTCGAAAACTCCAGTTATACGACGGGCCGGCGGGGCGTGGCGGGTGCGGTGATCGTCGAGAAGCTGGTGGGCAGTCTCGCCGAGAGCGGCGCCGATCTCGAACAATGCAAGGCGTTCGGCGACCGGATCAACAAGCATACGGCGTCGATGGGCGTCGCGTTTTCGAGTTGCACCGTGCCCGCAGCGGGCACGCTGACGTTCAAGATCGGCGACGATGAAATGGAGGTCGGCGTCGGCATTCATGGCGAGCCAGGGCGGCGGCGAACGCGCTTTGCCGCCGCCGACGCGATCGCGGCAGAACTGCTGACGGCGATCGTCGCCGATCTGGAACCGGGGAACGGCTCGGACCTGCTGGTCTTGATCAATGGGCTGGGCGGCACGCCGCTCGGCGAACTGTATCTGCTGTTCAATTCCACACGCTCGTGGCTGCAGCAGCGCGGTCTCGCGGTCACGCGCGTGCAGGTCGGATCGCTCACGACGTCGCTGGAAATGGCCGGTGCGTCGATCACCTTGTGCGTGCTGGACGATGAAATGAAGCGGCATTGGGACAGCCCCGTGCATACGCCATCGCTCAGGTGGGGAATGTAGATTCGCCGGAACGTTTTCAATCGTCCGGTCGCTCGGCCGGAATTGCGTCCTCTTTCACGAGCCATCAGTTTTGTTTATCGGCATATCGGCGACGCGGCCCTTGCGCGCTTCGCCGCGCGCCGCGTCCCAGCGGCCTTCCGCGCCTCTAAAACCCCATGCGTAAAGGCAAAGTTCTGGTTTACGCGTAGTACCCGGCCTGCCTCCTTCCTCGCTACCCTTCGGCTTCAGTTTCCCTAAAGCAAGCCCGCTCGGCCACGCATTCTGAAGGAGTAGCGCACATGGCACGGATCATCGGAGGCATCGCCGCCTCGCACACGCCGACCATCGGTTTCGCGTTCGACAAGAACAAGCGCGACGATCCCGTCTGGGCGCCGATCTTCGAGAACTTCGCGCCGCTCGCGAACTGGCTCGCGGAAAAGCAGCCCGACGTCATCGTCACGATCTACAACGACCACGTCACGTCGTTCTTTTTCGATCACTATTCGGCCTTCGCGCTGGGCGTCGGTCTCGAATGGCGCGTCGCGGACGAAGGCGGCGGCGCGCGCGATCTGCCGCCGATCAAAGGTCATCCCGCACTCGCCGCGCACATCGGCACTTCGCTGATGACCGATGAATTCGACATGTCGTTCTTCCAGAACAAGGCGCTCGATCACGGCTGCTTCTCGCCGCTTTCGATGCTGTGCCCGCACAAGCCCGAATGGCCGGTCAAGCTCGTGCCGCTGCAGATGGGCGTGCTGCAATTGCCCGTGCCGAGCGCGCGCCGCTTCTACAAGCTCGGGCAGGCGCTGCGCCGCGCGATCGAAAGTTATCCGGAAGACATCAAGGTCGCGATTCTCGCGACGGGCGGTCTTTCGCATCAGGTTCACGGCGAGCGCTCGGGCTTCAACAACACGGAATGGGACGCGCGCTTCCTCGATCTCTTCGAGCGCGATCCCGAGCAGCTCGCGAACATGACCATCGCGGAATATGCGGCGCTCGGCGGCTACGAAGGCGCCGAAGTCATCATGTGGCTGACGATGCGCGGTGCGCTTTCGTCGAACGTCGTGTGCAAGCATCGCAGCTATTACCTTCCGTCGATGGCAGGCATCGCCACCGCGATCTACGAAGGCGAGGACAGCGAGACCAAGCCCGCGATCGTCGAGCGTCATCGTCAGAAGATGGCCGTTCAGCTCACCGATGTCGAGAAGCTCGAAGGCACGTATCCGTTCTCGATCGAAACGGCGGTGCGCGCGTATCGCATCAACGATTATCTGCATCGCATGGTCGAGCCCGCGCATCGCGAGGCATTCAAGGCCGATGAAGAAGCGAGCTTCGAAGCAGCGGGCCTTTCCGAGCAGGAGCGCGATCTCATTCGCCGGCGCGATTGGCGCGGCCTGCTTCATTACGGCGTGATCTTCTTCATGCTCGAAAAGCTCGGCGCGGTGACGGGCATATCGAATCTGCATATCTACGCCGCGATGCGCGGCGAAACGCTCGAAGCGTTTCAAAAGACGCGCAACGCACCGGGCGCGTTGTATTCGGTCGCGGGCAAAGGCTCGGAGAAGCTCGACTGGGACAAAGCGGAAAAGGCCAGAAGCTAAACACGAACGCGTTGCATGGGACCGGAGTAAGCGCAGAAGCACCGACTCCGGCCAACAGGGGACAGGAGACAAACATGACTAGCGGTAAAACCATCGACATCAAGGGCTTCATCGACGAACGCCCGATTTCCGCCTACCAGTGGCTGCTGGTGGCGCTGTGCTTTCTCATCGTGACGGCCGACGGCATGGACGTGGCGATCATGGGCTTCGTCGCGCCATCGATCATCGCGGACTGGCATATCTCGCGGCCCGCGTTCGGCCTCGTGATGAGCGCGGCGCCCATCGGTCTCGTGATCGGCGCACTGGCGGCGGGACCGGCATCGGATCGCATCGGGCGCAAGTGGGTTCTGATTACCTCGGTATTCCTCTTCGGCGTCTTCACGATCGCGACCGCGTTCACGAATTCGCCTTCCAGCATGGCGCTTTTGCGCGTACTGACCGGCATCGGTCTCGGCGCGGCGATGCCCAACACGACGACGCTGCTCTCCGAATACGCGCCGCAACGCAAGCGCGCGCTGCTCATCACGATCATGTTCACGGGCTTCAATCTCGGCTCCGCGCTGATCGGCTTCGTCGCGGGCTGGCTGATTCCGGTGCACGGCTGGCGTTCGGTGCTGATCTTCGGCGGCGCGCTGCCGCTCTTGCTGATCCCGCTGCAAATCTGGCTGCTGCCTGAATCCGCGCGTCTGCTCGCGGTGCGCGGCGCGACCTCGCAACGCATTGGCAAGGTGCTCGGCCGCGTGTGCGGGGCGCGTTTCGATGGTAGCGAAACGTTCGTATCGAACGAGCCTCCGCTGCCGACGAAGAAGCCCATCGGCGTGTTGTTCTCGCACGGCTACGGTTTGATGACGGCAGCGCTGTGGGTCACGTATTTCATGGGCCTGCTCGTGATCTACCTGCTGACCGGCTGGCTGCCGACGCTCATGAAGGACGCGGGCCTCACCGTTTCCGCAGCGGCGAACGTCACGGCGATGTTCCAGATCGGCGGCACGATCGGCGCGATCATCGTCGGATGGATCATGGACAAGGCGCGTCCGGCGCCCGTCATCAGCGCGGCGTATCTCGGCGGCGCGGTGTGCGTGCTCGGACTGGCGTGGATCGGCGCGCTGTCGTCGTCGCTCGCGGTGCTCGTGTTCGCAGCGGGCTTTTGCATGAGCGGCGCGCAAACCGGTCTCAACGCCTTCGCGCCGGGACGTTATCCGACCGTCGCGCGTGCAACCGGCGTGAGCTGGATGCTCGGCATGGGCCGCTTCGGCAGCATCTTCGGTTCCGCATTCGGCGGCGCGTTGCTCGGCCTCGGTTGGGAGTTCGGCGCGATCCTCGCGATGCTCGCCGTGCCCGCGACGCTCGCGGCAATATCGATTCTCGTCGCACAACGCACGCGTGCCGACGAAGCACACGCACAAACGACTGCAGCACACTAGTACCTGGAGTAAGGGATGATCATCGACATTCACGGCCACTACACGACCGCGCCAAAAGCGCTCGAAGGGTGGCGCAACCGGCAGATCGCCGGCATCAGTAATCCATCGGAGATGCCGGCTGCTTCGGAGTTGCATATCAGCGACGACGAACTGCGCGAATCGATCGAAAGCAATCAATTGCGCCTGATGCGCGAACGCGGCCTCGATCTCACCGTGTTCAGTCCGCGCGCGAGTTTCATGGCGCATCACATCGGCGACTTCGAAGTGTCGAGCACTTGGGCCGCGATCTGCAACGAGCTGTGCTATCGCGTGAGCGAACTCTTTCCCGATAGCTTTATTCCGGCGGCGATGTTGCCGCAAAGCCCGGGCGTCGACGTATCGACGTGCATTCCCGAGCTCGTGAAGTGCGTCGAGCAATACGGCAATGTCGCGATCAACCTGAATCCGGATCCGTCGGGCGGGCACTGGACGAGCCCGCCGCTTTCGGATCGCTCGTGGTATCCGATCTACGAGAAGATGGTCGAGTACGACATCCCTGCGATGATTCATGTGAGCACGAGCTGCAACGCGTGCTTTCACACGACGGGCGCGCATTACCTGAACGCCGACACGACCGCGTTCATGCAGTGCCTCACGTCCGATCTGTTCCGCGATTTTCCGACGCTCAAGTTCGTGATTCCGCATGGCGGCGGCGCGGTGCCGTATCACTGGGGGCGTTTCCGCGGACTCGCGCAGGAGCTGAAAAAGCCTTTGTTGAAGGATCATTTGCTCAACAACGTGTTCTTCGATACCTGCGTCTATCATCAGCCGGGCATCGATCTGCTGACGCGCGTGATTCCCGTCGACAACATTTTGTTTGCAAGCGAAATGATCGGCGCGGTGCGCGGCATCGATCCTGAAACGGGACACTATTTCGACGATACGAAGCGCTACGTCGAAGCCGCGCAGATCGAGCCGGAAGCGCGCTACAAGATTTACGAAGGCAACGCGCGCCGCGTGTATCCGCGCCTCGATGCGGCGCTCAAAGCAAAGGGACGTTGATATGTACGAACTGGGTGTGGTGTATCGCAACATCAATCGCGCGAATGCGGATGCGGCCGCCAGGCTCGGCGCACTCGGCTCGGCGACCGTGCACGAAGCGATGGGCCGTGTCGGCCTGATGAAGACCTACATGCGGCCGATCTATGCGGGCGCGCAAGTGAGCGGCACGGCCGTGACCGTGTTGCTGCAACCGGGCGACAACTGGATGATGCACGTCGCGGCCGAGCAGATTCAGCCTGGCGATATCGTCGTGGCCGCATGCACGACGGACAATACCGACGGCTTCTTCGGCGATCTGCTCGCGACGAGCTTCAAGGCGCGCGGCGCGCGTGCGCTCATCATCGACGGCGGCGTGCGCGATGTGCGCGTGCTGACGGAGATGAACTTCCCCGTATGGAGCCGCGCGATTTCCTCGAAGGGCACGGTGAAGGCGACGCTCGGCTCGGTGAACATTCCGGTCGTGTGCGCGGGCGCATGGGTCACGCCGGGCGATGTGATCGTCGCGGATGACGATGGCGTCGTGGTCGTGCCGTCCGCATCGGCGCAACAGGTGCTCGATAAAGCCACTGCGCGCGAGGCGCTCGAGGAAGAAAAACGCGCGAAGCTCGCAAGCGGCGTGCTCGGTCTCGACATGTACAAGATGCGCGGACCGCTGGAAAAAGCGGGCCTGCGCTATATCGACTGACGCGCATGAGCATCACCGGTATCTCTTCGATGGCCACGCGCCAAGTGCTGAACGATCTCGCTTGCGCGTATGAAGCGCAGTCGGGCCAGCGCGTTGCGATCGTATCGGTGGGCGGCGTCGCGGCGGTCAGGCGTATCGAAGCGGGCGAAGCGTTCGATATTGTCGTGCTCGCTTCGGATGCGATCGATCGGCTCGCGGCATCAGGACACGTCGACGCAGCGAGTCGCGTGCGGATCGCGCGTTCGGGCGTTGCGATCGCGGTGAAAGCGGGCGCGCGGCGTCCTGCCATCGACGATGAAGCCGCCGTGCGCGAAGCCGTGCTCGCGGCGCGCACCATCGGCTATTCGACGGGGCCGAGCGGTGTCTATCTGACGCGTCTGTTCGAGCGTTGGGGCATCGCTCAACGCATCGCATCGCGCATCGTGCAGGCGCCGCCGGGTGTCGCTGTCGGCGCGCTCATCGCGCGTGGCGAAGTCGAACTCGGCTTCCAGCAGTTGAGCGAGATGATCGGCGTCGAAGGCATCGACGTGCTCGGTATGTTGCCGCCGGCGATTCAAACGCAGACGGTATTCGAAGGCGCGATCGGTGCGAACGCAAGCGCATCGAAAGATGCTCGCGCGTTCCTGGCGTTTCTCGGTTCGAGCGATACCGACGCGACCAAAATCAAACACGGCATGGAGCCGGTCTACTAAAAAAAGCGCGCAACCATTGCGCGCTTTTTTCATTTCACGACGTCATTCAGCGACGGCGTAACGTTCGAGCCAATGCGCATAAGGCGCGGGCAATGCCCACGACGGCTTCTCGACCTTCAACTGCTTGGCTGCCTGATACGGCCAATGCGGATTCGACAGATGCGCGCGGCCGATCATCACGAGATCGAGTTGACCGGATTCGACCGCGTGTTCCGCGTTCGGCGGCGAATCGAAGCCCCACGCCGACGCAACCGGAATCTCCGCTTCTCGGCGCACACGTTCCGCGATCGGGCCGAGGAACGCCGGTCCCCATGGAATGCGCGCATCGGGCGTCGAGAAGCCGACGCTCACGCTCATCAGATCGAGTCCTTTGCGACGCAGCGTCTTCGTCAGTTCGATGGATTCGTTCAGCGTGGCTTCATCGCGGCCGTCGTATTCGATGACGCCGAAACGCGCCGTCAGCGGCAGGTTCTCGGGCCACACTTCGCGCACCGCGTCGAAGGTCTCGACGATGAAGCGGCTGCGTCCCGCGAGATCGCCGCCGTATTGATCGTCGCGCTGGTTGGCATCGACGGAGAAGAAGCTTTGGGCGAGATAGCCGTGCGCGAAGTGCAGTTCCAGCCATTCGAAACCCGCTTCGCGTGCGCGACGTGCGGCCGCCGCGAAGTCGGCCTTCACGCGCGCGATGTCGTCGAGCGTCATCGCCTTGGGCACTTTCGGCAGCCCGCCGCCGAATGCGACCGCCGATGGCGCGAGCGTGTCCCAGCCGCGTGCATCGTCGGACGGGATGTGATCGTCGCCTTCCCACGGACGATTCGCGCTCGCCTTGCGGCCCGCATGCGCGATCTGGATGCCGGGCACCGCGCCCGCCGCCTTGATCGCCGCCGCGATGTTCTTCATGCCTTCGATGTGCGCGTCGTCCCAAAGACCCGTGCATCCCGGCGTGATGCGGCCTTCCGGCGATACACCCGTCGCCTCGACGATCACGAGGCCCGCGCCGCCGCGCGCAAGGCTCGCGTAATGGCTCAGGTGCCAGTCGTTGACGAAGCCGTCGATGGCGCTGTACTGGCACATTGGCGGAATGGCGATGCGGTTGCGCAGCGTAACGTCCTTCAATTTGAAAGGAGTGAAGAGTGCTGACATCTGTGGTTCTCTGTATCAATGAAGGCGTTCAGATTAACCGTTCAGTGTCATAATGAAAACTATCTGCAGATTATCGGTTCGATAAAATTTCGTGATGCTCAATCCGCAATGGCTGCGCACCTTTCTCGCGCTCGTCGACCTCGGCAACTTCACGCGCGCCGCCGAGCGGCTCGATCTGACGCAGGCCGCCGTGAGCCAGCATCTTCGTCATCTGGAAGACGAACTGGGCCTGCTCGTGATTCGCCGTCCGCGCGGCATCGAACTCACGCCGGCGGGCAGGGCGTTGATCGACTATTGCAACGAGATGGAACTGGCGGGCAAGCGTCTCGCTTCCCGGCTGTCGGATAGCGAAGACGAAGCTGGCGAAATCGGCCTCATCACGCCGGGCAGCATCGGGCTCGTGCTGTTTCCGCTGCTGCTCGATTTGCAGCAGCAGCGCCCGGAATGGAAGATGCGTCATCGCTTCGCGCCCGATTCGGAAGTGCTCGAAGCCGTGCTGGAGAGCCGCTACGACCTCGGCATCGTCGCGTTGAAGCCCGACGATCCGCGTCTCGCGGCGAGCAAGTTCATCGAGGAGCCGCTCGAACTCGTCGTGCCCGCGAACGAAGACGTACACGAATGGAGCGATCTCGAACGGCTCGGCTTCATCGACTATCCGGAAGCGCACATGACCGCGAGCCGTCTGCTGAGCCGCCGCTTCCCGGGCAATCCAGGCGTCGCGAGCTTGCGCCGGCAAGGCTTCAGCAATCAGATCAGCCTCATACTGGAGTTCGTCGCGCGCGGACTCGGCTTCACGGTGATACCGCGTTATGCGCGCATCGCGTTCGGCCCGCCGGAAGCGATCGGCGTGGTCGAATGCGGCGCGCCGGTGATCGATACGCTGTGGCTCATCCGCCGCGCGGAATGGCCGCTGCCCGCGCGTTGCGCGCGGACCGTGGAGTATTTGCGGGAACGTGTGGGCGTTCCCACAATCAAGGCCGATTCGAAGAAGAAGCGTCGGCGCTAGTCAATGTCCCCAGCGCAGCACGAGCGGATCGAGCTTGCGCGCGACTTTCAGCAAGCCTTCGCGCACGGCAGGATGCATCGGCGCGAGCGGGTGACGCACTGCATCCGAGCGAATCACGCCGCCTTCCTTCATCAGCGTCTTGCACGCCGCGAGACCGCACTGACGGTTCTCGTAGTTGATGAGCGGAAGCCATTGCTGATACAGCTCGGCGGCTTTGTCGGAATCGCCCGCGAAGTAGGCATCGACGATCTTGCGGATGCCGTCGGGGTAGCCGCCGCCCGTCATCGCGCCGGTCGCGCCCGCGTCGAAGTCGGGCATCAGCGTGATCGCCTCTTCGCCGTCCCACGGACCGACGATCGCATCGCCGCCGAGTTCGATCAGCTCGCGCAGCTTCGATGCAGCCTGCGCCGTTTCGATCTTGAAGTACGACACATGCTCGACGTCGCGCGCGAGCGTCGCGAGAAACGACGCGGAGAGCGGCGTGCCAGCGACAGGCGCGTCCTGAATCATGATCGGAATGTCGATCGCGTTCGATACTTCGCGATAGAACTCGTGGATGCCGCGCTCGCCCACGCGAATCGTCGCGCCGTGATAAGGCGGCATGATCATGACCATTGCGGCGCCCGCGTCCTGCGCGGCGCGGCTGCGCTCCGCACAGATGCGCGAGCTGAAATGCGTCGTCGTGACGATCACCGGCACGCGGCCCGCCACATGTTCGAGCACGGTGCGCTGAACGGTGTCGCGTTCCGCATCGGATAGCGCGAACTGCTCGGAAAAGTTCGCGAGTATGCATACGCCGTGCGAGCCGGCATCGATCATGAAATCGATCGCGCGCTTCTGGCCCTCGAGATCGAGGCGGCCCTGATCGTCGAAGATGGTCGGAGCGACGGGAAAGACGCCGCGATAAACAGGTGCAGCCATTGAAGTAAGTCTCCTTTGGTTGGTCTAGATCCGGTACAGCGCGCACGCGTTGTCGAAGAATAGCGCGAGACGTTCTTCGCGCGAGCGCGCTGCGACGATCGTCTTGAAGCCGGTAAAAAGATCATCGAGCGTGACGACGAGGCTATCGACCGGAAAGTTACTCGCGAAGAGGCATCGCGCGACGCCGAAGCTTTCGATCGCATTGCGCACGATGCGTCCGTTGCGCTCGACACGCCAGCTTACGCCAGGTTCGCCGATCCCCGATATCTTGAGCCATACGTTCGGCGATCGCGCGAGCGCATCGAGCGCGGCGCGCCAAGCCGTTAGCGCTTCCTCGCTACGATCGGCGGGCAGGCCGGCATGGTTCACGATGATTTTCATCTGCGGAAAGTCGCGCGCGAGTTCTGCGGCTTCCTCGAAGTGCCACCACGGCGCCTGCAGTTCGAACATCAGGCCACTTTGCGCGAGCAACGCATAACCGCGCCGCCAGCGTTCGCAACGCATCGAGCCGGGCGCGGCGAAATCCGCGCGATGTTCCGCGCGGGGCACGGTCTTCGGTTTATGACGCACGCTGCGCACGAGCGGCATCTCGCGATAGGCGTCGATGACATCGGCGACATCGTCGCGATCGAGCCAGATCTGCGCGGCCATCGCGTTCGGCAAGCCGGTGCGTTCGTGCAGCGCCGTCGCCCAGCGCGCTTCGCCGAGCACGTCGCGCGGATCCCATTCGCCTTCCATCATCACCGTCTTCACGATGCGATGATTGCCCGCCTGCGCGAAGTAGTCGTCGGGCAGGAAGTTCTTGCAGATCGACGCGTAATCGCCGTAACGAAACGCGATGCGCGGCAGATCGCGCAGCCACGGATGATAGTTGCGCGACACGTCCCAGAAGTGATGATGCGCGTCGACGATGGGCAGATCGGCGTCGTCGCCGCTTTGCAGAAAGCGTTCGCGCAATGCTTCGATGCGTTCTTGCATCATGGCGTCAGCTCACGCGGTCTTGCGCCATGCGCACGGCGATGTCGAAGGCCTTTTGCGTGGCGCCGGCATCGGCGCGGCCCTGGCCGTGGATATCGAACGCGGTGCCGTGCGCGGGCGTCGTGATCGGAACGGGCAGGCCGCCGTGCACCGTGACACCGCGCCAGAAGCCCATGAGTTTCATCGCGATCTGGCCTTGATCGTGATACATCGTGACCACGCCATCGAAGACCTTCTGATCGCGCGCGCGCACGAAGATGGTGTCGGCGGGGAAGGGGCCTTGCGCGTCATAGCCTCGCGCACGCGCTTCTTCGACGGCCGGCGCGATCACGTCGATTTCCTCGCGGCCGAACGCGCCGTTGTCGCCGTTATGCGGATTGAAGCCGCACACCGCGATGCGCGGCTTGTCCACGCCCGCGCGCTTCAGACCATCGTGAATCAGTTGCACCGCGCCGACGATGCGCTCGGGCGTGAGCTTCGCGCTCACGTCCTTCAGCGCGATATGCGAGGTCACGCGCGAGGTCCACAATTCGTCGAGCACATTGAACTCGCAGAACGCGCCGCTATAGTCGAGCTGACGCGCGAACCATTCCATCTCGTCGTTCGTTTCCATGCCGGCCATGTGCAGCGAAGTCTTGTTGACGGGCGCGAACAGCATCGCTTGCGTGCGGTTTGCGCGCGTCATCGCAAGCGCTTCTTTGAAGGCTTCGAGGCTATAACGGCCGCCGCGTTCCGTCGATACGGCGCGCTCGTAAGGCGCATCGTCGGGCAGGCGGAAATCGATGAGCGAGGGCACGCCGGTATCGCGCGCGGCGGCCGCTTCGTTGTCGATGACTCCATACTCGAAGCGTTGCTGCGCGATCTCCATGCCTTGATCGAGTTCACGCTTGTCGCCGATGATGAGCAGATCGGCGCGCGCGCGATTCTCGGGCTTCGCGATGAGACGCGCGATCAGTTCGGGACCGATGCCGGCGGGATCGCCGAGAAGCACTGCGATGCGAGGTTTCATGTCTGTATGGTCCGTTGTCGGTTATTAACGCGTGCGGCGCAGATCGATTGCGATCGAACCGAAGATATACACCAGCGCGCACGCGCCGTAAAAGTGCAGCACCGCATCGAAAGAGCCGGTGCGCTGAAGAATGAAGCCGGTGATGAGCGGAATCGAAATGCCGCCGACGCTGCCCGCGCAGTTCATGCATGCACCGAGCAGGCCCACGCGTCCCGGGCTTGCGAGCAGCGAAGGCAGGCTCCAGTAGAGACTGCCCCACATCAGCAGGAACGATGCGCCGCACAGCACGGCGACCGCGACGACGGGCGAAGTGATCGTCGGCAGCGCGGCGAATACGGCGAGCGTTGCGATGCCCGAGACCGCGATCATCGTCTTCACGACTTTACCGCGCGACAGATTCATCCCGCACAAGGCATCGCACAGGAAGCCACCGGAAAGCGAACCGAGCGCGCCCGCGAGGAAGATGAAGAAGGTCGCCGCGCCGATCTGCGAAAGGCTCAGACCGCGCGCCTGCGTCAGATAGCTCGGGCCCCACGTGAGCAAGCCGAAGAAGATCATCGCCCAGCTCATGCGGCCGACGCACATCGCGATGGTCGAGCGCAGCGGCAGCGGCGCATCGTCCTGGCTTGCGTGCATCGCCTTCGATGCGGGCGGCGCGCCGTCGTGGATATGCGCCAGTTCCGCGCCATTGACGCCGGGATGTTTCGCGGGATCGTCGCGCAGATAGCGCCATGCGAGCCATCCGCATGCGATGGTCGCAAGCCCCGCGACGACGAACGCGGTGCGCCACGAGCCGAACATGAGGATCAGGTTCGAGATCGCGAGACCGCCGATCGCGGCGCCGAGCGGCGATCCGGCATCCATCAGCACCGCGCCGCGCGCGCGTTCCTTGCGCGACAGCCACAGCGCGTTGAGCTTGCTGCCGGCGGGAAAGAGCGGTGCCTCCGCGCCGCCGAGACCCACGCGCAATAGCAACATCGACATGCCGCCGGTGGCTGCGCCCATCAGCGTCTGGAAGAGACCCCACAAGACAGTTGCACCTGCAACTACTTTGCGCGGGCCGAGTTTGTCGATGAGCCAGCCGCCCGGAATCTGCAACAGCGCGTATGACCAGAAGAAGCTCGACAGCACGAGCCCTTGCATCGCGGGCGAGAGCGCGAACTCCTTGGCGATGGTGGGCATCGCGATGGAAAGCGAGATGCGGTCGACGAGATTGATCAGCGTGATGAGGAACACCACGCCGAAGATGCGCCAGCGCACGCTCGTCGCGTGTGTGGACGAGGCGGCGTCGTGCGCCGTGTGCGCTTCGATTCTGCTTTCCATGTTCGTCTCCTGTCGCCTCGGGCTGCATGGTCCCGAGGTCGCATCGTCATTCGATGATGTTGAAGTCGCTCAGATGCTTGTCGGACAGCGTGATGCCGAGGCCCGGCGTTTCATCGGAGAGTTGCAGATAGCCGTTCTCCGGCTGCGGTTCGCCGTCGAAGATGTAATAGAAAAGCTCGTTGCCGACTTCGACATCGAACACCGGGAAGAACTCGGACATCGGGCTCGCGGTGCTCGACATCGTCAGGTGATAGTTGTGCATCTGGCCCGCGTGCGGAATGACCGGCACGGACCACGCTTCGGCCATGGCGTTGATCTTGCGCGCCGCCGTGATGCCGCCGACGCGATTCGTGTCGTATTGAATGACATCGACGGCCCGGCGTTCGAGCAGATCCTTGAAGCCATAACTCGTGAACTCGTGCTCGCCGCCGGAGATCGGCACGATGTTCATCTTCTTGAGTTCCTGATAGCCTTCGACGTCGTCGCCGATCACCGGTTCTTCGAGCCAGCGCGGATTGAATTCGGCAAGGCGCGGCAACATGCGGCGCGCGTACTCCAGCGTCCAGCCCATATAGCATTCGAGCATGATGTCGACGTCATCGCCGGCAAGCTCGCGCAACAGGCGCACTTGTTCGAGATTCTTCGCCATGCCTTTCGGACCGTCTTTGGGGCCATAGCCGAAGCGCATTTTCATCGCGGTGAAACCTTGATCGAGATAACCTTGCGCTTCGGCGAGAAACGCGTCGCGATCGTCGTTGTTATAGAGCTTCGATGCATAACACCAGATCTTCTCTTTCGTTCGGCCGCCGAGCAGCTTGAAGACGGGCTTCTTCACGGCCTTGCCCATGATGTCCCACAGCGCGATATCCATCGCCGAGATCGCCGCCATGCCGATGCCCTTGCGGCCCCAGGCGAGCGTGCGCCGATACATCTTCTGCCAGATGTATTCGTGATCGAACGGATCTTCGCCGATGGCGATAGGCGCGAGATATTCATCGACGATCTGCTTCGCGACGCGCGGCGCGAGCGCGCAATTGCCGATGCCGACGGTGCCGTCGTCGCATTCGACCTCGACGACGAGCCAGCCGTGAAAGCGGAACGAGCCCATTGCATCGCCGCGCTCGTAGAGGATATCGACGGCGTTCGTACAGAAATGCGATTGCGGCGGAACGACCTTGCCTTTCCATTCGAAAACGCGCGCGCGGACATGCTTGATCTTCATCTTCGGTGTCTCCGTGTGGTTCGATTGATGCCGCGCGCACTGCATGATGCGAGGGTTTGCGCGGCTGTTTCGGGTAGCGCTAGTGTGCGAAACTCCGCGATAACTGACCATTGAATAATTTGAATCAGGCTATTTCCTGGAGTTATCACTCGCATGATCGCGCCCGCTTCGACCATCCGCAAACGTCTGCGCCTGCGTCATCTGCAATTGATGATGGCGCTTTCGGAAACCGAATCGCTCAGAAGCGCCGCCGACGAACTCGCGATGACGCAGCCTGCCGCGACGAAGGCGTTGAAGGAACTGGAAGACACGATCGGCGCGTCGCTGTTCGTGCGTCATGCGCGAGGCATGGAGCCGACGATCTACGGCGAAGCGGTGATGCGCTATGCGCGCGTCGTGTTCGAGGACCTCGATGAATTGCGCGATGAGCTCGCGGCGATCGAGGCGGGCGATATCGGCAAGGTGCGGATCGGCGCGGTGATGGCGCCTGCGCCTGACTTGCTGACGAAGGTGATCGTGGAGTTGAAGGAAGCGCATCCGCGCTTGCAGATCAGCGTGCAGATCGATACGAGCGATGTGCTCGTGCAGGCCTTGCAGCAGGATCAGTTGGATATTGTCGTCGGGCGCATTCCTTATGGCTTTTCAGCGCTGGACCTGACGTTCGAGACCTTGTCGGAAGAGGCGCTCGCGATCGTTGCGCGGCCGGATCATCCTTCTGTTGGTATTGCGGGCAAGCCGAAGCTCGCCGATCTCGCGAAGTATCCGTGGATCGTGCAGCCGCATCCGAGTCCGATGCGGCAGATCATCGACCAGACGTTTCGTGAGTCGCGTGTGGCGCCCCCGGTGAGTACCGTGGAGACTTCTTCGATTCTGACCACGTTGTCGCTGTTGCGGGATTCGGACATGCTGGCTGTGTTGCCTAGCTCGGTCGCGGATTATTATGCTGCGCTCGATACCATCGCTTCTTTGCCAACCCCGTTGCGGGGGCGTCTCGCGCCTTATGGGTTGATTCTCAGGAAGAACAGGCGGATTAGTCCTGCCACGCAGTTGGTGATTGAGGCTATCCGGAAGGCTTGAGGGTTTGGTTTTATTTTTGCTCTCGCCGGATCTCGTTTTCTTAGTGGTCTATTGGCGTTGCCCCTGTGCGGGAGCCGGCCGGCGAGTCCTATGGGACAGTGCGTCGGGGTTGGCGGCATTTACTGCGTCCTTGCTAAGCTCACATCCAATTGCCGGCACACAATGCTGCACATGACGAGAAGACAAACATCGAGAAGTGAGCGGGCGGCGCGTACTCGTGCGCCGGCAGACGCGCCACAGCGGACCGCGACATTGCCTAATTCCTTGGAAGACCCGAACTTGTCGGACAACACACGTTGGGGCACTCGGGAAGGAATGAGACTTCGACCCGCTTGCCGTTGGTCAGGCGAGAATGTTCATAGATATGAGTATCCGTTTCGACTTCTCCTCTAACGAAGCCAAGTTGTGTGAGCAACCGCTTTCCCGCAACTAAACGCGCCTCGGCGAGCCTTTGCGGATCGCGCTCAGTCGTTTCTGCATGTCCGCTAATTTGCGTTATCTCCTTCGTGACGTGTTGGGCATACGCCAACTGCTGTTTTGCTACCCACCCTGCGAGCCGAAGCACTTCCGCGGTCGGGACCTCTGCGCTGTCCTGATTGAAGTAGATGTCGAAGTTCTCGCTTGGAACGCAGGCGAGCACACCTGTCGACGCGGCGAGAAGCAGACTCGATACTGCTTTACATACTGTAGATGACATAACCGGCAATGCTGTCTGCATTCTCGATGGCTTGTTCTGGGTTGGTCTTGCCGAGCGGAAGGCACTCTCTCATGAAGTATCTCCAATCTTTGGTCGCCATAGTGTCGTTGAAGTGACTAGCCTCATGGATCAGTGTGGAAACCATCGAGTCCTTTGCATATGACACCGATCGCATTTCGCAGAAGGCCTCGCGTATCGCGATGGTGTGCGTCTCCGTATCTGGGGCACATACTTCCGCCACTGCGCCAAGGGCGTTACTCAAGTTTGGTGAGCACGAAATATGTGTAGCGTGATCGGGGTCCCATCGCACAAAGTTTTCGGCCTTCAAAGTCTTAAGAACGCGCGAGATGGCAGAAAGGCCCCTGATCAGAGTTTGTCGAGTCGTTTCGTCACATCTCCCGAACCATATGTCGACACGCGCTTTGTCCGCCTGATTCCATCGGCGAAGGTCGTTCAGACGGGCATCAGTCATCTGAACCGCTTCGTCTCTGCAAGAGAAGACCAATTCCCTAAATTGCGCATTGGTCATGTTCGGGCAGATGCGCTGCGTATTGACATACACATCCACGGACGAGCCTTTGACCGCGTTAGTCATCGAGGAATGAACTTCAAATATCTCTTTTGCCATTATTCTGCTTCTTCAATCTCGACCACGACTTTTTCGGTTAAGCTGGTTTTGATGCGTTGCGTCCGTCCTGCTTGGTCTGTCACACCTTCCACGGTCACGCCGTTGCTGCTGACCAGGCGATAGAACACGTTAGCGAGGGGGCGACCGTTCGTTCTGTCGCGAAAGACGTATTGTTCGTCGAAAACGGAAGCGATGGTTGGCATGCTCGCGCCGTGCGCGTTGCCACTACCCGCGCCGCTCTTGAGGAAAATGCCCGGTCTTTTCCCGATTACGACTCGATTCTGTTTGCACGGACAGAGCACGATATCGTTATCAACCACCGCATGACGGCCCTTCTCCTTTATGCCCTGTCCGGTCCCATGTATTTTGTAAGTGCCTTCGCAGTTCCCGCATGTCGCTTGGTCGTCGCTGAGAGCAACCTTTCTCTTGCCGTCGCGAATTGTTGATGTACCAGCGATGACATAGCCACCTGTTGTCGTTGGATCGCCCTCTCGTATTGCGGCTTTACGCATGGCGGATCCAGCAATGGAAAGCTCACTGCTCGTGCCCCGGCCATTGAGTACGTCGCGTTCTTGCATGTTCGTCAATCTGTTTTGTCGGAGATAACGAACGTAGCGGATTTAGGTATCCGACGGAATAGATAGGCGTAACTTTATGTTGACGAGCTACGATCCTTTCGAAAACGATGGACAAGCCGTGTCAGAAGAGATGATCTACCCGGGCGTATGCTTGAATGCAACGTGACTGCGCAATGGCGAATTTGCAGTCGATAGGTGAGCGCCGTCCGAGATTGCAACATCGGAATAGCATCCTTCGACGGACGTGGTGGCGATGCTTGACGTCACCCCGGCCGCTGTGTTTAGCGACGACCGGGGACGAAACCGGGATCCGGCGAAAGAAATCCGAACAGCCGAATGACCGCAAAAACCCGCTACTCCGCAAACCCCAACTCCCTCCCAGAAGCCGCCGCACCAGCGCTATCCAACGCAATATCCGGCCGCATAAAAAACGTCATCACGATGCCAACCGCGAGCAACCCCAACGATCCAGCGAACGGCAAAGTCCAACTCCCGGTCCGATCGACGACAAACCCGAACACGATCGGCGAGAAAATCCCCGCGATAGCGGACCCTGCATTCACCAGCCCGCTGGCAATCCCGACATGTTTCGGCGTGATGTCCATCGGCACGGCCCAGATCGGTCCAATCGTCATCTCGAGAAAGAAGAACGACAGGCTCATCGAAGCAGCCATGACCGGCAGCGACTTCACGAACATCACCGGAGCGAGAAACACGAGCGCCCCGAGAAACGCGACGATGATCATGTTGCGCCGCGCCGAAACCACGCTGCCCGTGCGCTTCAGAATGCGATCGGAGATCACGCCGCCCGCCGTATTCCCGACGACGCCCGACAAGAACACGCCCGCCGAAAATAACGCCGAACTCTTCAGATCGAGCCCGCGTCCATGCATGAAGAACGTCGGCAGCCACGTGAAGAAGAGCCAGCCCGTCCAGCCATAGCAGAAGTAGACGAGCATCGTCGGCGAGATGCGCTTGAGCAGGCGTCCCCACGGCGTCGGTTCGCGCGTCTTGTCGACGGCGACCTTGTTCTCCGGCGGCAACTCCGCTTCTTCCTCGGCCGTCATATGCCGATGCTTGCGCGGATTGTCCGCGAAGTACCACGCATAAACGATCACCCACACGGCCGTCAGCGCGCCGACGAGCACGAAGGACGCACGCCACGAAGCGAACGCGACCAGCAACGCGATCAACGGCGGCGTAAGCGCGTTGCCAAGACGCGAGAACGAATGCGTGAGCCCCTGCACGAAGCCGCGCTTGCTCGCCGGATACCAGTTGACGAGCGCGCGCGCCTGCGCCGGCAGCGCCGCGCCTTCGCCGACGCCGAGCAACATGCGCGCGCAGAACAGCGACGCGACGCCGCCCGCGAAACCCGTCGCGATCGTCGCGACGATCCAGATCGACGCGCACAGCACGAGCGTCGTCTTCGCGCCGAATCGATCGCTGAACCATCCGCCGATCACCTGGCAGATCGCATACGTATAGGCGAACGCGCCGAACACGAGGCCGACGTCGGTATTGGTGAGATGAAGATCGTCGCGTATGAGGCCCGCCGCAGCGGACAGGTTCACGCGATCGAGATACATGATGAACGACATCGCGCACATCAGCGCGAGCACGGAGCGGGTGACTCTGGGTCGATGCAGCATCTTCTATGTCTCCTCCGAGGCTTGTTGCGCGCTGGCCGATTCGTTGCGCGCGCTCTTTTATCGAGGACGGACCGCATGTCGATCCGACGCTCCGCAGTCTCGCGAAAACAGCGATAGCCGTCTATTGAATTCGCCTCATGAGGTGATTACCGGCGGTTATGACTCGGCAAAAGACAAACGGCTCGCGTACCGAAGGATCGCGAGCCGTGCATGATCGAGACGCGAAAGGGCGTCAGACCGTCGCGCGCATGCCTTCATCGTGAAGACGGAAGGTCTCCACCGCCGTGCGCAATGCGCCCGCCTGATCTTCCAGCGATTGCGCAGCCGCCGCCGCTTCCTCGACGAGCGCCGCGTTCTGTTGCGTCACTTCATCCATCTGCGTGACGGCGCGCGCCACTTGCTCGATGCCGCTGCTTTGCTCTTCCGACGCCGCCGCGATCTCGCCCATGATGTCGGTCACACGCTGCACCGCCGTGCTGATCTCCGTCATCGTGCGGCCGGCTTCATCGACGAGCGCGGCGCCCGATTGCACGCGCTCGACGGAGTTGTCGATCAGCTCCTTGATCTCTTTCGCCGCCGCCGACGAACGCTGTGCGAGCGAGCGCACTTCCCCAGCGACGACCGCGAAGCCGCGGCCTTCTTCACCGGCGCGCGCCGCTTCGACGGCTGCGTTCAACGCGAGAATGTTCGTCTGGAACGCAATGCCTTCGATGATCGTGATGATGTCCGCGATCTTCGACGAGCTGTGGTTGATCTCGCCCATCGTCGTCACGACCTGCGACACGACATGGCTGCCCTTGCCCGCGATCTCCGACGCATTCGCGGCAAGCACGCTCGCCTGGCGCGCGTTGTCGGCGTTCTGCTTGACCGTGCCGGTCAGCTGATCCATGCTCGACGCGGTTTCCTGAAGCGCCGACGCCTGTTCTTCGGTGCGCGACGAAAGATCCACATTGCCCGCCGCGATCTGCTTGGTTGCGGACGCAATCGACTCACTGCCGCCGCGCACAGTGCGCACCGTATCGATGAGGCTCGATTGCATCGTCGCGAGACCGCGCAACAACTGGCCCATTTCGTCGTTCGACGTCACTTTCACGTTGCTGCGCAAATCGCCGCTCGCGATCGCATCGAACTGCGCAAGCGCCACATCGAGCGGACGCGAAATGCGACGGCGCAGCGACACCCACGAATAGAACGAAGCGGCGATGCCCACGAGGATCGCGATGATCGACGCCATGCGGAACATGCCGAAGACTTGCTGGCCGTTGTCATAGGCGGCTTTCGCCTGATCGAATTGCAGCTTGCGCAGCGAGATGCCCGTCTTCGCCAGCTCGTTGAACGAGACCTGCATCGCGTTCGCATCGGCGACGATCTTCGCCTGATCCTGCGCGCGTATATCGGCATAGCCTTCGTCGAGCAGCTTCTGCACTGCGAGACGCTGCGCGCCGAACTTCTCGGCGAGCACTTTCTCTTCCGGGCCCTGCGGCAATCCGGAGTACTTCGTCCAGGCTTCGTCGGAAGACTTGCGCATCAACGCGCCGCGTCCGATGGCTTCTTCCGCCGCGGGCGTGCCCACGTTCAGCGCCGCCCGATCGAAGGAGAGACGCTCGCGCGCCACGAACATTTCCGCATTGCCGACCGATACCGCGCTCGGCATTTCATTCGTGAAGAGGTCGTGCGTGACCGTGTTGGACTGAGTCATGCCGATCAGTCCGACCATGCCGACCGCGATCAGAAGTGCGCTCAGAAGCATCATGGCCAAGGCCAGTCGGCCTTTGATTGTGGAAAACATAGCTCTCTCAAGGTGGCTGCATCGCAAGGGCGCGTGCGCGAGCGGTGACGGCGATGCTTCGTCTGCTGCGCCGCCGATGAGTGCATCGGCTGATCTGTATAACGACCGCAGCGCAAAGTCCTTTAGAAAACGTTTAAATGATGTTTTAGCACGGTCATGCGAAGAAGCCTTGTTTTAAGGGTTTTGCCGTAGCGAACCGGGAATCGACGGCGCATTGCGAGCGATTGTTCACATCGGCCCGGACCGACGACTAAACTTCATGCGAACTCACGAAGAGGCCACAGCGCATGTCCGCCGATGCACCGCATCTTCGTATCGCCAGCGAGATCAAGCTCTGGCCGCTCGCGCACGCAACGATCGCGCTGCTGCCTTTCGTCGCGCTTGCGCTCGCCACCGGCAACGCGCTATGGATGAAGGCGTCGCTGCTCGCGATCGCCACGACAATCGCGCAAGACCAGCTCGCGTTGAGACCGCCTGGCGTCGTCTCGCACGGACTCGCGGTCATCGCCGGGACGTATCTGCTGCTGCATGCCGAACTCGTGCCGGCGTTCTTCGTCGTTGCGTGCATGACGCTCGCGGCGTGCGTGATTCTGCTGGCATCGCGCGGGTCGAAACTTCGCACGGTCGGCAACTGGACTTTCATTCCTGTGCTCATTCTCGCGAACGAACTGCACGGCGGACGCACCGTCGATGCGTTGTTGCACGCCGCGCCCGCCTGGTTGCCTTATCTCCTTGCCGCGCTCGTGCCAGCGATGTTGTCGGCGCATATGCGCTCGCGTGGCAAGCCCGCGTCACGCTGGTCCAATCTCGATGATTTCGGCGAACGCGCGCCCTTCGGCGAAGACCTCGCGGCGATGCTCGCAAGCGTCGGCATTGCCGCGATGATGGTCGTGTACGCGCACATGGATCACGCGAACTGGGTGATCTGGGGCGCGGCGAGCATCGTCACCGGTTCGGTCGATACGGCGCGCACGAAGCTGCGGAACCGCGCGTGGGGCGTGATCGCGGGCGTGCCGATCGGCATCGTGCTCGGGCGCTTCGTCGTGCCGCATTCGGGCATGGCCGTCACGCTCGCGACGCTCGCCGCGTTCCTCACGCTCGTCGCATTTCAGCGCTATATCGTCGGATACTTCTTTCGCTGCATGTTCGTTGCGCTTGCAATCATGCTGGCGAATCAGTCCGCCGCCGATGCGTTCGAGCGGCTCACGCATGTGCTCCCGGGCGGAGTCATCGGCATCGTGTGCGTGGTGGGCGCGCATGTGCTGGCGCGTCGCATGTCGCGTTGAATGTCCGCGGATCGAAGACGAAGCGCGTCGCCTTCACGATCGCGAGCCACATGCCGATGAACGCCGCCATCGCGCGCAACCATGCGCGGCCGCACATCGGCGTGAAGGCGGGCGATGACATCCAGCCGCCGGGCATCGGCCACTCGCTCATCGGTGACATCGGCATGTGCATCGCATGAATCGCGATCACGCTCGCCACGACGACGAGCGCGATGATCGCGACGAAGCGGCTGCTCTCTCGTTCGATGTTCATGATGTCCTTCCTGCCAAGGCACGTCGAGTACGGTGTTAGATTAGTCGCGGGCGTGCACGGCAAAGGAGTGACAAGTGTGTCGGGATTCGCATGGATTCGCTGATCACGGCGGCGGCGCGCGCGCTCGCGGCGGGTGATCCGCTCGGCGCGCTGAATCGCATCGCGTTGCGCGAGGATGCGAATGCGCTCGCGTTGCGCGGCATCGCGATGGCGCAGCTCGGCGACTTCGTTCGGGCGCGCACGCTCGTCAAAAGCGCGGCGCGCGCGTTCGGCGCGAAAGAGGCGCTGGCGCGTTCGCGCTGCATCGTTGCGGAAGCGGAAATCGCGCTCGCATCGCGCGATCTCGCGTGGCCCGCGAAGGCGCTCGATCAGGCGCGCGCGATTCTCGAAGCGCACGGCGATCACGTCAACGCCGCGCACGCGCGCTATCTCGAAGTGCGGCGCGCGCTTCTCATCGGACGGATCGGCGATGCGCAACGCATGCTCGTCGAACTGGATCATGCGGCGCTGCCCGCTGCATCGCGGGCCGCGCATGAACTCATCGATGCGGGCATCGCGATGCGCCGTCTGCAGACCCACGCGGCGCGCGCGGCGCTGGAACGCGCGACGCTCGCCGCGCGTGAGGCTGCGATTCCCGCGCTCGCCGCCGAAGTCGACAGCGCGTGGCGCATCCTCAACGCGCCCGCCGCGCGTCTCATCGCGCAGGGCGAAGAGCGGCTGCTCCGGCTCCATGAAGTCGAAGCGCTGTTCGCATCGAATGCCTTCGTCGTCGATGCGTGCCGTCTTTGCGTGCGCGAAAACGGCACGTCGATGTCGCTCGCGACGCGCCCCGTGCTCTTCACGCTCGCGCGCATGCTTGCGCAAGCGTGGCCCGGCGATGTGCCTCGCGACGCGCTGATCCTGCGCGCGTTTCGCATTCGTGAAGCGGACGAAACGCATCGCGCGCGCTTGCGCGTCGAGATGGGCCGGCTGCGCACGATGCTGCGCGCACACGCGAACATCGATGCGACGCCGCGCGGCTTCGTGCTGAAGCCGCGTCACGCGCGCGACGTTGCGGTGCTCGCGTTGCCCGTCGAAGACGAACATGCGCCGCTGCTCGCGTTTCTCGCCGATGGCGAATCGTGGTCCAGCTCCGCGCTCGCCATTGCGCTTGGCGCGAGTCAGCGCACGGTGCAGCGATCGCTCGATGCGCTCGCCGCGAGCGGCAAGGTGCAATCATTCGGTCGCGGCCGTGCGCGCCGCTGGACCACGCCGCCGATGCCCGGATTCGCGACGGCCTTGTTACTCCCCGTCGATCTCGCGAGTGATTAGCATGAAGCCATCGAATCAATCATCAGGAGGACGGCGATGAAACGCGCGAAGGCGGAAATCATCCGCGAATATGGGCCTTTTCCGGATATCGACGGCGTGCATGGCGTCACGTATGACGGCGAGCATGTGTGGTTCGCCGCCGGCGATACGCTCAACGCCTTCGATCCCGAAAGCGGCGAGAAGGCGCGAACGCTCAAAGTCGCGGCGCATGCGGGCACCGCGTTCGACGGCGAGCATCTGTTTCAGATCGCCGAGGACCGCATCCAGAAGATCGATCCGCGAACCGGTCGCGTCGTGTCGACGATTCCCGCGCCGGGCGGCGGCGCGGACTCGGGGCTCGCGTGGGCCGAGGGCACGCTCTGGGTCGGGCAGTACAACGAACGCAAGATTCATCAGATCGATCCGGACGATGGCGCGATCCTGCGCACGATCGAGTCGAATCGCTTCGTGACGGGCGTGACGTGGATCGACGGCGAACTGTGGCACGCGACGTGGGAAGGCGACGAAAGCGAGTTGCGGCACATCGATGCGCAATCGGGCGAAGTCATCCAGCGGCTCGACATGCCCGAAGGCGTGGGCGTGTCGGGACTCGAATCGGATGGACGCGACCGCTTTTTCTGCGGCGGCGGGCGCACGGGCAAGGTGCGCGCGGTGCGCAAACCGAAGCGCGGATAAGAGGCATGGCGGGTAGCGCTTCAGGTCTGAACGAATAGCCTTTATGCTGTCGAATTCGCGAACGACCACGCGATTCTTCAGACAGTTAAGGCCGGTTTTGACTTCGAATATCTCCGATCACCGTCAGCTCGATTCCTGGGTCGGCGAAACAGCGCGCGCCATTCGCGACTACGACTGGCGCGCGACGCCGCTCGGTCCCATCGACGCATGGCCGCAAGTGTTGCGCTCCGTCGTGCAGATGATGCTGCGCAACGCGTTGCCGATGGCCGTGCTATGGGGCGACGAAGGCACGCTGCTCTATAACGACGCATACGCGCGTTTTTCGGGCGGGCGTCATCCGCGCATTCTCGGCATGCCGATCGAAGCGGCGTGGCCCGAGGCGGCCGAGTTCAATCGCAATGTGCTCGATACGGGACTGCGCGGAGAATCGCTTTCGTATCGCGACATGAGCTTTACGTTGCCGCGCGACGGTCGCGATGCGCAAGTGTGGCTCGATCTGCATTACAGCCCGGTCGCGTCGAACGAAGGCGTGCCCGTCGGCGTGCTCGCGATCGTCGTCGAAACGACCGGGCGCGTGCTGCTCGAACGCACGCGCGCCGAAGCCGAACGCGCGTTTCGCGAAGCCGATGAGCGCTTGCAACTCGCGCTCAATTCCGGCGCGGTGCTCGGCACGTTCGTGTGGGACATTCCCGACAATCGCGTGAAAGGCGATGAGCGCTTCGCGCGCACGTTTTCGTTTTCGCTCGACGAAGTGGCGCGCGGCATGCCGATCGAGGCGGCGTTCGCGAAGATTCATCCCGAGGATCTGGAACGCGTCAGGGGGCTTATCGTGCGCACGCTGCAGCACGGCGAGCCGTTTCGCGCCGAATACCGCATCCTTTCCGGCGATGCGCGATGGACCTGGATTCTCGCCACCGGCCGCTGCGACCACGACGAAACCGGCAGACCAATGCGCTTTCCCGGCGTCATCATCGACATTCACGATCGCAGGATCGCCGAAGAGACCTTGCGGGAACTGACGCGCGGTCTCGAAGACAAGATCTCCGAAGCCGTGGCCGCGCGCATCGCGGTGGAGGCGCAATTGCGTCAGAGCCTGAAAATGGAAGCGCTCGGCGCGATGACGGGCGGCGTCGCGCACGACTTCAACAACACGCTGCAGGCGATCAGCGGCAACCTGCAATTGCTGCAGTATTTGCCGCCGACGGACAGCCGCGTGCCCGAGCGCGTACACGCCGCGATGGAAGCCGTGCAGCGCGGCGCGAAGCTCGCTTCGCAATTGCTGTCGTTCGCGCGGCGGCAACCGCAGTCGCCGGTCGTGATCAATCCGCAGCGCCTGTTCAAAGAGATGCGCGAGCTCCTGCAGCATGCAGTGGGACCGTCGGTATGCATCAACACGTTGCTCGCGGAGCACGCATGGAACTTCCGCGTCGACCGCAATCAACTGGAAAACGCGCTGCTGAATCTCGCGATCAACGCGCGCGATGCCATGCGCGGCGACGGCAAGCTCACGCTCGTCTGCTCGAACGAAGCGCTCGATGCCGCGGCGTGCGAGGGCAAGGATCTGCATCCGGGCGAATACGTGAAGCTGTCCGCATCGGACACCGGCGCGGGCATGGAGCCCGACGTGCTCGAACGCGCATTCGAGCCGTTCTTCACGACGAAGCCGGAAGGGCACGGCACGGGTCTCGGCCTCTCGATGGTGTTCGGCTTCGTCAAGCAGTCGGGCGGGCATATCGCGGTGTCGAGTTCGGTCGATGTGGGCACGACGGTCGAGATGTTCTTTCCGCGCAGCTTCGACGATGAAACCGCGCAACTGCGCGTCGATGCGATGACGGCGCACACGGGCGGCGCGACGGTGCTCGTCGTCGATGACGATCCCGCCGTGCTGATGTCGACGGTCGCGATACTCGAAGCGATGCATTACACGGTGCTGCGCGCCGCTAACGGCGATGCCGCGATGAGCGTGCTCGAAAGCGGCGTGAACGTCGACCTGATTCTCACCGACGTCGTGATGCCCGGCAAAGTGAAGTGCGCCGATCTCGCGGAATGGGCGTTTTCGCAGGAGCGGCCCGTGCCGGTGATCTACGTCTCCGGCTATACGCGCGACATCATCTCGCGCGATGGCGTGCTGCGGCCGAACGTGACCTTGCTCGGCAAGCCGTATCGCGCGGAGGCGCTGGCGAAGGAAATCGCGGGGGCGTTGCAGGCCGCGGCGTAGCGGTTCCTTTCTCAAGACTTTCTTCTCCGCGCCGATAAACACCGATCAAACCCATCAATAGAACAGGGCCAGAACGGTGCAGAGAGGCGCCAACGATTTCCTCGGGACCATCGGCGAGACCATCGCCAGGAACCGGCCTTACATCGAACGCGCACGCCGTTTCGGTGCGCTCGGTCTCGCGCCGCTCGGCGTGCTCGCCGCCGCGTGCGGAACCATCTTCGTGCCGCTGCCGTGGAACGTGTTGCTCGGCGTGCTCGTCTTCGGCGCGGCGTTCGTCGTGCATCGCATGCACGAAGCGAATCGCAAGATCTTCGTCGCACGTCAGGTCGCGCATGGGCTGCTCGCCATCGCCGAGGACTGTCTCAAGCTGCTGTCGCTCGAAGGCCGCATCATGTGCATTTCGGAGGTCGGCGGGCAGCTCATCGAAGCGGATCACGCAGACGATCTCATCGGCGTCGACTGGCTCGCGCTCTGGGACGGCCCCGACGCGCGGCGTGCCTTCGAACGCGCGAAAGCGGGTGAATCGACGTCGTTCTCCGGAGCCTGCCGCACGATGAACGGCACGCTGAAATGGTGGACGTCGACCTTCGCGCCCGTCTACGGCGAGCACGGACGGGTGAGCGCGGTGCTGTGCAAGTCGCGCGACATCACGGCGGAGCGCAATCTCATCGACGAATTGCGCGGCAACGCGCGCGTGCAAAAGGACATGGAAGATCACGTCGATGCCGTCTTCTGGACCGCGACGCGCGATTTCCGCGAGCTTCTGCATGTGAGCTCCGCGTTCGAACGCATGTGGGAAATGCCGATGTCCGCGCTCGAAGCCGATCAGACCGCCTGGTCGCAAAGCGTGCATCCCGAAGACCTGCCCGCGCTGCGCGACGAAATGCGTACCGCCGTGAACACGGGCGCGGCCACGCAGAGCTATTTTCGTCTCTGCCTGCCGCACGATCGCACGCGCTGGGTGCGCGCAGATATTTATCCGGTCATCGAGGACGGCGCGGTGTCGCGCGTCGTGAGCGTGTGCGTCGATGCCACCGACGAGCGCCAGCGCCTTCAGGAACTGCATCGGCTCGCGAACACCGACAGCCTCACCGGACTCGCCAATCGCAACGCGATGATGGACGCGCTCGTGAAGCGCTGTGAAGCGCTCGCGCCGTTCGCGTATCTCTTCATCGACATCGATCGCTTCAAGTCGATCAACGACACTGCCGGTCATATCGCCGGCGATGCGGTGCTGCGCACCATCGCGCGACGCATCGCGGAAACGCTGCCCGATGGCGCCGTGGCCGCGCGGCCGGGCGGCGACGAGTTCACCGTGATCCTGCCCGGCAGCTTCGATCAGGAAAGCATCGAGCGCGCGTGCCGCAAGCTCTCGCTCGCGTGCCATCGTCCGATCGAGATCGACTGCAAGAGCGTGACGATGACGTGCTCGATCGGCGTCGCGCTCTATCCCGAACACGGACGCACGCCCGAAGCGCTTTTCATCAGCGCCGACATGGCGATGTACGCCGCGAAGCGCGCGGGCCGCAACACGTTTCGCGTGTTCGGCGATCGCGAGAAGGACGATCTCGCGCGCGCGCATCTCGAAGCGCAACTGCACGGCGCGATCCGCGAGAACGAGTTCGTGCTGCATTATCAGCCGCAATATCGCGTCGATTCCGGTGCGCTTGTCGGTGTCGAGGCGCTGTTGCGCTGGAATCATCCGCAGCTCGGGCTGCTCGGTCCGGGTGCGTTCGTGCCGGTGCTCGAAGAGAGCGCGCTGATCGTCGAGGCGGGGCACTGGGTCATTCGCGAGGCCGTGCAGGCCGGGTCGCAACTCGCGCTCGCGCTGCCGCAGGCTTGCTCGGTCGCGCTCAACGTGTCGCCGAAGCAGTTCCGCGATCCGCGCCTCGTGTCGGTTCTGCGGCACGCGATCAGGCGCGCCGGCATCGATTCGAACCGCATCACGCTCGAGATCACCGAATCCGCGCTGATCGACAACGTCGATGATGCGCAGGTCGTGCTGTCGAACGTTCGCGCGATGGGCGTACGCATCGCCATCGACGATTTCGGCACCGGCTATTCGAGCCTCAGCTATCTCGCGCGCTTCCGGCCGGACGTGCTGAAGCTCGACAAATCCTTCGTCGACAACATCGCCACCGACGCGATGGTGCGCACGGTCGTCGAAGGCGTGATCGATCTCGCGCACAAGCTCGGCGTGACGGTGGTCGCGGAAGGCGTCGAGACGCAGGAGCAGCTCGACACGCTGCGCGACGTGCGCTGCGACAAGGTGCAGGGTTTTCTGTTGAGCCGCCCCGTCCTGCTCGCGAGCCTGATGATGCGGACAGACGCAGAAGACGCCGCGACCGTGCGCTAAACGCGTGCCCGCGCGGGCCGCCCGGCGTTATCATCGCGGCATTCGCGGATGCGAGCCGGAAACGGAGGATGGACGCAATGAGCCACCTGATCTTCGCGTTGGGCGTGTTGCTGCGGCGGTTGACGACGATCGTTCTCCGACGGAGAGCACCCATGAAGACCTTTTGCCTGGGCGTTGCGCTGGCCGCGATCGGCTCGCTTGCATGCGCCCAGTCCGCGCCGCAGTGCCCGCCCGCGGCCGGCCAACTGATACAGGTACGCGACTTCACGGCCGTCAGCCGTGAAAGCGGCGCGTCGCATGTGCTCGGCTCGCGATTGCGATCGGCGCGCAATGCGGTGAAGGTGGATCAGAACGCATCGGCGCTGGCGGATGGCATCGTCAAGGCGCTGAACGGGAAAGGTCTCGCCGCTTGCCATGTGACGGCGGATTCGCCGCCGCCGGCATCGGGCTGGCTCGTCAGCGGGGAGTTCGACGAAACGCTGTCGAGCGGATTCGGCTCCGCGTTGCCGTCGATGGGTTCATCCGACAAGACGCCCAACACGCATGTCACCGTGCAGCTCGCCAATCTTGCGGCGAGCCCGGACGCCGCGCCGGCGCAGATCGACACGAGCGGCGAACTGAAAGGGCAGAAATCGGCGGCCGCGCCGAAGCCCTACGGCGCCGCGGCGCGCTTCGTCATCAACGAGGTTCAGTCGATTGCCTCGCTCGATGCGCTCGCCGCGAAGATCGCCGATCAGATCGCGGCGGAGAAGGCGAAGCTCGACGGCGGGCAATACGTTTCACGCTTCCGAGTCGCGCTTGCCTTTCGGATGGTCGGCGCTTGCGTCCGGCGAGGTGTCGGGATCCTTCAGATCATGCTCGGGCGTGTACGGCCCTTGCTCGGGATGATCCTTGCCCTTCGGAACGAGCGTCGGATCGATATTGCCGTGCTCGCGCTGCTCGATCGTGCCATCGCTTTTTTCCTTGACGTCGCCCTCGCCGAGCGCCTCGCGGCGTTCGTCGGCGCGCTGCACGGGATCTGACGGTTCGCGGTTCATCGCATTCTCCTGAAGATGTTTTCCGTAGCGCAGCAAGCGCCGTTCCGCGATCACTTGCGACGCGCCCGAGCGCGCGTTCGTCTGACGGGCGCGGCGGCCGCATGCGCGAACATCGGCATGCGGGTCAGAATCCAGTCGAGCAGTTCCTGCGGCCCGGCCGCGAGCGGACGTCCGGCTTTCACGAGCAGCTTCGCCTGCGCGCTCTCGAAAAGCGGATGCGCGACCGGTATCGTCGTCAGCTCGCCGCTCGCGAGCTCGCGATACGCGGCGAATTCGCCGATCAGCGTCATGAAATTTTCCGCGGCCACGAAGCGCTTCAGCGCGCCGAGCGAGTTCGTCGTGAGCGTCGGGCGGATCGCGAGATCGTCGGTGGTTTCGAGCATCTTCACGACATGGCCGATGCCGAACGTGGGCGGCATCAGCGCGAGCGGATACTCGAGCAGATCGCGAATCCGCGCGACGCCGCCGCGCACCGCCAGCGGATGATCGCGCCGCGCGAGCAGCACGACCGGCTGCGGCGAGCTTGCCCGAATCTCGATGCGCTCGTGCGGCGGCGGGTTGTACGCGAGCCCGATATGCGCGCGGCTCTGCGCGACTTCTTCGAGCAGATCGTCGACCGCGAGCATCTGCACGTCGATTTCGAGGCGCGGATAGCGCGCGCAGAACGGCGCGAGCACATCGTCGACGAGCGTATCGACATAGCCTTCGCTCACCGCGAGACGAATCTGCCCTTGCTGCAGGCCTTTGAGCGCATGCAGCTGATCCTCGAACTTCTCCTGCTGCGAACGATAGCCGCGCCAGAATTCGAGCAGATGGAACGCCGCTTCGGTCGGCCGCACGCCGCGCGGCTCGCGCTCGAAGAGCGTCGTGTCGAGTTCGTTTTCCAGCAATTTGATCTGCCGCGCGATCACCGACGGCGACGTGTTCAGATGATCCGCCGCGCCGCGAATCGTGCCGTGCGTGAGCACTTCGTGGAAATAGCGCAGACGTTGCTGATTGATTTCGCGCATGGTCGTCGTCCGTATGGGAAGGAATGCGTTGCTCGCAGAGCAACGATACGTGAACTTTGTTGCTCTTGCTCGCACGGTCGCACGCGCTCAACATCGCCTTACCCGAGAAAGGGAAGACGAGACAAGGAGACGCGGATGTCGACGATCCAGACCCTGCGCAGCGGCGATGCCGTTTCGGCGCTCTACAGCAGAATCAACTGGCGGCTGCTGCCGCTCCTCATCGCGTGCTACATGTTCGCGTATCTGGACCGCGTGAACGTGGGCTTCGCGAAACTTCAGATGCAAAGCGATCTCGGCTTCTCCGATGCAGCGTACGGCGTCGGCGCGGGGATTTTCTTCATCGGCTATGTGCTGTTCGAGATTCCGAGCAACCTGATGTTGCCGAAGATCGGCGCGCGTCTCACCTTCAGCCGCATTCTCGTGCTGTGGGGCATCACGTCGGCGTGCATGCTCTTCGTGCGCAACGTGCCCGCGTTCTACGCGATGCGCTTCCTGCTCGGCGTCTTCGAAGCGGGTTTCGCGCCGGGCATGATCTATTACCTCTCGAACTGGTACGGCCCGAAGCGCATGGCGCGCGCGATCGCGCTCGTGTTCGTCGCGGGGCCGCTCGGCGGTGTCGTCGGCGGGCCGCTGTCGGCGTGGCTGATTGCGTCGCTCGGCGGCGTCGGCGGACTCGCGGGCTGGCAGTGGATGTTCCTCGTCGAAGGCCTGCCGTGCATCGCGCTCGGCGCGCTCGTGTGGCGCGTGCTCGCCAATCGTCCCGCCGATGCGCGCTGGCTCACGCAGGACGAACAGCGGCTCGTCGAGGCGGAAGTCGGTCATCACGGCGGCGCGTCGCATCGCATCGAATCGTTCGCGGAGATCGCGAAGAACCCGCGCATCTATCTGCTGGCGATCGCGTACTTCTGCATCATCTTTCCGATCTACGCGATCAGCTTCTGGCTGCCGACGCTCATCAAGGAGCAGGGTCTCAGCGGCTCCATGCACGACACGATCCGCCTCGGCTGGTACGTCGCGATTCCGTACGTCGCCGCGGCCGTCGCGATGTACGCAGCGGGCCGCCGTTCCGACAAGGTCGGCGAGCGCCGCTATCACAGCGCAGTGCCCGCGCTCGCCGCCGCCGCGCTGCTCGTGATGACGCCGTATGCGAACGGCAACGTCGTCGCGACGCTCGCGCTGCTCACGCTCGCCACCGCCTGCATGTGGATGGCCTACACGGTGTTCTGGGCGATTCCTTCCGAAACGATTTCCGGCCCGGCGGCGGCGGGCGGCATCGCGCTCATCAACACGATCGGCTTGTCGGGCGGATTCTGGGGCCCCGCGATGATCGGCTGGGTCAAGTCCGCGACCGGCAGCACGAACGGCGGCCTCGTCGTGATGGCGTGCATGGCGGCGCTGTCCTGCGTGCTGATTCTCGCGAACAGGCGCACGGCTGCCGCGGCCACGGCACGCGCGGCCTGAACATCAATCGATACTCGAAAGGACAAGGTCATGAAGATTCTGATCGCAGGATTCCAGCACGAAACGAACACCTTCGCGCCGACGAAGGCGAGCTACCAGAGCTTCATACAGGGCGAAGGCTTTCCGCCGATGGCGCACGGCGACGATGTCCTCGAGCTGCGCGACGTGAACGTGCCGATCGGCGGTTTCATTCAATGGGCCGAGGCGCAAGGGCACGAGCCGATTCCGGTGATCTGGGCGGGCGCGAGCGCATCGGCGCATGTGACGCAGGACGCATACGAGCGCATCGCGGGCGCGATCGTCGATCGCGTGCAGGCAGGCGGCTTCGACGCGATCTATCTCGATCTGCACGGCGCGATGGTCGCCGAACATCTCGACGATGGCGAAGGCGAACTGCTGGCGCGCGTGCGCAACATCGTCGGCGATGCGATGCCGCTCGTCGTTTCGCTCGACCTGCATGCGAACGTCACGGCGCGCATGGTCGAACTCGCGGATGCACTCGTCGCGTATCGCACGTATCCGCACGTCGATATGGCCGAAACGGGCTTGCGCGCGGCGCATCTGCTGGCAAAGCGCATCGAACACGGGAAGCCGTTCGCGCGCGCGATGCGGCGCATCCCGTTTCTGATTCCGGTGAACGGCATGTGCACGCTCGTCGAACCGGCGCGCGGCATGTACGCCATGCTCGAGACATTGGAGAAGGATGTCGTGTCGCTGTCGTTCGCGCCGGGCTTTCCGGCATCCGATTTCGACGAATGCGGTCCGGTGTTCTGGGGCTACGCGCTCGACGGCGAGGCGGCGGACTTCGCGGTCGACAAGCTATACACGCAACTCGTGGACGAAGAAGCGCGCTGGAACGTGCCGTTCCTCTCTCCCGATGAAGCCGCGCGTGAAGCGATCGACGCGAGCCGCGATGCGGGCAAGCCCGTCATCATCGCGGATACGCAGGACAATCCGGGCGTCGGCGGCGATTCGAACACGATGGGCATGGTCCGCGCACTGCTGCGCCACGACGCGCGCGACGCTGCGGTAGGCGTTATCTGGGACGAGAAGGCGGCCCATGCGGCGCATCGCGCGGGCGTCGGCGCGCGCATCAGGATAGCGCTGGGCGGCGGCTCGAACGTGCCCGGCGACGCGCCGCTTGAAGGCGAGTTCGAAGTCGAGTATTTGTCGGATGGCCGCTTTCGCTTCGACGGCCCGATGCTCAATGGCATGTCGGGCGAACTGGGACCGACCGCTTGCCTGCGTATCGGCGGCGTGCGTATCGCGGTGAGCAGCATCAAGATGCAGGTCTTCGACCGCAATCTCTTTCGCGTTGCGGGCATCGAGCCCGAGCGCATGAAGATTCTGGTGAACAAGAGCTCGGTGCATTTCCGCGCCGATTTCGAGCCGATCGCCGAGCGCGTGCTCGTCGCGAAAGCGCCCGGCCCGATGGCCGCCGATCCGGCCGATCTGCCCTGGCGCAATCTCGATTCGCGCATGCGTGTGCGACCGCTCGGGCCGACGCTCGCCGAACTGCGCGCATCGGCTGCGTGAACGTTTTTCATCGACTACATGGACAAGGAGAATCAAAAGATGCCGGACGATCAGATCAACGCGCGGCGCCGACGCTTGCTCGGCACGGCGGTCGCGAGTGTAGGCGCGATGCAGCTCGGTTTCAGCGACCTCGTGCGCGCGCAGACCGCGCCGCGCGCATCGTCGAGTGCGGGCTTCGCCGGCATTCGCCAGATCGACGCGGGCGCGCTCAACATCGGCTATGCGGAAGCGGGTCCGGCGAACGGTCCCGTGGCGATCCTGCTGCACGGCTGGCCCTACGACATCCACGCATTCGCGGAAGTCACGCCGATGCTCGCGGCGCAGGGTTATCGCGTGATCGTGCCGTATCTGCGCGGGTACGGCTCCACGCGCTTTCTTTCCGCCGACACGCCGCGCAACGGACAGCAGGCGGTGGTCGCGGTGGACATCATCGCGTTGATGGATGCGCTCAAGATTCAGCAGGCCACGCTCGGCGCGTTCGACTGGGGCGCGCGCACCGCGAACATCATCGCGGCGCTGTGGCCGGAACGCGTGAAGGCGATGGTCTCGGTGAGCGGCTATCTGATCGGCAGCCAGCAGGCGAATCGCGCGCCGCTGCCGCCGAAAGCCGAGCTCGCATGGTGGTATCAGTTCTACTTCGCGACCGAGCGCGGCCAGGCGGGCTACGAGGCGAACCGTCACGCTTTCAACAAGCTGATCTGGCAACTCGCATCGCCGAAATGGAACTTCGACGACGCGACGTATGACCGTTCCGCGAAATCGTTCGATAACCCCGATCACGTCGCCGTGGTGATTCACAACTATCGATGGCGTCTCGGGCTCGTGCAGGGCGAAGCGCAATACGACGCGCTCGAACAGCGGCTCGCGAGCGCGCCGACGATCGGCGTGTCCACGATCACGATGGAAGGCGATGCCAACGGCGCGCCGCATCCCGATCCGTCGGCGTATGCCAAGAAGTTCACGGGCAAGTATGAGCATCGGAACGTCGCGGGCGGCATCGGCCACAATCTGCCGCAAGAAGCGCCGAAAGCATTCGCCGATGCGGTCATCGACGCAAGCCGCATGTAACGCGCATGCAGGACGAAGCGCTAGCCGACGTGTGACTTCTTCGTTGTGCGTCCCGGCGTCTTCTGCGATGTCAGTTCGTGCACGATCCCGCACGAATCGACGGCGTGCTCGCCGCCGCATGTCTCGCGCAATGCGGTGAGCCGGTCGCGCAGCCTCATCAATTCGTCGATGCGCGCGCTTACGTGGCCGATATGCTCATCGACGAGCGCATCGATTTCGCGGCAATCCGGCGAGCGCGCCTGCAATGCGTAGAGCAGGGCGCGCACTTCGTCGTGCGTCATGTCGAGCTCGCGGCAATTGCGGATAAGGCGCAGGCGTTCGACATGCGTCTTGTCGTAAGTCCGGTAATTCGCGTCCGTCCTTGCAGGCGGCGGAATCAGCCCTTCCTTTTCGTAGAAGCGGATCGTATCGGGCGTGCAATTCGCTATGCGCGCCAGTTCCCCTATCTTCATTTCGGCATCCTTTTTTCTTGACCCTGGAGTGGCTCCAAGGTGTTCAATTCGGGAAAAGTCAAGAAAAGGAGCCAGTATGTTACGTCCCGAGAGCATCGGCAAGCCCCGGCCTGAGCCGGCTGATCGTCGTGTCCGAAATTATTTAAAGGAATACGAAATAAAGACGAAAGCTTCGGTTCGGACGGAGATCGTCGTCGACGAGATGGATTGTCCGACCGAAGAGACGCTGATCCGCAAGAAGCTCGCGGGCATGCCGGGAGTCGGATCGGTCGAGTTCAATCTGCTGCGTCGCGTGCTGACCGTCGAACACGATGCCAACGCGCTCGCATCCGTTCTCGATGCGTTGCGCGCACTGGGCTTCACGCCGCGCACCGAACCCCGCAACGACGCGCCCGCAGGCAAGCGCGCGGTGTGGATGCTCGCCTTCGCGTGCGTTGCGGCGGCGGCGTCGGAGGCTGCGAGCGGGTTCGGCGGACCGTCCTGGCTCGTCGTCGCGCTCGCGCTCGCCGCGATCGCTTCGTGCGGCTTCTCGACGTATCGCAAGGGCTTCATCGCCATCAGCAACGGCAACCTCAACATCAACGCGCTGATGAGCATCGCCGTGACCGGCGCGATGGTCATCGGACAGTGGCCGGAAGCCGCGATGGTCATGGCGCTTTTCACGATCGCCGAACTCATCGAGGCGAAGTCGCTGCAAAGGGCGCGCAACGCGATCGCGGGACTCATGAAGCTCGCGCCCGACACGGCGACCGTTCTGCAAGCCGACGGCCTGTGGCGCGCGATGGAAGCGAGCGCCGTCACGCGCGGCGCCGTCGTGCGCGTGCGGCCGGGCGAGCGCATCGCGCTGGATGGCGTCGTCACGTCCGGGCGCTCCGCCGTCAACCAGGCGCCGATCACCGGCGAAAGCCTGCCCGTCGAAAAGTCGCCGGGCGACGATGTGTTCGCGGGCACCGTCAACGAAACCGGCTCGTTCGAGTTTCGCGTATCGGCGGCGGCGAAGGACACGACGCTTGCGCGCATCATCCGCGCGATCGAAAGCGCGCAAGGTGCGAAGGCGCCGACGCAACGTTTCGTCGATCGTTTCGCGCGCATCTATACGCCGCTCGTGCTTCTCGTGGCGATAGCGGTCGCGGTCGTGCCGCCGCTCGCGTTCGACGAGTTGTGGTACGCGTGGATCTATCGCGCGCTCGTGCTGCTCGTCATCGCGTGTCCGTGCGCGCTCGTCATCTCGACGCCGGTGACGATCGTCAGCGGACTCGCCGCGGCGGCGCGGCACGGCATCCTCGTGAAGGGCGGAACCTTTCTCGAACGCGGATGGCGCCTGCGCTGGCTCGCGTTCGACAAGACCGGCACGATCACGCACGGCAAGCCGGTGCAGACGCATTTCGCGCTGCTCGACCGGAGCATGGACGAAGGCCGCGTGCGCGCGATCGCGGCGAGTCTCGCGGGCCGTTCCGATCATCCGGTTTCGCTCGCGATCGCGCAGGCCGCGAGCCAGGACGGCGTGCCGCGCATCGCGGTGGAGGCGTTCGAAGCGGTGCCGGGGCGCGGCGTTCGCGGTGTCGTCGAAGGCCGTGCTTACTGGCTCGGCAATCAGCGAATGATGGAAGACATCGGACGCGGCGCGAGCCATGCGAAGCGCCGGGCTGAAGCGCTGGAGCGTGAAGGCAGGACCGTCGTGATGCTCGCCGATGCGGACAACGTCCTCGGGCTTTTCGCCGTGGCGGACACCGTGAAGGAATCGAGCCGCGACGCGATCGCCCGGCTTCACGCGCTCGGCGTGCAGACGGCGATGCTCTCGGGCGATAACCCGCACACGGCGCGCGCCATCGCGAGCGCGGTCGGCATCGATCGCGTCGAGGCGGGCCAGTTGCCCGAGGACAAGCTGCGCACCATCGAAAGTCTCGGCGCGGACGGCGGCGCGGTCGGCATGGCCGGCGACGGCATCAACGACGCGCCTGCGCTGGCGCGCGCGGACATCGGTTTTGCGATGGGCGCGATGGGCACCGATACGGCCATCGAAACCGCCGACGTCGCGCTGATGGACGACGACCTGCGCAAGATCGCCGCGTTTATCCGTCTTTCGTCGGCGACGCACGCGATTCTCGTGCAGAACATCGCGTTCGCGCTCGTCGTGAAGGGCGTGTTTCTCGCGCTCGCCGTGGCCGGACTCGGTTCGATGTGGATGGCCGTGTTCGCGGATGTCGGCGCAAGCCTGCTCGTCGTCGGCAACGGGCTGCGCATTCTGCACAAGCGCTTCAACTGAGCACCTCACCAGCAAAAGGAGCAAATCATGAGTTTCTTGCGGAAGCTGTTCGAGAACGGTCACTTCGGCGGACATGGCGGGCACGGCGGGCACGGCAGCCATCGGAGAGAGCATGACCGGCGTCATCGGGACGGCTATCAGGAATACGACGGCGATGAATCGTGGGGCCGTCATCCCGGCTCGATTCCGCCGCTGCCGCCCGATGTGATCTGCCCGCAATGCCGCAAGTCGAATCCGCCGGACACGGCCGTCTGCAAGCAGTGCGACACGCCGCTCGATCCCAGCCGATGCCCGACGTGCGGCACGTCGATCCAGGCGGGCGCGCGGTACTGCGTCAGTTGCGGGAAGCGCGTGGTTTGATTGTCGGAGCGTGTGGGGAACGCGCCGCCTTCGCAAGACTGGAAGCCAAAAAAAGGCCACTGATGAGTGGCCTTTCTTCGCGATGCGATCAGAACGGTCGCGCGGCGATCAGTTGCACGCCAGCACGACGGCGCCGGTGACGTCTCCCGTGTTGGGCAGCTTCGCGGCGGACACGATCGCGATGAGAGGATGCGTCGCATTGTTGCCCATCAGTCGCGACATGACGTTCATGCCGCCGCCCATGACCTGTCCGCCCGCGAAGACGGTGTCCTTCGTGACGCTTGCGTTGCTGTCGGATCCGATCGGGCGACGTGGCCATCAGATTGGTGCAGGCGAGGGTGCCCGTGCCTTTGGCGAGCGTCAGCCGATTGCCGACGACGTAATGCGCGCCCTGGTTGGCGTTGAAATTGCCGCCGCCGGAATCGGAACCGTCGGTCCAGCGGCCCGATGGCAAAGCCTCAGCGGACATTTCTACGTTCCGGTCGAGGAATCAAGAGATTACAGCGTCCTGTCAAACAAATTTCACATTTCTTTCCTAAAGTAGCGCGTCAACCGGCACATCGGGCTGCAACGGCCCGAAGCAGGGACATTCATCGCCGGTACAAACCCACGATCAAGGACTCGAACCACACATGGCGCTGCCACTCGACCTCTCCCGCCGCAAAGCTCTCAAGATTCTCGCCGGCGCACCGATGCTGCCGCTCGGCGGCGCGACCGCCGCTTCGCTGCTCGCCACCGCATGCGGCGGCAGCGACAGCAACGCGGCGACGAACGCGTCCGCGCCCGCGTCGACGGCTGCGTTCACCACGGCGACGTTCAGCAGCATGGCCGCGCCGACGCTCGCCGATCCCGCGGCGATGGCGAAGACCACCGTCGGCTCGACCATGACCGTGAACTTCAGCGACGGCAGCAATCGCGCGTACAAGCTCGCGTATCAGCCGTTCTTCGTGACGGGCGATGTCGTGCCGAACACGGCCGGCGGCACCATCGTCGCGGGCGGCTATTTCGATATCGACAATCAGCCGATCATCGACAAGTCGGTGGCGGGCAAGGAGCGCCAGTTCTTCTCGGACTGCCCGGACGGCACGTCGCTCATCAAGCTCGACAAGACGACCGTCAAGGGCGTGAAGGGCAACGCCGTGTTCGCCGTCGTGCAGTTCGAATACACGACGCGCGACCAGAACGCCGCGAGCATGTACGGCCGCCTGCCGTCGCCGATCGCGGTGCTGACGCTCGATCAGGATCCGGCCACCGGCAAGCTGACGCTCGTGAGCTACGCGAACGTCGATACGTCGAAGGCGAACGGTCTGTGGATCACGTGCGGCGCGAGCCTCTCGCCGTGGAACACGCATTTGTCGAGCGAAGAGTACGAGCCGGATGCGGCGCTCGGCTCGAAGGACGCGCAGTTCCTCGCGTATAGCCGGAACCTTTACGGCGATCAAACGAAGGCCCGTCCGTATCACTACGGCCATGTGCCCGAAGTCACCGTCAACCCGGACGGCACCGGCACGATCAAGAAGCACTATTGCCTCGGCCGCATCTCGCACGAGCTGATTCAAGTGATGCCCGACAAGCGCACCGTCATGATGGGCGACGACGCGACCAACGGCGGCGTCTTCATGTTCGTCGCGGACAAGGAAGCGGATCTTTCCGCGGGCACGCTTTACGTCGCGAAATGCGCGATGACGTCATCGGCGGGCGCGGGCTCGGCCAATCTGACGTGGATGAACCTCGGCCACGCGACGAGCGATGAAATCGAGAACCTCGCCAACACGCTGACGCTCGCCGACATCATGGATGTCCTCAGCGATGCGACCGTCGGCGCGACGCTCGATGCGAGCTATACGCGCATCAACTACAACGGCGCGTTCAACTGGATTCGCATCAAGCCGGGCATGGAGAAGGCGGCCGCGTTTCTGGAGACGCATCGCTACGCGGCATTGCGCGGCGCGAGCATGTGCTTCACGAAGCTCGAAGGCACGACGGTCAACGCGAAGGACAAGATCGTGTACTCGGCGATGTCGCAGATCGTCAAGTCCATGGTCAAGGGCGACGCGCACGCGGCCGAATTCGCCGTCGACAAGACCATCAACTCCGGCGCGGTGTACGCGTTCAATCTGAAGGGCGGACAGAAGGATCTGACCGGCGCGGCGATCAACAGCGAATGGGTTCCGGTCGACATGGCCGCGCCCGCCGCGCTCGTCGGCGAAGACATTTCCGCCGATGCGCTCGGCAACATCGGCAACCCGGAGCGCATCGCGAATCCGGATAACCTCAAGTTCTCCGAGAAGCTGCGCACGCTGTTCATCGGCGAAGACAGCGGCCGGCACGTCAACAACTTCCTGTGGGCATACAACGTCGATACGAAGTCGCTGTCGCGCATTCTGTCGGCGCCGTCGGGCGCTGAATCGACGGGCCTCCACGCGGTCGACGAGATCAACGGCTGGACCTACATCATGAGCAACTTCCAGCATGCGGGCGACTGGGAAACGCCGCTGCATTCGAAGGTGCAGGCGACGCTCGATCCGCTGATCCGCGCGAACTACAAGGATCGCTACGGCGCGGCGGTGGGCTATCTGACCGCCGATGCAACCTCGGTCAAGCTGAGTTGACGAGCCAGGGGAAGCGCAACGCTTCCCTCGATGCGTAGCTTCGAGGTGCGTCGCGGACGCGGCGCGCCTCGCGGAGTTCAGCAGCTTTGCTCGTAATCGATATATTCGAAGCCGGCCGCAATCGCATAGCGGATCGCTTCTTCCACGTTCGGAAACTCGCCGGCCAAGCGCACCGAACGCTCCATCCCGTTCAAATCCTGGATTCGCGCCGTCGCGGCAAACGCGTCGCCGTGCCGGACCGCCGCCGGCGTGACCATCATGTCCCTGTAACTGAAGACCATTGCTTCTTTCTCTTCCGGATGTCGTCGGCCCGCGCCGTATGGCTGCGGAACACGCGTTATGAATGTCGAAAAGGCGCGAACGATCTGGCGTCCGGCTCCTTCTGCTTCAGGTTATCGGCATCGGAAAATGTTTCTTTACGCGAGCGCTTTCGTCTGAATATTGCGGCAGTTCGCGCCGATTCAGGCCAGGAGCCGCGCGATCAGGTCTTGTGTGGCTCGCGCGCCGTATTTGCGCAGCAGGCTTGCACGATGGATGTCGACCGTGCGCGGGCTGATGTTCAACTCCTTGCCGATCTCCTTGCTCGTCATGCCATGCACGAGCAGCGCGGCGACGTCGCGCTCGCGCTCGGTCAGCAGGCTTGCGTTGTCTGATTGCTTCGTGCCTTGCGACAGATCCGTGAACGTCCAGACCGCAAGCTCGAAAGGCCGCTTCGGGTTATAGCCGAAGCCGCCGACCGTCACCCAGAAGTAGCTTCCGTCGACGCGCCGCATGATGCGGTCATCGCTGAATACGGCATGCTTTGCAAGCAACGGCGCCAGACGATGACCGGTGGTGGTGAAATCCTTCTGCTCGGGATAGAGCTTCGAGAACGATTGCTCGATGATATCGCTGCGTTTTGCCCTGAAGAGTTCCAGCGCGCGTGCATTGCAGTCGACCATGATCCGCTCTCTCGCGACGATGACGGCCACGGGCAAATGCCTGAACAAGTCCTCGTAGTCGAGCTTGGGCGAATCGGTCATGTCGGGAAGATTGTCGCGTCTGGCGAAAAGTTACTGTAACACCGAGGTTCGGCACTTTTCGCACGGACTTTCGCTTCAACCGTTCCAGACTTCACCGAATACGCGCAGCCAGTTTTCGCCCATCACTTTCCTGATGCGAGATTCGCTCCAGCCGGCCTTTTGCATCGCGGCGGTGATGTTCGGAAACTCGCCGATCGTGCGAATGCCTTCCGGATTCACGACCTTGCCGAAGTTCGTCAGACGGCGATAACGGCCCTTGTCATGCGTGATCCAGTCGAAGAACTCGGTGCTATAGCCTTGCGTGAAGTCCGTTCCGATACCGACCTTGTCTTCACCGATACGATCGATGACGTATTCGATAGCTTCGAGATAATCGTCGACGGTCGCATCGGCGCCTCGTCTCAGGAAGGGCATGAACATGGTCACGCCGACGAAACCGTTCGCTTCGGCAATCTCCTTCAATTGCTCATCCGTCTTGTTGCGCGGATGCTCTTTCAACGTATAAGGGCAGCAGTGCGAGTAGGTGACGGGTTTCTTCGAGCAGGCGATCGCATCGGAAGAAGTCTTCGCGCCCACATGCGAAAGATCGACCATGATGCCGACGCGATTCATCTCCTGAATCACTTCGCGGCCATATCCCGACAAGCCGCCATCCGGTTCATAAGAACCCGTGCCGACGAGATTCTGCGTGTTATAGCAAAGCTGGACCACATTCACGCCCAGCTCCTTGAACACCTCGATATAGCCTAAGTTATCCTCGAACGCATACGCGTTCTGAAAGCCCAAGATGATGCCGGTCTTGTTCTCTTTCTTCGCGCGCAGGATGTCGTCGGTCGTGCGTACGAGTGTCAGAATCTCGCTGTATTCGCGGATCTGCTGCTTCATTTCCGCGATGTTATCGATGGTCTTCTGGAAGTCTTCCCACACCGACACGGTGCAGTTCACGGCGGTGACGCCGCCCTTTCGCATGTCTTCGAATACGGAGCGCTCGAACTTCGAGATGTTCAGTCCGTCGATGATGATGCTCGAATCGTGAAGGCTATTCATCGCGTGTATCCGTTCAGATGGTTCTCTTGATGCCGCGCTCGACGGCCGGGCCACTGCTTGCGCTCTTGTTCGCCGAACCTGCTTCTTCGAGCGCGGTCTTCGACGTTTCGCGCAGCGAGAGGCCGCCGATCATCGCGAAGATGGATACGGCGATCAGGTAATACGCCGGCGACAGATTCGTTCCCGTTTCCGCGATCAGCCACGTCGCGACGAGCGGCGCGGTGCCGCCGAAGATTGTGTACGCGAGGTTGTACGTGATCGCGGATGCGGTGTATCGCGTCTTCGTCGCGAACACTTCCGAAAGAAGCGGAGCAGTGACCACGCCCGAAAGCACCGCGCCCACCGCGAGCAGCGCAACGCCGAGCAGCGAAGGCGACAGATTTCCCGATCCGCCGAGCGCGAAGGCGGGATAGACCGAGACGATGATGAAGATGCACGTCGTCGCGATCGTCGCGCGGCGGCCCACGAGGTCGGAGAACAGACCGGCGAGCGGGCACAGCGCCGCGGCGAAGAAGAGCGCGAGCACGGTCACGAGAAGCGATGTTCCGCGCGTCAGATGTCCGGCGACCTGCATGTAGGTCGCGAAATACGTCGTGAACGTGTAGAACGAAAGCGCCGTCACCGAAACGAATGCGCCGAGCTTCAGAATGTTTCCGGACTGCGAATGCAGGGTTTCCATCAGCGGCGCATGCGCGACTTCATGCTTGCCTTCGAGCGCCTGGAATGCCGGCGTCTCGTGCAGATTCACGCGCAGATACACGCCGATGAGACCGACCGGCGCCGCGATCAGGAACGGCACGCGCCAGCCCCAGTCGACCATCGCCGCGGGCGAAAGCGACGATTCGAGCGCATAGGCGACAACGGCCGCGCATGCGAACGAAGAGAATGTCGAGACCGGAACGAAGCTGCCGAAGAACGCGCGGCGTCGGCGCGGCGCGTGCTCCATCACATAGGCGCACGCGCCCGCGTATTCCCCGCCCGCGGAAAAGCCCTGCACGCAGCGGATGATCGTGAGAAGCAGCGGCGCCCAATAGCCGATGCTCGCATAAGTCGGCAGCAGCCCGATCAGCGTCGTGGCGCCGGCCATCAACAGGATGGTGAAAGCGAGCGTGCGCTTGCGGCCGATGCGGTCGCCGACCACGCCGAAGAAGAGGCCGCCGAGCGGACGGAATGCGAAGGCGACCGCGAAGACCGCGAACGTCTTCAGGAGACCGACCGTGGGATCGCCACTGGGAAAGAACTCGCGCGTCAGGATGGTCGCGAGAAAGCCGTACGCCGCGAAATCAAACCATTCGACAAAGTTTCCGATCGACGCCGCCGCGATGACACGTCTCAGCGTTTTGGTATCGACCTCGTGAGTTGCTTGATGTGGCATGGCGCTTCACCCCTTTCGCGTGTCGGATTCGATCCGGATTGAAAGGAGCGTAAGTGCTCAAATTACTTAGGTCCATACGTGCCAATTACCTAGGTAATCGGCGGTCCGACGACGCCGCCGCGCCCGGCGTGCAAGGCCGGGCGCGGCTTCGCGCCTATTGCTGGAGCCACGCCTGGACCTTCTCGGGATGGCTGTCGACGAACTTCTTCGCCGCCGCGCTCCAGTCGTTCGATGCGTTGCCGTCGAGCTCGATCGATTCGACATCGGCCAGCGTCAGCTTGAAGTGCCGGATGAAGACATTCGCGCGCGGAAATTTCGTCGCGAACTGCTTGGAAGAGAAGCCGTGAATCTGCTCGTCGCCGCCGAGCACGCCCTTGGGATCTTTCAGATAGCGCATCTTGTACTTCTGCCAGAGCCAGTGCGGACTCCACACCGTCGCGACGATCCAGCTCTTCGATTGATACGCGCGCGCAACGGCGGTCAACATGCCGGCCTCGCTTGCGCGAATGAGGTTATATCCGGCGAGGTCGTATTCCTTCAGCGCCTTTTCCGAAGCGACCATCTCGCCCGCGCCCGGTTCGATGCCCTGAATCGTGCTGTTCAACTTGCTCTTGACTTCGGGCTTGTTCAGATCGCCGATGGACGCCACTTCGCTCTCGGGCACGTAATCCGGCACCGCCCAGCCGATCTTCGCGCCGGAATAGATGACGCCGAGATCTTCCATGTCGTTCTTGAAGCGCGCGTAGTAGGCCGCGTGCGTGACCGGAAGCCACGCGCCGAGCATCAGGTCCACATCGCCGCGCGCGATGCCCTGAAACTGAATGCCGAGGTCCGCCGTGGTCAGGGTAACCGGTTGTTGCAGCTTCGTTTCGAGAACGTACTTCGCGGTATAGACGACCGCTTGCGTATCGGCCCAATTGGCTAGCGTGATCTTGATCGGCTCGACGGCGCTCGCGCACATCGCGAACGTGACAGTGGAGACTGCAACGGCAGCTTTCATGGCGAAGCTCACGGACAAGGCATTCTTCATTGACGTTTCCTTGCATCGACAGGTTTTATGGAAGACGCGACGCGATCGATTCTCCTGATCTATAACGCATTCATTTGCGACGGATGATTAAGCAATTGCAGGCGACGCCCTGCAGCCCGCAGTATTCGGGCGCATTAACGCGACGTCAATGTTCTTTGCTTATATCGTCGGATGGAACGTCGATACATCGAGCTGGCGCTCTTCGCATGAACGATCATCGCGGCAGCGCCGAAGTCGCGATTTCGCTTGCGCTGTCCAGTTGCTCGACGTGCCAGCATTTATCGATCAGCGCGCGCGTTTGCTCCGGCGTGAGGATGCCGTCCGCCAGATCGGAGAACTTGGTTTCGAGCTGCTTGTCGGTCATCGGCACTTGCGTGCTGCCGATCGCGTGTTCGATGTACTTGTGCAGCTTGCGGCCATCCTTCAGCGTGATCGTCACGTCGACCTGTTCCGGCTTGATGGACGGATCGACGATCGCGTTCACCTTGTCGCGCAGCTCGATTGTCTTCGGGTCGCGTACCTTGGCGTCGCTGAACTGTTTCTCGCCCGCCGCGCCGTCGATGATCGCGATCGCCACCGCGTGATAGATGCTGAACTTGCCTTCGAGCCCGATCTGCGGCGTCTTCTTGCCCGTCAGTTCGAGCACGAGTGGATGCACGCGAAGATCGATGCGCGCGATCTGATCCGCGCTCAAGTGTTCCTGATTGCGCAACTGGATCGCTGCATCGATCGACGGATGAATGACGATGCCGCACGCGAAAGGCTTATACGTATTCAACGTCGATTCCCAATGCGAACCGAGGCCCTCCGTGATCTCGCGATAATCCTGCTTCGTGCTGATCGTGTTGGCCCAGCCGCGTTTGGCTTCGATCATGCCGTCCGAGCTCGTGTAGTTCTGGCCCGCGAGCAGTGCCGCGAAGATGCCGTTCGCGGCGGCGCGGCCGGGATTGAAGCTCTTGTTCATCGAGCCGAACGACTCGCGCAAGCCGACCGGCTGCGAGGCGGCGAGACCGAGCGCCCAGACCATCTGCTCGACGCTCAGTCCCATCAGCTTGCCCGTCGCCGCCGCCGAGCCGAACACGCCGCACGTACCGGTGATGTGCCAGCCGACATCGTAATGATTCGGATACACCGCATTGCCAATTCGCAACTCGGTTTCGACGCCCAGCACGAGCGCGTTCAGAAAGTCCTTGCCCGTGACGGCGCGATATTGCGAATACGCCAATATCGCCGACACGACCGGTCCCGCCGGGTGAATGATCGTCTTCAGATGCGTGTCGTCGTAGTCGAAGATATGACTGCTCACGCCGTTGATGAACGCCGCGTTCATGATGTCCAAGCGCTCGGTCCGGCCGAGCAGGTTCGCTTGCGGCGGACCGGAGAACGGCGTGAGCGCGGCGACTGCGCGATTCACGGTCTCGTCGTGCGATCCGCCGACCGCGACGCCGACCCAGTTCATCAACGTCCTGACGCCTTCCTTGCGCACCGGCGCGGGCAGATCGCCATAACCCGTTCTTACGATGAAGTCCGCAAGAATGCGCGTGACGCGCGGCGGCTTCGCATGCGCGCCACTGGCCGATGCGGAAGCGGATGCAGATGCGGCGTTGCTTGTCTGTGCGAACGCTGTCGTGCCTGCCGCCGATGCGAAAGCGCCTGCTGCGCTGGTCATGAGAAAGCTACGGCGATCGATGTTGGGCATGGAGTCGTTTCCTTGAAATGGCACAAGTGGGAAACCGCGCGCAAGTATCATTCCGCGGCAACGAGGCGAACCAAGGGTTTTCCCGATTCCCTTGCATGTCGATTCACGCTTCGATGCATCGTCGTAGAGATGTGTCCAATTTTTCCGCGAAAGGAGAGCACACCATGGCCACCGGAACCATCCGCCTTCACCGTGTCTTGCGTACGACGCCCGAGCGTCTTTATCGCGCGTTCCTCGAACCCGATGCGATCGCGAAGTGGCTTCCGCCTTACGGCTTCACATGTCAGGTCCATCACATGGATGCGCGCCAGGGCGGCACGCACAAGATGTCGTTCCGCAATTTCGGCACGGGCAATAGTCACTCGTTCGGTGGCGAGTACGTCGAGCTGGTGCCGTTCGAGAAGATTCGCTACACGGACCGCTTCGACGATCCGAACCTGCCCGGCGAAATGCAGGTCACCGTTTCTTTGAAGCAGGTCGTGTGCGGGACCGAGTTGAGCATCGTTCAGGAGGGCGTGCCCGAAGTCATTCCGGTGGAGATGTGCTATCTCGGCTGGCAAGAGTCGCTGGAGCAACTCGCGCGGCTCGTCGAGCCTGTGATCCCCGAGTGACGATGCGCGCGATCGAGCCCTTTCGTTGATCGGATAAGATACGGCGCCCCGCAACATCAACTCAAAACGTGGAGTGCTTTTCGTGATCCAGCCGAGCAACGTATTCAAGGATAACCTCGCCCAATTGCCCGCCATCGACGGCATCGAGCGCATCGATCTGGTCGATGGCAAAGGTGACGTGGTCGCGAGCATCGAGAACAAGCCGGGCAAGCAGGGCTCGCTCGCGGTCTATCACTATCTGAAGCAGGCGTTCGGCGCGCTGGACGCGCAAGCCGCCGAGCATGGTCTCGCCGTGTTCGCCGAACATACGGCCGATGCGCGCAATCGCCCGGGCGCGCATCCGAATGTGGATCGGCTGATTGCGATCGTCGATGGCGGCGAGGCGTTGCGGGTCGACGTGGTTCGGGCGCAGTAAAGCAAAAGCCCGTTCTGCCATGAGCAGAACGGGCTTTTCCGATTCATCGCTTGCAGCGGATCAGACCCTCAACTCCACCCGCTTGATGTCCTTCACGATCACGAGATAGCTGAACACCGTGATCAGCGCATTGATCCCGACGAACGCCAGCGCGCCATTGAACGAGCCCGACTGCGCGACGAGATAGCCGATGACGATCGGCGTCACGATGCCCGCGACATTGCCGAACATGTTGAAGATCGATCCCGAAAGCCCGATGGCTTCCTTCGGCGACGTATCCGCGACCACGGCCCATCCCAAAGCACCGATGCCCTTGCCGAAGAACGCCAGCGACATCAGCGCGACGACGATCCAGTCCGTGTCGACGTAATTGCAGCCGATGATGCACGACGACAGCAGCATGCCGCCGACGATCGGCACCTTGCGCGCGAAAGTGAGCGACTTGCCGCGACGGATGAGGCCATCGGAGATCACGCCACCCAGCACGCCGCCCGTGAAGCCGCAGATCGCCGGCAGTGACGCGACGAAGCCTGCCTGCAGAATCGTCATGTGACGCGCCTGCACGAGATAGATCGGGAACCACGTCAGGAAGAAGTACGTCAACACGTTGATGCAGTACTGCGCGAGATACACGCCGAGCAGCATCCGGTTGGTCAGCAACTGCTTGACGACGGGCCAGCCCACGCTGTGGGACGTGCCACGCGCCACGCCGCCCGCGCGCTGATGACCGCGCACGAGACCGCCGCCTTCCTCGATGTACTCCAGCTCCTGCCGGTTCACGCGCGGATGATCCGCCGGATTCTTCATCACGGCGAGCCACGTCAGCGCGAGCGCGAGACCCGCAACGCCCATCACGATATAGACGTGATGCCAGCCGAAAGCATGCGTGAGCCACGCCATCAACGGCGTAAAAACGACGGCCGCGAAGTACTGCGCCGAGTTGAAGATCGCCGATGCCGTGCCGCGTTCTTTCGTCGGGAACCAGCTCGCGACGACCTTCGCATTGGCCGGAAACGCGGGCGCTTCCGCCGCGCCCATCGCGAAGCGCAGCACGAAGAGGGCGGTCACGGCGGTCGCCGCGCTGCCGAGCAGGCCTATCGAACTTTGCAGCAACGTGAACAGCGACCACAGGAAAATGCTCGCCGCATACACGCGCCGCGCGCCGAAGCGATCCAGCAGCCAGCCCGCGGGCACTTGCGAGAGCACATACGCCCAGCTGAAGGCCGAGAAGATGTAGCCCATGCGGATCGCGTCGAAACCGAATTCGGCGCGCATCGCGGAGCCCGTCACCGACAAGGTCGCGCGGTCCGCATAGTTGAACGTCGTGATCACGAAGATCAGCAACAGAATGAGATAGCGCACCTTGGTGCGCTTCATGACGTCCGCGGGATTCGCGGTGCGGCTCATCGACATGGACTTCCCCTTTCTTTCCGTACGTGCGAGATGCACGGAGGGCCGCTCGCGCGGCCCTCATCGGCGAAGCGTCACACGGCGTCGTGCGTCCTCGCTTCGCCCGTCTCCTGCCTGTGCCTTTACTGCGCGCCGAGCTTCTTGATGAGCACGTCGAGTTGCTCGAGCTCGTCTTCGGTCAGATCGGTCAGCGGCGCGCGCACCGGGCCCGCATCGTGGCCGACGAGTTTCGCGCCCGCCTTGACGATCGACACCGCATAGCCCGCACGGCGATTGCGGATCTTCAGGTACGGCAGGAAGAATTCGTCGATCAGGCGGCCCGTGGTCGCGTGGTCGTCGGCGGCGATTGCGCGATAGAACTCCATCGCGGTCTTCGGGATGAAGTTGAACACCGCCGACGAGTACACCGGCACGCCGAGCGCCTTGTACGCGGCTGCGTAGACTTCGGCCGTCGGCAGGCCGCCCAAGTACGAGAAGCGGTCGCCGAGGCGACGGCGGATCGTCACCATGTTCTCGATTTCGCCGACGCCGTCCTTGAAGCCGATCAGGTTCGGGCAGCTATCCGCGAGTTGCTCCAGCATGTCGGCGTTGAGCTTCGAATTCGCGCGGTTGTAAATGATGACGCCCATGTTCGGCACGGCGCGGCAGACTTCCTCGGCGTGCGCGCGGATGCCTTCCTGCGACGCTTCGGTCAGATAGTGCGGCATCAGCAGAACGCCTTGCGCGCCTTGCTTCTCCGCTTCCTGCGCAAAGGCGATGGCCGTGCGCGTCGGGCCGCCCGCGCCGGCGAGGATCGGCACCTTGCCGCGGCACACTTCGGTGGCCGTCTTCACGATCTGCGAATATTCGGGTTGCGTCAGCGAGAAGAACTCGCCCGTGCCGCCCGCGACGAACAGCGCTGAAGCACCGTAAGGAGCCAGCCATTCGAGGCGCTCCGCGTACGTGTTCGCGCGGAAGTTGCCTTGTTGGTCGAAATCCGTCACGGGGAAGGAGAGCAGGCCTTCGGAAACGATTTGCTTCAGTTCTTGCGGTGTCGTCATGGTGATGAAGTCTCGATGTTCGGCGACCGGCCGATTGCCGATCTCGTAAGTCATCGTACAACATAGACTGACGTCAGACAATCTATTTACGCGTGCAAAATCAATGGATACGGGTAAATACTAACCAATTGTGATTGTCTATGTTGTAGGATGACATAACTCAAGCCGCAGCCGCGCGGTATGTTTGCTCAAGGATTCGTCAGAATGAATCAGTCCCCTCTCTATATTCGCGTCCACCCGGACGACAACGTCGCGATCGTCGTGAACGACGGCGGTCTCGGCGAAGGCGCCACGTTCGCCGATGGCCTCGTGCTGCGCGAACGCGTGCCGCAGGGCCACAAGGTCGCGCTGAAGGATCTCGCGGAAGGCGATGCGGTCATCCGCTACAACGTCGTGATCGGCTATGCGACGAAGGCGCTCCCGAAGGGAAGCTGGATCAACGAGCACGTCACGCGCATGCCGACGCCGCCCGAGCTGCACGACCTGCCGATTGCGACGATCAAGGCGCCGGACGAATCGCCGCTGGAAGGCTTCACGTTCGAGGGTTATCGGAACGCCGACGGCTCGGTCGGCACGCGCAACATCCTCGCGATCACGACGACGGTGCAATGCGTCGCGGACGTCGTGCAGCACGCCGTGACGCGCATCAAGGCGGAACTGCTGCCGCGGTATCCGAATGTCGATGACGTCGTGAGCCTCGGTCACACATACGGCTGCGGCGTGGCCATCGACGCGCCCGACGCGATGGTGCCGATCCGCACGGTGCGCAACATCGCGCTGAATCCGAACTTCGGCGGCGAAGTGATGATGGTGTCGCTCGGCTGCGAGAAGCTCCAACCGGAACGCCTGATGCCGCCGGGCACGATTCCGATCGCGGCGGCATCGGCGGAAACGGAAGACGTGGCCGATATCGGCGACAACACGCACGACGACAACGGCGGCACGGTCGTGTTGCAGGACGAGGCGCACGTCGGCTTCGGCTCGATGATCGAGTCGATCATGCGGATGGCCGAGACGCATCTGAAGCGCCTCAACAATCGCCGTCGCGAGACGTGTTCGGCGGCGGATCTCGTCGTCGGCGTGCAGTGCGGCGGCAGCGATGCGTTTTCCGGGCTGACGGCGAATCCGGCGGTCGGTTTCGCGACCGATCTGCTGGTGCGCGCGGGCGCGACCGTCATGTTCTCGGAGGTCACGGAAGTGCGTGACGGCGTCGCGCAACTGACGGCGCGCGCGGCGAACCGTGAGGTGGCGCAGGCGATCATCCGCGAGATGCAGTGGTACGACGATTATCTGAAGCGCGGCGGCGCGGACCGCAGCGCGAACACGACGCCGGGCAACAAGAAGGGCGGGCTGTCGAACATCGTCGAGAAGGCGATGGGTTCCATCGTCAAGTCGGGGTCATCGACGATTTCGGGCGTGCTGTCGCCGGGCGAGAAGGTGAAGCAGAAGGGTCTGATTTACGCGGCGACGCCTGCGAGCGATTTCATCTGCGGCACGCTGCAGCTCGCGGCGGGCATCAACCTTCATGTCTTCACGACGGGGCGCGGCACGCCGTACAGCCTCGCCGAAGTGCCGGTGCTGAAGGTCGCGACGCGCTCCGATCTCGCGCGCCGCTGGCACGATCTGATGGACGTGAACGCGGGAACCATCGCGACGGGCGAGGCGACCATCGCCGATGTGGGCTGGGAACTGTTCCGGCTGATGCTCGATGTCGCGAGCGGGAAGAAGCAGACGAAGGCCGAGGCGTTGAAGCTGCACAACGCGCTTGTGTTGTTCAATCCGGCGCCGGTGACGTGATTCGATGCGCGCTCGCCGGAAACGAAATCGCCCCGCTTTGAGCGGGGCGATTTTTTTTGCGGGCGCGGTGTGAGGCGGATGAGCGAGCGGAATGCGCGATCGGACCGCCACGCTGGGCCATTCTTTGGCACGATGACATCGAATCGATGACACGAATCGAGCCCATGCCATCTCCTTTCGCCACACCGCGCCCGCCGATCCCACGCACCGTCTGGGCGCTCGGCCTCGTCAGCCTGTTCATGGACCTGTCCTCCGAGCTGGTGCATGCGCTTCTACCGATCTACCTCGTGACGACCATGGGCATGAGCGTCACCGCACTCGGCGCGCTGGAAGGCGCAGCCGAAGCAACCGCGATGATCGTGAAAGTCTTTTCGGGCGCGCTGAGCGACTGGCTCGGACGCCGCAAGGGCCTGCTGCTCTTCGGCTACGGCCTCGCGGCATTGACAAAGCCGCTGTTCCCCCTCGCCGAAACGCCCGCGCTGGTCGTGGCCGCGCGTCTCGTCGATCGCTTCGGCAAGGGCATTCGCGGCGCGCCGCGCGATGCGCTGGTCGCGGATGTCGCGCCGCCGGAAATCCGTGGCGCCGCTTTCGGCCTGCGGCAGTCGATGGACACGATCGGCGCGTTCGCCGGGCCGTTGCTCGCCATCGTGCTGATGCTCGCGTTCTCCGATCACATCCGCACGGTGCTCTGGTTCGCGACGGTGCCGGCGTTCATCGCCGTCATCATCATTCTGTTCGGCGTGCGTGAGCCGGAAAGCGCGTCCGCACGAGGCGAGAGCTTCCGCTCGCCGCTGCACTGGCGGTCGATGCGCGAGTTTTCTGGGCGCTACTGGTATGTCGTCGCGATCGGCGCGACCTTCACGCTCGCGCGCTTCAGCGAGGCGTTCTTGGTACTGCGCGCGCAGCAGACAGGACTCGATATCGGGTGGATTCCCGCCGTGATGGTCGTGATGAGCCTCGCGTATTCGGCGAGCGCGTATCCGGCGGGCGTGCTGTCCGATCGATGGGACCGGCGCGCGTTGCTCGCCTGCGGCCTGGCGCTGCTGATCGCGGCCGATGTGCTGCTCGGCGCGGGATCGTCGATGCTCACGCTGTTCGCGGGCGTCGCCTTGTGGGGACTGCACATGGGCTTCACGCAAGGCATTCTCGCGGCGATGGTCGCCGAATCCGCGCCGCCTTCCCTGCGCGGCACCGCATTCGGCGTGTTCAATCTCGCGAGCGGCGTCTGCATGGTGCTGGCGAGCGCGATCGCCGGATGGATCTGGGATCGCCATGGCGCGCCGGCGACCTTCTACACCGGCGCCGCGCTCGCGCTGATACCGCTCGTCATGTGCTTCGCGCCACGGCGAGCGGATTCCGCGTCACGAAAGGCTTGAAGCGCCCGATACATACCGTGCAGCCGGCTTGTTCGCCGACAACTCCGGCGCCATCGCCTGCCGCGCCGCTTCGTACGCGTCCCACTTCGCGCCGTCGTGCAGCGACGGAATCGTCACGAGCTCATCGCGATCGAAGCCGACGAGCGCCGCATCGACCATATCGCCCGCCGACATCACGATCGCCTTGTCGAGATTCTCGATCGGCAGGCCGCCCGTTTCCCAAAAGTCGGTGGCCGTCGCGCCGGGCAGCACGGCCTGCACGCGCACGCCCTTGCCCGCCAGTTCGCGATGCAGCGACTGGCTGAACGCGAGCACGAACGCCTTGGTGCCGCCATACACGCCGTTGAGGATCTCCGGCGCAATGCTGACGATCGACGCAATGTTGATGATCGCGCCACGGCCTCGCGCGACGAAGCCGGGCACCGCCGCGTAAGCGAGGCGCGTGAGCGCGGTCACGTTGAGATCGATCATGCGCGTCATCGCGTCGACGTCGCTGTCGAGCAAAGGCGTATGCGTGCCGATGCCCGCGTTGTTCACGAGCAGCGTGATGCTCGCGTCATTCTTCAGCTTCGCTTCGACAGTGGCGAGCGCGCTGCGGTCGTTCAGATCGGCATCGAGAATCTCGACGCTGCGGCGCGTCTCGTTCGTGATGCGTTCGGCGAGCGCCGCGAGCTTGTCGCGATTGCGCGCGACGAGAATGAGGTCGTAGCCGCGCCGCGCGAGGCGGTCCGCATAGACCGCGCCGATTCCGGAAGACGCGCCCGTGACGAGCGCGGTGCCGAGGTGTGTCTGCGTCATGTTTCACTCCGTCAGAAAACAAGTGGTTGATTGCGTGAGTGAATTCTGGCCGGATTTGACCGTGACGCAAATGACGTATAGGGTAGTGATTCGTGACATCGCGCGGCAGGAAAACGACATGCACCGCATCGGCTATTTATTGAGCGACGGCTTCCAGATCATGGCGCTCGCCTCGCAGACGGTTTTCGAAATGGCGAACGACGTATCGGGCGAGGCGTTCTACGGCATCGAAAATTATTCGACGGCGGGCGGCGAAGTGCGCTCGTCGCTCGGCATGAAGATCGACACGCGAGCGATCACCGCGCGCACGCAGATGGACACCTGGATCGCCGTCGGCGTCACCACGCCGCTCACGATCGCGCCGCCCGCCGACGTGTTCGCGTTCCTGCGCCGCGCGGCGAAGCGCACGCGGCGTATCGCGGGCATCTGCACGGGCGCATTCGTGCTGGCCGGAGCGGGCCTGCTCGCGAATCGCCGCGCGACCACGCATTGGGCCTACGCGCGCGACATGCAGCGGCTTTATCCCGATGTGCAAGTGGAAGAAGACCGCATCTTCATTGTCGATGGCCCGGTCTGGACGTCGGCGGGCATGACCGCGGGGCTCGATCTCGCGCTCGCGATGGTCGAGAAGGATCTCGGCGCCGATATCGCCCGTTCGGTCGCGCACAAGCTCGTCATGCATCAGCGTCGCGCGGGCGGGCAGTCGCAGCATTCGGAAATGCTCGATCTCGCGCCGAAGTCCGATCGCATCCAGAATGCGCTGAACTATGCGCGCAAGAATCTGAACCGGCCGCTGACGGTCGAGGAGCTCGCGGGCGAGGCGCATCTGAGCCCGCGTCAGTTCAGCCGCGTCTTCACGCTGGAGACGGGGCAGTCGCCGGCGAAAGCCATCGAAGGATTGCGGCTCGAAGCGGCGCGTCTGATGATCGAGAAAAGCCGGCATTCGCTCGAAACGATCGCGCAGGAAACGGGCTTCAGGGACCGCCGTCACATGCGCGAAGCATTCATGCGCGGCTTCGGCGTGCCGCCGCAGGAAGTGCGGCGCGAGGCGCGCACTCAAACGTAACGACTACATCAAGGACAAACAGTGCTGAAGATCAATCCCGCCCGCCTGCTCGACGACCTCCGTCATCTGCGCACGTTCGGCGCAACCGGTCCGGGCGTCGTGCGCCTCTCGCTGTCATCGGTCGATATGGACGCGCGCCGCTGGCTCGCGGGCCGCATGAACGAAGCGGGACTCGCCGCGACGATCGACGGCGTCGGCACCGTGTTCGGCCGCTCGCGCAACGCCGGCCCGGCGCTTTTGATCGGCTCGCACACCGACACGCAACCGACCGGCGGCTGGCTCGACGGCGCGCTCGGCGTCATTTACGGCCTCGAAATCGCGCGGGCGCTCGCCGAATGCGAAACGACGCGTCATTTCGCGGTGGACGTCGCATCGTGGATCGACGAGGAAGGCACGTTCTCGGGCTTTCTCGGCAGCCGCAGTTTCGTCGGCGAAGCCGTCGATGAAGCCCTGCGCCACGCGCGCAATCGCGAAGGCGTCCTGCTCGGCGATGCGCTCGCGCAAGCCGGACTCATCGGCGCGGCGCGCGTGCGTATCGACAGGGCGCGGCACAAGGCGTATCTGGAACCGCACATCGAGCAGGGCGGACGGCTGGAGGCGCACGGCAAGTCGATCGGCGTGGTGACGACGATCGTCGGCATACGCGAGCTGAAGCTGCGCTTCACCGGGCAGCGCAATCACGCGGGCACGACGCCGATGTCGATCCGGCGCGATGCGGGCGCGGCGCTCGTTGCGTTCATCGCGCGCATGGACGAAGCGTTTCGCGCGATCGCCGATGCCGATACCGTCTGGACCGTCGGGCGCATCGAGCTCGATCCGGGTTCGTTCAGCGTGGTGCCGGGCGCGGCGGACATGTATCTGCAATTCCGCGACGCCAGCGCGGAGCGTTTGCGCGCGATGGAAGCCGCGCTCGCCGCGCTGATCCGCGACTTCAATGCCGAAGGGAAAATCGGTGTCGCGATGACGGACAGCGAGCCGCCCGAAGCGCCCGTCGTGATGGACGCCGCCTTGCAGGCGCATATCGCGGAGGCCGCCGAAGCGCTCGCGCCGGGTCAGTGGGAACGCATGCCGAGCGGCGCGTCGCACGATGCGCAGGTGATCGCGCATCATGTGCCGGCGTGCATGCTGTTCGTGCCGAGCATCGGCGGAGTGAGTCACGATTTCATCGAGGACACGGCGGAGTCGCACATCGTGCTCGGCTGCGAAGTGGCGGCGCGGGCAGCGGCGAATATCCTCGCGAGCTTGTCGGCTTAACGCTCGGTGATCTCCGCGATGTATCGCCCGGCGTCGCGCCAGAGGCCGAATCCCGACGCCGGATTCATGTGCCCGACGCGGCCGAGATCGGCGAGCCGCGCGCCCCAGTCGTGCGCCATGCCGGCGACGCGTTCGAAGCGCGCGAGCGGATCGTCATGGCTCGCCGCGACGACGCACGGAAACGGCAGGCGTTCGCGCGGCGTGGGCAGCCATCCGTGCAGCTCGAGTTCATCGACTGACGGATAGCCTTCCGGCAGCGGCGAATCGAAATCGGGCGGCGTGACGAAGAGCGCGCCCTGAATCTCGCGACGATGCCGCTGCGCCCAGTGCACGGAAATCATCACGCCGGCGCTGTGCGCGACGAGCACGACCGGTCCGTCGATCTGCGCGAGCGCCGCGTCGAGCGCGGCGACCCGCGCGCTCCGATCGAGCTTGTCGCGTTGCAGCGGCGGCACGGTACGCACGTTGTCATGCGCGTTGGCGTAATGCGTCTGCCAGTGGTCCTCGACGTGATCGCGCAGGCCGGGGACCATGAGTATCGTCGGTGCGTTCATGCGTCGATCCATCAGAAGGGCACGTCGCCGATGATCCCCGCGCGCTCCATCTTGCGATGACACGGCGGATAGTCCATCACCGCGTAATGCTGCGTGCTGCGGTTGTCCCAGATGGCGATGCTGTTCTTCTTCCAGCGCCAGCGCACCTGATATTCCGGGATATACGCCTGGCTCAGCAGATACGCGAGCAACTGCCCCGCGCCGGGATTCGCGTCCTGCCCGAAGCGCACGCGCTCCGGCGTGTGATAGTTGGTGAAGTGCGTCGCGAAGGCGTTGACGAACAGCACCTTCTCGCCCGTTTCCGGATGCGTGCGCACGACGGGATGCTCGGCATCGGGAAACTGCGCCTTCAGCGCGAGGCGTTTCTCGATAGGCATCGCCGCACCGAAACTCGCCTCGATGCTGTGCCGCGCGCGCAAATCCGCGATCTGTTCCTTGACGTGCGCGGGCAGCTTCTCATACGCGAGCACCATGTTCGCCCACATCGTGTCGCCGCCGACGGGCGGCGTTTCCACGCAGCGCAGCACGCAGCCGAAGGGCGGCGCGACGCGCCAGGTCGCGTCCGTGTGCCACGCGTTTTCGTAGCGGTCGTTCGGCTGATCGGGCGACTTGTAGATACGCACGAGCCCCGGATGGTCCGGATCGCTTCCCGCGACCGGATGATCCTCCAGTTCGCCGAAGCGCCGCGCGAACGCGACGTGCTCCGCGCGCGTGATTTCCTGATCGCGCAGAAAAAGCACGCGATGCGCGAGCAACGCGGCGCGGATTTCGGCGAAGAGGGCGTCGTCGTGAATGGCGTCGGCGAGATTGACGTCGGTGAGTTCCGCGCCGATCGCGCAAGTAAGTTGTTCGATACGCATGAATGTCTCCTCAGACGACGAACACGGACGAACCCGTGGTCTTGCGCGCTTCGAGATCGCGATGAGCGTCCGCCGCGTCGCGCAGTGCATAGCGCTGGTTGATCTCGATGCGAATGCGCCCGCTCGCGACGTGATCGAAGAGTTCGGCGGCGAGCGCATTCTTCTCGGCCGGATCGGCGATGTAATCCGCGAGCGCCGGGCGCGTCAGATAGAGCGAGCCTTTCATCGCGAGCAATTGCGGATCGAACGGCGGAATCGGACCCGATGCGGTGCCGACGCACACCATCAGACCGCGGCGCGCGAGCGAATCGAGCGATGCGTTGAAAGTGGTCTTGCCGACGCTGTCGAATACCGCGTTCACGCCCTTGCCATCGGTCAGTTCGCGCACGCGCGCGGCCACGTCCTCGCGGCTGTAGTCGATCGTGTGCGCCACGCCATGCTCGCGCGCCACGCGCGCTTTCTCTTCGCTCGATACCGTGCCGATCACCGTCACGCCGAGCAGCTTCGCCCATTGCGACACGATCAGCCCGACGCCGCCCGCCGCCGCGTGCAAAAGCAGCGTGTCGCCACGCTCGAAGCGGCGGATGCGCGTCATCAGATAGGCGGCGGTGAGGCCGCGCATCGTCATGGCGGCGGCGCGCGTGCAGTCGATCGCATCGGGCAGCTTGACGAGCGGCGCGGCGGAAATGATGCGCTCCGTGCTGTACGCGCCGAGCGTGTTGATGAAACCAGTGTAGGTCACGCGATCGCCTTCCTTCAGATGCGTGACGTTCGCGCCGACCTTCTCGACGACGCCCGCCGCTTCGACGCCCATGCCCGAAGGCAGCGGCACCGGATAGAGGCCCGAGCGGAAATACGTGTCCGCGAAATTGAGCCCGACGGCCTCGTGACGCAGACGGACCTCCAACGGGCCGGGTTCGCCCACGGCGACTTCTTCCCAGCGCAACACTTCCGGACCGCCGGTTTCGTGAAAGCGGATTGCATGTGCCATTGTTTCGTCTCCTTGAGTCTCTGTTTCCTGTATGGCGTTCAGCGCGCGAGCGCGTTCCAGTCGGCGTCGCGCAGATAGCGGCGCGCGGCCGGCAGCACGACGCCTTCGATGCGTCCCATGCGTTCGCACGCGAAGCGCGCGCTCGCAAGCAATGTGTCGTCGATGACCTCCCCATTCGCGATCGATGCCGCGACGCGCGCGAGCAGCGCCGCTTCGCGTTCGGCGAGGCGCGCGAGTTCGTCGAGTTCGGCATCGAGCGTCGATGTGCGCTCGCGCAATGCCGTGGTCAGCGCGGTTTCTTCGTGATGTGTTTCGCGAAGACGCTCGATCGTCCGCGCATCGGGTCGCGAAGTGCGCAATGCATCGTCGTAAGCGTCCGAGCGCATCCGATGCACGGCGAGCAGCGCGCCCGCCGCCTTCGTGACCATCGGGCGCGCGTCGCTCGGCGCGATCAGCACGGCCACGCCCGGCAAGGGCGGCACCGCGCTGCCTTGCGCGATGCACACGAGGTCGTAATCGTTCGCCGCCGCCGAATCGATGCCCTGCACGCCGAGCACCGTCGCCGGCACGCCGTGCGCGCGAGCGGCGGCTTCGGCGCGGGCGAGGGCGGCCGCGATCCGGCGATGCTGCGCCGCATCGTCGCTCGCGCCCGCATGCAGGCTGACGAACGTGATGCGTGCGCCGAGCGAGCGCGCGAGCTCGGCCGCATGGCCAGTCGCCTCGACGCTGGCGTCGTTGCGCTCGACGGGCACGAGCAGATGTCGGTACATGGTGATCCTTCGGTTTCAATTGCACGGTTGATCGAATCGTAGTGCGGGCGGCGGCCGAGCGCCCCTCTCGCGGCGGGAGGGGCTTGACGCACGCGCGCGATCCGAACCATCCTAGATGGAAGACAAAAAATTACCGATGCCCACCGACTCCCCATCCACCGAGCTCGTTCTGAAGACGATGGCGCCGCGCGCGCCGTCCGGGCTGCTCGCGCGCGCCCGTTTGAACGCCGACACCGCACGCAGCCAGATCGTGCTCGTGCAGGCCGGCGCGGGTTACGGCAAGACGTCGCTGCTCGCGCAATGGCGGCGCGAGTTTCTGGCGCACGGCGCGGCGGTCGCGTGGCTGCTCGCCGACGATCGCGACGACGCGGAGCGCTTCCTGCGCGCGCTCGTCCACGCGATCCGGACATGCTGCGCGCGGCCCTCGTTCGGGCGTCTCATCGCGGAAAATCCGGGCGTGCCCGCCGGCGCGTTCGATCTCGCCACCGCGTGGCTGGCCGAGCTTGCGCAGCTATCGCTCGATGTCGTGCTGATCGTCGACGAAGCCGATCGTCTGCCGGAACCCGGCGCGCAACTGCTCGATTACGTGATGCACAACGCGCCGCAGAATCTGCGCATCGTCGCGGCGGGCCGGCAGGGGCTCGACAAGCCCGCGGCGGAACTGCTCGCCTACGGACAGGCCGAACTCGTCGCGCCGGACGCGCTGCGTTTTCGCGTCGATGAAACCATCGCGCTCGTCACGCAGCGTTTCGGCGCGCGCGTCGACGCCGATGCCGCCGCGCGCCTCTTCGAAATCACCGGCGGCTGGCCGCTCGGCCTGCAACTCGCGCTCACCGCGATGGCGCGCGCGCAGGACCCGCGCACGGCGCTCGACAATCTCGCGGCGGGCCCGCGCGGCTTGCGCGAACCGCTCGTCGCGGCGCTGTTGAGCGAGCTGTCATCCGCCGATGAACGCCTGCTCGTCGACATCAGCGTCGTGGACGTGCTGCATCCCGACTTGTGCGAAGCCCTGACCGGCGACGCCGACGCGCCGCAACGCCTCGCACGTCTCACGCGCGATACGCCCGTCTTCGTGACGGCGGAGGAGAGCGACTGGTGCCGCCTGCATCCGCTCGTGCGCGACGTGCTGCAGACGCGCTTTGCCGCGCTCGCGGACGATGCGCGCGCGGAACTGCATCGGCGCGCGGCCCGCTGGCTCGGCGCGCGCGGCATGCTCGAACAGGCGGCGCGCCACGCGCATGCGGCGGGCGAGCGCGAACATGCGTACGAACTCGCGGAGCAGTCGCTGCACGACGCCGTGAAGCAAGGCCAGCTCGGCACCGTGCTCGAGTGGCTGGAACGTCTGCCGGAAGCGGAACTGGAAAAGCGTCCGCGCCTGTGTCTGGCGGTCGCGTGGGCGCTCGCGCTGGGCGAACGTCATCACGAGGCGCAGCGTCAGGTCGAGCGCGTGCTTGCATCGCCGGGTGCGGACGACGCCTTGCGTTACGAATGCGCGTTGATCCTGAGCGCGGCCGCGTGGTACGCCGACGATCCCGACCGCTTCCTGAAGCTTTTCGAGCCGTGGGCGCAGACGCCGCCGCCCAAGGACTCGTGGCTCGCGCAGTCGCATGCGAACCGCCTCGCCGCCCGCGCGATGCTGCTCGGCGAGCCGGCGCAGGCGCGGCGTCTGCAACAGGCGGTGACGCGCGCGCAGATCGGCAAGGGGCTCGGCTATGTCGTGCGCTGGGGCGATCACATGGTCGGCCTGACGTGGCTTCAGGAAGGACAGGTGAAGCTCGCCGAAAGCGTCCTGCTGCCCGCGCTCGCGAGCGCCGAAGAAGACCTCGGGCGGCGTCATCCGCTGACGTGCATGTTCGCGGCGACGTGCGCGTCGATCGCGTATGAGGACGATCGCATCGACGAGGCCGCCGCGCTGCTCGCCAACCGTCTCGACGTGCTCGAACGCGCGGCGTTGCCGGAGACCGTCGTGCTCGCATATCGCACGGCGGCGCGCATCGCGGCGTTGCGCGGCGACGAGCATCGCGCGCTCGATCTGCTCGAAATGCTTTACACGATGGGCGTCGCGCGCAATCTGCCGCGTCTTTGCGTGACGAGCCTCGCGGAGCAGGTGAGCGCGCATGCGGGACGCTATCGCGCGCAGACCTGCGATGCGCTCGTCGAGCGTATCGACGCGATCGTCGATGAACACATCGCCACGCGCGGGCCGATCTGGAGCCGCTCCGTGCAGATGCTGCAGACGATGGCGCACGGCGGCGCGGCGCTCGCGCGTCAGGACTGGCCGGCTGCGGTCGAACCGCTCGCGCGCGCGGAACAGATCGCCGCGACGATGAAGCGCGGACGCGAGCGCATCGAGCTGATGGCGTTGCGCGCGTTCGCCCAGGAACGCGCGACGGGCGACGGCCACGCGCCGTTTCTCGAAGCGCTGAACCTCGCGCGCACGTATCACCTCGGGCGCGTGTTGATCGACGCGCATCCCGGTCTCGCCGACTGGGCGCGGCGCGTGAGCGAAGCGGGCGGCGTGGATGCCGGCGAGCGCCCGGTCGTGCCGCCGCATGTCGTGCGCGTGCCGCCGCGTTCGGGCGAAGGCGGGCCGCGCGCGTTGCCGAGCGTGATCCTCACGCCGAAGGAGCGCGAGATTCTCGAACTGCTCGCGCGCACCTTGAGCAACAAGGAAATCGCGCTCGCGGCGGCGGTCGGCGAGGGCACCGTCAAGTGGCATCTGAAGAATCTCTTCGGCAAGCTCGACGCCAGTTCGCGCAAGCACGCGGTGCGCCGCGCCATCGCGCTCGGCCTGCTCGAAGGCGTGCAATAGCGCCTTTTTCAAGCGTTTTCAGCAGGGTTTTCCCGCCTCTCTCGCAATCCCTACCCCTCTCTCCGTGAGAGGGGTTCGGCACTTGGCCGATGCGTATTCTTGCCTCCTGACGCCGCGACCCTATCGGTGCGCGGCGCATCCAGAACAAGATCAGGAGACTCGATGAAGCTCAGATTCGCCACTGCCGCAGGGCTCGTGCTGGCCGCCGGCGGCGCGCATGCGCAATCCACCGTGACGCTCTATGGCGTGCTCGACGCCGGCCTCATGTATCAGAGCACGTCGGCGGCGAGCTTCGCGCGCAACGCGCGGGACACGGGGAAGGTGTATCGCTTCAAGGACGGCGGCATCTATTCGAGCGTCTGGGGCCTGAAGGCCAGCGAAGATCTCGGCGGCGGCTACTTCATCAACGTGAAGCTGCAAGGCTCGTTCGATTCGGGCACCGGCAAGACCGGCCTCTCCGATACGCCCGGCGCCACCGCGATGTTCAATCAATACGCGACGATCGGCGTGTCCGGCCCGTTCGGCACCTTCAACGCGGGCCGCCAGATCGTGCCGATGATCTGGGCGATGTACGACACCGACGTGCGCCGCGCGCAGTATTTCGGCAGCGTGCTGACCGCATGGCTCGGCATGAACACGGCGGCCGGCTGGCCCGGCACGAGCACCAACGGCTCGATCGGCGCGCTCTACGACAGCAACGCGCTCGTGTATCAGTCGCCGACGTATGCGGGTTTGTCGGCATCGCTCGAATATGCGCCCGGCGGCGTGGCGGGACAGTTTCAGGGCGGCACGCGCGAATCGGCGGTGCTGAAGTACTCGAACTTCGGCTTGACGCTGACGGCTGTCTACTACAACGGCCACGACGCGAATCCCGCGCCCGGCTCCGTGCCCACCGGACTCAACAACAATCGCATGATGTATTTCGGCGGCCTGTACACGACGCACGGCTTCTCGATCTCGATGTCCTACGCGAACGGCAAGAACCCCGCCGATTCGGATCGCGCGAACTTCGACATGTACTCGGGCGGTCTTGGCTATCGCTTCGCGCCCAATCTCAACGTGACGACCGGCGTCTACTACATCAAGGACAAGAACCAGTCGTCGAATCACTCGCTGGAATTCGCGATCGGCGCGGAATACAACCTGTCGAAGCGCACGCTCGCGTATGCCGAAGTCGGCCACGTCGACAACAACGGCACGATGAACCAGATGATCGCCTACGGCCAGCCGACCGCGCCGGGCAAGTCGACGACCGCGGCCATGCTCGGCCTGCGCCACAACTTCTGAATATTTGGAGACAAGGATGCAAGACACGTATTTCGACCCGCACGCCGCGCCCGACGCGTATTCGTACCCGTTGCTCATCAAGCAGTTGCTGCACACGCCGCTCGCGAATTCGCCGGATCAGGAGATCGTCTATCGCGGCGCGGTGCGGCAGTCGTATCGCACGATGACGGAGCGCGTCGCGCGCCTCGCGAATGCCCTCGACGCGCTCGGCGCGAAGCATGGCAGCACCGTCGCGATGATGGACTGGGACACCCATCGCTATCTCGAATGCTATTTCGCCGTGCCGATGATGGGCGCGGTCCTGCAATCGGTGAACGTGCGGCTTTCGCAGGACGAGATTCTGTACACGCTCAATCATGCGGGCGCGGACATGCTGATCGTGCATACCGATTTCCTGCCGGTGATCGACGCGATCAGAACGCGCCTCGAAACCGTGCGTACTTTCATCTGGATCGATGAGCAAGGCGTCGCGGTTCCGGAGCACGGCATCGGGTTCGCGCGCGAATACGAAGCGATGCTCGCCGCCGCCGATCCCGTGCGCGAGTTTCCCGATTTCGACGAGAACACGCGCGCCACGACGTTCTACACGACCGGCACGACCGGCAAGCCCAAGGGCGTGTACTTTTCGCATCGCCAGCTCGTGCTGCATACGATTGCCGGAATGGCCGCGCTCGCGAGCCCGGCGAGCGGCCAGCGCTTTCATCGCGGCGATGTCTACATGCCGCTCACGCCGATGTTCCATGTGCACGCGTGGGGCATGCCCTACATCGCGACGATGCTCGGCGTGAAGCAGGTGTACCCCGGCCGCTATGTGCCGCAGAACATCATGCGTCTGATCGAGGAAGAAGGCGTGACGTTCTCGCATTGCGTCGGCACGATCCTGCATATGCTTCTGACGTGCCCGGATGCCGAAGCCGTCGATTTGCGCCGATGGAAGGTCGTGATCGGCGGCGGCGCGCTGACCGAAGGACTCGCGCGCGCGGCGCTCGGACGCGGCATCGACGTGTTCTCGGGATACGGCATGTCGGAGAGCGGTCCGCTGCTGAGTCTCGCGCAATTGCCCCCGCACGCGGACACGCTCCACGCCGACGAGCAAGTGCGCCTGCGTTGCACGACGGGCCGCGCGATTCCGCTCGTCGACTTGCGCATCGTCGACGACGAACTGCGCGAAGCGCCGCGCGATGGCCGCACGTGCGGCGAGATCGTCGCGCGCGCGCCGTGGCTCACGCAAGGCTATCTGAAGAATCACGAGGCATCCGCGACGTTGTGGGAAGGCGGCGCGCTGCATACGCAGGACATCGGCAACGTCGATGCCGACGGCTATCTGCGCATCACCGATCGCGCGAAGGACGTCATCAAGTCGGGCGGGGAATGGGTGTCGTCGCTCGAAGTCGAAAGCCTGATCTCGCAGTTGCCGGGCGTGGCCGAGGTCGCGGTGATCGGCGTGCCCGATGCGAAGTGGGGCGAACGCCCGCTCGCGCTCGTCGTGCAGAAGCCGGATTGCGCGGCGCCGATCACGGAGGAAATGATCACGCGATATCTGCGCGGCATCGCCGAAACCGGACGCATCTCGCGCTATGCGGTGCCGCGCGACGTGCGCTTCATCGACGCGATCAGCAAGACGAGCGTCGGCAAGATCGACAAGAAGACGCTCCGGGCGCGCTTCGCCGACATTCAGGCGGCGGGCGTCTGACAGGCGAGCCAGGCGTCGACGGCGCTGCCTATCGTCGGATGAAAGCACGCATCGGGAAAGATCGGCGTCAGTTCGAAGCGCCTGAGCTTGTCGCGAACCGGGTCTTTCATCTCGGCGAAATGCAGCGCGATGCCGCGTTCCTGCAACGCGCGATGCAGTTCGCGCAGCATGTCGGCGGACGTGACATCGACGCTCGTGACCGGCTCGGCCGTCACGACGACGCGTTTGACTTGCGTCGGCGCCTGCTTCACCGCTTCGAGCACGCGCTGCTGGAACAGCTCGGCGTTCGCGAAGAAAAGCGGCGCGTCCCAGCGGAACAGCAGCAGGCCCGGAACCTGTTCCGCTTGCGGGTATCGCATCGTGTCGTGATAACCGCGCAGTCCTTCCACGCGCCCGAGCACGGCGTAATGCGGCCGCCATCCATCCCATAGAAATTCGATGACCGCGATCACCACGGCGATGCAGATGCCGGGAATCGCACCGAACACCGCCACGCCGGCGAAGCAGCAGATCGACAGCCAGAACTCCCATTGCTGAATGCGATAGATGCGCTTCAGATCCCTGAACTCGAATAGTCCGATGGCCGCGGCAATCACGACGGCCGCGAGCGCGCTGCTCGGCAGATGACGCAGCAGATTCGGCCCGGCGAGCAGCACGGCCGCCACCGCCACCGCGCCGACGATGCCCGTCACCTGCGTGCGCGCGCCCGCCGCTTCCGCGACAGGCGTGCGCGACGAACTGCTGCTGACCGGGAAGCCCTGAAACAGACCGGTCGCGAGATTGGCGACGCCGAGCGCGATCATCTCCTGATTCGGATCGACGCGCGTATTGGCGCGCGCCGCGAAGGTGCGGGACAGCACGCTGGTATCGGCGAAAGCGATGAGCGCGACCGCGCAGCCGCCGAGCACGATGCGCACGAAATCGGCATCGCTCAGCCACGGCAGCGAGAACGCGGGCAGTCCTTGCGGGATGGTCCCGAGCACTTTCACGCCGCGCTGGTCGAGATGGAACACGCTCACGCATAGCGTCGCGAGCACGACGGCGATGAGAATGCCCGGCACCTTGTCGAAGCGCTTGAGCAGGAGAATGAGCGCGAGGCTCGCCGCGCCGACGGCGAAGCTGTACCAGTTCGACTGGCCAGCGGCGATGCCTTTGGCGAGAGTCGCGAGATCGCGCAACGGCCCGTGATCTTCGATGGATATCGCAAAGAGCTTCGGCAACTGGCTGATCAGCACGGTCAGCGCGATGCCGTTCATATAGCCGTAGCGAATCGGCTTCGAGAGCAACTCGGTGACGAAGCCGAGCTTGAGCAAGCCGAAAACGACGCACACCATACCGGAGACGATCGCCATCATGCCCGCGACGGCGATCGCGCGCGACGGATCGCCGGATGCGCTCAGCACGACGACCGCGAGCACGGGCGCGGCGAGCGCGGAATCGGGGCCGAGCACGAGAATGCGGCTCGGGCCGAAGATCGCGTAGGCGAGTAGCGGGACGATCGTCGCATAGAGGCCGCACACGCCCGGCACGCCCGACGCCTGCGCATATGCGACGCCGACGGGCACGAGCATCGTCGTCAGCACGAGTCCGGCGATGATGTCGTTCTTCAGCCACCCCACGCGATAGTCGCGCAGCAACGCGATCAACGGCACATGACGCGACCAGCCTTGCACGCCGCCGCCGCTCGAGCCTTCTTGTAACGTTTGTTCGGATGGCATGACCGATTCCACGCAACGTGTGCACTGATTCCGTTGTAGCCGGAATCCGAATGGGGTCAAGCGGATGAAACGATCCGACAGAAATATTGAAACGCTTAACACCCGCCGATGCGACGCGCGCCCGAGCCGTCCACTTGTAATCCGCGACGCCTCACATATCCTTGCTCAGTGTGACGAAGCGAAGCGGGAGACGACCATGAGCGATGTTCCTGCAGTCGCGCACGATCACGCGGGCTATCGCACGCGGACCGGCTCGCGCTTCCCGCTCGGCGCGACGGTCATGCCGGGCGGCGTCAACTTCTGCGCGTTCTGCCGGCGCGCGACGCGCGTCGAACTATTGCTGTACGCATCGGAAGAGAGCGTCGAACCGTTTCGGGTCATCGCGCTCACGAGCGAAACGAACCGCACGTATTTCTTCTGGCATGTGTTCGTCGAAGATCTGCCGCTGCGTTGCTGCTATACGTGGCGCGCATACGGCCCGCTCGACGTGCCCCAGATGAGCGACGAAGCCGCGAGCCGGAAGGAACTGCTCGATCCGCAAGCGCGCGGCGTGAGCGACCGCTTCTACGATCGCGCGCAGGCCGCCGCTGTGCACGCCGCCGAACACGCGTCGCTCAGAGGCATCGTGACGGAGCCGTTGAATCGGCCCGTCGACGACGTGGACATCCGCACCCTCGACGACGCGATCATCTACGAACTGCATGTCGGCGGCTTCACGCGGCATGCGTCGAGCGGCGTGCGTCATCCGGGCACGTTCGCAGGTCTCATCGAAAAGATTCCCTATCTGAAGGCGCTCGGCGTCACGCATGTCGAACTGCTTCCCGTGATGGCCTTCGACGAACAGGACCTTCCCGCCTTCGCCGCCGAGCGCGGACTTCGCAACTATTGGGGCTACAGCACATATGGCTTCTATAGCCCGCATCCGCGCTATTGCGTCGAGCCCGCGCGGGCGCCGCAGGAATTCCGCGAACTCGTCGACGCATTGCACGCGGCGGACATTCGCGTGCTGCTCGATGTCGTGTTCAATCACACGTCGGAGGCGGGCAACAACGGCCCGCTGATCCACTTCAAGGTCTTCGCCAACGACGCCTTCTATCAGTCCGACCCGAACGATTCGCGGCGATACCTCGATTACACGGGCTGCGGCAATACGGTCAATTGCAATCATCCGCTGGTGTCGGCGTTCATCATGCGTTGCCTCGAATACTGGGTGCGCGAACTCGGCGTCGACGGCTTTCGCTTCGATCTCGCGAGCGTCTTTGCTCGCGGCGAGCACGGCGAATTGCTGCGCACGCCGCCGTTACCCTGGGCGATGGAAGCATCGCCGATCCTCGCGCGCGTGCCGTTGATCGCCGAAGCCTGGGATGCGGGCGGCCTTTATCACGTCGGCACGTTCCCCGGCATGGACTGGTCCGAGTGGAACGGGCGTTATCGCGACGCGATCCGGCGCTTCGTGCGCGGCGAGCCGGGCGTCGTCGGCGAAGTGTGCACGCGCATCGCGGGCAGCGCGGACCTCTACGAGGACGATGGCCGGCTGCCCGCGAACAGCATCAACTTCGTGACGTGCCATGACGGCTTTACGCTCGCCGATCTCGTCAGCTACGACGCGAAGCACAACGAGGCGAACGGCGAGGACAACCGAGACGGCAGCAACGACAATCTGTCGTGGAATTGCGGCGCGGAAGGCGAGACGGACGATCCCGCGATCATCCAACTGCGGCTTCGGCAGGCGCGCAACTTCATCGCGATCCTGCTGCTGAGCCAAGGTGTGCCGATGCTTCTCGCCGGCGACGAGCTCCTGCGCAGCCAGCGCGGCAACAACAACGCGTTCTGTCAGGACAACGCGCTTTCGTGGATGGACTGGCAACTTTCCGACGACGCGCGCGACATGTTGCGTTTCACGCGCGAGATGATCGCGCTGCGCAAGCGTCACGCGAGCCTGCGCCGCCGACGCTTTCTGACGGGACGTCCGGCGAACGGACAGACGCATCCCGATGTCGCATGGCACGGCGAACGTCTCGATGCGCCCGCGTGGCACGACCCCGGCGCGCGCTTCGTGGCGTTCACGCTCGCGGGCCACGCGCCGGGCGAGCCGATGCTGCACATCGTCCTCAACATGAACGACGATGCGCGCGAGGCCGCGCTGCCGGCGGTGGACAATTCGAGCTGGCTGCGCGTCGTCGATACATCTGCCGAATCGCCGAACGACATTGTTCCGAATGTCGAAACGGCGCTCGTCGAGCGCGGTGCGTGCCGCGTCGAGGCGCGCAGCGTCGTCGTGCTTCAGTCCCGTTGAATGCGCACGGCGGTGCTGGACTGTGCGACGCAAAGCGCCTTTAATGTTCGTGTACTGCCGAGTTGCTTTGTCCACCCACAGGAGGCGGCATGGATGCAGTCAGAACCTTCCTCGAGAATCAGTCGTTGTTCGCGCTTTTTCTGACGATCGCGCTGGGCTATCTGATCGGTGAAATCAACATCAAAGGCGTGGCCCTCGGCTCCGGCGCGGTGCTGTTCGTCGGGCTCGCAATCGGCGCGTTCGCGCCGAAGTCCGCACCGCCGCCGTTGCTCGGCACGCTGGGGCTGCTGCTGTTCCTATACGGCATCGGCATTCAGTACGGCGCGCAGTTCTTTCGCGGACTGACGAGCCGCGAGGGCATGAAGGCGAACATCGCCGCGTGCGTCGGCGTGATCGTCGCGGGCCTCGTGGCGTGCGGCTTCATCCACTTCGGCATCAAGCTCGCCGATGCGCTCGGCATGTTCGCCGGCAGCGGAACCAGCACGGCGAGCCTGCAGGTCGCGATCGCATCGATGAAAAGCAACGATGCGGCCGTCGCGTACAGCATTTCCTATCCGTTCGGCGTCGCCGGGCCGATCCTGCTCATCTATCTGCTCAACGTTGCGCTGAAGATAAAGATTCAGAAGCCGCCCGCGAAGATACTCGAAACGGCCGAAATCGCGCTGCGAAACGCGGGCCTCATCGGCCTCAGGTTGTCGGAGCTGTCGAGCCGGCTGCCCTCGGGCGTGGCGATCGCGGCGGTGCGGCGCGCGCATCACAATCAGTTGCCCGCCGCCGACCTCACGCTGCGCGCTGACGACGTGCTGCTCGCCACGAGCACCGATCGCCGTCTGCTCGAAGAAGCCGCCGCGCTCTGCGGCGAAATGCAGCCGGGCCGCATGACGAGCCATCGCGAGGACCTCGACTACATGCGCGTGTTCGCGTCGAATCCGGCGGTCGTCGGCATGGCGCTCGGCGACATCCGCTTTCCCGATGGCGTGAACTGCGCCATTGCGCACGTGCGGCGCGGCGACGCGGACATGCTCTCGACGCCCGATCTCATCCTCGAAGCGGGCGATCGCGTCGGGCTGCTCGTCAATCGCGCGCATCAGGCGACCATGCGGACGTTCTTCGGCGATTCGATCAAGGGCACGGCGGACCTGAGCTTCATCTGCCTCGGCATCGGCGCGGCGCTGGGCTTGCTTGCCGGCGCGATTCCGCTGCCGATTCCCGGCCTCGGCGCGTTCAGTCTTGGTCTCGCCGCGCTGCTCCTGGTCGCGCTGTGTCTCGGCAAGGCGCGCCGCAACGGGCCGTTCGTCTGGGTGATGCCGCTGTCCGCGAATCTCGTCTTGCGCAATCTCGGCCTCACGATTTTTCTCGCGCAAGTGGGCATTTCGTGCGGGCCGAAGTTCGTCGACACCGTTGGCACCGCCGGGCCGATTCTGCTCGTCTTCAGCATCATCACGGTATTCGTGCTCGTGGCGGTCACGGCGATATGCTGCCTGTGGATTTTCAGGCTGCCGTTCGACACGTCGATCGGCGTGATCTGCGGCGCGACCGGCAATCCGGCGATCCTCGCGTTCGCGAACCGCGTCGCGCCGACGGATCAGCCGGACATCATGTACGCGATGATTTTTCCGTCGATGACCATCGTCAAGGTGTTATTCGTGCAGATCGCCATATCGCTGGCCGCGGGTTAGGCTCTTGACCGGCCCGTCAATACAATTTTCAAGGAGTGCATCATGGAAGTGGCGATCTATAGTTCGACCCCTTACGAGCGTCAGTACATCGACCAGGCGAACAAGAAGGAAAACCACAAGCTCCGGTACCACGACATGTCGCTCGACATGGACACCGTCGAGCTCGCGGCGGGCTACGGCGCGGTCTGCATCTTCGTCAACGATACGGCGAATGCCGAAGTGCTCGAAGCGCTGCACAAAGGCGGCACGCGTCTCGTGGCGCTGCGCTGCACCGGCTTCAACAACGTCGATCTCGCGGCCGCCGCGAAGCTCGGCATCAAGGTGGTTCGCGTCGTCAACTATTCGCCGAACTCGGTCGCGGAGCACGCGGTCGCGCTCTTGCTCGCGATCAATCGCAAAGTGCATCGCGCATACAACCGCACGCGCGATTCGAACTTCTCGCTCGACGGCCTCATCGGTTTCGATCTGTACGGCAAAACCGTCGCGGTCGTGGGAACGGGCAAGATCGGCTGCGTGTTCGCGAAGATCATGCAGGGCTTCGGCTGCAACGTGATCGGCTACGATCCGTATCCGTCGAAACAGTTCGAGGCGCTCGGGTTGCGTTACGCGACGTCCGGCGAGATCGGCGAGAAGGCGGACATCGTCGCGCTCTTTTGCCCGCTGACGCCAGAGACGCATCACATCATCAACGCGGAATCGCTCAAGCGTTCGAAGCACGGCGCGTTGCTCGTCAATACGAGCCGCGGCGGACTGATCGACACCGAAGCGGTGATCGAAGCGCTGAAGACGGGACAACTGGGCGGCCTCGCAATCGACGTCTACGAACAGGAAGCCGATCTCTTCTTCCGCGATCTCTCGAGCGAAATCATCACCGACGACGTTTTCCAGCGGCTCGTGTCGTTTCCGAATGTGATCGTGACGGGGCATCAGGCTTATCTGACGCGCGAAGCGTTGACGACGATCTGCGAAACCACGCTGCAGAGCATCACGGCTTTCGAGAACAATCAACCCCTGGAAAACGAGGTGAAGGTCGGATAGCCGCGCGCTCATGCACGAGGAGACTTCGCCGGGCAAACGCACGCGAGCGCCGGTGCTCGACACCGTCGATCGCGTGTCGGAGCTGTGCTTCGGCCTCTTCATGGCGCTGACGTTTGTCGGCACGGTATCGGCGGCGACGGGCGGCGAGGCGGCGGGACACAAGATGCTCTACACGGCGCTCGGCTGCAATCTCGCGTGGGGTCTCGCCGATGCCGTCATGTATCTCGTTCGCACGATCGCGGACCGCGCGCGCAGGCACGCGCTCGCGCTTGCGATCCAGCGCGAGCGCGACGCGGCGGCGGGCGTGCGCATGTTGCGCGAGAGAGTATCCGCGACGCTCGATCCGTTCATCTCCGACGACGATCTCGAATCCATCCGCAAGCGCATCGCCGCGAGCGACAGCCTGCCGGAACGCGCGCGCTTCGTGCGCGACGATTTTCTCGCGGCGCTGGGCATCTTCATCATCATCGTACTGTCGACCTTTCCGGTCGCCGCGCCTTTTGTTCTCGTCAAGCACGTTCCGACCGCGCTCTTCATATCGCGCGTGCTCACGCTCGCGATGCTGTTTTGCTGCGGCTTCGCGCTGGGCGGTTATGCGGGTTGGCGCGGCTGGAAAGCCGGTCTCGCGATGATGGCGCTCGGCGTGCTTCTGACGATGGCGATCATCGCTTTAGGCGGGTAATTAAAAGCCCGAGTCGTTCGACAAATCAGCGAACAAACACCTATGCGGCGATTCTTGAATTCGCCAGGACGTTCGCATATCTTCGAATATGCATGTTTTTCGCGGCGCTGCGTCCGGCGCGCATCAAGCTACAAACGGCAACACGAGAATACAAATTTGCTGTTCTGGTCAGAGGTTCTTCACGCGTTCGCTTCCTGAATCCGGAGTGGTCTGTATTGCAGACTATCGCGTGCAATCCGGCGCAAGCGGCGCGATGACTTTCATTGTCAATAACGACGGCGTCGTGTATCAAAAGAATCTTGAATCGCCAACTCTGGAAATCAGGCAAGGAGTCGCCATGAATGCAACGAGATTGCGTGCCGGCTGCGCCATCGTGATCGCCGTGATGGCGCTCGACGCCATTGCGCAGAGCAAGCCGATCGCTTATCCGGCCAAGGGACAGAGCGCGCAGAAGCAGCAAAGCGACGACGGCGCGTGCTACAGCTGGGCGAAGAGCAACACGGGCATCGACCCGGCGACGGCATCGGCGGCGCCGCCACCGCAAGGCGGACCGGCTGTGGGCGGCGGCGAGCGCGTCGGCGG
>NZ_JALQDV010000038.1:0-296895 GCF_023631045.1 Caballeronia sp. AZ7_KS35 | reverse complement strand
GCGGTGATCGGTGCGATCGCGGGCGATGCGGGCAAGGGCGCGGCCATCGGCGCGGCGACGGGCACGATGGCCGGCGGCATGCGCGCACGGCAGAACAAGCGGGCGCAGGAATCCAACGCGCAGGCGCAGAGCCAGGGCGCGATGCAGACGTACTATCGCGCGTGGTCGGCGTGCATGCAGGGACGCGGTTACACGATCCAGTAACGTCATCGCGGTATCGATAGAACAAACGGAGCGCGAACATGAAACGCGTCAGCCTCGTTGTCTTGTCATGCCTTGCGCTATCCGCAAGCGCCTTTGCAGCCGATCCCACCGCCGATCCTCAGGCCGACGTCAGCGTCGTGCGAAACCCGGACGGCGCGACGGTGCAGGGCGTCGCGAAGGTGACGGCGACGATCGTCGGCATCGATCCGGCGACGCGCACCGTCACGCTGAAAACGAACGCCGGCAAGGTGATGGAACTGGAAGTCACGAACGAAGCGCGCAACTTCGATCAGCTCGCAGTCGGCGATGTCGTCACCGCGCAGTACCGCGAGTCGTTGACGTTGAGCCTGCTCGACAAGAAGACGCAGCCGTCGCGTTCCGAGAGCGACTCGGCCGAGCGCGCGGCGCCGGGCGCGAAGCCGGGCGGCGAGGTCGGGCGCGAAGTGACGATCATCGCCGATGTGATCGCCGTCGATCGTCATGCGAAGACCGTGACGCTGCGCGGGCCGCGCGGCGAGACGGTCGATCTGCACGTTCAGGATCCCGAGCGCCTGAAGCGCGTCAAGAAGGGCGATCAGGTGAAGGCCGTTTATACGGAAGCGTTCGCCATATCCGTGGAACCCGCCATGACAAAATAAGGCGCCACCAACCGTGGCGGACGCGGGAGAGACCCATGAAAAAACGCTTTGCATTCGCGCTGACGCACGGCGCGTGCGCCGTCGCGCTCGCGCTCGCCGGTTGCGCGCAGCCGGAACAGCGCGTGCAGCCCGGCATGGATCAGCAGGCGATCGTCGCCAGGCTCGGGCCGCCGAAGGAAACCTACGACCTGCCGAACGGCGGCAAGCGTCTGATGTGGCCCACGCAGCCGATGGGATCGACGACCACGGCCGTCGATCTCGATGCGTCGGGCAATACGGTCAGTGTTCGGCAAGTGCTTCAGGAAAACGAGTTCTACCGCGCCGAGGTCAACAAGTGGACGCGCAACGACGTGATGATCGCGTTCGGACGCCCGTTCGAGACGGCCTATTTCAAGCGGATGGATCGCGAGGTGTGGACGTATCGATACCTGGAGAACAACATCGACCACATGCTGTTCCATTTCTATTTCGACGCTCAGGGCGTGCTCCGGCAGACGCAGAAGCAGCCCGATCCGAAATACGATCCGAGCCAGCGCAACGTGCTTTGAACGGCGCGCGCTAGAAGCTGACGGCGAGACCGAACGACACGCCGTGCACGTTGTGGCCGAACACGTAGCGCACCATCGCGCGCGTGCGCGTGATGACGACAGGATATTTGCTGCTGTCCAGTTCGAGCCCGACGCCGAGCGATGTCAGATCGTTGAAGCCGAGCACGCCCGCGCTGTCGCCGAAGTAATGCGAGTACGCGGTTTCGAGCACGTAGCGCACCGGCCTGTCGAGCGCGGCGAAGCCTGTGGGCGCACGCCAGCGCGCCCACAGGCTGAACTGCTGCGCGGTCGCGGAGCCTTGCACCGCTTCCGAGGAACTGCCGAAGCTGCGTAGATAAATATCGGTTGCGCGCAGTTCGACATCGACCTCGTAGTGCTCGCGATAATGCTCCAGATCGAGCATCAGCGAGCCGCCGACGCCGTACGCATTGAGCGCGCCGTCCTCGAGGAACTGCAGATTGGTGTTGGCGACGTGATTGAACACCGTCTGCGCGATGCGCGCATCGCTCGCGACGCGGCCGATCATGCCGTTGATGATCGGGCGAAATTTCAGCTCGCTCGTGATCGGGAAGTCCCAGCCGACGCCAACCGTCGTGCTGAACGTGTTCCATTTCGCAGGCACCGCGCGCTGCTGGTCGCCGTCGGTCGCGATGAAGGTCGGATCGTAGCGGCTGTACGCGAGCGTGCCTTCGAGGTAGAGCGGAAACGAATTGCTGAGGGTAAAGCCGCCGCCGAGTTGCGTCTGACCGAAGCCCGGATTGCCGGTCGTGCCGCTATTGATCGACAGTGAACTTGTCGTGACATCTGGCACCGCGGTGTACGACATGATCGCGAGCACGGAATTCGCATACTGCTTGACGTTTGCGCCGACGACCGCGCGGTCCGGCGCGCCCTGCGCCAGCGCGGCGCAGGGCGCGGCAGCGAGGACGAAGAGCATCACGAAATTTCGCAACCTGGTCGGGAAAGGGGTTGGCTTTTGCATCTGCGGGGCGCGTCAGAACGTTAATTGGTTTAGTTGGTCATGCGTTGCATTTGCTGCTCCGCCATACGCGGGAAATGTAGCCTAACGATCGCGGCGCGCCAAGGTCATTGCACACGAGTGTGTTCACAGGACGACGGAAGTTTTCCTAAACTGAAGCTATCTCGCGCACCGCTTCCGGGAGACATCGATGAGACTGAACGAGCCGCGCATGGTGGTTGCCTCGATTGGCGTGTTCATCTGGCTCGCCGGGCTGTATTTCACGATCCACGGCCTTCTGTACGACATGAAACTCGAATTCCGTTACGGCATGTGGGCGCTCGGCATCGGGATCGTGACTTTCGTCGTCGCGCTGAATCCGCTCGCGCAGCGCAAATCGGCCAAGCGAGATGGGTCGACCTGAGCCGTCCGTTGGTGTATTAGTCGAAGAAACGTCGCACAACTCAACGGAGAATCTTGCAATGGGCGATCTCTGGATAGGCAACGTGGAAGAGTCCACGACCGACGACGAAATCAGGGAATTTCTCTGCCGCTACGGCTTTCCACCCTACGATTCGATTCAGCGCGTGACGGGCACCGGCGAGCATCCGGCCGCGGTCGTCACCTTCGATTCGATCGAGCCGCACGTGCTGCGCACCTTTCAGCCGCGCATCCACAACATGTTCTGGAAGAACCGCACGCTCGTGGTGCAGGTCGTGCCCGAGCGCAACGAAACCTGACGGCGTCATGACGGGTCCGCGACCATGTGCCGCGCGCATCGTCGCGACGGCGGACTCGGTTCGTCCGCGCGGATGGCATCCAAAAATATCGGGAGACAGCAATGAACGAAGAGAGGGCTGTCGGCGAATCGAGAGGCGTGCGTGAAGGCGCGGGCGTGCATGAGCGCCTGAACAGGAAACAGTACGAAAAAGAGCTTGCGCGCCTGCATGTGGAACTCGTGAAGCTGCAGGAATGGGCCGTCTACACGGGCGCGAAAGTCTGCGTCGTGTTCGAGGGACGCGACGGCGCGGGCAAGGGCGGCACGATCAAGGCGATTACCGAGCGGGTGAGCCCGCGCATCTTCCGCGTGGTTGCGCTGCCCGCGCCCACCGAGCGCGAGAAGACGCAGATGTACGTGCAGCGCTATCTGCCGCATCTGCCCGCCGCGGGCGAGATCACGCTTTTCGACCGAAGCTGGTACAACCGCGCGGGCGTCGAACGCGTGATGGGCTTCTGTACCGAGGACCAGGCGAAAACCTTTCTGAAAGGCGTGCCGCTCGTGGAGCGCGCGATCATCGATTCGGGCGTGATTCTGCTCAAGTACTGGCTCGAGGTCGGTCAGGAAGAGCAGACGCGGCGTCTCGAGGAACGCATCCACGACGAGCGCAAGATCTGGAAGCTCTCGCCGATGGACCTGCGTTCCTACAGCCGCTGGTACGACTACTCGCGCGCTCGCGACGACATGTTCGAGGCCACCGACACGGAACAGGCGCCGTGGTACGTCGTGCGTTCCGACGACAAGCGCCGCGCGCGCCTGAATCTCATCAGCCATCTGCTCGCGAATATCCCGTACAAGGCCGTGCCGCGCGAAAAGGTGAAGTTGCCGAAGCGCCAGAAGGCGGAGGGGTATCGCGAAAGCGATCGGCCGCTGCGCTACGTGCCCGAGCGTTTTTAGCGCGACTTCGGAACGCGGGATCGTCATGCCGCATCGCGCGTCCATCGCGCCCGAATGGCTGTTTCGTTACGAGAAGCCGTGGGCGCGCGCCGATATCGTCGCGGGCCTGACGGCGGGGGCGGTCGTCATACCGAAGGCGCTCGCGTACGCGACCATCGCGGGCCTGCCGGTTCAGGTCGGCCTCTACACGGCCTGCGTGCCGATGATCGTCTACGCGTTCGTCGGCACGTCGCGCGCGCTGTCCGTCAGCACGACGACCACGCTCGCGATTCTCGCGGCGAACGCGCTCGGCGCGACCGTCGCGAATGGCGATCCGCACGCGCTCGCCGTCGCCAACGCGACGCTGACGATGCTCGTCGGCATCATGCTCGTCGCGGGGGCGTGCCTGCGTCTCGGGTTCGTCGCGAACTTCATTTCCGAGCCGGTGCTCGTCGGTTTCAAGGCGGGCGTGGCGATCGTCATCGTCGTGGATCAGTTGCCGAAGCTCTTCGGCATTCACTATCCGAAGGGATCGTTCTTTCACAACGTCGGCGCGTTCGTCGCGGGCTTGCCGCATCTGTCGGCGAGCACGCTCGCGCTCGCGTTGGCGACGCTCGCCGCGCTCATCGCGCTCGAACGCTTCGCACCGCGCGCGCCCGCGCCGTTGTTCGTCGTCGCGGCGGCGATCGTCGCGGTGGCCGCGTTCGGTCTGCGCGCGCACGGCGTCGAAACGGTCGGCGCGGTGCCGGCGGGATTGCCGTCGTGGACACGGCCGGATCTGTCGCTTGCATTGAAGCTGTGGCCGGACGCGCTCGGCATCGCGTTGATGAGCTTCACCGAAAGCATCGCGGCGGCGCGGGCGTTCGCACGCAACGACGAACCCGCGCCCGACGCGAACCGCGAACTGCTCGCGACCGGCCTCGCGAACGCGGCCGGCGCGCTTTTCGGCGCGATGGTCTCAGGCGGCGGAACGAGCCAGACGGCCGTCAACCGGCAGGCGGGCGCGCGCACGCAACTCGCGGGACTCGTGACCGCGGCGCTCGCGCTCGCCGTCATGCTGCTGTTCGCGCCGCTCATGGCGCTGATGCCGCACGCGACGCTCGCGGCCGTCGTCGTGTTCTATTCGATCGGGCTTTTCAGCCCCGCCGAATTCCGCGCGATCCTGAAGATTCGCCGCACCGAATTCGTGTGGGCGCTCACGGCATGCGCGGGCGTCGTGTTGTTCGGAACGCTGGAAGGCATCGTGGTGGCGATCGTCGTGTCGCTCTTCGCGCTCGCGCATCAGGTGTCCAATCCGCCTGTGTACGCATTGAAGCGGATACCGGGAACCAACGTGTTCCGGCGCGCTTCGTCGCGGCATCCGGACGACGAAGCGTTTCCCGGCTTATTGCTGCTGCGTCCCGAAGGGCGGATATTCTTCGCGAATGCGCAACGTGTCGCCGAAAAGATCCGCCCGCTCGTGCGCGATTCCGACGCGAAGATCGTCGTGCTGGATCTGAGCCGCGTCTTCGATGTCGAATACACCGCGCTCAAGATGATGATCGAAGCCGAAGCGCGCCTCGCCGCGAACGGCACCACGCTCTGGCTCGCGGGCCTGAATCCGGGCGTGCTCGCGGCGGTGCGGCGCTCGCCGCTCGGCGCGCGGCTCGGCGAAGCGCGCATGTTCTATAACCTCGAACATGTCGTCGCGAAGTATCAGGAGATTGTTTCGCGCAATGGCGATGAAGTCGCGCGTCGTTGAGTCGCGAATTTTTGCCACCTGCTTGTCGCTCATTGCGCATATATTTTGATGATGGTATCCAAGTCATCGGACCATGCGTTCATCATGGCCGCCGATGCATCTGCTTCCTGCGTTGTCCCTTGCACGTTCCCTCGCGGAGATCACGTCATGACGTATGCAGATCAACTGGCGCGCAGCCAGAAAATCGCGGAAAAGGTCACACGCGTTTATCAGAAGCGCGCGGAGCTTGCGCAGCATCAATTCAGCGAGCGCGCGCGCGAAGCAGGCGTGCGTGTCCTCGGCAACGGCGAGGCTGATCGTTTCAACGGCTTCGACTATGCGGTCGATGTCATGCAGCGCACGGTGCTCTTCTGGGACACGCTGCGTCAGCGCGGCAACAACTTCATCGAGCAGGCGAAGCGCGGTCTCGAACCGGTGCTGCATTTCGCGCATGAAATGCTGCTCGACGGACGCACGTTCGCGCGGCCGGTGAACTATGCGCTGTTGCGTATCGTGCCGCCCGAAGGCGTAGTCATCGATCCGCTGAAGCGGCCGTATCTCATCATCGATCCGCGTGCGGGGCATGGTCCGGGCATCGGCGGATTCAAGGACGATTCGCAAGTCGGCGTCGCGTTGCGCGCGGGTCATCCGGTGTACTTCGTCACGTTCTTTCGCGACCCGCAGCCCGGCCAGACGCTGCTCGACGTATGCGCGGCCGAGCAGCAGTTCGTGAAGCATGTGCGCGAGATGCATCCGGACAGCCCGAAGCCCGCTATCGTCGGCAATTGCCAGGGCGGCTGGGCCGCGATGATGCTCGCGAGCTCGCAGCCCGACGATACCGGTCCGCTCGTCATCAACGGCGCGCCGATGTCGTACTGGAGCGGCGCGTGGAGCGAAGGCGAGGGCGACAACCCGATGCGCTACTCGGGCGGCATGCTCGGCGGGACGTGGCTCGCCTCGCTGACGGCCGATCTCGGCAACGGCAAGTTCGACGGCGCGTATCTCGTCGAGAACTTCGAGAACCTGAATCCGGCGAACAGTTTCTGGGACAAGTACTACACGCTGTTCGACAAGATCGACACCGAACCGCCGCGCTTTCTCGACTTCGAGCGCTGGTGGGGCGGCTATTACCTGATGAACCGCGAAGAGATCGAATGGATCACGCGCAATCTTTTCGTCGGCAACAAGCTGTGGTCGGGCGAAGTGCGCGGCGCGTCGGGCGCATCGTTCGATCTGCGCGCGATCAAATCGCCGATCATTCTCTTCGCTTCGATGGGCGACAACATCACGCCGCCGCAACAGGCCTTCAACTGGGTCGCGGATATCTACGGCAGCACCGACGAGATCAAGGCACGCGGGCAGGTGATCGTCGGACTGATGCACAAGAGCATCGGGCATCTCGGCATCTTCGTGAGCGGCAAGGTCGCGAAGAAGGAATACACGCAGATCGCATCGGTGCTGGAAGCGATCGAATCGTTTCCGCCGGGGCTGTACGGCATGGAGATCGCCGAACGCAAGAACGCGAACGGCAAGACCGAATACGACGTGAGCTTTCACGAGCGACGTCTCGAAGACGTGACCGCGCGCTTCAACCGTTTCGAGCGTATCGACGAACTGCCGTTCGAAGCGGTGAAACAGGTATCGGATTTCAATCAGCGTGCGTACGAACTGTTCGCGCAACCCTTCGTTCAGGCAATGGCCAACGACGCGACCGCGACGATGCTGCGCGCGTTCCATCCGTTGCGCGCGCAGCGCTGGATGTTCTCCGATCTGAATCCGTGGCTTGCATGGCTCGGCCCGGCGGCGGAAGCGGTGAAGGCCACGCGCAAGCCCGACACCGAACGCGACGCGTTGCGCCGTGCGGAGCATTGCGGCTCCGACATGATCAGCGCGAGCCTCGACTTCTATCGTGCGATGCGCGACGCCACGACCGAAGCGATGTTCTTCTCCGTGTACGGCAACCTGCTGCCGGCACAGCGCGTGCAGGAACGCGAGACGCAAGAAAATCGGACCGATCCGCGCGATCTGCCGTTCGTTCAGGAAGCGCTCGCGTCGGTTGCGCACGGCGGATACGCGGAAGCCGTCGCGCGCGTCGCGTGCCTGCTCATGCGTCACGACGAGCCGTTGCCGCTCACGCGCATGGTGCTGCGTCAGGAACTCGCGGCCGACTATGCGGAGTATTTGCCGCAGATGCCGCGCGACGAATGGCGGCGCATTCGCGGCGAACAGGAAATCATCGTGCGCTACGAGCCCGAGCAGGCGCTCGCGTCGTTGCCCGGTCTGCTCGACGACAGCGACGACCGCAAGAAGCTCCTCACGCTCTTCGACAAGCTGCACGACGACAGCCGCATGCAGGGCTTCGAGCCGACGGCCGCGCAGCACGACATGCTCGCGCGCATCCGCGCGGCGCTGCCGGTCAAGGCTGCGCGCGCGCCAAGACGTTCCGCGCCCGCGCACTGATGTTCGGGCGTTGCATCACACGTAACTACGGAGGGTGAAATGAATCAGCCGCGCGAAAAATATGTACGGCTCATCGAGGTTTGCCAGGCGTTGCCGCCGCTCGCGGTGGCGGTCGTGCATCCCTGCGACCGGACATCGCTCGAAAGCGCGGTGAAGGCGCACGAGATGGGTCTGATCGCGCCGCAACTCGTCGGGCCACGCGATCGCATTCGCGAGGTGGCGGAAGAATGCGGCCTCAACATCGCGGGCTTTCCGATCGTCGATGCGCCGCACAGCCACGCCGCTGCCGAAAAGGCGGTGGAACTCGTGCGCGAGGCGAAGGCCGAAGCGCTCATGAAAGGCAGCCTGCACACCGACGAAGTCATGGCCGCGGTCGTGAAGCGCGAAGGCGGACTGCGCACGTCGCGGCGCGTGTCGCATTGCTTCATCATGGATGTGCCGGGGCACGACGACGTGCTCATCATCAGCGACGCGGCCATCAACATCGCGCCGACGCTCGCCGATAAAGTCGACATCCTGCAAAACGCGATCGATCTCGGCCACGCGCTGCGTTTCGCGGAAGTGCGCGTCGCGATTCTCTCGGCGATGGAAACGGTGAACCCGAAGGTGCCGTCGACGCTGGAGGCCGCCGCGCTCTGCAAGATGGTCGATCGTCATCAGATCACGGGCGCGCTCGTCGACGGGCCGCTCGCGCTCGACAATGCCATCGACCTCGAAGCGGCGCATACGAAGAAGATCGATTCGCCCGTCGCGGGGCGCGCGAACGTGCTGATCGTGCCGGACCTCGAAGCGGGCAACATGCTCGCGAAGAGTCTGTCTTTTCTCGCGAATGCGGACGCGGCCGGCATCGTGCTCGGCGCGCGCGTGCCGATCATTCTGACGAGCCGCGCCGATTCGCTGCAATCGCGGCTCGCATCGTGCGCGATCGCATCGCTCGTGGCGTCGAAGCGCCGCGAAGAAGCGCAAGTAGTGGGGTGATTTCATGGCCGATGTGATTCTGGTTCTCAATGCGGGCTCGTCGAGCATCAAGTTCAGCGCGTTCGATGTCGAAGGCGACGCGCTCGAACTCGTCACGCACGGACAGGTTGAAGCGCTGTTCAGCGCGCCGCATTTCGTCGCTTACGACAGGCGAGGCGAGAAGTCCGCGGAGCATTCATGGGGCGAGGGCGCGAAGCTGCAACATGCCGAAGCGATCGCGCATCTGGGCGCGTATCTGCGCGGGCATGGCGCGGGGCATCGTCTGGTCGGCGTGGGGCATCGCGTGGTGCACGGCGGCGCGCGTTTCACGAAGCCCGTACTGACGAGCCCCGAAGTGCTCGACGAACTCGACAAGCTCACACCGCTCGCGCCGCTGCATCAGCCGCATAACTTGAGGCCGATACGCATCGTCGCCGAGCGCAATCCGGGCCTGCCGCAGGTCGCGTGCTTCGACACGGCCTTTCATTCGACGCAGGCGCCGCTCGCGCAGGCGTTCGCGCTGCCCGAATCGATCACGAAGAACGGCGTGCGGCGCTACGGCTTTCATGGTCTCTCGTACGAATACATCGCGAGTGCCCTGCCGGATGTTGCACCCGATGCCGCGCGCGGGCGCACGGTCGTCGCGCATCTGGGCAACGGCGCGAGCCTGTGCGCGATGCACGCGGGCAAGAGCGTCGCCAGCACGATGGGCTTCACCGCCGTCGACGGTCTCATGATGGGCACGCGCTGCGGCAATCTCGATCCGGGCGTGGTTCTTTACATGCTCGACGAGCTCGGCATGAACGCGCGCGAGATCGAAGACATGCTGTATCGCCAGTCGGGATTGCTCGGCGTGTCGGGCGTGTCGGGCGACATGCGCGCGCTGCTCGCGAGCAGCGACGAACGCGCGCGCTTCGCGATCGATCTTTACGTGCATCGCATCGGCCGGGAGCTCGGCTCGATGAGCGCGGCGCTGCACGGGCTCGACGCGATCGTGTTCACGGCGGGCATCGGCGAGCGTTCGAAGGAGATACGACAACGCGTGTGCGAAGAAGCGGCGTGGTGGGGCATCGAACTCGATACAGAAGCCAATGCGAGCGGCGGCCCGCGCATCAGCACGGCGTCGAGCAAGGTGAGCGCATGGGTGATTCCGACCAACGAAGAACTCATGATCGCGCGCCACACGCTCGCGCTGATCGATGACAAACGCGAAGGAGCATCCGCATGACATTGAATGTCCCGCAGCCCGTGCTGAAGGGCGCGAAGGCGCTCGTCACCGGCATCGCCAACGAGCATTCGATCGCCTATGGTTGCGCGAAAGCGTTCCGCGAACTGGGCGCCGATCTCGCCATCACGTATGCCGACGAGAAAGCGCGGCCTTACGTCGAGCCGCACGCGCAAGCCCTCGAAGCGCCGATCTTCATGCCGCTGAACGCGTCGAGCCAGGAGGAACTGGAAGCGGTGTTCGAGCGTATCGCGAGCGAGTGGGGCAAGCTCGATATTCTCGTGCACTCGATCGCGTGGGCGCCGAAGGACGATCTGCAGGGCGTCCTGCTGAACTGTTCCGCCGAAGGCTTCGCGAAGGCGATGGACATTTCCTGCCATTCGTTCGTCCGCATGGCGCGGCTCGCGGCGCCGCTGATGAAAGACGGCGGCGCGATGTTCACGATGAGCTATCACGGCGCGAACAAGGTCGTCGCGAACTACAACGTAATGGGCCCGGTGAAGGCCGCGCTCGAAGCGTGCGCGCGCTATCTCGCCTACGAGCTCGGTCCGCAGGGCATTCGCGTGCATGCTATTTCGCCGGGGCCGCTGAAGACGCGTGCGGCATCGGGACTCAAGGACTTCGACCTGCTCCTGACCGAAGCCGCACAGCGCGCGCCGCTCGGCGAGCTGGTCGACATCATGGACGTCGGCTTTACCTGCGCATTCCTCGCGACGCCTTTCGCCCGGCGCATGTCCGGCGAGACGCTGTACGTGGACGGCGGCGTGCATATCATGGGATAAGCATGTTCAACTGGCTGTTCCGGCGCGATAACGCGAGCTCGCGCGAGGATGTCAAGGAGGCGCTCGGCCGCATCGTCGCGGTCGCGCCTCAGGTGCGCCTCGCGAGCCGTTATGAGTCGCGGCTCGCGCCGGTCGTCGGCAAGACGCTGGATCACGCGCGGGAACTCGTCGCGGCGCTGCCCGCGCCGCGCGACGCGACACCGGCGGCATGGGCGGACGATCCGTATCTGCGCGCGAAGTTCGCGACGCCGGACGACGTCGCGCGCGTGATCGGCGAATCGCACGATGTGCGCGGCTGGTTCGACGGCAACATTGCCGCCGATCATGGGTTCGCGGTGCTGGGCGCGACGCTCGTCGAGCGGAAGGTGCTCGTCGCGGCGGTGGAGGGCGGCGCGTTGCGTTCGGACGTCGCGCGCACGGCGGTCAGCTTCGACGACAAGCGCTTGCGCTTTTGCAACGGAACGGACGAAGCGCTCAGACGCGATCTCGTGCAGCGGATCGTCGAGCAGTTCGTGCTGGAAGCGATGTCGCGCGTCGCGCAAAACGACGCGCGGCGCGACGCGCTGCAGGAACATCGCGCGTTGCTGACCGCGCGCATGCAGATGCTCGGCCGGCGCGGCGCGGGCATGAGCGGCCTGATTGCATCGACGGATCTGGCCGGCGACGCCACGCGGCTGCAGCGCGATTTCGAGGAGAACGAAGCCGCGCTCTCGGCACTCGGCTCGCTCGCCGATTCCATCGAGATGCAGCTTCAGACCATCGTCGAATTGCTCGCCGAGCCGGCGGCGCTGATTTCCGTCACGCACCGCGAGCTGTGTCTGAATCAGATGAACCTGCTGATGGAAACGCGCTGCGACGAGCCGCACGCCGACATCGCGATTGAGCTTGCGCACTTGCCGACGCAGCCGCCGCAGACGCGCGCGGTGGAGATCGTGCGGATCGCGCGGCGCGATGTGCCGCCCGCGGGCGCGGCGTTCGATGAGGCGGCGAAGCTGGTGCTGTGAGGGGCGCAAGCCATGCTCAACGATGATATGGCTCGATCGATTCGACGATGACTTCGCGACACGTCAGCACGATGTCAAGGCCGATATTGGGGTTGAGATCGAACTTGACCAGACCATTCGATTCATCACTCAAGGTGATGTCTCTGATCCACGCCTCTCCGAGCATCGAGTTAATGTCGATGTTTGCGGCTTTTATTTCCAACAGTTTGATCGTTACCCGATAGTCGTCGGCACCGTCGGCATGGCGCGGACCGTATCGGTTATGAAGAATTGCAAGCGTAAGGTCGACCAGATCACGCTCGCAACCGGGCATCAGTGGCTCGCCGTTGTCATTCGTGTTCGACGATCTCGTTCGCTGCATGAAGAACGATTGCACTGCTGCATCGTGGAACGATGGATATTTCCCCAAGGCTTCGACAAGCAAAAAGCCATTTTTTGCCAACTCCCAGCCAAATGTTTTTTCATTCATATTCATCCTTTTCAGAAAGCTAGCGCCGGGGTATTGGCGACATCGGCAAATGGGCGGGATCACGCGATCCGTTATGGAAATTATGCCCATGCGCGTCGCCGTGGCTTTCGTGATACTGCGCGCTCAGATTTCCATTGGCATCGAAGAAGTCGGTATCGAGGCCATTCGGATTGAGGCGAAAGCCTCCCGGTTCATTTCCCGACATCTTCACGCCGCGCGCCGCGACTTCGAAACTTTCGCCGTTCATCGCATCCGGCTGATAGTCGAACGGCGGCGCGTCACCGAGCAAAGATCTGCCGGCGTTCGAATCATCGAGGCGTTCGAGCATCGAGTCGCTGCCGCTGTCGGCACGCGAGGCGCCTCGCGCAATACCGGCAATTGCACCGTCCGCCGCTTCGATGACGCTCATCCAGTTCAAGCCGCTGTCGTCATCGCTCGCGCTCGACGGAACGTCACGCACGGCACTCAGGCTTGCGCGATTTGCGACGGCTTTCAGCGACGGCCATTCTCCGTTGGCTCGTTTGAGGGCCGCGAATTCGCGCCAACCGAGAACCTCGCGCATGGCGTGCGCTCCGCTGCCCGCAGCCGACCAGCTCTGTGGCGCGTAATACCTGAAAACGCGCTGTCCACCGTGCCAATTGCGCGCAATCACAGGAATAAGCTGGCGCTCTCGGGCAGCACGACGCAGAACGCGCGTAATGCCAGCGCCGTCAACTGGCCTGTCCCAGGTTGAAACCCGCAGCGTTCGGATGATGAAGTCCACATACTCGCGAAAGTCGTGACGCGAGAGCGCGTCGCGCCGGTCGATCCGTACTCTGAACAGGCGGTCGAAGTCCTTTCGGTCTTGCTCGATCTGCTCTTGCTGTTCTTTTCTCTTTTGCTTGCGCACGTCGAACGGCAAACGCCAAGTGCGATCGACTTCCTGCACTTCGCGAGCCGGCATCAACGCGCAATGCCAGCCGCCGGTCAACGGGACGTAAAGCGCATTGCAGGAGTAGCCCCATTCGGGAAACGGCATGTCGCCTCCGTATTTCAGCAGGACTGCTGATCCTAGCGGCAGGCAGACTCGACTTTCCGGACGCGTCTCGAAAATAGCGGCGAGCGGCGGTTGCGATTACTTCAAGGAATCATTTCACACTACCCCCGATCGCCCCCGCAATATCCCTGCTCACGCTCGCGAGCGCGCGGCTGTGCGCGGCCACGAGCGCATCCCAGCCGCTTCCGCTGACCGGCTCGCGCACGAGCGAACGGCCGGTCAGCGCGTTGTCGTCGCCGAAGCGGCGCACGGACCAGTGCGCGTCGATCGCGACGGCATCGCCGGGAACGGATTCGAACTGCTGGATATCGACGCGCACGCGCCACGCGTTCGCATCCGCGATCGCGCGCGATGCAGGCGCGACCTGATCCGATGCGAGCAGCAGCGCGAGATCGCCCGCGATGGCATCCGCGATGCTGCTCTTGAGCGGCTCGCCCCAGCGCGCGTATTCGTTCAACGTGACTTCGTTGTCGGTGCTGCGCGTGACGATCTGCGGCCGGTCGACGAGATCGGGCACCGTCACCGGTCCGACGATCACCGGCCTCGATGCGACACGCGCGGTCGCCGCGGTCAGCGACGGATCGGCGCTCAAGCGATAAAAGCTCGCGCTCGGCGAGGCGCATCCGGCGAGCATCGCCATCGAAAGAACGAGAGAGACGAGTACGGGCCGCATCACTTCTTGTCCTCCGGCTTGCCGCGCAGCAACGCTTCCGGATGCTGCTGCAGATAATCCGCGAGACTGCGGAACGAGACCGCCGTGCGCGTCAGTTCGCGGATCGCTTCGGCCGTGTCCTGCTGCAGCCCGGAATCCGGCATCAGCGTGGAATGCGCGGCATCGAGCGCGGCGCGCGCCGCGGCGAGCGTCGTCGCGGCCTGCGGCACGACTTCCGTGTTGAGGCCCTGCATCAGCCGAGTAGTGCTGTCGAGCGTCTGCCGCGCGCTCGCGGTCAGCTCCTCGATCGGCAGCTTGTCGATGCGCGTCATGATGCGGTTGACCGAATCCTGCAACGAGTCGAGGCCGCTTGGCGTCGTCGGCATTTCGGGCGGCGTGCGGCTCCAGTCGATGCTCGCTTTCTTCGCAGCCGGGAAGAAGTCGATCGACACATATAACTGGCCCGTCAGCAGGCTCCCGGTGCGCAACTGCCCGCGCATGCCGCGCGCGACGAGCACGTCCGCGAGTTCCTTGCGGTCGTTCGTGAGGCGGCCGCCCTTCGGCACGTTGGCGAAGCGCGACGTGAAACGCTCCGGATACAGATTCACCTCGACCGGTATGCTGATGCGCTTCGTCACCGGATCGAAGCGCGTATAAATCGCCGACACCTCGCCGATCTGAATGCCGCGGAATTCGACCGGCGCGCCGACCGCGAGGCCGCGCACGGAACCATCGAACGCGAAGACATATTTATCGACGATGCTTTCGCGCACGCGCAGCGCATCGGCGCGTGTCGGATGCAGCGTGAACACGGTGTCGCGCGGCGCTTCCGCCCAACTGAGCGACACGGCGGGCGTCTCGAACGCGAGTCCGCCGATGAGGATCGACACGAGCGACTGCGTGTTGACCTTGAGCCCGTCGGTGCCGAGCGTCACGTCGATGCCGCCCGCCTGCCAGAAGCGCGAATCGGCGTTCACGTAACGGTCGTAGGGCGCGTTGACGAATACGTGCAGCGTGACGCCGCTGCCGTCCTTGTCGAGTTCGAACGCCGTCACCTGGCCCACTTGCAGACGGCGAAAATAAATCGGCGTGCCGACATCGACCGAGCCGAGATCGGTCGCCTTCAGGATGAACTGCCGCCCCGGCACGTCGCTCGCGAAGATCGGCGGCGTTTCGAGGCCAGTGTAATCGCGCCGGTCCTGCTTCGAGCGGCCGATGTCCATGCCGATATACGCGCCCGACAGCAGCGTACTGATGCCCGACACCGAGCCGCCCGCCACGCGCGGCCGCACGACCCAGAAGCGCGTGTCGTCGACGAGCATGTTGGTCGCGTCGCGCGTCAGCTCGGCCGTCGCGATCACGCGCGTGTAATCCTTCGACAGCGCGACCGTCTTGACGAGGCCGATGTCGACGTTCTTGAACTTGATCTTCGTCTTGCCGGCTTCGAGGCCTTCGCCGGTCTTGAAGCTGATGGTGACGGTCGGCCCTTTCTCCAGCACGGCCTGCGCCGCGAGCCAGATGCCGATCGCCACGGCGACCAGCGGCACGATCCAGACCCACGGAATGCGCCAGCGCCTCTTCGGCACGACTTCGGCATCGGGCGTGTTCATCGCGTACCTTCCCGAGTCGGCGAGAAATCCCAGATCAGGCGCGGATCGAACGACATCGCCGCGAACATCGTCAGCACGACGACCGCGCCGAACGCGATCGCCGCCGGCCCGGCCTCGATCGTCGCCATCGCGCTGAACTGCACGAGCGCGACGAGCACGGCGATCACGTAGATATCGAGCATCGACCAGCGTCCCACGAATTCGACGATACGGTAGACGCGCGCGCGAAACGCGCTCTGCTGCGTCATGCGCAGATTCGCGCTCGTGGCGAGATAACCGATGGCGAGAATCTTCAGCATCGGCACGGCGATGCTCGCGATGAACACGAGCACCGCGAGCGGCGGCGAGCCGGACGTCCACAGATACGCGACGCCGCTCATGATCGTGTCTTTCTGCGCGCCGAAGAGCGAGCTCGTGTTCATCACCGGCAGGATGTTCGCCGGGATATACAGGATCGCCGCCGAAATCAGATACGCCCAGGTTCGCGAAAGGCTCGCGGGCTTGCGCAGATGCAAATGCGCGCCGCAGCGCGGACAGCACAGATGGCCGCGGTGCTGCATGCCGCGCGTGGAAAGGCCGCAATCGTGACATACGCAGATGCCGCTTTCCGCCGCCGTGCGCCCTTTGAGCGGCGTGTCGGCGGGCATGCCGGGCGGCGCGCCTTCGACGCGCTGCCACATGGCGCGTTCATCGAACGACGATGACGCCGCGACGAGCAGCAGCATCAGCGCGGCGAGCGACCACAGCGCCGGCCCCGTCACCACCGATGCGATATGCGCGAGCTTCACGACCGCGACGAGCAAGCCGAGCATCAGCACTTCGGTCATGCCCCAGTTGCGCGCGACGCGCAGCAGGCGATACACGGTGTCGGCGCGCCACGGCCGGCGCTCCAGATAAAGCGGCAGCAGCAGCCACACCATGCCGAGCGCCTGCACGGCGGGCATCAGGATCGTCGTGAAGAAGATGAGGGCGGCGAGCGGCCACATGCCGTCGCGATAGAGCACGCGCACGGCGCCGAAGAGCGTCGTCTCGACGAGATCGCCGTTCACCGCGAGACCGACGATCGGAAACGCGTTCGAGATCAGCCACAGCACGCAGGCGGCGAGCGCGTACGCGAGCGCGCGATCGAAGCCGCGCCCGCGGCGCCGGTACAGCACGGCGCGGCAGCGGCAGCAGCGCAGCGTGCCGCCGGGCGGCACGTCGCACTCGCGCTGCATCAGATCGCATTCGTGACACGCGATCAGCGGCCGCGCGTCGCGATCCTCCGATGTGACCGTGTTCATTGCACCGTCTGCGAAGCGGGCTGGCCCGGTTTGGGCGAATCGGCGGAAGGCGTGGCCGACTGCTGTTGCGTCGTCATCTTGTCGGCTGCGACGACCCAGCCGCCGCCCATCACCTTGTAGAGCGTGACGAACGACACGAGCGCGGCGGCCTGCGTCTGCGTCGCCGACAACTGCGCGTTGAAGAGGCTGCGCTCGGCGTCGAGCACTTCGATGTAACTCGTATAACCGCCTTCGTAGCGCGCCCGCGCAAGGCGCGAGTAGGTCGCGAGCGCCGTGACCTGGCGGCCCTGCACTTCGAGCTGTTCGTGCAGTTTCTGCGAGGCGATGAGCGCGTCGTCGACTTCCTGGAACGCGACCTGGATCGCCTTCTGATACGTGAGCAGCGCCGCCTGCTGCTGCGCTTTGGCGGACTGCACCTGACCCGAGATGTTGCCCGCCGTGAAGATCGGCTGCGTGACCTGTCCCGCGAACGACCAGATGCGCGACGGCCCCGTGAACAGCGACGAGAACTGGCCGCTCGCGGTGCCGAGCAGGCCCGTCAGCGAAATCTGCGGGAAATAGAGCGCGCGCGCCGCGCCGATCAGCGCGTTCGCCGCGATCAAATCCTGTTCCGCCTGCAGCAGATCGGGCCGGCGCTCCAGCAAGTCCGAAGGCAGGCCGGCGGGGATGACGGGCGTCGCCATCTCGCCGAGCGTTCGGCCGCGCACGATCGGCCCGGGATTCGCGCCGAGCAGGATAGACAGCGCGTCTTCCTGCTGCGCGATCTGCGTTTCGAGCTGCGGAATCGTCGCGAGCGAGGCTTCGTATTCGGACTGGCTTTGCGCGAGTTCCATCTGCGAGACTTCGCCGCCTTCGAAGCGCAGCGTGAACACATGCACCGATTCGGCGCGGCTTTGCGTCGTCGCCTTCGCGATTTCGAGCTGCTTGTCGAGACTGCGCAAATTCAGATACGACGACGCCACCGACGCCACCAGCGACAGGATCGTCGCGCGCCGTCCTTCTTCGCTCGACAGCAGGTTCGCACGCGCGGCTTCGGTCAGACGCCGGGTGCGGCCGAAGAGATCGAGCTCCCACGACGCGGCGATCGACGCCTGGAAGTCGTTGTAGACCGGCCCGAAGCCGTTGAGCGGTTGCGGTCCGGCCGCCGACGCGCGCTGCCGCGAGGCCGTCGCGCCCGCCGATATCTGCGGGAACAGCAAGGAACGCGTCGTGACGAACTGGCCCATGAACTGATCGACGCGCGCCGCCGCGATCTTGACGTCCTTGTTGTTCGCGAGCGCCGTCGAGATCAGCTCGTCGAGAACCGGATCCTGAAACTGACGCCACCATTCCGAGTTCGCGGCGTCGGCGACTTCGGGCGCGGCGAAGCGGTACGTCGCCGGGGTTTCGACCGGCTGACGCGAGTAGTTCGGGCCGAGCAGGCAGCCGGACAGCGACAGCGCCGCGGCGATGCCCGAAAACGAGTGAACGAGGCTGGCGCGCCGCATGTCAGTCTCCCTTGTCCGGAGCGGACGGCGACGCGTTCGGGCCGCTTCCGCCGTGCGTCTGCTTGGCATCCGGCGCGCTCGCTTCGGCGCCTTTCTTCTTCTTCGAGCGGGAGGACATCGTTTCGAGTCCCCAGAAGAACATCGGGATGAAGAACACGGCGATGACCGTCGCGCCGAGCATCCCGCCGATCACGCCCGTGCCGATCGAATGCCGGCTGTTCGCCGATGCGCCCGTCGCGATCGCGAGCGGCACGCAGCCGAGAATGAACGCGAGTGAAGTCATCACGATCGGGCGCAGGCGCTCTTCGGCGGCGGTCATCGCGGCGTCGTAGACCGACGCGCCCGCCTCGCGATTCAGCACGGCGAACTCGAAGATGAGAATCGCGTTCTTCGCGGCGAGTGCGACGAGCATCGTCAAACCGATCTGGAAGTACACGTCGTTGTTCAGGCCGCGCAAGAGGATCGCGAGCAGCGCGCCGAAGATCGCGAACGGCACCGCCATCAGCACGCCGAACGGCAGGCTCCACTTTTCGTACTGCGCGGCGAGAATCAGGAAGACCATGATGAGGCCGAATATGAACACGAGCGCCGACGAACTGCCCGACTGTTTCGCCTCGTAAGCCTCGCCGCTCCAGCCGATGCCGTAATCGCTCGGCAAGTCCTTCGCGATGTCTTCCAGCGCCGCGATCACTTGCCCCGACGCGTAGCCCGGCGCGGCGTTCGCCGTGATCTTCACCGCGGGGAAGTTGTTGAAGCGCGTGATGAGATCGGGACCGGTCACGTACTTCGTATTGACCACGGACTTGAGCGGCACCATCTCGCCGCTCTTGCTCTTCACGAAAATCTGCGTCAGATCGTCGGGCTTCAGCCGATACTGCGGCTCCGCTTGGAGAATCACCTGCCACAGGCGGCTCGATCGATTGAACTGCGACACGTACAGCGAGCCGAACATCGTCTGCATCGCGCTGTAGACGTCCTCGACGGGCACGCCGAGCGTTTCGGCCTTGTCGCGGTCGACGTTGGCGAGCAGTTGCTGCGACGACGCGTTGAACGTGCTCGTCACGCCCGTCAGTTCCGGCCGCGCTTTCGCCTTCGCGACGAAATCGTCGACGATTCCGGCGAACTGCGCGATGGTCGCGTCGCCCTTGCTCTGAATCCACATTTCGGTGCCGCCCGTCGTGCCGAGGCCCGGAATCGACGGCGGATTCAGCGGCACGACGATGCCCTCCCGAATCTGCGAGAGATGCTTGTAAGCATCGACGAGCACGGCGCGCGCGTTCTGCGTGCGGATATTCGCCGACGTATAGCGATCCTCGAAACTCTTGAAGCCGACGAAGAACGTCGACGAATTGTTCTTGTTCTGGCTGTCGAGAATGGAGAAGCCATCGACCGTCGTGATGCTGCCGACCGCCGGCTGTTTCATGAAGTATTCGGTCACGCGGTCGGACACGGCGCCGGTGCGGTCGAGCGACGCGGCATCGGGCATGATGACGGCGCCGAGCAGATAGCCCTGATCCTCGGGCGGCAGGAACGCCGTCGGAATGTCGCGCATCATCATGACGGCGAGCGCGATCATGCCGACAAAGAGCAGCAGCGCGATCGCGAAACGCTTGATGACGAGCCGCACGAGGTGCGTGTAGCCCCGCGTCATGCGCGCGAATTGATTGTCGAACCAGCGGAAAAAGCCCTTTTTCTCGTGATGTCCCGGCTTGAGCAGCAAGGAGGCGAGGGCGGGCGACAAGGTCAGCGCGACGAGGCCCGATATCACCACCGATATCGCGATCGTGATGGCGAACTGCTTGTACATCTGCCCCGTGATGCCGGAGAGGAACGCCACCGGCACGAACACCGCGCACAGCACGAGCACGATGGCGACGACCGGCCCGGCCACTTCGTCCATCGCCTTCTTCGCGGCGGTCTTCGGATCGAGCTTGTGCACCGTCATGTTGCGCTCGACGTTCTCGATCACGACGATCGCATCGTCCACGACAATGCCGATGGCAAGCACCATGCCGAACAGCGTCAACATGTTGATGGAGAAGCCGAGCGCTTCCATGCCCATGAACGTGCCGACAATCGACACCGGCACCGCGAGCACCGGAATGAGCGTCGCGCGCAGGCTTTGCAGGAACACGAACACGACGATCACGACCAGCACGACCGCTTCGAAGAACGTATGCACCACATCGGAGATGGACGCGCGCGTGAACTCCGTCGTGTCCATCGCGATTTCGTAGTCGATGCCCTGCGGGAACGTCTTCTTCATTTCCGCGAGCGACGCGCGCACCTGCTTGGACACATCGAGCGCGTTCGCGCCAGGCTGCTGATACACCGCGAGCACCGTCGCCGATTTGCCCTGAAAGCGGCTGCGGATCGAATAGTCTTTTTGTCCGAGCTCCGCGCGTCCCACGTCTTTCAGACGCACGATCGCCGCGCCGCCCGATTGCGCGCGGATGATGATGTTCTCGAACTCGGCAGGCTCGGTGAGGCGGCCCGTCGTCGTCACCGCGAAGGACTGTTCGACGGGCGCGCCAGTCGGCGATTGCCCGAGACGGCCGACCGCGAACTGCTGGTTCTGATTGGCGACGGCGCGTTGCACGTCGGCGGCGGTGATGCCGAGCTGCGCCATGCGGTCGGGCTTGAGCCAGATGCGCATCGCGTAATCGGGCGTGCCGAAGATCGCGCTCTGGTTCGCGCCCGGAATGCGCTTCAACGCGTCGAGGACGTACACGTTCGCGTAGTTCGCGATATACGTCGCGTCATAGCGCTCGTCGGGCGAATAGATGGCGATGACCATCATGAACGCCTGCGACTTCTTCTGCACCTGCACGCCCTGCGCCGTCACCGACTGCGGCAGTTGCGGCAGCGCGAGGTTCACGCGGTTCTGCACGTCGACCTGTGCGAGTTCCGGATTCGTGCCGATCTGGAAGTACGCGTTGATCGTGAGATTGCCCGTCGACGAGCTGGACGAGCTCATGTAGATCATGTTGTCCGCGCCGTTGACCTGCTGCTCGATCGGCGCGGCGACGTTGTTCGCGACCACATCCGCGCTCGCGCCCGGATAAGTCGCGGAGATCGTGATCTGCGGCGGCGTGATGTCGGGATACTGCGCGGTGGGCAGCGCGAGCATGGTCAGCGCGCCGCCCAGCGTGATGATGATCGAAATGACCGACGCGAAAATCGGACGGTCAATGCAGAAATGTGAAATGTTCATTGGCCTCTTCCGCGCGACGTGCTTGTCGTCAGATCAAATCACTTCACTTTTCGGTCCCGCCGCTTGCGTTCTTCGCGTCTCCGAGCGACGCCTCCTGCGCGCCCGATGCCGCCGCGCCGCCCGCGGCCGGTGCGGCGACGACGCGAACCTGCGTATCCGCGCCGACGCGTATCGCGCCATCGACGATGACGCGTTCGCCCGCCTTCAGGCCGTTCGTGATGAACCAGTCGTCGCCGTGCCATTCGCCGACTTCGACGACGCGCTGATGCGGCTTCGACTGTTCGTCGAGCACCCACACGAAGTGACTCTTCGCGCCCTGCAGCACGGCGCGTTGCGGCACGAGAATCGCGTTGGGTCGCACCGCGCCCGCCACGCGCGCCTTGACGAACTGTCCCGGTCGCAACGTGCCTTGCGGATTCGCGAACACCGCGCGCACGAGGAACGTGCCCGTCTCCGTGCTGAACGCCGGATTCGTGAAGTCGATGCGACCGGTTTGCGGAAAGACGGAGCCGTCGGCCTGGATGACGGTCACATCGAACTTGTTGTCGGGCGGAAAGCGCAGTTCGCCTTTCTTGATCTGCTCGCGATAGCCCAGCAGTTCGTTCTCCGAGATGCTGAAGTTCACCCACATCGGATCGAGCTGGTAGACGTAGGTGAGCAGGCCGCCCTGCGTCGGCGTCACGTAACTGCCTTCCTGGATGCGCGCGAAACTGGACAGGCCCTTGAGCGGCGAGCGGATCGTCGTGTAGCTGAGATTCAGTTCGGCGGTCTGCACTTCGCCTTTCGCGGCGATGACGGCGGCCTCGGCGCTCTTTTCGTTGCCGATGGCGTCATCGAGATCCTTCTTGCTCAATGCGTTCATCGCGGCGAGCGGCTTCACGCGCGCGAGATTCTGCTGCGTGACGAGCAGCCGCGCCTGCTGTTGCGCGAGCGAGCCTTTGGCCGTCTGCAGCGCGGCCTCGAACGGCCGTTTGTCCATGAGGAACATGACCTGATTGGCCGAGACGAGCGCGCCTTCGGTGTACATGCGCTTTTCGAGGAAGCCGTCGACGCGCGCGCGGATTTCGACCTCGCGCGAGCTTTGCGTCTGCGCGGTGAATTCGAAGTCGACGGGCGTCGATTGCGCCGTGACAGTCACGGCGGTGACATCGACGGCGGGCTTCTGCGCTGGCGGCGCCGGCTTCTTGCACGCCGCGAGCGAGAGCGACGCGAGCGCGGCGATCGCGCCCACGCGCAGCGCGCGCATGGAGCGCGAAGGTGGAGCGAACGAGCAGCAGTCCAGTACGTGTTCCGACACGAACGCCATGGGCGCCTCCCCCGTTGGGATGGCCGATCGTTGATGAGCGAACGCGCCAACAGAGCGCCTCGCCACGACAATGCTCGCGGTGTGCGTTTAGGCGGATGCGCCCGGAAAGCGTGCGCATTTCCGGTGCGCCTGCGCCATGCGATGAAATCGCGCGGGACAGGACTTAGGGCGACGTCAGCGAGCGCGAGCCTGATGCTTGTAATGTGGCGTAGCTGCCTCCGGTTTTGACGGTCGAGTTATAGCCAGAGAGATGCTCTTGGTTCGCCACCGAGTGGCGTGACGTGCGTGACGAGTCTACTAATAGCTGAACTCGGATGAAAACGCCATAGCGTTTATCGGCATTTTGACTGAATGGTGTGGATCGGGATGCGCAGCAATTACTGAACTGGCGTGCTGAATCGGCGGGGAAGGTATGGATGGCTTAGCGAGCCGTCGGATTCATCGTGACGATAAATGCAACGCCGAACCGAAATGTCGATATCCTGACTTGGGCGCCGTGACGCCGCCGCCGTGCGCTTTCCGGCGGCGAGTCGGAATCACAAATGCCCGAACAGCGCCCGCGGCCGGTCCCTCAACGTTCCCGCCAGCATCCGCAATCCGCTGACGAGCTGATCCCGGCTTTCCGCGCACGCGAGATTCACGCGCACCCCATGCTCGATTTCCGACCGGTCGACCGCGAACGCCGACGAGGGCATCACCACGACGCCGCGCGCCTTCGCATTCGCGGCGAAATCGTCCGCGCGCCACGGCAGCGGCAGCTTCAACCACACGAACATGCACGCCGGATCCGATTGCAGGAATTCCTGCGGCAGCAACTCGCGCGCGAGATCATGCCGCGCGCGGATTTCCGCGAGCTGCGCATTCATGATGTGCTGCGCGGTGCCGTCCTCGATCCAGACGGTCGCGATCAGCATCGACAGCGGCGCGGGCATCCACGCCGTCGTACGCACGGCCTCCGCGCATAGCGCGGCGTTGTCCTGCGGGCTCAGCAGATAACCGAGCCGCAAGCCGGGCGCTAGGATCTTCGACGTCGCCGAGATGTGATACGTCAGTTCGGGGCACAGACTCGCGAGCGTCGGCAGACGCTGCGCGACGAGCGGCCCGTACACGTCGTCCTCGATGATCGCGACGCCATGCCGCCGCGCGACATCGACGAGCGCCATGCGCCGTTCCAGGCTCATCGTCGTGACCGTGGGATTCTGCAGATTCGGCACCGTGAAAATCGCCTTCGCCGGCACGCGCCTGCACACGCGCTCGACCTCGTCGATCAGCAAGCCGTCGCGGTCGCTCGGAATGCCCACGATCTCGAACTGGAAGACGGGCGCGAGCGCCTTCAGCCCGTAATACGTGAGTTGATCCGCGAGAATCACGCCGTCCGTGCCGATCAGACTGTTGAGGACCGCATACAGCCCGTGCTGCGCGCCGCTCGTCACGACGACCTGATCCGGCGTCGGCGCGAAACCCGGCGCGCTCATCCAGCGCGCACCGGCCGCGCGCGCCCATGACGGCCCCTGCGGCGGCTGATATTCCTGCAATTGCGCAAAGCGCGGATCGCGCGGCAGTTCGCCCATTGTGCGCGCGAGGCACGCGAGGAATTCGCCGGTCGCGGGCCGGTTCACCGTAAGATCGATGACCGAGCTGCCCGTGCTCGCGGGCGGCATCTCGACGCTCGGCATCGCGCCTCCCGTGACGAGCGAGCCGCGCCGCTTGCTGCCGATCACGAGGCCGCGCAGCTGCAACTCCTTGTACGCGCGCGACACCGTCGACACGTTGATGCCCAGTTCGCTCGCCAGTTGCCGCTGCGGCGGCAGACGGCTGCCCGGCGGATACATGCCGCTGCGGATTTCCTTCTCGATGGAGCTCGACACCTCGATATAGGTCGATCGCTTCGTCGTGCCGTCGGCTTCGCCGTTTGCGCTCAGCGTCTGATCCTTGTCGGAAGCCATGAATCTGTGTCTCCATACAAACATTGCTTTGTCCGCGATTTGTGCGGAAGTCTGCCGATTCTAACTCAGCGCATCACCGACGCAATGTCTGTATGAGAGCTGAAACGCCTCTGCAAGTGCCGCTCCATCCTTCACTCAGGGAAAATCCCGGGACCACACAACCACGCTTCTAATTGCACACAAAAAAATATTGTGTGATTCTAGGATCAGAGTTTGTCTGGTGCGTGTCTCATCCCGCGCTTCCCGATTCATCCGATCTTTGTCCGCAGGAGATTCCCCGATGTCCTTGCCTGAAACCTCGCAACCCAAGCTAGGCTCCGCGCTGCGTCAGCGGCACGTCACGATGATCGCGCTCGGCGGCATCATCGGCGCGGGGCTGTTCGTCGGCAGCAGCGCGACGCTCGCGACCGTCGGTCCGGCGGCGTGCGTGTCGTATCTCGTCGCCGGCATCGTGGTGCTGATGGTCATGCGCATGCTCGGCGAAATGGCGCTTGCCGTGCCCGGCGTCGGCTCGTTCACCGAATATGCGCGCATCGGCCTCGGCAACTGGGCCGGCTTCACGAGCGGCTGGCTGTACTGGTATTTCTGGGTGATCGTCGTCGCGGTCGAAGCGGTCGCCGGCGCGGCGATATTGCAGCGCTGGATACCCGCGCCGGTTTGGGTCATCGGCCTCGTGCTGCTGTCCGTGATGACCGTCATCAATCTGCTTTCGGTCAAGTCGTACGGCGAATTCGAGTTCTGGTTCGCGTCGATCAAGGTCGCGGCGATCATCGTGTTCCTCGCCATCGGCGCGGGCTATCTGCTCGGCTTCGGGCACGCGGGCAGCGCCGTGGCGCATCTCACCGGCAATCGCGGCTTCCTGCCGTTCGGCGCGATGTCCGTGTTCGCCGCCGTGCCGACCGTCATCTTCGCGGTCGGCGGCGCGGAAATCGCGACCATCGCCGCGGCCGAATCCGACGATCCCGCGAAAAGCGTCGCCGCGATGACGCGCTCGGTCATCCTGCGCGTCATCACGTTCTATGTCGGCTCGCTGTTCCTGATTGCGTGCATCGTGCCGTGGGGCAGCATCGTGACGGGCCACTCGCCGTTCGTCGCCGCGCTGGAGACGATGCGCATTCCCTACGCCGCCGACATCATGAACGCGATCGTGCTCGTCGCCGTGCTGTCCGCGCTGAACTCGGGCCTGTACGTGTCGTCGCGCATTCTGTTCCGTCTCGCCGAACGCGGCGATGCGCCGAAGTCGCTGCTCGAGCTCACGCCGAACAAGGTGCCGCGTCTCGCGGTGGTGCTGTCGAGCGTCGTCGGTTATGTGGCGATCGTCGCCGCGATCGTGTCGCCGCAGGGCGTGTTCCTGTTTCTCGTGAACGCATCGGGCGCGGTGATGCTGTTCGTCTATCTCGCAACGGCGCTGGCGCAAATCCGCATTCGCCGACGCATTCAACGCGAAGCGCCCGAGCGTCTCACGCTGAAGATGTGGCTCTTCCCGTGGCTGTCGTATGCCGTCGTGATCGCGATCGTCGGTGTGCTTGCGGCCATGGGCGCGGACCACGAACTGCGTCCGCAACTGATGGCGAGTCTCGCGAGCCTCGCGGCCGCATCGGCGGCGTACTTCTTCGCCGCGAAGCATCATCATCGTCATGAAGAGAGCGAATCGGCGACGGGCTTCCTGTCGCAAGACAATCGGCTCGCATGGAAGGGGCAGGACTGATGTCGAACGTGGCGATCATCGGCGCGGGGTTCATCGGCATGGCGAGCGCGGCCTGGCTTACGCGCGACGGTCACAGCGTGACGCTGTTCGATCCGTCGGGCGTGGCGCAGGGCGCGTCGTTCGGCAACGCGGGCACGTTCGCGCCATACGGATGCGTGCCGGTGAACAATCCGTCCGTATTCCGCGATATTCCGCGCTTTCTCTTCTCGAACGATAGTCCGTTCAGATTGCGCTGGCGTTATCTGCCGCAACTCGCGCCGTGGCTCGCGCGCTTTCTGATGAGCTCGCGACAAAAGAATTTCGAAGCGAGCGCGCAGGCGCTGGCCGCGTTGTTGTCGCGTGCGCAGGAAGGCTATGCACCCTTGCTCGACGACGATGCCTTGAAGCGCTTCGTCAAGCCGCGCGAATGCCTTTATCTGTATTCGAGCGCGGCTTCGTTCGACGCGTCGCGCGATTCGCTGGCATTGCGCGAGAGGCTGGGCGTCGGCTTCGATGTGCTCGACAGCGGCGCGATCCGCGAACTCGAACCGCAACTCGCGCCGATTTTCGCGCGCGGCGTGCTGTTTCGCGATAGCTGGCATTTCAGCGATCCGGCGGGCTTTCTTCAGGCCTTGCACGAGCGGCTCGCCGCCCGTGGCGCGCAACTCGAACGCAAGAAGGTCGACGCGATCGAGCCGGGCGTGCAGGACGTCGCGTTGCGCGTCGAGGGCGATGCGCGCCGCTTCGATCATGTCGTCGTCGCGACGGGCGCGCGTTCGCGCGAATTCGCGCAGCAATGTGGCGATCGCGTGCCGCTCGATACCGAGCGCGGCTACCACATCCGTTATGCGTCGGCATCGAACCTCATATCGCGGCCGTGCGGCTGGGCGGAGCGCGGCTTCTACATGACGCCGATGAGCGATGGCATTCGCGTCGCGGGCACCGTCGAACTCGCGGGTTTCATCGAGGAGCGCAATCGCGCGCTGCTCGATCTCGTCACCGTATCGTCGAAGCGCGCGTTGCCCGCGCTCGGCACGCCCGATCGCGAATGGCTGGGCTTTCGTCCGACGCTGCCGGACGGCGTGCCGGTCATCGGCGCATCGAAGGCGAGCGAGCGCGTCGTGTATGCGTTCGGGCATCAGCATCTTGGCTTGACGCTCGCGGGCGTGAGCGGACGCATCGTCGCCGATCTCATCGCGCGACGTTCGCCGCCACTCGATCTCGCGAGTTATCGCGCGTCGCGTTTTCACTGAGGAGCATGAACATGAATCGCCGTATCTTTCTTTCGGGCGTGACCGCGGGCGTGCTTGCCGCGTACATGCCGATGTCGTGGGCCGCCGATCCCGAGGTCGTGAAGATCGCGTTCGTCGGACCGTTGACCGGGCCGGTTGCGCGCGTCGGCAAGGACTTGCAGTACGGCGCGCAACTCGCGATCGACGAAGAGAACGCGAAGCATCCCATCGTCGGCGGCAAGCCCGTCAAGTTCGAACTGGAGGTGTACGACGATCAGGCCGATCCGCGCGTCGCGATTCAGGTCGCGCAGAAAGCGGTGGATAGCGGCATCGTCGGCGTGATCGGGCATTACAACTCGGGATGCAGCATTCCGGCATCGACCGTCTATCACCAGGCGAATGTCGCGATGATCACGCCCGGCTCGACGAATCCGCAACTCACGAAACAGGGCTTCAAGAACGTGTTCCGCACGATGGGCCACGATGGCGTGGGCGGCGTGGTGGCGGGGCGCTTCGTCGTCGAGCAGATGAAGCCGAAGCGCATCGGCATCATCGACGATCGCACGGCGTTCGGGCAAGGTCTCGCCGATGCCTTCGAGAAGGGCGTGAAGGAAGCCAACGGCAAGGTCGTCGCGCGCGAATACACGAACGACAAGGCCGTCGATTTCCGCGCGATTCTCACGACGATGAAGAGCCAGAACGTCGATCTGATCTTCTTCGGCGGACTCGATGAACAAGGCGCGATGCTCGTCAAGCAGATGCGCTCGCTCGGCATGACGACGCAGCTCTTCGGCGCGGGCGCACTGAAGAGCAACGCGTTCCTGCAGATCGCGGGCACATCGGGCAACGGCACGCAGGACCTCGAGCCCGGTCCCGCGCTCGACAAGCTGCCTTCCGCGCAGGAGTTCGGCAAGCGCTACAAGGCACGCTTCAATCAGGATGTCGAACTATATGCGCCATTCGCCTACGATGCCGCGCTCGCGATGATCAAGGCCATTCACGATGCGAACTCGCTCGATCGCGGCAAGATCGTGGAAGCGCTCGCGAAGGTCAACGTCACCGGCGTGACCGGCAAGATTTCGTTCGATCCATATGGCGATCTCATCAAGCCTCCATACACGCTCTTTCAGGTCGAGCAAGGGCAATGGAAGAGTTTGAGGACGGTCGGCGGAAGCGGCGTATGAGCTTCAGCGAAACCGTAGGCGTTCGGACGTATCGTTTCGACGATCTCAAGACGCTATTGGCGAAAGCGAGTTCGCGACGTTCCGGCGACGAACTCGCGGGCATCGCCGCCGCGACGGAAGAAGAGCGCGCGGCGGCGAAGTTGGCGCTGTCGAGGGTGCCGTTGCGCGCGTTCATCGAAGAAGCGTTGATTCCGTATGAGGACGATGAAGTGACGCGCCTCATCATCGATGAACATTCGCGGGAGGCGTTCGCCGTCGTGTCGCATCTGACGGTCGGCGAGTTCCGCGAATGGCTGCTCGCCGATACGACCGATACCGCCGCGCTCGTCGCCGTATCGCAAGGGTTGACGCCCGAGATGGTCGCGGCCGTATCGAAGCTGATGCGCAATCAGGATCTCATTCTCGCGGCGAAGAAACGTCCGGTCGTCACGCGTTTCAGGAATACCGTGGGATTGCCGGGGCACATGTCGGTGCGCCTGCAGCCGAATCATCCGACCGACGATGTGCAAGGCATCGCCGCTTCGATGATCGATGGCCTCATGTACGGCTGCGGCGACGCGATGATCGGCATCAATCCCGCATCCGACTCGCCGCAGGCCATCGGCAAATTGCTCGCGATGATGGATGCGTTCCGCGAACGCTACGACGTGCCGACGCAAACCTGCGTGCTGACACACGTGACCAACACGCTTGCGGCGATCGAACACGGCGCACCGGTCGATCTCGTGTTCCAGTCGATCGCGGGCACGCAAAAGGCGAATGCGTCGTTCGGCATCTCGCTCGCGTTGTTGCAGGAAGCGTATGAAGCGGCTTTGTCGCTGAAGCGCGGGACGGTCGGCGAGAACCTGATGTACTTCGAGACGGGACAGGGCAGCGCGTTGTCGGCGAACGCGCATCATGGCGTCGATCAGCAGACTTGCGAAGCGCGCGCCCATGCGGTCGCGCGCAAGTTCGATCCGTTTCTCGTGAATACCGTGGTCGGCTTCATCGGTCCGGAATACCTCTACGACGGCAAGCAGATCACTCGCGCCGGACTCGAAGATCATTTCTGCGCGAAGCTGCTCGGCGTGCCGATGGGTTGCGACATCTGCTACACGAATCACGCCGAAGCCGATCAGGACGACATGGACAATCTGCTTACGCTGCTCGGCGCGGCCAACGTGAACTTCATCATGGGCGTGCCCGGCGCAGACGATGTCATGCTGAACTATCAGAGCACGTCGTTTCATGACGCGCTGTATGTGCGCGACGTGCTCGGTCTGAAACGCGCGCCGGAGTTCGAAGCGTGGCTGCGCGCGATTCAGATCACGAATGCGCGCGGCATGCTTCAGACGCGCGCCGAGTGGCCCGCCCTGAACGACTGGATGAGGGCGTGATGAGCGTCAGCCAGAATCCGTGGAAAGCGCTGCGCCGTTTCACCGATGCGCGCATCGCGCTGGGACGCGCGGGCAACAGCGTGCCGACCGCGCCGCTGCTCGCGTTCAATCTCGCGCATGCGCAGGCGCGCGATGCGGTGCATCGGCCGCTCGATGTCTCGTCGTTGCTGGGAGAACTGGCTTCGAAGCGATTCGCATGTGCTTCGGTATGCAGCGCCGCTTCGGCACGCGATGTTTATCTCCGTCGTCCGGATCTTGGCCGCATGCTGAGCGACGACAGCGCCGCGCGTCTCGCGACCCACGCGACGGACGCGGATGTCGTGTTCGTCATCGCCGATGGACTGTCGTCGAAAGCAGCGGCGACGCACGCGATACCGCTCATCGAAAGAACGATCGCGCGGCTCGACGGATGGCGCATCGGTCCGGTCGTCGTCGCGACTCAGGCGCGCGTCGCGCTCGGCGATTGCATCGGCGCGATATTGAGGGCGCGCATCGTCGCGGTGCTGATCGGTGAGAGGCCGGGGCTCAGTTCGCCCGCGAGCCTCGGCGTGTATGTGACTTACGATCCCGTGCAGGGCCGCAGCGATGCGGAGCGCAACTGCATATCGAACGTGCGTCCTGAAGGACTTGCTTACGACGCGGCCGCGTTCAAGCTCGCGTGGCTGCTGAACGAAGCGCGCACGCGCAAGCTGACGGGCGTGAGCCTCAAAGACGACAGCGCGACGACGCTGCCCGGGCGAACGATGGATCGCCTATCGGGTGCATAGCAATGGACGATGCTTCGCGTAAACCCCGTCGAAAGAAAACGCTTCACGTAAGAAACGGGTAAGCGGACGCTTTTACCTTAGTCTCCAGCGCATCGTAAACGAGGCATTCATGCAGGAGACGACGGAAATGGATCTGAAGATCGTAGAGAAAATAAAGTCGAGCGCCGCTTACGGCGAACTGGTGCGAAAGCGCTCGAAGCTCGGCTGGACGCTGACGGCACTCGTGCTGGTCGTCTATTACGGCTATGTGCTGCTCATCGCATTCAACAAGGATCTGCTCGCCGCGAAGATGGGCGCGGGCGTCATGACATGGGGCATGCCGATCGGCCTGTTCGTGATCGTGTTCACGGTCGTCATCACGGGGCTGTATGTGCGCCACGCCAACAGCACGTACGACGAACTCACCGACAAGATCAAGCGGGAGGCCGCATGAAGCCGCAACGCATCGTCACGGCGGGCGCGCTTTTCGCGGCGTCCGCGAGTTCATTTGCAGCAGGCGGCGATCTCGGTCAGGCGGTCAAGCAGGCGACCAACTGGACCGCGATCTGCATGTTCATCGCGTTCGTGATCGCGACGCTCTTCATCACCAAATGGGCCGCGAAGAAGACGCGTTCCGCGGCCGAGTTCTACACGGCGGGCGGCGGCATCACGGGCTTTCAGAACGGTCTTGCGATCGCGGGCGACTTCATGTCGGCGGCGTCGTTTCTCGGCATTTCGGCGGCGGTTTATAGCAATGGCTATGACGGGCTGATCTATTCGATCGGCTTTCTCGTCGGCTGGCCGATCATCACGTTCCTGATGGCGGAGCGTCTGCGCAATCTCGGCCGCTTCACATTCGCCGATGTCGCCGCGTATCGCTTCAAGCAGACGCCGATTCGCGCGTTCGCTGCATCGGGCACGCTCGTGGTCGTCGCGTTCTATCTGATCGCGCAGATGGTCGGCGCGGGACAGCTCATCAAGCTGCTGTTCGGGCTCGAATACTGGATCGCGGTCGTGATCGTCGGCGCGCTGATGATGGTGTACGTGCTCTTCGGCGGCATGACCGCGACGACGTGGGTGCAGATCATCAAGGCGTGTTTGCTGCTTGCGGGTGCATCGTTCATGGCGTTCATGGTGCTGTGGCAATTCCACTTCAGCCCCGAGGCGCTCTTCGCGAAGGCCGTCGACGTGCACGAGAAGAAGGCGTCGATCATGGGTCCGGGCAACTTCATCAAGGATCCGATTTCGGCGATCTCGTTCGGCATCGCGCTCATGTTCGGTACGGCCGGTCTGCCGCATATCCTGATGCGTTTCTTCACCGTGCCCAACGCGAAGGAAGCGCGCAAGTCGGTGTTCTGGGCGACGACGTGGATCGGCTACTTCTACATACTCACGTTCATCATCGGCTTCGGCGCGATCGTGCTGGTGAGCACCAATCCGATGTTCAAGGATGCGGGCGGCAAGCTGCTCGGCGGCACGAACATGGCGGCGGTGCATCTCGCGAGCGCGGTCGGCGGCAACGTGTTCCTCGGCTTCATCTCGGCAGTTGCGTTTGCAACTATCCTCGCAGTGGTGGCGGGCCTGACGCTCGCGGGTGCATCGGCGGTGTCGCACGATCTCTATGCGACCGTGTTCAAGAAGGGCAAGGCGTCCAGCAAGAGCGAACTGAAGGTGTCGCGCATCACGACGATCGTGCTCGGCATCGTCGCGGTCGTGCTCGGCATCGTGTTCGAGAAGCAGAACATCGCGTTCATGGTGTCGCTCGCGTTCGCGGTCGCGGCGTCCGCCAACTTTCCGGTGCTCTTCATGTCGGTCCTGTGGCGCGGCTGCACGACGCGCGGCGCGGCAATCGGCGGCTTTCTCGGCCTGCTTTCGGCGGTCGTGATGACGGTCCTGTCCAAAGCCGTATGGGTCGATGTGTTCCACTACGCGGATGCGCCGTTCCCGTATGCATCGCCTGCGCTGTTCTCGATGGCGATCGGTTTCATCGGCATCTGGCTCTTCTCCGTAACCGATCAATCGGCGCGTGCGCGTGTCGATAAAGCAGGCTTCGAAGCGCAGACCGTGCGCTCCGAAACGGGCATCGGCGCGGTGGAGGGCGCGAGCCATTGATGTGATGTTGAGTGAGCGGCGCGCGCAGTATTCGTATACCCGGGATGCCGCGCGCGTCCGAATGGCGAGTGGAAAATGCGTTAAGCTCGATGCACCTGATTGCACGAAGCGCCAACGCATTGGAGCGAGCCATGGAACTGCAGTGCCCCAGTCTTTTCGAACAATCGGCGTATATCGGCGGCGCGTGGATCGACAATACTTCGCTGCCGCGCGTGTCTGTCATCAATCCATCCACTAAAGAAATCATCGGCTCGGTGCCGCAGGTCACGGACGAGCAGGTGACGGAGGCCATCCAGTGCGCGCACGCGGCGCTGCAGGACTGGCGCAGCTGGAGCAGTCGCGAGCGCGCGTCGGTGCTGAGAGAGTGGGCGCGCCTCGTCGAACATCATCGCGACGATCTCGCCATCATCCTCTGCCGCGAACAAGGCAAGCCGCTGCACGAAGCGCGCTCCGAAATCACGCAGGCCGCGAATTATCTCGACTGGTTCGCCGAGGAAGCGCGCCGCATTTACGGCGACAACATTCCCGCGCCGCGACGCAATCAACGCATACGTGTGCTGCATCAGCCGATTGGCGTGTGCGGCGCGATCACGTCATGGACCTTTCCTTCGTCGATGGTTGCACGACGCGTCGGCGCTGCGCTCGCGGCGGGCTGCACGGTCATCCATCACCCCGATCCGCAGACGCCATTCTCCGCGCTCGCGCTGTGCGTGCTCGGCGAGAACGCGGGCTTGCCGCGCGGCGTGCTCTCCGTGTTGACGGGCGAGGGCGAACCGGTTCGCAGCACGCTGCTTGCGAGCCCCGACGTGAGGAAAGTATCGTTCACCGGTTCCATCGAGGAAGGCAAGCGGCTGATGACTTTATGCGCGCCTACCGTGAAGAAGATGTCGCTCGAACTGGGGGCGAACTGTCCGTTTATCGTGTTCGACGACGCGGACATCGACCTCGCCGTGAAGGGCGCGCTCGATGCGCGGTTTCGTCATTCGGGCCAGGCGGCGATGTGCGCGAACCGCTTCTTCGTGCATGAGGACGTGTACGAGACTTTCGTCGCCAAGCTCGTGTCCAAGGTCGCGTTGCTGAAAGTGAGCGACGGGCTGGACGAGGGCGCGCAGATCGGCCCGCTTATCGGCGATGCGGCGGTGACGCGCATCGAAAGTCTCGTCGACGAAGCGGTCAGGCTCGGCGCGAAGATCGCAGCGGGCGGCTCACGCGTCGCGCCGGGATCGAACTTCTTCAGGCCGACGGTGCTGACGAACGTCGATCCGTCGATGAGCGTATGCGGCGACGAAGTGCTCGGCCCGATTGCCAGCGTGCTGCCGTTCAGGGACGAGGACGACGTCGTCACGCTCGCGAACGATACGCGCACGGGGCTCGCGGCGTACTTCTATACCGCCGATATCAGCCGCGCATTCCGCGTCATGGAAGCGCTCGAATGCGGCGTCGTCGGCGTGAATGACAGCCTCGTGTTCAACGAAGTTGCGCCCTTCGGCGGGATCAAGGAATCGGGCATGGGGCGCGAAGGGGCATCCTCGGGAGTCGAGGAGTATCTCGAAGCGAAGTATGTCTGTTTCGGGAATCTGGAGCGGTAGGACGGCGGACGCATCACTCCGGCGGCCTCACCACCAGAATCGGCAAATGACTATGTGTAAGCACTTTCTGCGTTTCACTCCCGAGCAATAGCCCGCGAATTCCGCCGTGCCCATGCGACGCCATCACGATGAGATCGCAGTGCCGCGCTTTCGCCGTATCGAGAATCGCCTCATACGGATGCGCTCCCGTCGGCGCTTCCGTATCGCAAGCGACGCCGGCCTGCGCGGCGATACTTCGCAGATTCTCGAGATATTGCCGCGCGCGGGCCTGATCCGCGGCGTGCGCCTCATCCTGACTCGCGCCGACCATCTCGGCGCTATAAACGGTCATATGAAATGGCCGCACCATATAAAGACCGGTGATGCGCGCACTGTTCTCTTTGGCGAGCGAGACCGCCATGCGGACAGCCGCTTCGGAGAGCGCGGACCCGTCAGTGGGAACCAGCAGATGGTTGAACATGATGACGTCCTCCGGTTCTCTGGGGACATGAAAGAAACACGCGAACCGACGATTCAAGTATAGGCGAGCGCCAGAATTCCAGCGCGAAAATCAGATCCACGAGAATGTTTTCATCGTCCGCATCCGCATGGTACAAACGTTCCGGCGGTACCCCGCGCACGAGAAAAATGTGTCGTCGAAAGCGACGGACAGGCGGCTTCTGTTTCGGCACCTACGCATTCGAAGTCGATTGCTTCATGACGCTAGCGTCCCATCTCGGCGCTCGCTTCTTCATGCAGACGCACGGCCATGACGGGCGCTTCCGGCCCCACGTGCGATAACTTCATCAGACGCGGTTGCAGCAGCAGCGCAACGAGCCCGCTCCATCCAGTCTGATGCGACGCACCGACACCGCGCCCGTTGTCGCCATGAAAGTACTCGTGAAAGAGAATGAGATCCTGCGAGCGCGGATCGGCTTGCAGCATCGGATACGCGGCCATCACAGGACGCTTGCCTTCTTCGTCTTTCAAAAAGAGCATGCTGATGCGCCGTGAGAGATCGTCGGCGATTTCGTTCAGCGAATGAAACTTGCCCGATCCCGTCGGATGCTCGACGCGAAAATCATCGCCGTAGTAGCGATGAAACTCGTAGAGCGATTCGATCAACAAGTAATTGACCGGCATCCAGATCGGCCCGCGCCAGTTCGAATTGCCGCCGAATACGCGCGAATCCGATTCCGCGGGCAAGTACCGGATGCAGACGTTCACGCCATCATGATCGAACACATAAGGCTTGTCGCAATGCACGCGGGATAACGCGCGTACGCCATAGTCCGACAGGAACTCCGCTTGATCGAGCGTGCGGCGCAACAGCGCTTTCATGCGATGTCCGCGCAAGAGCGAAAGCAAAGTCGTGTTGCCTTTGCCAGGCTCGGTCCAGCGCGATACGAGCTTCGCAAGGTTCGGCCGATGATCGAGAAACCATACGAGGCGTTCACGCAGTCCGGGCAAGTCGCCGTACACGCTTTCCTCGAGCACATGAACGGCGAAGAGCGGAATCAGTCCGACGATCGATCGAATGCGCATGGGCACGCGCGCGCCGTTCGGCAGATGCAGTACGTCGTAGAAGAATTCGTCGCTGCCGTCCCATAGGCCGGTATTGCAGACTTCGCCGCAGCTCACGGCTTCCGCGATATACAGGAAGTGCTCGAAGAACTTCACCGCGATCTCGACATATGATTCGTTCGTCATCGCGAGTTCGAGGCCGATCTGCATGAGGTCGAGCGCGTAGGATGCCATCCATGCGGTGCCGTCGGCCTGATCGATACGTCCGCCGGTCGGCAGCGGCTGCGAGCGATCGAAGATGCCGATGTTGTCGAGGCCGAGAAATCCGCCCTGAAAGATATTGCGGTCGTCGGCGTCCTTGCGGTTGACCCACCACGCGAAGTTGAGCAGCAGCTTGTGGAACATGACCTCGAGGAACGCGTGATCGCCGATGCCGGTCATCTCGCGATCGAGCTCGAACACGCGCCATGTCGCCCATGCGTGAACGGGTGGGTTCGCATCGCCGAATGCCCATTCATAAGCGGGCAATTGCCCGTTCGGATGCATGTAGCGTTCTTTCACGAGCAACAGCAATTGCTTCTTCGCGAAGTCGGGATCGATCGTCGCGAACGCGACCGCATGGAACGCAAGGTCCCACGATGCGTACCACGGATACTCCCACTTGTCCGGCATCGATACGATGTCGCCGTTGCACATGTGCCGCCAGTCAGCATTGCGGCCATGCCGCCGTTCTTTCGGCGGCGTGGGCTGGCCCGGATCGCCGTCGTGCCAGCGCGTGACGTCGAACTGATAATACTGCTTCGTCCATAGCATGCCGGCGAGCGCCTGGCGTTGCACGAGACGCGCGTCGGCATCGTCGATATCGTGTTGCAGCGTCGCATAGAACTCGTCGGCTTCCGCTTCGCGACGCGCGAAAAGCTGGGCCAGGTCGAGCGGCGGATCGTTCGAAACCGATGCCGGGCGCCAGCGCAAGTACATCACGGAACTTTCATGCGGTGAGAGTTGCAGATGCACATGCGCGGCGCAACGCGTGCCGCGATCGCGGCGTATCGCCTGTTCGTCGCCTTCGACGAGATAGTCGTTGAAGCCATCCTTGAACGGCCCCGCGCCTTCGATGCCGTATATGCGACGAACGTTCGTCTCGTTCTCGCAGAAAATCCATTCGACCGGCGCCTGCGCAGAAGCCGTGACATCCATCTCGCCATGCGACGGATTGTGCGCGATGACGCGGGCACCTTCGCGCGCATCGTGTTCGAGCTTCAGCGACGGCTTGCCCCATTTGCTCGACCACGCCCACCGGTTGCGCGCCCAGAATTGCGGCAAGAGATGAAGCGTCGCGGCTTCGTCCGCGCGATTCTCGACGGTCACGCGCATCACGATGTCATCGGGCGCGTGCTTCGCGTATTCGACATAGACATCGAAGTAACGGTCGCAATCGAATACGCCCGTGTCGGGCAGTTCGTATTCGGGCTGATCGGGACCGCGCCGTTTGTTCTCGTCGATGAGTTGCTGATACGGATACGCATCGTGCGGATACTTGTACAGCATCTTCATGTACGAATGCGTCGGCGTGCCGTCGAGATAGAAGTACAGTTCCTTTACGTCTTCGCCGTGATTGCCTTGCTCGTTCGTGAGACCGAAAAGCCGCTCCTTGATGATCGGATCGCGGCCGTTCCACAACGCGAGCGACACGCACCAGTCGAGCGGGTCGTTGCCGAATCCCGCGATACCGTCCTCCCCCCATCGATACATGCGGCTGCGCGCATGGTCGTGCGGAAAGTAGTCCCACGCCGTGCCGTATTCGCTGTAATCCTCGCGAACGGTGCCCCATTGACGCTCGCTCAGATACGGGCCCCAGCGGCGCCACCGGTCGAGCCCGGCGCCATGCAGACGGGAGCCTTCCTTCGTTTGCAGCAGATGGATTGCGCGTAGCGGTGGCATGCGACCTCCGTTGCGGTTGCTCATCCAGCACGTTCGATGCGCGGTTTTCCGATGATAAGCGAAGTGAAAAAAAGCGCGGCGATTGCCGCGCTGCGAGAATCATCGCGCCGTTTTTAGCGGGATACCGTCCGGATGACGATTCGCGTCGTTCATGTCTTCGGGGAGAAGATTGCCGTCCGCGAGCCGCCGGTCTGCTTCGGCGATCTCCGGATAGCGCTCCGGATAAAGATGCCGTTCGCTGACGGCCGCATCGAACGTGCGCGACCACTTCGCGATGACGACCGTCGCAAGGCTGTTGCCGATGGTGTTGCACGTCGCGATTGCCATCGACATGAAGCGGTACACGCCAAAGATCAACGCGAGTCCTTCGACGGGAAGGATGCCCGTCGACGTGACGGTCGCTGCAAACACCACGAACGATCCGCCGGAAACCGTGGCTGCGCCTTTGGACGTCAGCAGCATCAGCAGCAGAATGCCGATCTGATGTTCCAGCGTGATCTGCACGCCATAACCATGCGCGATGAACATGACGCCCATCGACATGAAGATCGACGTGCCATCGAGATTGAACGCATAGCCTGTGGGCAGCACGAGTCCGACCGTCTGCTTCGCGCAGCCGAGCCGTTCGAGCTTGATCAGAAGACGCGGCAGTGCGCTTTCCGACGACGCAGTACCGAGCACGATGAAGATCTCGTCTCTGATGTAGCGCAGAAAGCGCCACAGGCTGAAGCCCGCGAGCTTCGCGATGATGCCCATGACGACGACGATGAAGAGTACGACCACCGCATAGAAACTCACGACGAGCTGCGCCAGCGCGATCAGCACTGCCGTGCCGTTGCTGCCCACCGAATACGCGACCGCGCCGAACGTGCCGAGCGGCGCGAGCTTCATCACGAGGTTGATGAACGAGAACAGCACTTCCGAAACGAGATCGCGCGTCGTGCAGTCGACGCAGCACATCGAAACCTCCGCGAAGCTCGCGAAGACGCTGCGCTGCGCACAGGGCACACCGTGGCTGCGCATATCGAGCGTGCGTATCGACGGCGACAAGGACAGTCCGCCCGTTGGCTGGACCGATGTGTATATCGATCCGGAATACGAGGACGTCGCGCAAGCCGCGAAGGAGAACCCGGATACGCTCATCAGCGCGCTGATCGAAGCGCGTTACGGACGCTGCATCGACGAGATTCAGCAGGACGTGCGTGCCATTGCCGTATCGGCGGAGATGGCGAGACGCCTGCGCGTCGAGGCGGGAACGGCGGCGCTGGAAATCGTGCGCCGCTATCTCGACGCGAGCGGCGCGACGTTCGAGATATCGGTGACGGTGCATCCCGCAGAGCGCTTTTCGGTGTCGATGCGTCTCAAGCGATCGCCGGGCTAAAATCGTCGCGGGCGTGCTATCGAAGTTATCCGGCGTGCGTTTCCGAATAACGCAGAAGGAGGACGCCATGGGCAAGAACAGGGCGGCTACGCAAGCCATGAGCTTTAATCGGCTTGCGCGATAGCGGGCATCGGAAGCCGGCACAAACAGCACGCTCGTGTCGAGCTGCATCGAACCGAACGGACCGGGGCATTGATGCGCCCTGAGCGAAGCGAATCGATTCGTATGACGATGCGAGCTATAGAATAGGCCACCGGCGCCAGACGCTCACGAGCGCGCCCTGACTTCGATCCTCGCACCCTCATATGGATGTTCGCCAGCTTCGCTACTTCGTCAGCATCGTCGATTACGGCAGTCTCGGCAAAGCAGCGGAAAAGCTCTACGTGGCACAGCCTTCGCTCAGCCAGCAAATGGCGCGGCTCGAAGAGGAACTCGGCGTCACGCTCCTTCTGCGCAGCAATCATGGCGTCACCCCCACGGCCGAGGGCGACGCGCTCTATCGGCATGCACGCGTCGTGCTGCGGCAAATGGAGCAGCTCAAGCAGGAAGTGACGAAGGGCGCGGGCGCGGAATCCGGCACCGTGGCGGTCGGCCTGCCGACGACGATGGCATCCGTTCTCGCCGTGCCCCTGTTCGAGCGCATTCAGGACCGGTATCCCGGCATACGCCTGCAGTTCTTCGAAAGCATGAGCGGCTATCTGAACGAGTTGCTTGCCAATGGCCGGCTCGACCTCGCGATTCTGTTTCGTGAATCGGATACACCCGGCATCACCGCGTTGCCCGTGCTCGACGAAACGCTTTATCTTGCGGGCGAGCCGGGCGGCGGCATCTCGCCGCGCGCATCGACATGTCCGCTTGCGAAGCTCGCGGGCGTGAAACTCGTCGCGCCCGGCGCATCGAATGGCTTGCGCTTGCTGATCGAGCGCACGTTCGCGAGCGAGAAAGTCGAGCTGAACATCGTTGCGGATATCGACTCGTTGCCATCGCTTTTGCTTATCGCGCATTCGGGCAGAGCCTGCACGATTCTGCCTTCGTCCGCGATCGTGCAATGGAACGAGGCGTTGCTGCCGAAAATGCGCAGAATCGTCGATCCGATCATCAGGCGCCCGGCCAGCATTTGCTGGCCCAACGATGCGCCGATGAACTCAGCGACCGTCGCCGTGCGCGCGACGTTGATCGAGTTGATCGCCGAGCACATTGACCGCGATCGCTGGCAAGGCGTGACGATGCGACGAACCTAGATCGCCTTCGCCGCGCGCAAGCGTTCGATGGCTTCGCTATTCAGCCCCAGTTCGCGCAACACGGATTCCGTGTGCTCGCCGAGCGCGGGCACGGCGTCCATGCGCGGTTCATCGGCGCTGAAGCGTCCCGGCGGATAGAGCGCGGGAATCTTGCCGGCGGGCGTATCGACCTGTGTCCAACGATTGCGCGCTTCGAGCTGTTCATGCTTCCAGACATCGTGCATGTCGTTCATCCGCGCATTCGCGATGCCCGCTTCTTCAAGCCGTTCGATGACCTGTGCGGCCGTCAATGAGGCGAATGCATCGACGATGAGGCGCATCAACTCGTCGCGATGCTGCGCGCGAAGGCTGTTTGCACAGAAGCGCTCGTCGCGCTGAAGCTCGGGCATACGAAGAACGATTTCGCAAAACTTCTTCCACTCGCGCTCGTTTTGCAGGCCAAGCATGACGGTCTTGCCATCGCCTGCGGGGAAAGGGCCGTAAGGGAAGATCGTCGCGTGCGATGCGCCCGCCTTGCGCGGCGGCGTCTGACCGTCGATCGCGTAATAGAGCGGATAGCCCATCCATTCGACCATGCTTTCGAACATCGAAATGTCGATGCGTTTGCCGCGCCCGGTGCGTCCGCGTTCGATGAGCGCCGCGAGTATGTTCGTGTAGCCATACATGCCGGCGGCGATATCTGCGATCGAGCAGCCTGCTTTCGCCGGTGCGCCTTCCGAACCCGTGATGCTCAGAAAACCCGCTTCGCTTTGAATCAGCAAGTCATACGCTTTCTTGTCGCGCATCGGGCCATCGGAACCATAGCCGGAGATATCGCACACGATGAGCCGCGGATAGCGCTCCTTCAACGCGTCGTAATCGAGGCCGAGCCGTTGCGTCGCGCCGGGCGCGAGATTCTGCACGAATACATCGGCATCGGCGAGCAGCTTGTGCACGACATCGAGTGCTCCAGGATGCTTGACGTCGAGCGTCACGCTTTCTTTCGAGCGGTTCGTCCACACGAAATGCGATGCGAGTCCCGACACACGTTCGTCATAGTTGCGAGCGAAATCACCTGTGCCTGGACGCTCGATCTTGATGACGCGCGCGCCGAGATCGGCGAGCTGACGCGTGCAGAAGGGCGCTGCAATTGCATGCTCGAACGTGACGACCTTGATGCCTTGCAGCGGGCGCATGACCGGCCTCCTTCAGAACGAACGCGGCAGGCCGAGGATATGCTCGGCGACGTAAGAGAGAATCAGGTTGGTCGAAATCGGCGCGACCTGATACAGACGCGTCTCGCGGAATTTGCGTTCGACATCGTATTCCGCCGCGAAGCCAAAGCCGCCGTGAAATTGCAGACAGGCGTTGGCCGCTTCCCATGATGCATCGGCGGCGAGCAGCTTCGCCATGTTCGCCTGCGCGCCGCAAGGCTTGTGCGCGTCGAAGCGTTCGCATGCCTTGAAGCGCATCAGGTTCGCGGCTTCGACATTGACGTACGCGCGCGCAATCGGAAACTGCACGCCCTGATTCTGCCCGATGGGACGCCCGAACACGATTCGATCGTTCACATACTGCGTGACCTTGTCGATGAACCAGTAGCCATCGCCGATGCATTCCGCCGCGATCAGCGTGCGTTCGGCGTTTAGCCCATCGAGTATGTACTTGAAACCCATGCCTTCTTCGCCGATGAGATTCTCGGCAGGAATCTCCAGATTGTCGAAGAAGAGCTCGTTGGTTTCGTGATTCACCATGTTGAGGATCGGCTGCACCGTGAGGCCATTGCCGATTGCTTCACGCAAATCGACGATGAAGATCGACATGCCTTCGCTCTTCTTCTTCACGTCCGCGATCGGCGTCGTGCGCGCGAGCAGAATCATCAGATCCGAATGCTGCACGCGCGAGATCCACACCTTCTGGCCGTTTATCGCATAACGATCGCCTTTTCTTTCCGCGGTCGTTTTGATCTTTGTCGTGTCGGTGCCGGTGGTCGGTTCGGTCACGCCCATCGATTGCAGACGCAACTCGCCCGATGCGATCTTCGGCAAGTAGCGTTTCTTCTGTTCCGTCGAGCCGTGACGCAACAACGTGCCCATGTTATACATCTGCCCATGACACGCGCCCGAATTGCCGCCCGAGCGATTGATCTCTTCCATGATGACGGACGCTTCGGTAAGCCCCAGACCCGAGCCGCCGTATTCCTGCGGAATCAATGCGGCGAGCCAGCCCGCTTTCGTGAGGGCATCGACGAATGCTTCGGGATAACCGCGTGCTTCGTCGATCTTGCGAAAGTATTCGCCGGTGAACTGGCCGCAGAGATCGCGCACGGCCTCACGAATGTCCTGATAAGCGTCGGATGTCGATTCGATCATGATGTGCCTGCGGATGTGTGGAGATCGTCAGCCGAGCGTGGCGCGCGCCGTCATGCCGAGCCAGCCTTCGTGATCCTTCGACCAGAGTTCGACAGTCCTGCCATCCGCCGATGGCTGCCCGCACAGATGCAGCGTATTGCCCGCGAAACACGGGCGCTGCGCCTTGAATGCGAAGTCGATGACGGTCGCGTCGGGCAACTCGCGGCGCAGCAGGTCCATTAATAAGGTGGCAATGAGCGGCCCATGCACGACAAGTCCCGGATAACCTTCGACTTGCGTCACATAAGGCTTGTCGTAGTGAATGCGATGCGCGTTGAAGGTGAGCGCCGAATAGCGCAGCAGCAATGTCTCGTCAGGAACGAGGTCGCGTTGCCATTGCGCATCGCGAGGCGCGGCGACCGGAGCGGGCGCGGGCGCACCGGGCGCTGCCGGCTCGCGATACACGATGTCGTGCTCTTCCTCGATCGCGGTCGCATCGCCGCGGTAAATGCGATGCCTGACTGTCACGAAGCCGAGCTTGCCGGTGCGTCCTTGCTTCTCGCTGACATTGAGAATCGTCGATTCGCGCGTAATGCGTTCACCGACGATCACCGGCGCGGGGAAGCGCAGGCGTCCGCCGGCCCACATGCGGCGCGGCAAACCGAGATCGGGCAGAAAGCCGCCTTTCTTCGGATGACCGTCTTCCGCGATGAGCGACTGTTTTGCAATGGGCCGGAAGAAGATCCAGTGCCACAACGGCGGAAGGGCATCGCCTTCATGCGGGGCGGCATCGTGATCGAGTGTGGCCGCGAGGGCCGCGACGGATGTGGGCGCAACGATATCGACGGCGCGCTCTGTTTTCATTGTGTCGTCTCCATTGCCGGGCGGGGCCGGTGAATTACGACTTTAGAGAAATATCGCGCGGGGCGGAAATATCGCTTTCATGTGCCGGGCATAGGTTCAACCTATGACGTGGTGTCATCAATCTCATGACGCGCGGGCCATTTTTCTCCGCGATGCAGCGCCATAACATTCGATCCGTCGAAGTCAAACGCATCACGAGAAAGGAGCCGGATCATGTATGTCGTCACGGGAATCACAGGACAAGTCGGCGGTGCGCTCGCAAACGCGCTGCTGAAAGCGGGCAAGCCCGTACGCGCCGTCGTGCGCGATGAGAGGAAGGGCGCGGTTTGGTCGGCGCGCGGCTGCGAACTCGCACGCGCCACGATGACCGATGCCGATGCGCTCGCTCGCGCCTTCGAAGGCGCGCAAGCCGTGTTCATTCTGCCGCCGTCGGAATTCGATCCCGAGCCGGGTTTTCCGGAAGCGCGCGAAGTCATCGATGCGATCGTCGCGGCCATCGCGCGTGCCAGGCCGCGCCGGATCGTGTGCCTGTCGACGATCGGCGCGCAAGCCGCTCAAATCAATCTTCTGACGCAGCGCACGCTGCTCGAAGAAGCGCTTCGCAAGCAGCCTGTTCCCGTCACGTTTCTGCGGCCGGGCTGGTTCATGGAGAACTGCGCATGGGATGTCGATTCGGCGCGCAACGAAGGCATCGTGCATTCGTTTCTGCAGCCGCTCGATCGCGCGATTCCGATGACCGCCACCGACGACATCGGCGAACTCGCCGCGAAGCTCATGCAGGAAACATGGACGGGCATGCGCGTCGTCGAACTGGAAGGACCGCAACGCACGAGCCCGAACGATATCGCCGCTGCGTTTTCATCCGTGCTCGGCAAGCCGGTGCGCGCGCAGGCAGTGCAACGCGAGACGTGGGAAGGACTGTTCGCGAGTCAAGGCATGAAGCATCCGATGCCGCGCATTCAGATGCTCGATGGCTTCAACGACGGATGGATCGACTTCGAAGGGCGTAGCGAAGATATCGTCAAAGGCAAGACGCCCATCGTCGATGTGATCCGCAAGCTCGCCGGACGTCAATCGTGAACGCCCTCGGCCCGCGACGCGCACATCCGCCACGATGACGCCGGCTTCGGCGCATCGACGGTATCACGCCACCAGCGCTCGCCGCGATGCGGCGCTTCGAGATCGAGCCGCTCGCCCATGCGCGGTGTCGCCACCGCGACGCCTCGCGCGAGCGCCAGGCCCGTCACGCGCTCGAAAGGTTCTTGCCACGGATGCATCGCGAGATCGAACGTGCCGTTGTGAATCGGCACGAGCCAGCGTCCGCGCAAGTCGATGTGCGCCTGCACCGTCTCCTCGGGCTGCATGTGCACGTACGGCCATTGCGGATCGTATGCGCCGGTCTCGATCAGCGTGACGTCGAACGGGCCGAGGCGCTCGCCGATGGTCCCGAAGCCGTCGAAATAGCCGGTGTCGCCGCTGAAGAACACGCGCACGTCATCGTCGACGATGACCCACGACGCCCACAGCGTGCTGTTGCCATCGAAGAGACTGCGGCCGGAGAAGTGCTGCGCGGGCGTGGCGGTGAACGTCAGGCCGTCGATCTGCGCGCTTTGCCACCAGTCGAGCTGACGCACTTTTGCGGCATCGATGCCCCATTCGATCAAACGATCGCCGACGCCCAGCGGCGTGAGAAAGATCGCTGTCGTCGAGGCAAGCGCAAGCACGGTTTCGCGATCGAGATGATCGTAGTGATCGTGCGACAGGACCACGCCGCGCAACGGCGGCAGATCGCCAAGCGCGATGGGCGGCGCGTGAAAGCGCTTCGGCCCGACGTTCTTGAACGGCGACGCGCGCTCGCCGAACACCGGGTCCGTCAGCCAGTATTCGCCGCGCAGCTTGAGTAGCATCGTCGAATGGCCGAGGCGGAAAAGGCTGCGGTCGGGCGCGGCATCCAGATCGGCGCGGGTGAGGGTATCGACGGTCGGCGCTTGCGTCGGCACTGTGTTGCGCGGTTTGTGGAGCAGCATGTTCCACATGATGCGCAGCGTCTTGCCGAAGCCTTCGACAGGACGCGGCTTCACATTGCGAAAGCGCTCGCCGTCATGTTGCGGCGATGCGCTCGACAACGCGCGTCCGCGCTTTGCTGCGGCGAAACCCAGGGCACGGCTGATGCGATCGGCGAACGAAGTCATGAACGTGAAGGGACGTGAGCCCGAAGCGGAAAGTAGACTGCACAGTGTAGTTTAATTTTGAGAGAAAAGTAGACCGATCGGTGTAAAATGTGGGGATGGATTCAAGCGACATCAACGACATTCCCCAGCGTCTGACTGACCGGAAGCGCGCCGCGATCGTGAACGCGGCCGTTGCGGAGTTCATCGCCGCGGGCTACGACGCCACCAGCATGGACCGCATCGCCGCGCGCGCGGGCGTTTCCAAACGCACGGTCTATAACCACTTCGAGAGCAAGGAGGCGCTGTTCGCCGCGATCCTGCATCGGCTATGGGATACGAGCGAGACCGGCGATGCGGTGGCTTATAGCGCGAGCGAACCGTTGCGCGCGCAATTGCTCGCGATGCTCACGCGCAAGCTGCGCCTCATGAACGATGAGGCGTTTCTGTCGCTCGCACGCGTGGCGATCGCGGCGGGCATTCACTCGCCCGAGCGCGCGCGGGATATGGTGGCGCGCATCGGCGAACGCGAGGAAGACGTGACGGCCTGGATTCGCAAAGCCGCCGCCGATGGCCGGCTCGCAGTCACCGACCCTGTTTTCGCAGGGCAGCAACTGCATGGCATCGTCAAGGGTTTCGCGTTCTGGCCGCAAGTGACGATGGGCCAGCCGCCGTTATCGAAGAGCGAGCAAAAGAAAGTGGCCGAAGCCGCCGCCGACATGTTTCTCGCACGCTACGAACGCGCTGCGCCCGAACACGGGTGACGCAGCATCCGCGAAGAAGCCGAACGTTCATGCGCGAACCCGAATAAGCAGATTTCGCCGCGATTAAGGTATAGGGTCTAAAAGTGCGCGGATTCTTGCGCACGGCGTTCACCTGGCGGTTTTTATCGTCGGGCAGCGGTAAGCCTTCGTCGAAGGAGAAAGTCATGAAGACCGTCCTCGTTACGACCACGCTCGTGGCCGCGTTTTCCCTCGTCACCCTCACTCAGGCGCAAGAGCCGAGCGATACCCTGCAGTCCATCCCCGCACCCGTTCAGCAGAACGCGCAGGGCGCCGCGTCGTCCGGCGACACGGCCTATGGCGGCGTGGCACCGGGGCAGAGCAGGAGCGGGAGAACAGCGAACTGGACCGGCGGCACGCAGAGCAATTGCAGTCCGCGACCGTTCTGCAACGTCTATTCGGGCGGGCAGTAAGCGCGACGCTGAGAGGGCGGTTTTTTCGGACCGATGCTCGCCCGAAAAAGCCGCCCGCAACGAGGCCGTCACCGGAGGCTGTTAAAATCGCGATACGTTTTCTACGGGCACGATGTGATGGGCTTCGAACAACTCGCCGGACTGAAAGAGCAACTCGCAAAACAGGCTGCTGCCAGCAACGCAGCGAAGAAGAAGGCGCCGCGCGTGCGGCGTCCCGCGCCGGCGGGCGCGAAGGCGGCGGCTCCGTCCAAACCCGCGGCGGCCGCGTCCAGGCCTGCCGCGGCGCCATCGAAGCCGGTTGATCCTGTCGTGCATACCATCGGTAAGCTGCAGAAGCGTTTTCCGCTCGCATTTCCGAAGAATCCCGCGCCTAAGGTTCCGCTGAAGGTCGGCATTTTCGAAGATCTGATGAAACACGCGGAAGAACTCGGACTCAACGAGAAAGAACTGCGTGCGGCGATCAAGGTCTGGTGCCGCGGCAACCGTTACTGGACCGCGCTCGTGCAAGGTGCGCCGCGAGTCGATCTGACTGGCGCGCAAGCGGGCGAAGTATCGTCGGCGGATGCGGAACGCGCCGTTTATCTGGAAACGAATCGACTGGCGCGCTCGGCGTCGGCGTCGGCTTCGGCCACCGCTTCCGCTCCGAAAGCCGCAGAGTCCGCGGAATCCGCCAAGTAACGCGAGACGCGACACCGCGCGCAGTTCGCATCGCGCGCGGGTTTCCCTTTTCCTTTCGCGCTAGTCCAAAAGTTCGTTATGGCGTGGCCCGAATGCTTCGCTATCCGAATCATAAAGGGCGCAAAAAACGCGACGCCTTTCAGCGTCGCGTTTCTTCGAATCAACCTTCGATCAGAACCGGTGACGCAGACCGACGCGCGTCACGAACTGCGTGTTCGCGCCCGCACTGCCGATGAACGACGCCGACGAGCCGATCTCCGCTTGCACCGGCGTGCCGTTGTTGCTGCCCGACGCCTTCTGATACGCGCCGCTCGCATAAACATCGGTGCGCTTCGACAGCGCGTAGTCGACCACGGCGTTGATCTGATGCCACTTGCCTTCGAGGTTGCCGCCGAGATCGGAGAACGTGTAGCCGAGGCCCGCGTTCAGCGCCGGCGTGAACGCGTACTTGCCGCCGATTTCAAAGTTGTTCAGGTTCGACGATGCAGCCGTGATCGGCTCGAAGCGCGTATGCGTCCAATTCGCCCAGATCGTCGCGGCGGCGATCGTGTAACGCGCGCCGATACCGTACGTTTCCAGATCGCGCAGCCCTTGCGTGTTCACGTTCGCGATGCTCACGCTGAACGCCGGCGTCGCCCCATTCGGATAGCGGATGTTCGTGTACGCCGCGCCGATGCCGAACGGGCCTTGCGCATAGTTCAAACCGAAGCTGTACGCGCTTGAGGCGCCTTGCACGGCAGACGTGCCCGTTCCCGTCGTGGGCGAACCCGCGAAGTTCGTCGAGTTCGAGAAGCCATACATCGCGCCGAACGTCACGCCGTGGAAATTGGCGCTGCTGAACTTGACCGCGTTGTTGATGCGGCTCGACGTCAGCTGATCCAGATCGTTGATGTGATACGCGTAATTTCCGGCGGCCGTCTGGCTGCCCATCGTGTAGTTGCTGCCGAGATAGTCGGTCGAGAACGAGTATTGACGGCCGAAGGTCAGCGAGCCGAAATCGGTCTTCGCCAGACCGACATACGCCTGACGGCCGAACAACGCGCCGCCCTGCCCGAGCGTGCCGTCGCCGCTGTTGAAGCCGCTTTCGAGCACGAAGATCGCCTTGAGACCGCCGCCCAGATCTTCCGTGCCGCGCAGGCCCCAGCGGCTACCCGACGCGACGCCGTCGCCGTACTTCACTAGGCTGTCGTGGCCGCTCGCGGTCGCGACTTTATTCGCATAGGTGATGCCCGCATCGATGATCCCGTATAGCGTGACGCTGCTTTGCGCGTGTGCCGCGATGCCGAACATGCCGAGAACGGCCGCCGCTACGATGTGCTTCTTCATTCTTCTTTCTTCCTTGGTGTTGTCCGCGTGAAGCGGATGCCGCTCGACGCGGCCCGGTTCAGGAATCGCCGCCACGCATTCGTTGAGCGCGAGCGCGGCCATCCCGGCTTCGCGAAGGAATTTCGCAAAGGTCGAGTGCTTCGTGATGGGTAGGGCACTTCGTCAGACGAAACGAGCGATGTCCCGTTGCAAGAACGCAGGCAAGTCGCGTTGCCTCGGCACCTTCGGCCGGCGACTGACGCTATAGCCGGTGGAATATAGCGCGTCGTCAGGTATCGGTAAATTCCGCGAAGCGCCTTGTAGCGTTTCTTCCACAGCAGCGTCACGAGCGGCACCCGATTCTCCATGCACCGTCTGCAACTAACGGTCCATCCCGCCGCACCACGGCCTGCGAACAGGCGCGCGCATTGCAACGCAGGGCAGGCGATCATGCAAGCAACGCGGGTGTGTCTTTAGATCGAACTCAAAAAACAAGGGAGACGGTATGACCGAGCAAAAACACCATGACGCCTGCCGAGCGGGCGTCGCGTTCATCGACGCGCAATTGACCGCGCTCCATGCCTACGCAAGCCTGCTGTCCGACTGGATCGAGCGCGGCGCGCCGCCGCCGGACTTCGCGAAGGCGCAGCCCCTACTTGCGCGCAAGCGCTCGCATCCGGAAGCGCACGCGCACAGCGAGGACGGCACGCCCACCAAAAGCCCGCCGCCGGAAGACGCGCGGTCGTGGCCATCGTTCGATACGGCCGATGCGCGCATCGCGTTCGCGCTGACCGTGCCTTGCTCGAATGCGATCCTCGCGGTCGCCGAATACTTCGATATCCATCGCTTGTCGGCGTCGCGCGCGCCCGAAGTGCAGTTTTTGATGCGTCTGCGCGATGCGGCCGTGAACGGCAATACGTTCAGCCTCGCCGGCGACGACTACATGCCGCACGCTGCTTACGCCGGCTTGATCGTCGATCACTCGCTCGACGGAACGTTGCTCTTCAGCGATGGTGTGAAGCCGGGTTTCATCGAATTCGGCGATACGGTCGGCCTATTGCGCTATCTGACGAAGCTGTTGAGGAGCATGCAAACCGCGATCAGCGCGGGCGATGCGGGATGAAGCATCCACGAACATGATCGGGCGCGAAGTTTGCGCGTATGACGGCGACACCAACCGGTCATACGAACATGGACGAATCGCTGAAACGCCTGCGGGAAAGAATCGCGAAGCAGATCGCCGAGCGCGGGGCCACGCTCGTCTCGATGCGTGAAAGCGCGACGCTCGCGCGCACGAATCACGATCGTGAACGCATTCTTCTGACGCTTGCCGTGCTCGACGAAGAGCTCGCCGGATGGAAAAAGATCGCGGCGCGTGTCGAGCAGGCGGTTCTGTTCGAGCCGCGGAATCATCGCGCCATTCGCATGCCGGCAATGCGATAAGTCACTGCCGTTCGACGAGGAGCCCGCAAGCACGCGCGTTGAAATTGCTTCAACATGTAGCGAGATCCGCTTACATGGAGAACCGCAATGACAGCTTCGAAAGGCAGCCACGATACGCCCGTCTGGTTCATCACCGGATGTTCGACCGGCTTCGGCCGCGAACTCGCTTCCGCCGTGATCGACAAGGGCTGGCGCGCTGTCGTGGCCGCGCGCAATCCGGATAGCGTCGGCGATCTCGTCGAGCGTGGCGAAGGACGAGCGATCGCCGTGCGTCTCGACGTCACGCGTGCCGATGAAATCAAGTCTGCAATCGCCGATGCCTACGCCGCCTTCGATCATATCGACGTGCTCGTGAACAACGCGGGCTTCGGCTATCTCTCGGCTGTCGAAGAGGGCGAGGAAGACGAAGTGCGCGCGATGTTCGAAGCGAACTTCTTCGGCGCGGCCGCGATGATCCGAGCCGTATTGCCGCGTATGCGCGAGCGCCGCTCGGGACATGTCGTCAACATCACATCCGTGGGCGGGCTGGTCGGCAATCCGGGCAGCGGGTATTACGCCGCGACGAAGTTCGCGCTCGAAGGTCTCGGCGAAGCGCTCGGACGCGAAACGGAAGGGCTCGGCATCAAGGTGACGGCGGTCGAGCCCGGCCCGTTTCGCACGGACTGGGCGGGCCGCTCGCTGAAGCAGACGCGCAATCCGATCGACGATTACGCGCAGACTTCGGGCACGCGGCGCGCGGCGATCGCGGAGCGAAGCGGCAAGCAGCCGGGCGATCCGGCGCGCGCGGCGCAGGTCATCATCGAAGCGGTCACATCGCCGGAGCCGCCGGGACATCTCGTGCTCGGCGGCCCCGGACTCGAACTCGTGCGCAACAAGCTCGCGAAGCTCAACGCCGATATCGACGCATGGCAGGCGCGCAGCCAGTGGGCCGATAACCCGGTGCAGTGATCATGAAGCGGCTCGCCGCGCAGGAACAGCGCATCCTCTCGCTCGTCGCCGACGATGCCGCTCTTCTGCACGTTGCAACGCCGCGCGTGCGCTTCGTGAATACGTCGAACGGACCGTGCTACGAAGCCTTGTTCAATCGCATCGAACTTGATCGCGCCACGCTCGCGTTGCCGGAGCCGTTGCTTCGTATCGTCGTGGCGCACGAAGTCGGGCACGCGACGCAACGCAAGACGATGCTGCTCGATTTCGCATGGACCGTGCTTTCAGTGATGATGCTGTTATCGGTACCGTGCATCGTCTTCGCGATTTCATCGGAAGATGATCTCTGGCGCATCACCTTTCCCGGTATCGGCTTCGCGTTCACTTTGTTCGTCTGTCTGAAGATTTGGAGCGTGCGCGCCGCAAAACGCGCCGCCGCCTTCGAACTCGATGCGGATGCGAAAGCCGCCGCGCTTTGCGGCCCGGCATTGGCCCTGGCTGCGCTCGAAGCAATGGCGGCGCGCGGACATGTCGATGCAGCGCGCCTCGATGCGATGCGTGCGCGCCTCGTGTCGACGTCGCAATAGTTGCCGCGCGTAATGCCTCGATGGATAGCGTCGGGCTGGCGCTCGCGAAGCATCTCGTCGAATTGCATGGCGGCGCGATTTCCGTCGAAAACGAAGGTCCGGGATCATCTCGTGAAGCCGGTCGATGGCGATGTGCTGGAACGCGTGCTGAATCTCGTGGCGCAACGAATCGAAGCGGCCTGACAAGACGCGTCATCCAATGAAAAGGCACGGGCGTCCTTAACGGACGCCCGTGCCTTTATGAGCCGTGCCGTCTTATTGCGTCTGCGAAGCGGGCGGTGTCGCCGACTTCTTGTGATGATGCTTCTGGCCTTTCTTTTTATAGGCGGGCCGCGGCTTGTTGTCGGGATACTCCGCGGCCGCGAACGACAGCGTCGGCGCGGCAAACGCCGCCAGCACCAGAAGCACGAGAGATTTCTTCAAGGACGTTTTCATCGGGGACTCGCTTGGAGGAGATGGCCTTAGAAAGATGAATCGACATGCGCTTGAGAGACGCGCGGCATCGCCCGGTTCCTCGTCGTGCCGACGCCGCTGAGGCAACAGTATATTGCACAAAAAAAGGCAATTCATCAGTGGGCGGGCATAAGGCGTTGAAGCAGCGGGATTTTTGTCGATTCGCACTGCTTTCATAAACGCCGATCCGCTGCCTGCCGTCCGCGACAAATGTCATCAACTGCATCTACTATCGTGCCTGTTCTCAACTCAGGGACGATCCAGTGAAAGAAGACGACATCCGCAGGAATGCGTTCGCCATGCCTGTGCTCAATCCCGCTTATCCGCGTCCGCCGTTCCGCTTTCTCAATCGCGAGTACTTCATCATTTCCTACGAGACCGATCCCGACGCGCTGCGCGCCGTGGTTCCGGAGCCGCTCGAAGTGGATAACGGTCTCGTACATTACGAATTCATTCGCATGCCGGATTCATCCGGTTTCGGCGATTACACCGAAAGCGGCCAGGTGATTTCCGTCATCGATCCGGATGGCAAGAAGGGCAGCTATACGCATGCAATGTATCTCGACGACGAAGGTCCGATCGCGGGCGGCCGCGAAATCTGGGGCTTTCCGAAGAAGCTCGCGTCGCCGCGTCTTGGCGTCGATGGCAAGGACACGCTGCTCGGCACGCTCGACTACGGCACGCAACGCATCGCGACGGGCACGATGGGCTACAAGTATCGTCCGCTCGATCTCGAAGCCGAACGCAGGAAGCTCGCGGATACGCCGAACTATCTGCTGAAAGTGCTGCCGCATGTCGACGGCACTGCGCGCGTGTGCGAACTCGTGCGCTTCTTTCTGCGCGACGTGAGCGTGATCGGTGCATGGGAAGGTCCGGCCGCGCTCGAACTGCACGCTCATGCGCTCGCGCCGGTCGCTGATTTGCCGGTGCGCAAGGTCGTCGGCGCGCGGCATGTCATCGCGAATCTCACGCTCGATATCGGCGAAGTCGCATACGACTATCTCGCGCCGCCCGATGAACTCAAGCTCGCGGTCAACCAATAACAACGGCAAAGGAGTATTCACATGGCACTGCAAGGAAAAGTCGCGCTCGTGACGGGCGCTGCGAGCGGCATCGGCGAACAGACGGCGCGCAAGCTCGCGACCGATGGCGCGGCGGTCGTCATCGCCGATCTGAATCTCGCGAATGCGCAGAAGGTTGCGGACAGCATCGTCGAAGCGGGCGGCAAGGCGATCGCCGTGTCGATGGACGTGACGAGCGAAGATGCCGTGAACGCGGGCATCGAAGAAACGGTGGCGAAGCTCGGCGGTATCGACGTGCTGGTATCGAACGCGGGCATTCAGATCGTCGCGCCGATCGAAGAGTATGCATACGCCGACTGGAAGAAGATGCTCGCGATCCATCTCGACGGCGCGTTTCTCACGACGAAAGCCGCGATCAGACATATGTACGCGTCGGGCAAGGGCGGCTCGATCATCTACATGGGATCGGTGCATTCGCATGAAGCGTCCAAGCTGAAGTCGGCCTATGTGACGGCCAAGCATGGCTTGCTCGGGCTCGCGCGCGTCGTCGCGAAGGAAGGCGGTCCGCGCGGCGTGCGCGCGAATGTCGTGTGTCCCGGTTTCGTGCGCACGCCGCTCGTCGAAAAGCAGATTCCCGAGCAGGCGAAGGCGCTCGGCATTTCGGAAGAAGAAGTCGTGAAGAACGTGATGTTGAAGGAAACGGTCGATGGCGAATTCACCACGGTCGCCGATGTCGCGAACACCGTCGCGTTCCTCGCGGGCTTCGAATCGAATGCGCTGACCGGGCAATCGGTCGTCGTGAGTCACGGCTGGTTCATGCAATAACGACAAGGAGAATCCATGCGCCGCAGTCAACGCAACACACTCACGCAGGCGAATCACGTCGCGCTGCCCGACTACGATGACGTTTGCCTCGTGCTGCAAGGCGGCGGCGCGCTGGGTTCGTATCAGGCCGGCGTGTTCGAAGGGCTCGCCGAAGTGGGCGTGGATCCCACATGGACCTCGGGCATTTCGATCGGCGCGTTGAATACCGCGATCATCGCGGGCAACGCGCCCGAGAATCGCGTGGCCGCGCTGCGCGGGTTCTGGAACACGATCTGCCAGCCCGCGGATCTCGTCGGGCATGTGGGCGCGTTCATGCCCGCCGCGTTCGGCTTCGCGAATATCGGCCGCAAGTTTTCGAGCATGTGGGCCGCGGCGCGCGCGCTCACCGAAGGGCAGAAGGGCTTCTTCTCGCCGCGCGTGCATTTGCCTTTGACGCATGCGAAGAGCAGACGCCCAAGCGACGTGAGCTTTTACGATACGTCCGCGTTGCGCGCGACGCTGCTGCAGTTCGCCGATTTCGACCGCATCAACGATGGCGCGATGCGTGTATCGGTGGGCGCGGTGAACGTACGCACGGGCAATCTCGTCTACTTCGACAACACGAAGATGCGGCTCGAGCCCGAGCACTTCATGGCATCGGGTGCGTTGCCGCCGGGCTTTCCGGCTGTGGAGATCGACGGCGAGTTCTACTGGGACGGCGGGCTCGTATCGAATACGCCGTTGACGGAGATCATCCGCGAAAGTCAGCACAAGGACACGCTCGTGTTTCAGGTGGACCTGTGGAGCGCGCGCGGCACGTTGCCCGGCGATTTTCTCGATGTCAGCGAGCGCACGAAAGACATTCAGTATTCGAGCAGAACGCGCGCCATCACCGATTTCGTTTCGCATAACCAGAAGCATGCGCGACTCATCAAGGAGTTGCTGGAGCATGTTCCGGAAAAGACGCGCCGCTCGCATCCGCTGCTGCGCGAGGCGCAGAAGGTCGCGGATGGCGGCGCGGTGAACGTCGTGCATCTCATCTACAAGAACAAGTTTTTCGAAGGGCACTACAAGGATTACGAGTTCAGCAACGATACGATGGACGAGCACTGGGCGAGCGGTCTGGAAGACATTCGCCGTTCGTTCGGACATCCGGACTGGTTCGAGGTGCCGAGTCACGATCTCGGCTTCGTGACGCATGACGTGCATCGTTACGAACCCGCGCCGCAGGCGACCGCTGACATGCCGAAGGCGGCGGCGAACAAACTGGATGACGTGGTCGAAGGCGTTTGAAGCGTTGCGGCGTTTGAATTACTCTGGTTAGCCTCGTCACAACGCCTGCGAGGCAAGCCATGCCCGACTGGAAACCCGCGACTTACACGTCCGTCAGTCCCTATCTCGTCTGCGCAAACGCGCCGGCGATCATCGCATTCCTCGAACGTGTCTTCGATGCACAACTGCTGCGCCGCTTCGATCGTCCAGATGGCACGCTGATGCACGCCGAATTGCGTATCGACGATAGCGTCGTGATGATCGGCGGCGGCGCGACCGATCAGCAATCGCAGGGTCCGCACATCCACGTCTACGTGCGCGATGCGCAAGCCGTCTACGATCGCGCGCTCCGGCACGGCGCGCAAAGCGTGCAGGCGCCCGCGCGCAAACGCGACGACGACGACTTTCGCGGCGGCTTTCGCGATGCCGCCGGAACGACGTGGTGGGTCGCGACGCAATGACGGGTCAGCGCTTTTTTCGCTTCGCGCGCGCGGCCGGCGCACCGAGACTTTCGCGCAACGCATCGGTCAGCGTCTTGAGAAACTGATCGACGGCAGGCGGCAGACGCCGCTCGCGCATCACCGTGACCTGCAGCAGGCGCTCGTTGAGCAAAGGCTCGTCGATGGGCGTCGCGACGAGCGTCGGCGGGCCCGGATCGCCTTCGAGCGCGACCGCGCTGCCGAGCGTGATCGCGCCGGTGAGCGCGGCGAAATGATGCATCGCGCTCGAGTTGTTGCTCGTCAGAACCGGCTCGAGATGCACGCCGCGCGCCGAGCAGCACCAGTCGATCAGCTGGCGCACCGTCGTGCCGCGATCGAGCACGGCGGTCGGGTACTGAAGCACGTCATCGAGCGTGATGCTCGCCTTGCCCGCCAGCGGATGCGTCGGTGGCAGCAGCGCGCAGACCGGCGCCTTCACGCTGTATTCGACGCTCAGCGCGGTAGATGTCGATGTCGAGAACGCAAGGCCTACATCGACTTCGCCGCTCGCCACCCAATGCTCGACCTGTCCCGGCGTACCCGAACGCATCACGAAACGCGTGCCCGGATGCGCGCGATAGTGCGACGCCATCACGCTCGGCAAAAAGCAGCGCGTGAAACCCTCCGTGCAGCCGATACGCACGATCCCGAGCCCGAGCGCATGCATCTCCGATATCTCCGCGAGCACCGCGTCGCCGTCCATGAGCGCGCGGCGCGCGTGCTGCACGAGCAATTCGCCCGCTTCCGTCAGGATCATGCCGCGCGGCATGCGCTCGAATAGCGGCGTGCCCGCCTGTTCCTCCAGCTTCGCGATCTGCCGGCTGATCGCCGACACCGCGACGTGAAGCTGTTCCGATGCCGCCGCCAGCGAACCCGAGCGCGCGACTTCTACGAAGTATTTGAGAGCGATGCCATGCAGCACGATGCCTTCCCTGAGCGTTGCCTTTTTGGCAATGCTAGTCGCAAATTTTGAAATTGTCGCGAATTTTTGGCGTTTCTAGACTGGCCGGAATGAGTAGCCACAATTGCCCGGAGACGTCGTGAAAGAACATCAAGAAAGTCGTGAAGCCGCCATCGCCATCGCTTGCAAGATGTTCGATTCGGGCGCGTTCTTCGCGGACCTGCAGCGCCGCGTCGCGTTTCGCACCGAGAGCCAGAACGGGCGGAATCCCGCGCTGAACGCGTATCTCACCGATGAGATCAGCGACACGCTCGCGCGCCTCGGTTTTACGGCGCGCGTCGTCGACAATCCGGTCGCGGGCGGCCCGCCGTTTTTGATCGCCGAACGCCACGAATCCGACGACTTGCCGACGGTGCTGACCTACGGTCATGGCGACGTCGTGCGCGGCTACGACGAGCAATGGCGCGCGGGCCTGAAGCCGTGGGAGATCGTCGTCGACGAAGACCGCTGGTACGGCCGCGGCACCGCCGACAACAAAGGCCAGCATTCGGTCAATTTCGCGGCGCTCGCCGCGGTGTTGCAGGCGCGCGCAGGCAGGCTCGGCTACAACGTCAAGGTGATCTTCGAAACGGGCGAGGAGGTCGGCTCGCCGGGTCTCGATGAAGTCTGCGCCGCGCACAAGAATGCGCTCGCGGCGGATGTATTCATCGCGTCGGACGGGCCGCGCGTATCCGCCGAACGTCCGACGCTCTTTCTCGGCTCGCGCGGCGGCGTGCCGTTCGAACTGACGGTGAACCTCCGCGAAGGCGGACATCACTCCGGCAACTGGGGCGGCGTGCTGCGCAATCCGGCCGTCGTGCTGTCGCATGCGATCGCGAGTCTCGTCGACCGCAACGGCAGCATCGTCGTCGAAGGATTGCGGCCGCCGCCGATTTCCGATGCGGTGCGCGAAGCCCTCGCCGATATCGAACTGGGCCGCGACGAAAGCTCACCCGAGATCGATCCCACGTGGGGCGAGCCGGGCCTGACGCCGACCGAACGCGTGATCGGCTGGAACGCGCTCGAAGTGCTCGCGATGAAATCCGGCAACGCCGATGCACCCGTCAACGCGATTCCGCCGTTCGCGAAAGCGGTGTGCCAGTTGCGCTTCGTCGTCGGAACGGATTGGCAGAACCTGCAGACGCATCTCGAACGTCACTTCGCGCAGCACGGCTTCACCGAAGTGACCGTCAAGGCGACGCGCGGCACGCCCGCGACGCGCCTCGATCTCGACGATCCGTGGGTTCACTGGGCACTCGATTCGATGCGCGCGACGACCGGCAAGAAGCCCGCGCTGTTGCCGAACCTGGGCGGCACGGTGCCCAACGATGTCTTCGCGAAGACACTCGGCCTGCCGACGCTCTGGGTGCCGCATTCGTATCCCGCGTGCAACCAGCACGCGCCGAACGAACACGTGCTCGGCTCCGTCATGCGCGAATCGCTCGGCGTGATGGCGGGCCTCTGGTGGGACCTCGGCGAGATGGGCGCGGCGATCGTCGCCACGCGCGACGCGCATTGATCGAACGCCACTAATGACACGCTGACATCATGAACAAAAAGCCCCTGAGCCTGACGCAAATCGTGCTCGCGACTTCGGTCGGCAACGCGCTCGAATGGTTCGATATCGCGATCTATGCGTTTTTCGCGGTGTATATCGCGAAGAACTTCTTCCCGGCCGCGAACGAGACGGCGTCGATGCTGCTCACGTTCGGCTCGTTCGGCGCGTCGTATCTGGTGCGGCCGATAGGCGGCATGGTGCTCGGCGCATACGCGGACAAGCGCGGGCGCAAGGCTGCGTTGATGATGTCGGTCGGGCTGATGATGATCGGCACGGCGATCATCGCGGTGATTCCGCCGTATGCGTCGATCGGATTGATCGCGCCCGCGGGGGTGTTCATCGCGCGCCTGATCCAGGGCTTTTCGGCGGGCGGCGAGTTCGGGCCGTCGACGGCCATGCTGATCGAGCACGCGCCGGATCGGCGTGGCCTGCTCGCGAGCTGGCAATTCGCGACGCAGGGGCTCGCGACCTTGCTCGCGTCGATTTTCGGCTTCGCGCTCGCCAAGCTGATGCCCGCCGCCGAGCTTGCCGCATGGGGCTGGCGCATTCCGTTCTTCTTCGGCTTGCTGATCGGACCGGCGGGTCTTTTCCTGCGCCGCTATCTCGAAGACGCGGCCGATTACACCGAAGCCGAGCACACGTCGACGCCCGTGCGCGATGTATTCACGCAGCAAAAGGCGCTGCTGCTCATCTCGATCGGCGCGCTGACGGTATCGACGGCGGTGAACTATCTGCTGCAATACGTGCCGACGTTCGCGATCCGCGAACTGCATCTCGATGCATCGACGGGTTTCGCCGCGAGCACCGTCGCGGGCCTGATGCTGACGCTGGTGACGCCTTTCGCGGGGCATCTCTCGGACAGGATCGGCCGCGTGAAGCAGATGTCGACGGCGGCGCTCCTGCTCTTCGTGACGGGCTATCCGGCGTTCGCGTATGTCGTTTCGCATGTGTCGGTGGCGTCGCTGTTCGCGCTCGTCGCGTGGCTCGCGCTGCTCAAGGCGATCTATTTCGGCGCGCTGCCGGCGTTGATGTCGGAGATCTTTCCCGTGTCGACGCGCGCGACGGGCATGTCGATCGGCTACAACATCGGCGTGACGGTGTTCGGCGGCTTCACGCCCGCGATCATCATCTGGCTCCTGAGCGCGACGGGCAGCAAGGCCGCGCCGAGCTTCTACATGATGTTCACGGCGGTGATCAGTCTCGCGGCGCTCGCGGCGGTGAGCCGCGGCAAGGTGCAGATGCGAGCGGCGAGCGCGGCCGCCTGAGTCCGCTTCTCTTTTTGATACGAACGCGCCGATTGCCGATGACATCGACAATCGGCGTTTCGCTTTGTATCGCACTGTATCCGCACCGAATCCCGACACACGGCGTTTCATAATCCGCTTTTCGCGAAACAAGCCAGATACGTCCGCGAGTTCAAATACCTCCAAGCCGAACGATTCGCAACACACGGCGAATCGCCAAGACGGCCTTCCATCAAAATTCACTGGAGGTAAATCATGAAAGTCATCCAATCGCTGATCGTCGCCGCTGCCGTCGCGCTTCCGGTTCTTTCGTTCGCTCAGTCGAATCAGCCGATCACCCGCGCCGAAGTGCGTGCGCAACTCGTCGAGCTGGAAAAGGCGGGCTACGACCCGGCAAGCGATCAGACGCAATATCCGCAAAACATCCAGGCCGCGCAAGCGCGCGTGGACGCCGCGAAGGGCCTGACGGCTTACGGCGCGCCGGCGAACGGCAACGTCGCGTCGGGCACGCGTTCGGCGGATACGGATGTCATCGGACTCGGCCCGGTTTTCGCGAAGCCGTAATCGCACCGATTTAACGAATTAGAAAGCCCGGACGAAATTGCTCGTCCGGGCTCGACGCGTTTCTGTCAATAACGTATTACGCCACGGTTTCAAGGTCCCGCAGACGATACACTCTCGCTACAAAATCCTATTTTCGACGGCATGCGACGTGCTTCGATTGGTCGAGCGCGGAAAATGGGTATCATCCATCTCCGCCCCGCGCGGATTTAGCCGAACGTAACAATGTATCGCAGTGTTTTGAGTGCGACGCCACTGATTTTCGAGGCGCTTATGCCCACAGACGTAGACAACATCACCGACGAGCAAATCGCGTCGATCGCCGATCGACTGACCGAAGAAGGTCGCAAGGTTTCTCCCTTGACGGTTTGGGCGGAGGCCGGAAACGGCTCCGTCGTCGCCATCGCGGCCGGCCTGCAGCGCTGGCGCGAGGCGCGGTCCCCGGACATGCCGCAGCAGCAGGCGCCGACCGGACTGCCCGACGACCTTGCCGAGACGCTCGTGAATGTCGCGCGGCGGCTTTGGACCGTCTCGCGCGACGAAACCGAGCGGATGTCCGGACAGCGGCTGTCCGCCGTGAGCCAGCGGCTCACGACCGCGCTTGCGGAGCGCGACGAGGCGCTCGCCGAATTCCAGAGGACCGGCGACGAGGCCGCGAAGAACCGCCAGCAAATGATGGAAATGCTGAGCGCATTGCGGGCGTCCGAGGAATCGGTCGTGCGACTGCGCGAAGAGGCCGATGCAGCCACGATACGCGCGCAGACCGCCGAGACGCGCATCGAGGAAGCGGCGCAGCGCGCGTCGGCGGAGCGGGCCCAATTGGAAACCGTGAACGCATCGCTCGAAGAAGAGCGGCGGGCGAAAGAAGCGCTGAACGCGGCGCTGGCGGCCAAGGACGAGGACATCGCGCGCATCGCGCAAGAGCGCGATCAGGCACGCGAGCAGCAGGCGAATCTGCATGCGTCGCTTGCGGGCAAGGACGAGGAGCTTGCGCGCATCGTTGAGGAGCGCAATCAGGCACGGCAGCAGCACGAGCAATTGAGCGCGTCGCTTGCGGGCAAGGATGAAGAACTCGCGCGTATCGCGGAAGAGCGCGATCAGGCGCGTCAGCAGCACGAGCAGTTGAGCGCGTCGCTTGCGGCCAAGGATGAAGAACTCGCGCGCATCGCCGAGGAGCGCGATCAGGCGCGTCAGCAGCATGAAGCGCTTGGCCTCGTATCGCAGGAAAAATCGGCGGAAGCCGAGCGCCTGTTGCAGGACCTCAACGCGGCGCATACGCGCGCGCAGGCCGCCGAAGCGCAGGCGAGCGAAAACCTCGCCCGCATCGCCGCGCTGGAAGCGGAACTGAACGACGCGCGCAGCGCACTGGCAGCGGAGCGCGAAAGCGCGGCTGCGCGCGGCGCGGAAGTTTCTGCGCAGCGGGAACATGCCGAGCGCATCGGCGCCGAGCTGGACGAAGCCCGCAAGCAGGTCAGCGCGCTGATGGAAGAAAAGGCCGAGCAGGGCGCGGAACTCGCGCGCGTATCGAACGATGTCAACGCGTTGCGCGAACGCGCCGAAGCCGCCGAGAGAAACGCGACCGATCTCGCGAAGCGTCTCGTCGAAAAGGAGCAGGGCGACGAGTCCGAGCTGGCATCGCTGCAGCGTCAGGTGGCGGCGCAGGCGAAGGCGCATTCGAAGGCCTACGACGACCTTCGCGCCAATGCCGAGCAGTGGGTCACGTACGCGAAGGACCTGCGCCAGCGCCTCGACGTGGCGAACGAGAAGATCCTTTTCATCGATGCCCGCAGCACCGGCGAGGTCGCGCTGATGCGGCGGCTCGCGGTCGAACTGGAGCGCCTGAAGCCCGATCACGAGCTCGTGTTCCGCGAGGCGCAGCAGAAGCTGATCGGCGACAAGATGGCGCAACAGCTCGCGCAGAAGGGCTATCGCTACGATCCGGCCACGGCGGTGATGTCGAAGATCGAAACGTGACATCGGCGTGACGATGCATACGCGGACCCTCACCGTCACCGTCGATCGCGACTGGCGCGAGCTTTACGACGCGATCTGGCGTCCGGAAGTCTTCCCGACGTGGGCGTCCGGACTGGCGCAGTCGACGCTCGAAGACATGGGCGATCACTGGCGCGCACGCGGTCCGGCAGGCGAAGTGACGATCCGCTTCACCGAGCACAACGCGTTCGGAATCATGGATCATCGCGTCGGTCTGCCGGATGGCGGCGAGGTCTACGTTCCGTTGCGCGTGTATCAGAACGGCGCGGGCGCCGATATCGCGCTCACGCTGTTCCGCCAGCCCGGCATGTCCGATGACACATTCGCCGCCGACGCCGACTGGGTCCGCCGCGATCTCGCCGCGCTTGCGGCCCGTTACGGCAAGCGCTGATTTTCGCGTATCCCTTCCAGTCAACGCCGGCAAGCTATCATGTGGTCATTCCAAACATGCCGCACGGGCTGGAGAACCATATGGCTGGACCTCAGGAAAGCGTCAGCATGGCGTTGTTCTGCGACTTCGAGAACGTCGCGCTCGGCGTTCGCGATGCGAAGTACGAAAAATTCGATATCAGACCCGTGCTCGAACGCCTGCTGCTGAAGGGAAGCATCGTCGTCAAAAAGGCTTATTGCGACTGGGACCGCTACAAGGGCTTCAAATCGGCGATGCACGAGGCCAGCTTCGAGATGATCGAGATTCCGCACGTGCGTCAGTCCGGCAAGAATTCCGCCGATATCCGTCTCGTCGTCGATGCACTCGATCTCTGCTACACGAAAGCGCACGTCGATACGTTCGTCATCATCAGCGGCGATTCGGACTTCTCGCCGCTCGTGTCGAAACTGCGTGAGAACGCGAAGAAAGTCATCGGCGTGGGCGTGAAGCAATCGACGTCGGATCTGCTCGTCGCGAACTGCGACGAGTTCATCTTCTACGACGACCTCGTGCGCGAGCAGCAACGCGCCATCGCCAAGCGCGAACAGCGCGATGCGAAGCGCGCGTCCGACGAAGAGCGGCAACCGAAGCAGGAGATGGAATCGCGCAAGTCGCACGCGATCGCGATTACCGTCGAGACCTTCGAGGCGCTCGCATCGGAACGCGGCGAGAGCGGCAAGATCTGGGCATCGGTGCTGAAGAGCGCCATCAAGCGCCGCAAGCCGGGTTTCAGCGAGACGCAATACGGCTTTCGCGCGTTCGGCAATCTGCTCGACGAAGCGCAATCTCGCGGTCTGCTTGAAGTCGGCCGCGACGATAAATCCGGCGCGTTCGTGTTTCGTTCTGCTCACACGGCTCAGGTCGCGCCGATGGACGTGAGACCGAGCGAGCCGCCAGCGGTCGCGCCCGCTAAAGAACACGAGGGAGCGGCGAACGGCCGGCGCAAGGAGAAACGCGGCGGGAGAAAGTCTGCACGCGTGGCGGCGCCCGAACCTGTGTTCGTCGTCGAAGAAGCGCCGGCGCCCGTCGAGGTCGAAACGCCCGAGCCGTCGCAGGAACACGCGCCCACTCCCGAGCCTGCACCGAAAAAGCCCGCCGCGCCGCGCCGGTCGCGCAAGACCGCGGCGAAACGAAGCGCCGCCGCCGACGTGCCGCATGAAAGCGCCGCGCCCGTCGCCGAGCCCGATGCCGAAGCGAAGGCGGAGAAGCCATCGCGCAAGCCGTCAGCGCGGGGCAACCGCTCGCGCAAGACTGCCGACAAGCCGGTCGAATCGTGATGCCACGGCGCGTCAGCCGGTACGCTGCTCCGCCGTCGCCGACGCATCTTGCTCTTGAACGCGCACGGCGGCGTGCTCTTCGGCGCGCCAGCGCTGCCGCGAGCGATACATCGTCGCGACCGCGATGCGCGCCATCTTCACCCAGCCCGAGTGACGCGGGTCCGCGAGCATGCTGAGCGCGCGCGCATAGTCGAGCGTGAGGCCGGGCGTCCAGGCCATCGTCGCAGCGCGTTTGCGAACTTGCGCGGCGACCCACAACTCGGGCGTCGTCATGATACGCACGAGCGGCTTCCATCCGCCGCCTTTGCCCCACACGCGCGCCGACGCGCCTTCGATCGCCGCTTCCAGCGCCCGCGCCACGGAACTCGAACAGTTGCGGTACGTGAGGTTGTACGTCGTGTCGCGCCGATACTCCTGCCAGAAGCGCGCGAGCCGCGCCGGATCGTAATTGCGGATACGCACCTGCTGCGTCGACGGACACCACGCCTTCGATTCCGTTTCGTAGTCCGGCTGAAAGAGGCCGGGCACGTCGTTCTCGCGCGTCGCGCGCAAGGTGCGTGAGAATTCGTCCGGCGACCGGTCGATTTCGACCGCCGGATAGAGGCTGATGTACACGCCCTCGGGCGTCTCCAGCGCCGCATGGCCGGTCGAGATCGTGCCGTTCCTGTCGACGGCGGCGATATAGCGATCGATGATCAATTGCCTGCGCGGTTGCGACTTCGCCGTGCCGACGGGCGTCCACACATGCACCGTCAGCGCGGCTTCGCCGGGCGCGGGCGGGCCGTCCCAGACCGCGCCTGCGAACGATGGCGCGGCGGGCTTCGCGTCGTCGTGAGCGGAGTGGGTTGCACCGTCATCGACGGCGGGATTCGCCGCCATGCGCCGCACGCGCGCTGCGAGCAGGATCATGTTCCAGCCGCCGAAGAAAAGCCCGAACGCGACGCAATACGCGACCGTGCCCGCATAGTGATCCGGATACGGCTGATAGAAGAAGATCGCGATGGCGATCTCGAGCACGCCGCCCGCCATCGCGATACGCCATTTGCGAAAGCGGACCACGCGCGCGGAAATGATCTGGAGCGCGCCATCGACGAGAAAAAGCGTGCCGAAGATGAGCGACAGCACGAAATTGCCGTGCTCGCCGCCGAACAGCACGAGCAGCGCCGAGAGGCAGAAAGTCGCGCCCTTCACGTAGCGCAGCTTGCGCTGGCCGCCCATGCCGGTCCACGCGACGGCCAGCGTGGCGAGGCCTTCGAGCAGCATCAGCAGCACGAAGGGGACGATGGGAAAGTACAGGGAACCGTCGAGCGCGTCGATGAAGATGACGCCGCCGAGCGCGATGCTGAGCAGGCCGAGCGTCATCACCGAGCGCCAGCGCGTGCGCAGATAGTCGACGCCGAGAAGAATCATCACGAGCCGAACCATCGCTTCCTCCGTCTGGTCATTCGACGCCTCGTGCGCGACACGCGCGGCCACACACTATATAAGCCATGGACGGCGGATACGGCAAGAAGCGCAAACCCCAGACGAATGCGCGCGGCGTCATGCGTGCTGCACGACGCCGCGCGATTTTCACCTACTGCACCGCATGCTTCGCGGCATCTTCGATCACGGCCGCGACCTGCTGCGGCTTCGATTCGTACACGGAATGGCTCGCGCCCGGAATGACCGTGATGTGACTGTGCGCGCGTTCGTAGTACCAGCGTTCGAGATCCGGATTGATGATCTTGTCGCCGCCCGCCACGATGCCCCAACTCGGTTTCGTCGTCCACGCCGCGGCGGAGAGCGGCGTCGTGAAGACTTGCGCCGCAGTCAGGATCTGCGAGCGCGATTCGAACGTCGCTTGCCTGAGCGGAAGATCGGCGGCGAAGTCTTTCGGGAAGACGGCGGGATTCAGATACGTGTAGCCGTCCGCGGTCTTTTCGACGGCGTTCGTCTGCTTCGCGAGGAAGCTCGGCGTCTTCTTGCCGAGCGCGCCTTCGTCCTCGCCGACGTTCGGCGCATGCGCCGCGACATAGACGAGCCCGGCGACGTTCGGATGCACGCCCGCTTCCGTGATGACCGACCCGCCGTAACTATGACCGACGAGAATCGTCGGACCGTTCTGCAGGTCGAGCACGCGCTTGGTCGCGGCGACGTCCGCGTCGAGCGAGGTGAGTGGCTCCTGCACCATCGTGACGTGATAGCCGTCGCGCGTCAGGATGTCGTAGACCGGCTTCCATCCCGAGCCGTCGACCCATGCGCCATGCACGAGGACGATGTTCTTGATCGGCGCATGCGTTTGCGCGGATACATTCGCCGATGCCAACACGCCAGCCGATAACGCCAGTGCCGACGCGACTTGCAAAATTCGCTTCATGAAAGACTCCGCTAGTGCGAACGATGGATCAGCTGCCGAAGAACGGCTGGCAGAAGTCGGCCGGACCGACGCACGCGTTGTTCATCGCGGCATGCTTCGACGCGCTCGCTGCCGATGCGCTCGTGCCGGTCCGTACGCCGCCATACGCTTGCGATGCGTCGGTGTGTTGCGCGGCGATTTTGCCTTCCGCTGCCTGAATGTCCGCGGGGTAATACGGATCGCTCGCAATCGCGGGGTTATAGCCGGCTTGCTCGACGGCGACGAGATCGGCGCGGACTTGAGCGCGCGTAACGGGGCTGTTCGATTGCGCGAATGCGATCGCGGGCGCGGCGAGCGTGGCGACAACGAGAGAGAGGCTGACGAGGTACTTGTTCATGATCGACTCCAAGGTGGATTGAGTGATGCGATTGATCGGGTATCCGAAATAATGGATGTTCTTCGGTTTCCCTCGATAAGGCCGTTGGTCTGCGTTCGCGTTTCGACCTTGACGACACTGTATCGGCCACGGAACGGCTCGACTACACCTACGAAGGAGCGTGCGTGCACCAACCTTCTATGCATCGATTAAACGTTCGCGTGGCGTGCGCGCCGTGAATCCAGCCGTCTGTCTGATGCGCTCATACGAAGGTGTTAGTTTTCGCGGGCGCAGCCGCCGCGCGCATTAAACCTTGATATAGGCCGGCGCAACCATCGGGCAGTTGGCGCGCGATTTCGGTTTCATTACCTTGGAGTGGCGATGCCGATTCCACGCATTTCTTCGACAAGGAGCCGAACATGGCTGAAGCTGCACTCGCCCTCGATCCGTGGGCGCGAACGATCTTCCTGCTGACATCGTTGAGTGATGGCGCGAGCTTCGAAGCGCCTTCGCCGAGGCGTCCTTTCGCGCAAGGCGGCGATCAACGCGTCGCGGTAAAGCTGATCGAGCGGCCATCGAGCACGACGGCGACGATCGAATGGCGCGACTCGACGCGCTGCTGTTATGGCGATCAGGTGTGGCGTGCGATGCGCGCGCGCACCGTCGGCGTATGCGCGATGAGCGGCGTCGAGATTCGTCGCGGCGATCGTGTTTATGCGCCGAATCCGCGTCCGGTTCCGGGCAATGCGGGCGCGATGATTCTCGCGTCGGTGCTCGATGAGCTGACACCGTCCTGAACTCGTCAGACGAAATCAGTCGATGCCGACGCCCCAGAAACGCGTCATGCCGAATCGATCGATCCTGAAGCCCGTCACATTGCGCGCGACCGGCTGATAAACGGTCGCGTGCGCAATCGGCGTGAACGGAACCTGTTCCTTGAAGATTCTCTGCGCTTGCTGATAGCGCGCGGTGCGTGCATCGATATCGAGCGTGGCCCGCGCTTCCTTGATGAGATCGTCGTAGGGCTTGTAGCACCACTTCGCGAAGTTGCCGCCCTTCACGGCGTCGCAGCCGAGGAGCACGCCGAGCCAGTCGTCCGGATCGCCATAATTGCCGCTCCATCCGATGAGTAGCGCGTCATGCTCGCCGGCGCGCGCACGGCGTACGTACTCGCCCATTTCGTACGTGACGATCTCCGCCTGCACGCCGATCTTCGCCCAGTCCGCCTGAATCATCTCCGCCATGAGCCGCGCGTTCGGGTTGTACGCGCGTTGCACCGGCATCGCCCATAGCCTGAGTTTGAGTCCGTTCGCGTGACCCGCTTGCGCGAGCAACGCTTTCGCGCGTGCCGGATCGTACGGCGCGTCGCGAATGCCGAAGTCGTAGCCCCATTGCATCGGCGGCATCGGATTGGTTGCGGCGCGCGCGGTGCCTTGATAGACGGCGTCGAGTATCGCGTGCTTGTCGATCGACATGTCGAGCGCGCGGCGCACGGTCACGTCGTCGAGCGGCGCTCTGGACGTGTTGTAGGCGAGATAGCCCAGATTGAAGCCCGGCTGATTCACGTCTTGCAGGCGCGCGTCTTTCCTGATCGACGCGATGTCGGCGGGACGCGGATAGCTCATCACCTGACATTCGCCCTGCCTGAGCTTTTGCAGGCGCACCATCGGATCGGTGGTGATCGCGAACGTCAGCGATTTCAGCCGGACGATGTTCGCCTTCCAGTATTGCGTGTTGCCCGCGAAGCGGATCGTCGCGTCTTTCGCGTAGTCGATAAACACGAAAGGACCGGTGCCGACCGGATGCCAGTTGATGTCGCTCGCGCGGCCCGCGGCGAGCAGCTTGTCGGCGTATTCGCGCGAGAGTATCGACGCGAAGGGCATCGCCATTTTCTGCAGGAAAGGCGCATCGATTCGTGCGAGCGTGAAGCGCACCGTATAGGGATCGGGCGCGTCGATGCGCTCGATGTTCGTCGCGAGACCGAGGTCGCGGAAATACGGAAACGACACGGGATAAGCGCGGCGAAACGGATGCTGTGCATCGCGCATGCGCTCGAACGTGAACACGACGTCGTCGGCGTTGAATTCGCGCGTCGGCGTGAAGTAGCCAGTCGTATGAAACTTGACGCCGTGGCGCAGATAAAACGTGTATTGAAGGCCATCCGGCGAGCGTTCCCACGACTGCGCGAGCCCCGGCTCGATATCGCCGTTTTCCCGATCGAACTCCACGAGCCGGTTGTAGACGGTATAGCCCGCCGCGCTCGCTTCGATCGACGACGTGAATTGCGCATCGTCGAATCCGGCGGGGCTGGCTTCGGAGCAGTACACGAGGCTTTTGTCGGGCACGCGCTGCTGCGCGGCGGCGAAATCGGCGATGCAGGCTTGCGCGACCAGCAGCGCATGAATCGCCCGCCATGCGTGCTTGCTTTTGCCTGTCATATGCGTGGCCTCGCAGTGTGCCGATGGCGAATGCAGTATAGGCAGCGCAGCACGCTCTTACAATTTGCGCACGGCATGCGCGCTTCGCATGACGAACGTTCGACCATCGCGCATGAGCGCGCGAGTCGGTATAGCATGCATCGCATGAAGATACTGTTGACCGGACCGGCGGGGCTGTTTCGCGAGGGCGTCGCGGCGCTCCTGCGGGGATTCGCGCAGGATGCCGAAGTGCACGCGGCCGACCGTCTTCCCGATCGATGGCCGGACGAACGCAAGCCCGATTGCATCGTCATGGACGGCGATCGTCTGAACGATGTCCGCGCGCAACTCGACGCCGCGCGCGAACGTGTCGGAACGACGCCCGTGATCGTGCTGTTGAGCATGGCCACGCGCGAGCAAGTCGATGAACTGATCGCGACGGGCGTCGCGGGATGTGTCGAGAAATCCGCTTCGGCAGAGCTTCTTTTTGGTGCGATCGGCCTCGTGCTGGCAGGCGGCGTTTCGCTGCCGCGCTCGCTGCTTTCGTCGGAGAGAAGCGAATTGCGCATGCCGTCCGGAAACGTCGCGCCGGACCCGAACCTGCATCTGACGCCGCGTCAGCTCGAAGTGCTCGCGCTGCTCGCTCGCGGACGCTCCAACAAGACGATCGCGCGCGAACTCGATGTCGCCGAGGCCACGGTCAAGACGCATCTCACGACGATATTCAAGGCGCTGAACGTATCGAGCCGTGGCGAAGCGAGCGCGGTTGCGGCGCGCATGGCGAAGATCCGCGAGACGCAGGTCGATCACGCCATCAGCGGTCAGCTTCCGGTCGCGCGCCTGCTCGCCAGAATGGAAAGCCAGCGTTTCCGGCCCGGCGAAGTGCTGTTTCGCAAAGGCGATCCGAGCGGCCAGATGTTCTACGTCGAGAAGGGCACGGTGCGGCTTTCGGAGCTCGGCATCGAACTGGGCGCGGGCACGGTGCTCGGCGAAATCGGGCTCTTTTCGCCGGAGCATCGGCGCACGTCGACGGTGATCTGCAAGACGGACTGCGAGATGCGAACCGTTTCCGCCGCCGATGCCATTCGGCTCTACTATCAGGAGCCCGAATTCGCGCTTTATCTGGTCCAGCTCATCGCGAGCCGGCTGCAGGCCGACAAGGATCGAGGCGCTTAGGAACGCTTCCGTACATAGTGCGGAAAAGGCGCCTTGCTATTCACCGATGCAATGACTACGTTATGGTGTGCGGCAGACATTTCGTGACCCGAAACATCGGACGCGAGTAAAAGATGCCGGGCGTCGCGGCCATTCAAATCATCATCAAACACCGCGCGAGACCCGCGTCTGCCGTCCTGCTGCGCTTGATGCGATCCCTCGGTGAGAGCATGGGCCATCCGTTATCGAACGGACGCGCCGTCGATCGGTCTTGAAAGTATGAACGCGGAACTTGCCGGTACGGCCAATGTGTTGCAACGCGTCGTGCGTACGATCCTGTTCGCCGATCTCGTCGAGTCGTGCCGGCTCGCCGAAGCGGACGAAGCGGGAACGGCCGCGCGCTGGCGCAATCTGCGCGCGGTCATTGAAAACCGCATCGTGCCGGAGCATCAGGGGCGGCTGATCCGCACCGAAGGCGACGGCCTCATGATGCTGTTCGAGCACGCGTTGCCGGCGGCGCGTTGCGCGCTCGACATTCAGGCGGCGTGCAGGGCGAGCGCGGCCGATCGCGGCGACGGCAACGCCGCGGCCGAGCCGCTCATGTTGCGCGAGAGTCTGCACGAGACCGAGCTTTTCGCGGACGAGCGCGACGTCTACGGACGCGGCGTGAATCTGGCCGCGCGTCTCTACAACCTCGCCGGACCCGGCGAAATCGTGATGTCGGATTGCGTGCAGGCGCGGCTCGCGGGCGTTTTCGACGCGTGCATCGAGGATCTCGGCGAGTGTCATCTGCGGCATCTGGCGCATCCGGTGCACGCGTTCCGTCTCGGCGGACCGGGGCCGCGTCCGGTGATCGCGCCTAACGCCATCGGCGCGGCGGTGCTGCGGCCTTCGATCGCGGTGATTCCGTTCGCGTCGCGCTGCCTCGACGCGAGCCATGACGTGCTCGGGGAGATTCTCGCCGACGACATCATCATCGGTCTCTCGGGCAGCGACGAACTGCGCGTGATCTCTCGGCTATCCACGAGCGCGTTGCGTGACCGGAGCGCGAACGCGTCGCAGGCGGGCGCGCTGCTCGATGCGCGCTACGTGCTGTCGGGCGCGTATCGCACGCATGGCGGCAAGATCGTGCTCGCCGTCGAACTCGCCGATACCAAACTCGCTTGCGTCGTCTGGGGCGAAACGCTCACCGACAGCATCGACGCCGTCATCGCGGGCGAAAGCACGCTCGTCGCGCACATTCATACGTCGGTTAGCACGCGGATCGTGTCGCACGAGCTCGAACGCACGCGCAGCCAGTCGCTGCCGACGCTCGAAAGCTCGACCTTGCTGCTCGGCTCGATTGCGCTGATGCATCGCGGCGTGCGCGACGAATTCGAGCGCGCCGGCCAGATGCTCGACGTGCTCGCGGAACGCGCGCGCGGCCAGGCGACGCCTTACGCATGGCTCGCGAAATGGCATGTGCTGCGCTTCAATCGCGGCTGGACGACGGACCGCGTCGGCGAGGCGCATTCCGCGCTCGCCTGCTCGCGGCGCGCGCTCGACGCCGATTCGCGCTCGTCGATGGCGCTCGCGGTCGAAGGTTTCGTCCGCACGAATCTGCTCAAGCAGCTCGATGCCGGCGAGGATTGCTACGAGCGCGCGCTGGAGGCGAATCCCAACGATTCGCTCGCGTGGCTGCTCAAGGGAACGCTTCATGCATTCAAGGGCGAGGGCGACGAAGCCGTCGCGGCGACGGGACATGCGCTCGCGCTCTCGCCGCTCGACCCGCTGAAGAGTTTCTACGAGTCGCTCTGCGCGACGGCGGCGCTTTCCGCGCGCCAGTACGAGCGCGTGATCGAACTCGCGGAGCATTCGCTGCGCAACGGGCCGAATAACACGTCGACCTTGCGCGCGCTCGCGATCGCGCAGGCGGAACTCGGTCTCGTCGACGATGCGCGGCTCACGATCCGCAAGGTGCTCGCGATCGAGCCGCATCTCACCGTGCGCGGCTTTCTGGAGCGTTCGCCGAGCGCGGCGTTCGAGACGGGCCGCATCTGGTCGGACGCGCTGCGGCGCGCGGGTTTGCCGTTGCAGTAGCCCGCAGGCATTCCTGACGAAGCAAAGAGGTGAACAAATGGCGACTCTCGGCGGAGTGGGCGGCGTAGGTGGTGTCGGTGGCGTGGGCGGCGTCGGTGGCGTGGGCGGCGTCGGGGGAGTGGGAGGCGTCGGCGGAGTCGGCAGCGCCGACATGCTCGGCGGCGCCGAATCGCAGACGATGGGTCTCATCGGCCATCGCGACGGCATCTGCGGGCCGTGGCAGCCGGGTCAGCCGTTTGGGATCAATCCCGAAGAGGACGAATTCCGGACGGACGCGAACGGCAATCCCGTTCGCAATCTCGACGACAACGGCCAGCTCTGGCGCTGGGACGACTGGGTGCGGGCGAGCGTGTTCGACTTCGAACTGGTGTCGAATCTCGCCTTCACGCTCTCGCCAAAGGATGCGGAAGAGGAGGCTGGCGGGACCGGCGTGACGCTGTGGGATCGCGGTTTCAGGATCGACCCGAACGACACCGCGCCCAAGTTCGATCCGCCCAAGCTGATCGTTCAGATGCATCGGCCGGGCAAGGACGTGTTCGTCAAGCAGCTCACGTTCATGGATCGCTACTCCGACCTGCGCGCCGAACGGGCCAACGAAACGCTGCTGCAGATGGGACCGCAAGCAGCCTTCTGGAGCTCGATTCTTTTCCTGAGTCCGCAGCGCACGCCGAAGACGCTCGAACTGCTCGCGACGGCGGTGCGTTTCGCGATCGCCGTGGAAATGCGTTTCAAGCACGCGCTCGCGTGCAGCCGCGCGATCGACTATTCGCCGCAAGTTCAGCCGATGATCCCGACGCCCGGCCACGGCTCGCTGCCGAGCGGACATTCGACGCAGGCGTACATCGTCGCGGGCGTGATGAACGATTTCTTCCGAGATTTACGCAACGCGCCGATGGCGACCGGCGCGCAGCCGTCGACGGCGCTGCACACGCAGCTTTACGCGCAGGCGCGGCGCGTCGCGCTCAACCGCACGATCGCGGGCGTGCACTTCCCGGTGGACACGGCGGCGGGGCATCTGCTCGGGACGACGCTCGCGGAGTATTTCGTGCATCGCTGCAAGATTGACGGCGATCGGGGCACCTTCACGCCGCGCACGTTCCGGGGCGACCAGTTCGACGGCGAAGAGGACTTCAACGATCAGGAGCCGCTCCTCTGGCCCGCCAACGCCACCGCCGCGCAGCAGTCCGATCCGCCGACGATGGTGTCGCCCGATTACCCGCATATCTGGCTCGGCAAGCCGAAGCCGACGGGCGCAGGCTCGCCGATTCTCGCCTGGCTATGGAACGAGGCGAAGAACGAGTGGAACGGCAAGGGCTTGAGCGGAAATCGCGTGCCGACATGAACGCGATCTGGCAGGTCCATTCGGATGCCACGCCGCTGCTGGACGAAACCGAAGCCGGCGTGCTGGGCGTAACGCGCGCCGATCCATACCTCGTGTGGGCCGTTCTCACGCGATTCGCAGACCTGGGCGGCCCGCCGCCGGGCTTCGTGCCGATCGCCATCGAGACGGCGCAGGGCACGACGGCGCGCAAGCTCGCCGAGACGGTGCAGGGCAAGAGCGGGATATGGATGTCGGCGCTCTATCGTCATCCGGCCGCGGGTCTCGAAAACACGCGCTTTTGCACCGCATTCGTGACGGCGGCGTTTCTCGATCATCTGAAGACCGATCTCGCCGGCATGATCGAGCGCTTCACGCTCGCGATGCCGGTGCTGGCCGGCGAGCCGCCGCGCAGCGATCCCGTGCCGGTCACGAATCAGGACAAGCTCGCTCACGCGCCGCGTCGCCATGGCGCGCCCAAGGTCGTCGTGGTCGGCGCATGCGACGACGCCATCGCGTTCGCGCACGCGCATTTTTACGCCGATGCGGCCGGCACGGACTCGCGCGTGCGCTGTTTCTGGAATCAGGACGATCCGGCCAACGACGCGCAAGGGCTCGGATACGGGCGCGAGTTCCTCTCGGCGGACATTCACAAGCGGATGAACGACGCGCGGCGCGACGGCGTCATCGACGAAGAGGCGCTCTATCGCGATGCGGGCGCGACGGCGCTCGCCCGCGGATGGACGCACGGCACCGCGACGCTGGACCTCGCCGCGGGCGTCGATTTGCGGCGGCCCGATCTTTCGGCGCCGAATCCGAATCGAGCGCCGGATCCGCCGCCCGAACTGGTCGCCGTGCAATTCCGTCAGCCGGGCCGGACCGTGCGCGACACGTCCGGCCTCTGGCTCGACGCGCAGGCGCTCGATGCGTTGCGCTACATCATCGCGCGCACGCGGGACATCGCCGGCGATGTGAGCCGCGCGTTCATCAATATGAGCTATGGCTATTTCGCCGGTCCGCACGACGGCACGTCGATGCTCGAATGCGCGATGGACGAGCTCTCGCAAACGCAAGCCTGCTCGATCACGCTCCCGGCGGGCAACAGCAATCTCGACCGCTGTCACGGCACGCTGTCCATCGCAAAGGACGCGACAAAAGAACTGCGCTGGCGCGTGTTGCCCGAGTGTCTGACGCCGAGTTTCGTCGAAATCTGGCTGCCCGATATCGGAGATTCGAACATCGAAGTCGCGGTGCGGCCGCCCGGCGGCGGCGCGAGCGCGGGAATCCAGCCCGGCAGCGTCGCCGCCTGGACGCTCGGCAGCGAGCGCCTGTGCACGGTCGTGCATCTCGGCCGCGGCGCGCGCGGCAAACCGCCGATGATTCTCGTCGCGCTCGCGCCGACGATGACGCGCGACCCGAACCGGCGTCCCGCGCCGAGCGGCGACTGGATGATCGAGCTGAAGAATGCCAACCAGAACAGTGACATCGAAGTCCAAGCCTGGGTGCAGCGCAACGAGACGCCCTTCGGCTTCCCCGTACGCGGACGCCAGTCCCGCTTCGACGACGATGCTTACGTGCGCTTCGACAAATACACCGCGCCACAGGACTACGACGGCCCCAATCCGCCGAGCTGGATCCGTCGCGAGGGCACGCTCAGTTCGATCGCGACGGGCTTTCAGACGTGCGTCGTCGGCGGCTATCGCAAGCAGGACCTGGCCACCGCGCCGTACTCCTCGTCGGGCTTCGACCGCGCGGGCAAGCCGCCCGATCGCGCCGGGCCCGACGTGGCCGCCGTATCGGATCGCTCGATCATCCGCAAAGGCGTGATGGCGGCGGGCACGCGCAGCGGCTCGGCGCTTGCGTTCGAGGGCACGAGCGCCGCCGCGCCGCAAATCCTGCGCAAGATCGCGGTGTCGCCGCCCCAGGGCGCCACCTTTTCGACGACGCCCCGTCAAGACACGCGCAACAAGGCGACGTTGCAGACGATCACGTCCGCCGGCGTCACCGAGCAAGGCCGCAAGCTCGACGCGGACGAGCGGGGCCGGCGCGTGTCGCAGGGCAACGTCGGCGCGGGCATCGTGAAAACGCCGCCGACGGACATCGAAGACCGCTGACGCCCGCTCATTCGTGCGCTTCTAGCGCGAGCAGATTCAGCACGATCAGGATCGCGTCGCGGTTCTCCGGCGCGATCGCGATGCCGAGCGTGTCCTCCATCCAGCGGCCGATTTTCGTCGCGGCGAAGGATTTCGGCGTCGCTCTCTTCTTCATCGTCACGCCGAGCTTGCGCGCGCGATAGTGATACGACGGCACCTCGTACCGGTCCGCGACGGCCTTGAGCCCGCCCTTGCGTTCGCCGCACGCGCCGAGACTCCCCGCGAGGACGATCCGGTCCGGCGCATCGAGCGCCGCGACGAACGCGCGCGCGAGACCGCGCACGTCCGCCTCGCTCAGACCGAATTCGGCGAGCGCGGCTGCCACCGGATCGTCGGGAGCGTGCGCGCGCGAATCGACTTCGGCCTGCACGCCGTCGATCTCGATCGACAGATTGCGCTGCAGGCTCGCGCTGCGCAGACAGTCGATCAGGAAGCGGCGAAAGTACGCGCACAGCGCATGCGCCGTGGACGGCGCGCTCTCCGGCGACGCGTGCGACGGGCGCTGCTCGAAGTCGAGCCGCAACACGCGCGAGAAGAAGAATTGCGAGATCAGCTCCTCCTTGTCCTCGGGCAGTCCGCGCAACTCCGACGGGTAATAGCCGCGCAGCGCCGCCAACACCAGCTTGTAGATCTGGCCGATTTCGCTGTCGGAGAGACTCGTCCGGCGATGCCACAGTTCGGCGAGCGTCGACGTTTCGAGCGCGAAGGCGCTTGCGTCGCGATGAGTCAGCGCGTCCATGATGACGCTCCCGTTCCCCTGAATCCTCTGTGCGTGAACATGGCCCCTCCTGCGTTTGCTGCGCCGCCCGGCGCGTGGCCCGAGGCGTGTCGGCTTTTCAGCCGTTCCTGCGAGCCGGCGCTTTCAAATTAGTCACGGCGGGGCGCGCGCAAAATCGGCTGGATGGCCTACATCGAAAGTCGTAGAAAGGGGATGGCCATAAAGTTTTCGGCTGACCGGCCGATAGCGCATGAGGAATCGAGCGCCGGGCGTCATCTCGGCGTGGGCCTGAGGCGGTCGAACCGCAAGAAAAAGCAGTCGCAAAAGACTGACAAGAAACGAGAGAGGGCCGATGACTGGTGTCTACAATCCGCTGCTGGTCTGCCTGTCGCTGGTGGTCGCGTTCCTCGCGTCCTACACGGCGATGGAGCTGTCCGGCGGCCTGAATGCGCTTGCGAGCGCGAAACGCCGCCCCGCCTGGCTTGCCGGCGGCGCGGTGTCGATGGGCGTCGGCATCTGGTCGATGCACTTCATCGGCATGCTCGCGTTCTCGCTGCCGATTTCCGTCGGCTACGACGTGTCCATCACGGCGGCGTCGCTCGTGCTCGCGATCGGCGTGTCGTTCATCGCGCTCGCCACCGCGAGCCGGGGCGCGCTATCGTGGCCGCGCCTCGTCGTCGGCGGCACGATCATGGGCGTCGGCGTCGCGGCGATGCACTTCACCGGCATGCGCGCGATGGAGATGTCGCCGGGAATCGACTACACGGTCTGGAAAGTGGCGCTGTCGGTCGCGGTCGCGATCTTCGCGTCGATGGCCGCGCTCTGGCTCGCGTTCACGCTGCGCGCGTCGAACGTGGAGAACCGCGTCGTCAAGCGGCTCGGCGCGGCGATCATCATGGCGGTCGCCATCACCGGCATGCACTATCTGGGCATGGACGCGGCCAATTTCGCGCCGGGCAGCCTCTGCCTCGCCGATGCCAAACTCGACGCGAACTGGCTCGCGCTCGTCGTCACGGCGATGTCGTTCACCGTGCTCGTCGGCACGCTCGCGCTGTTCGCGCTCCACACGAGCAGCCTGTCGATCTCGCTGAAGCGCGCGAACCGGCAACTGCGCTATCTCGGCACGCACGACGCGCTCACGAGGTTGCCGAACCGCCAGCAACTCACGCTGCGCATCGCGCAGGCGATCGAAGACGGCGCGCGCCGCGCGTCGCCGTTCGCGGTGCTCTTCATCGATCTCGACGGCTTCAAGTCGATCAACGATTCGCTCGGTCATGGCGTCGGCGACGATCTGCTGCAGGTATGCGCCGAGCGTCTGCGCGAGGATTTGCGCCATACCGACATGGTCGCGCGGCTCGGCGGCGACGAATTCGTGATCGTGGTCGGGAACGCGGCGGACACCTCGGCGGCAATGACGGTCGCCAATGGCGTGCTGGGGCGTCTCTCGCAGGAGATCGTCGTCAACGGCTTGCCGCTGCGCGTGAGCGCGAGCATCGGCATTGCGTTTCATCCGCGCGACGGCGCGAACGCCGACGAACTGCTCCACAGCGCCGACGCCGCCATGTACGCCGCGAAGCAGAGCGGGCGCAATACGGTCCGCGTGTTCGAGCCGCAGATGAATCACACGGCGCTCAGGTCGCTGATCCTTCAACGTGACCTGCATCGCGCGTTGAGCGACGACCAGTTGAGCCTGTCGTTTCAGCCGAAGTTCAGCGTCGCGTCGCAATCGGTGACGGGCGTCGAGGCGCTGATTCGCTGGCGTCATCCGGAGCTCGGCGAAATCGCGCCGCTCGAATTCATTCCGATCGCCGAGCGCTCCGGCCTCATCGTCGAAATCGGCGACTGGGTGTTGCGCGAAGTGTGCCGCAACATCGCGCGATGGGACGCGGACGGCCTGCCGGCGATCTCGGTCTCGGTGAATCTGTCGCCGATCCAGTTCAACGTGCCCGATCTCGTCGCGCGCGTCGATGCGCTGATCGCCGCGTCCGGCGTCGATCCGTCGCGCCTCATGTTCGAGATCACCGAATCGACGGCGATGCAGAACATCGAACGGACGAGCCGCACGATCGAGGCGCTGCAAGCGCGCGGCTACGCCGTGGCCATCGACGATTTCGGCACCGGGTATTCAAGCCTCTGTTATCTGCAGCGCTTTCGTTTCGATCAGATCAAGATCGACGGCTCCTTCGTGCGCGATCTCGATTCGTCCGGGCAGCGCGGCAGCGCGTTGCTGTCGGCGGTCGTGACGCTCGCGCGCGCGTTGCAGATCGAGGTCGTCGCGGAAGGCGTCGAAACGCAGTCGCAATTCCGCACGCTCGGCGAACTCGAATGCGATCAGATGCAGGGTTTTCTGCTGAGCCGGCCGATGCCCGCGGCGGAACTTCCGGGCTTCTTGAGCAGCATGGCGGGACGGATCGTCGCGTCCGGCCGCGCCTGCGCCGCGCCTATCGGCTGACGCGCGGCGCGCCCGCCCACAACGCGATCGCGCTCAGATTGTCCGCGCCGGCGGGCGCGTTGCGGCGCGCACGAGCCGCGAGCGCGGCGAGCCAGCTTGCGGCGTCGCCGGCATCGTCGATCGAATCGATCATCGACGCTTCGTCGAGATGTTCCCAGAAGCCGTCGCTGCAGACGAGAAACGCGTCGCCATCCTCGATCGGAAAGGGCACGCGCGCGGCTTCGATCTTCAGTTCGTCGTCGGTGCCGAGCGCCGTGTGCATCACGCTGCGCAGCCGGTATGGCTGCGCGCTGCCCTGATCGAGCGTCTGCAGGACGATGCGTCCGTTCCTGAAACAGTAGATGTGCGTGTCGCCGCAATGCGCCCAGTTCGCGTGTGCGCCTTGCGGGTCGATCGTGAGGATCGCGGCGGTCGAGCGCATGCGTTCGCGCGTGCCGCCGGCCGATTGCGCATCGACGATCGCGCGGTTCGCGGCGAGCATCGCATCGGCGAGTTGTCCCGTTTCGACGCTCTCGCCGCGCGTCGCGCAATCGCGCAGCACGTCGCGCATGGTGTCGACGACGAGTTGCGCCGCGACGTCGCCGCCGCCGAGACCGCCCGCGCCATCGGCGACGATGCCCGCGATCAGCCGGCGATGCGCGACCAGCACGAGCCGGTCTTCGTTGCTGTTGCGACCGCCCGGATCGGTGAAGCTGGCGAGATCGAATCGCATGGGGCTACCTTGAAGGCTTGTCATGGTTGGCGAACGTCGATGAGCGATGCGCGGGCCTTCCGCGCGGGCTACGCGATCAAGACGAACGCGCGTCCGCGCTTTTGAAACTCAAGGCGCGAGCCAGCCACGGCGAATCGGCCACGACGCGGCCTTGCGATAGAGCGCAATCAGCAAGCGCATCAGCGCTTCTCCGGCACGCGCCCAGAGCGGCGCGACGAGCGCATACGCGATGCACGCGACACCGATTGCGCCCGCCATATCGAGCGGAAAATGCACGCCGATGCGGACCCGCGCCCACGCGACCGCGACGCCCGCGAGCGCGGCAAGCAGGCCGTCATGCCAGAGACGCGCAAGCAGCAATGTCAGCGCGACGCTGGCGAAGAGCGTCCCGTGATCGCTCGGAAACGACGAATCGGGCACATGCTCGATGAACGTATGGCCGAGGCCGATCATGAACGGCCGCGGATGCATCCACAGCATGCCGATCAGCTGATTGAGCCCGAGCGCGAGGAACGTGACGCAGCACGCGCGCACGGCCGCGCCGCGTTGAAGGCGGCCGCCGAAGAGCCACATGAACGCGAGCAGCGCGGGAATGAGATAAACGAGATCTTCGGCGATGGCGATGGCAACGTCGATTTGCCATAGCGGCGTGGCGGCTCGCGCGTTGATCGCAAGGAACCACGCGCGGTTGAGCGCTTCGAGTGCATTCATGCGGCAGTTTCGCTGGTTACGATGATCCGGCCGATCGTATCCGGCGAAACTTATGCGACCCTTAGCCGTGGCTCGCGCGCGCTATTTGCCCTTTGAATTCTGCGCGATGGCTTCGTCGGTTTCCCAGCCGCCGCCGAGCGCGCGAAAGAGGTTGACCTGATCGATCGCGACCTGACCTTCGGCGGCCGCGACCTGCGCCGCGACGCCGGTGAGCGTGCGCGTCGCATCGAGATCGTTGAGGAAGGACTCGCGTCCCGCGCGATACAGGCGATTCGTCTCATCGGCGGATTCGATCGCCGATTTATACGCGGTGCGCAATGCATCGGCGCGCGTGGTGTCGGATGCGTAGGTCGCGAGGCTGCTTTGCGTTTCCTGCAGCGCCTTCAGCACGACGCCGTCGAAATGCGCGAGCGCGCCGCTCGCCGATGCTTCCGCCTGCGTCACGCGCGCGCGCTGACCGTTGATCGGAAAGCTCCAGCTGATGAGCGGCCCGAACGCCCAGCGGTTCGTGTTCGCGCCGAACAAGTCTTCCGCGATGCCGACGGAACCCACCGATGCGCCGAGACTCACCGACGGATACAGCGCCGCCGTCGCGACGCCGATGCGCGCCGTCGACGACGCGAGCTGCCGTTCGGCCTGACGCACATCGGGACGGCGCTTCAGCAGCGCAGCGCCATCGCCGACCGGAATCGGCGCGCGCAGCTTCGGCAGCTTCTTGCAGGCGAGCGCGGCTTTGGGCAAGTCGGACGGCGCGCGCGCGAGCAGCATCGCGAGCCGATACTGCGCGACGCGGCGGCGCGCGACGAAGCGCGGAATGTCGGCGGCGAGCGTATCGGCCTGAGTCTGTCCGCGCGTGACTTCCGACTGATTGCCGCGGCCCGCGTCGCGCAAACGCTGCGTGAGCTTCACGCGCTCTTTCTGCAGGTTGAACGACTTCTGCGCGATCTCCAGCTCTTCGCCCGCGGAGCACGATTCGACATACGCGCGCACGACATCCGCGACCACCGTGATGCGCGCGAGATGCTGCGCGGCCTCGACGGCTTCATCGTCCGCGTTCGCTGCTTCGACACCGCGCTTCAGCTTGCCGAAGAGATCGATCTCGTAGGAAATGGACAGATCGAGCGCGCCTTCGTTGACGACCGGAAGCTTCTCCGACAACAGATATTGCTCGGCCGATTCCTGCGCGCGCTGAAACGCGGCCGAGGTCTTGCCGGAGAATCCGCCTTGCTTGTTCGCGAACTCGACTTCGGCGCGCGAACGCGCGAGATTCGCGGCGGCGACGCGCAAATCCGTATTCGATGCGAGCGCCTGCGTGACGAGCTGATCGACGACGGGATCGTCATAGAGACGCCACCATTTCGCGGGCACTTCGCCTTGCGTGACGGGCGCGCGATCCGCGCCGTCGATGGCCGCGTTCGCGTAGGGCGCCTTGATCGCGGCGTTATCGGGCAGCGTGTAGTTCGGTCCGAGGGTCGTGCAGCCGAAGAGCGCGAAGGCCGACGAAGCCGCGATGGCGATCGCTTTCATGATGCGCGTGCCGTTCATCGCGATGTGCCCGACGTGCTCGAAGTCGGCGCGGGCGCCGATGCGGGCGACGTCTCCGACGCCGCGCGCTTGCCGATCTTCGGCCCGATGCCCCGCACCGAAACCGTCGCCGTGCGTCCCGCGATCATGCGGAAGTCGGCGGGGATCTCATCGAGCGTGACGCGTACCGGAATGCGCTGCGCGAGACGTACCCAACTGAACGCGGGGTTCACGTTCGGCAGGAGACTCGGGCTTTGCTGACGGTCGCGGTCTTCGATCGCCGCGACGATGCTCTGCACATGACCGCGCAAAATGTTGGCTTCGCCCATGACCTTGATATCGACGGGCTGGCCGATATCGATGCCGCCGAGCTTCGTTTCCTCGAAGTAACCCTCGACGCGGAACGATTGCATGTCCACCACCGACAGCACCGCGCGTCCCGCCGACACGAATTCGCCGGTGCGCGGCGCGCGATCGTTGAGATAACCGTCGACGGGACTCACGATCTCCGTGCGCTGCAGATTCAGGCGCGCGGTATCGATGGCGACTTCGGCATCGGCGAGGGCGGCTGTCGCCTGCTCGACGCGCGAATGCGTTTCCTCGACGACTTCGCGCGCGACGAGATTGCCGAGCGCGCGATTGCGCGCATCTTCGCGACGCGCCTGATCGAGCGTGGCGCGGCGTTGCTGCGCGGTCGCCTGCGCATTGCGCAGCGCGAGCGTGTAGCGCGCCTGATCGATCACGAAGAGCACGTCGCCTTTCTTCACCTGCTGATTGTCGGCGACCTTCACGTCGGTGATAAGGCCGGACACGTCGGGCGCGACTTGAATGACATCGGCGCGCACGTGGCCGTCGCGCGTCCACGGCGCGAACATGTAGTAATCGACGAGCTTCCACAACACGACGCACGCAATCGCGACGACGATGAGCGTAAGCAGAATCTGTCCGAGAGAGAACCAGGTTTTTTTCACGAGATGAGCCGCTGCGAAACGATGACGACAACGCCCAGCACCAGAACATAGATGCCGAGATCGAAGATGGAACGGTGCCACACGAAACGATAAAAGCCGACGCGCGCGAGCACGTTGCGAATCGCCAGATTCAACAGATAGGCGATGAACATCAGCACGAGCACGGCGGGCACGAAGACGCCGAGAATGTCGATTTCGCCGATCATGTATGGCGTTCCGATGAAGAATGAGTGACGAAGATCATGCCGGCTCTTCCTGCGTCGCGGGCGGATGCAATGAGAGCCGCATGCCGACGAGCGCGTGCAGCGTGTCGCGCAGCCATCTTTCCGCGGCCGCATTCTGCGACTGCTCGAGCGCGCGCGACGTGACCTGAGCGCTCGTCACATCGATGCTGCGAATCAGCTCGGGCGGCACCGGCTGTCGTGCGCGCCGCGCGATGCAGGATTCGAAGTAACGGCGCAGTGCGTCGAGCGTATCGTCGACGGATGTCTGTATGTCCAGCGGCAGCTTGCGGCGCGTGCGGCGCAGATCGAGTGCATTGAGCGCGACACGAAAATCGCGAAAGCTTTCGATCGACGGATGACGATGCGAGTCCGTCGCGGCATGACGCGGCAAGAGCTGCATCAGACGGTCGAGCATGCGTGCGTAGAGATTGCGCTGATCCGCGATCAGCACCGAAGGCGACGCGCTCAGCACGATATCGGCCCACGCCGAGCGCGTGAGACGCGCGGCCGCGAGTTCGGCGCCGAACGGACGCGTCATGCGCGTCCAGATGAATGCGAAGAGCAGGCCCCCGACGCCCGCGAGATTGCTGTTGGCGAACACGAAGAAGTCCGCTTCGTAGGCGCTCTGGATGCTGATGAAGGTTGCGGTGTTCACGGCCGTGAGCATCGTGACGAGCGTGAAGCGCGGGCGCGGAATCAGCGTGCCGATGATAAGGAACGGCACCGCGAAAATCACGACGAGCATCGGGAAATCGTGTACGTGCGGCAAGACGGCGAACACGTAGAGTCCGGCGAGCACGACGCTCAGACACGTCGCGAGAAAGAACGTGAACACTTGCGGCGCGGGCTCGTCGAGCGCGGCGAAGAAGCAGCACGCGACGGCGGCGAGCGTCACGGCGGCCGCGCCGTCGTTCCATCCCGATTCGATCCACAACCCGCATGCAACGATGATCGCGCTCACCGCGACGCCGGTCGAAAAGAGCATCATGCCGCGATCGAAAAAGCGCGCGGTGCCGCCCAAACGCCAGTGACGGAAGTGCGGACGCCATTCGCTCGTCTCGTTGAGAATGGCCGCACGCAACGCGCGAATGTCCTGCCATACGTCGATGACCTGACCGAGACGCCACAGCGCATTCGAGAGCAGCGCGCCGTCCGCGCTCGCGAGCGCTTCGACGGGCGGACGCATCGCATTGATGCGCTCGCGGAAGGCATCGGGCGCACGGTCGTTTGCGACATCCTCTTTGGCGCGCGGCGTGGGCGAGCCGACCCACGCGGCGACGTCCTTCAACAGCGCTTCGAGCCCTTCAGGATGCTCGCCGTGCTTCCCGATCAGTTCGATGAGCGGATCGGCCATCGATGAAATCAGCGGCAGAAAGATCTGCATGCGTCCCTGCAACGCGCGCGCACGCCGGATGATGTCGGGCCGCGTGTGATCGTAGGTCAATTGGCTCAGCAGGAATTCGAGTCCGTTGACGGTCGCCGCGAGCCGCTGCCGCGCCGCCGATATGGAGGCGCCCGCGATATGCCCCGAGAGCGTTTCGCTCGCGTAGAAGGCGGCGTCGCGGAACCATGCGTCCGTTCGTTCGATGAGCGTCGGCGCGAGGCGGCTCGGAAACACCACGCTGCCGACGACGCTCGCCACCACGATGCCGAGCAGGATCTCTTCGGTGCGCGTGATCGCGAGATCGAAGACGGCCGTCGGATTCGTGACGGCGGGCAGCGCGATCAGCGGCAGCGTGTAGCCCGCGAGCAGAAACACATAGCTGCGCGCGCTGCGGTCGAACATCGAGAGAAAGAGCAGCGTGCCCGTCCACAACGCGACGCTCACGCTGAAGAGATACGGCGATTCGACGAACGGCGGCACGATCAACACCGCGCCCGCCGCGCCGATCATGGTGCCGAGCGCGCGATACAGCGCCTTCGAGCGCGTCGCGCCGACGAACGGATTCGACACGATATAGACGGTCGCCATCGCCCAATAAGGACGCGGCAATTCGAGTCTGAGGCCGATGTAGAGCGCGATCATCGCGGCGGCGAAGGTCTTGGCGGAAAAGAGCCACTCGCGCGCGGATGGAAAGGACATGGCGCTATGCTCCGCGCTTTGCGGCGGACCGCGCCGGCTTTGCGGTTTGATCGCCGGCTTCGAGTGCCGCGAGCAGCTTCGCATCCGGCGACGCGCTGAACACGTTCAGCACGCGCAATGTCGTTTCCAGGTCTTCGCGGCTCACGCCCTTCAATAACCGCGCGCGCAGCGCGACGAGACGCTCTTCCATGCGCGCGGTGACGGCGCGGCCTTCGTCGGTAAGCGTGATGGTCTTGGCGCGCTTGTCTTCGGGATCTTCGTCACGGCGCACGAGTCCGGCCGCGCAAAGCTGATCGAGCAGCCGCACGAGCGATGGCCCTTCGATGCCGACATGCTCCGCGAGCGTCACCTGACGCACCGCCTCGCCGAGCCGGTTGGCCGTGAGCAGCGGCACGGCGCATGCTTCCGACACGCCGTACGAGGCGAGCACGCCGTGGCTCGTGCGGCGCCAGCGTCGCGCGGCAAGCACGAGCGTGCTGCTCACGGAGCGGCGCAGAAAGTCGAGATGAGTCATGCGGCGGGATTATAGCGAGAACTCTATTCGTTAGCATGCTATCGACTTATGTTTTTTCTTTCAGATTGCGTACGGTAGGCATGCCCGGAGAGGCAAATTGGCGTGCTATCTTTTCGGCTCGATCATCCTGCCCGAGCCGCCATGCCGATTGCCTATATCCGTGGCTTGACTTCGCCCAGCCGCACCGATTCCGCCAACCGGCGTCTAGGCTGCGCGCTCGCCTTCGTCGCGGGCGCCGCGAACGCGGGCGGCTTTCTCGCGGTCGGACAATACACGTCCCATATGTCGGGGCTCGTTTCATCCATCGCCGATAACCTCGTGCTCGGCCAGATCGCCTTGGTCTTTTCCGCGATCGGCGCGGTCGGCGCGTTCCTCGGCGGCGCGGCGACTTCCGCGGTGCTCATCAACTGGGGACGGCAGCGGCGCGCGCATAGCGTGTTCGCAACGCCGCTTTTGCTCGAAGCGGCGCTTCTGCTCGTGTTCGGCATGCTCGGCGCCAATCTGGAGACGCATCGCGTGTGGGATGTGCCGTTGACCGTCGCGCTGCTTTGCTTCGTGATGGGCCTGCAAAACGCGATGATCACGAAGATATCGAAGGCGGAGATCCGCACGACGCATGTGACGGGTCTCGTGACGGACATCGGCATCGAGATCGGCAAGAGCCTTTACTGGAACCGCGGCGTCGCGCGCGACGATGCCTCTTATGTGCGCGCGAATCACGCGCGTCTCGCGCTGCTGAGTTCGCTCTTCGCGATGTTCATGCTCGGCGGTTTCGCGGGCGCGATCGGCTTCGCGCATCTCGGCTTCGCGACGACCGTGCCGCTCGCCGCGTTGCTGCTGCTGTTCTCGTCCGTGCCGCTCGCGGACGATCTCGCGGCAGGCAGACGCCGCCTGCGCCGCTAAACGGCCTCGGCCGCTTCCCGGACGATCCAGTCGCGAAAGAGCTTCATGCCGTGCGAAAGACGCCGTGACTTGAGCCACGTGAGCCAGTAGCTGCCGGTTCTCACTTCGACATCGAACGGACGCACGAGCAGCCCGGCCTGCAACTCGCGCACGAACATGCGCGGCGGCGCGAGCGCGACGCCCGCGCCTTGCACGGCGGCTTCCACCATCAGGCGCGACGAATCGAAGACGGGACCGTTCATCGTCCATGCGTCGAGGCCCGCGGCGTCGAACCAGTCGCTCCAGTCGTCCGCGCGATAGGAGCGCAGCAACACTTCATTGACGAGATCGGATGGCGTGTAAAGACGCCGCGCGATGTCGGGCGCGCACAGCGCGGCGAGCGGCGCATCGAGCAGCAGCGCGTTATGCGTCGCCGGCCAGACGCCCGCGCCGAAGCGGATGGCGAAGTCGAGCCCTTCGGATGCGGGATCGACGAGATTGTTATGCGTGAAGAGCCGCAACTCGACGAACGGATGCGTCTCGCGAAACGCCTTCATGCGCGGCATCAGCCAGCCGACCGCGAACGTGCCGACCACGCCCACCGTCAGCACTTCGTGAAAGTGTCCCCCTTCGAACTGCTTGAGCACGGCTTCGATGCGGCCGAACGCATCGCTCAACACGGGCAGTAACGCGCGCCCTTCGTCGGTGACGCTGAGGCCGCGCGGGAGGCGTCTGAAAAGCGGCGTGCCGAGCCGTTCCTCCAGCGCGCGCACTTGCTGGCTGACGGCCGCCTGCGTGACGTTCAATTCCTGCGCGGCGCGCGTGAAACTCAGATGCCGCGCCGACGCTTCGAACGCGCGCAACGCATTCAGGGGAAGATGAGGTCGCATGGCTCGCATAAGTTTTTCTATTGCCAGCGGCAAATTATCCTCGATTGTCGAGGCGCGAAAAAGAGCGGATATTTCGCTTCGTTCCAATCATGCAAACCAGAACGAAGGATCAAGACAATGAAGTTTCGCGCGCTGAGTCTTTTGGCAGCAGCCATTTTTTCTTTTGGCGCGATGTCCGGCGCCGCCTATGCCGACGATGCAGCGAGCATCAAGTCGACCGTCGATCAGACCATCGAGCCGTTGATGGCGCTACACGGCATTCACGGCATGGCCGTGGGCGTCGTCGTCGACGGCAAGCCTTATGTGTTCGAGTACGGCGTGGCGTCTAAGGCGACGAAGCAGCCCGTCACGCGCGATACGCTCTTCGAACTCGGCTCGATCAGCAAGACGTTCACCGCGACGCTCGCATCGTATGCGCAGATCGAAGGCGATCTTTCCTTGAACGATCCGGTGAGCAAGTATCTTCCATCGCTCGATGGGACGGAGTTCGGCAAGGTGACGTTGCTGAATCTCGGCACGCACACGCCGGGCGGCTTGCCGCTGCAAGTGCCCGACGAGATTCACGACAACGAGCAACTGATGCAGTACTTCAAAACATGGCGTCCGGCCCGGCCGCCCGGCACGATCCGCACGTATGCGAATCCCGGCATCGGCACGCTTGGCCTCATCACGGCGAAGAGCATGAAGCAGGACTTCGCAGCGCTGATAGAGACGCGTCTCTTTCCCGCGCTGGGACTGAAGCAGAGTTACATCAACGTGCCCGCTTCGAAGCAGCGCGATTACGCGCAAGGCTATACGAAAGACGACGCGCCGATACGCATGAAAGGTGGCGTGCTTTCGCCGGAGGCTTATGGCGTGAGATCGACGGCTGCGGACATGACGCGTTTTCTGCAGATCAACATGAACCTGGTGCGTATCGATCCGGCGTTTCAGCGCGCCGTCGATGCCACGCACACGGGCTATTTCCAGGCCGGCCCGATGACGCAGGATCTCATCTGGGAACAGTATCCGTATCCGGTCGCGTTACAGCCTTTGCTCGATGGAAACTCGTCGTCGATGATCCTGAACGCGACGCCCGTCACGCGCATCGATCCGCCGCAAGCGCCGCGCGACGACGTGTGGATCAACAAGACCGGCTCGACCAACGGCTTCGGCGCCTATATCGCGTTCGTGCCGAAAGCGCGCGTGGGCATCGTGATGCTCGCGAACAGGAACATCCCGAACGAAGAGCGTGTGAAGGCGGCGTATGCAATCATCACGTCGTTATCCGGCGGACGATAAACACGACAGCCATGCGAATCGATCCCTACAGTCTCGAACTCTTCATCGCGGTCGTCGAGGAGGGATCGATTGCGCGCGCCGCGAGCCGCAGTCACATCGCGCCATCGGCGTTGAGCAGGCGCATCGCCGATCTCGAAGCGGCCATCGGCGTCGCGCTGCTCATTCGCTCGCCCTCGGGCGTGCAACTGACCGAAGCGGGGCAGCATGCTTATGCGAGCGCGCGTTCCATTCATGGACAGCTCGAGAGCATGGCGCGCGAAGTTCAGTCGATGAGCGGCCAGATCGCGGGCGTCGTGCGGCTCTATGCCAATGCGTCGGCGATCGTCGGCTTTCTGCCTGAACGTCTCACGTCGTTCAAGGCGCGCTATCCGCTCGTCGAGATCGCGTTGACGGAACAGATCAGCGATGAAGTGATTCGCGCGTGTCTCGACGATCGCGCGGATGTCGGGATATCGGCGAGCACGAAGGCGCATGCGGGTCTCGATACATGGCGCTTCGTCGACGATCCGCTGATGGTCGTCCTGCCGCCCGGTCACGAACTCGCGCAAGCAGACGCGTTGAGCTTCGCCGAAGTGACGCGCTTTCCGCTCGTCGCGTTGCAGGCGGGCGGTTCGCTCGATCAGACCTTGAAGGAACACGCCGATGCCGCGCGCGTGCCGCTCAACGTGACCGTCACAGTCAACAGCTTCGATGCGCAATGCCGCATGGTCGAAGCGGGACTCGGCATCGGCATCGTGCCGACGAGCGCGGCGTCGGCGTTCGCGGGTTCGCGCAATTTCGTGCGCGTGCCGTTGCGCGAAACGTGGGGCAGCGGACGATGCCTGCGCGTTCATGCGCCGCGCAAGTCTTCGCGGCTGAAGGCGGTGCAGGCGCTGATCGATACGCTCATCGGCGAGGGTTAACACGGACATCGCGTCTCGCGATGGCCCCAGTGCCGAACGAACACTTCATGCACGCGCGCGGGTGCGTCTAGATTGGCGTCGAGGAGAATGCGATGGCCAATCTGAATGTAAGCGGAAGAATCCTGTTTCTGAGCGCGGACGCCGCGAAGGTCGAGCAGCAACTCGCCGGCGAGGATCTCACGCTCGATGAAGCGGGCGCACTGCGCGACGATGTGTCCACCGACGAAATCACGCCGATCAGCGTGCTCACGCGTTTCGACGAGCGGCTCGGTCAATGCCCGTATGTCGGGTTTCATGCGGGCGGGCGCAATCCGATCGGCCACGATGCCGTGCGCGCGGGCCGCTTTCAGGTGACGGTCGCGGGCAATCGCTATGGCAAAGGCTCGTCGCGCGAACATAGCCCGCTCGCCGAATATCACGCGGGCATACGGCTCGTGATCGCGCGGAGCTTCGAACGCATCTATCGGCAGAACGCGGACAATCTCGGGCTTTTCACGTCGACGGATTTCGGCCTGATCGAACGCATCCGGCGCGGCGAGGCTATCGATATCGATGAACTCGTTGCGGATCGCGATCCGTTGGCGGCGGCGATCCTTACGAGCGGCGGACTGTTGCGCTATGGAAAGTTGCATATGCAACGAGTCAGCATCGGCGAAGCATCGCACGATGAAGCGCCGCGCACGCTCGTAGAGAAAATTCTCGCGCGTCACACATTGACGACCGATGTGACCAACGCATCGCTCGAAGCGGGCAACGGCATCTTCGTGCGCGCGGACTGGCGCTTCATCCACGAGTACTACACGGGCATGGCCGCGCATATGCTGCACGCGGCATTCGGCCGCCCGCTGACGCTGCACGAACCGCGCAGCATGCTCGCGTTCGAGGATCATCTGTCGTATTCGCATCGCAGCGAACTGCATATCGGGAACGGGCTGCTGCCGAACGTGCGCGAGTTATCGGACGCGCATCGCACGTTCGCGCATGACTACGATGTGCGCAATCACGGCTATCTGAGCGAAGCGAACAGCGAGCTCGACGAAGGCTCCGAAGGCATCTCGCACGCAATGATGGCCGAGCGCTACGCGTTGCCCGGCCACGTGATCGTCGGAACCGATTCGCATACGCCGCATAGCGGCGCGCTCGGATGTGTCGCGTTCGGCGTCGGCACGACGGACATGGCGAACGCATTCGTCACCGGCGCGGTTCGCATGACGGTGCCGCAATCGTTGCTCATCGAACTATCGGGACCGATTCCCGCGGGCGTCACCGCGAAGGACATCGTGCTTCACTTGCTTGCCGATTCGCGCATACGCGCGGGCGCGGGCGTCGGCAAGGTGTTCGAGTTCGCGGGCACGGCCATCGCGAGCCTCTCGACCGATGCGCGCACGACGCTCACCAACATGACGGCCGAGTTGGGCGGCTTCACGGGCATCGTCGCTCCCGACGATGAAACCGTGCGCTTTCTGAAGGCGCGGCGCGGCATCGACTTCAAGATCGAGCCATGGATGCGAAGCGATGAAGGCGCGCGCTACGCCGATGTCATCGCGATCGATTGCTCGCGTCTCACGCCGATGCTCGCCGCGCCCGGCGATCCGGGCAACGGCATCGCGCTTGAAGCGCTCGATGAAAGGCCGGTCATCGATATCGCGTATGGCGGTTCGTGCACGGCAGGCAAGCGCGAGGACTTCGATCATTATCACGAAGTGCTTTCGTGGGCGGCGAAGCGCGGCTTGCGCGTGCCCGGCAATGTGACGCTCTATTTGCAATTCGGCACGCAGGACGTGCGCGACTATTGCATCGCGCAAGGCTATGTCGATGCGTTCAAGCGCGTCGGCGCGATTCTGCTGCAACCGTCGTGCGGTGCGTGCGCGAACTGCGGACCAGGTTCGTCGACACAGGCCGAACAAGTCACCATCAGCGCGATCAATCGCAATTTTCCGGGCCGCTCGGGTCCGGGGAAAGTATGGCTCGCAAGCCCGCCGACGGTAGTTGCAAGCGCAATTATCGGCCGCATCGCATCGTTCGCGGAGTTGCAAGAACGCTTCACGCAGTAAGCACGCAGCATGACAGAGCCGCCATCGATGCGGCTTCAAAATACATTCAGGAGACAAGCAATGGCCATCATGCAGGGCACTTCGCGTCTGCACGACGCCGCCGGCAGCGCGTTCACGGACGCGCCCGCCATCGCGGACACGGCGGGCATCTCGGCACGCCTCGACCGGCTTCCCGCCACGCGCGCGGTGTGGAAACTCGTCTTTCTGCTGAGCCTCGGCTTCTTCTTCGAGCTATATGATCTGCTCTTCACCGGCTATATCGCGCCGGGTCTCGTGAAGAGCGGCATTCTCACATCGACGACCGCGGGTCTCTTCGGCACGACGGGCGTCGCGAGCTTCATCGCCGCGCTGTTCTGCGGCTTGTTCATCGGCACGATCGCGTGCGGCTTTCTCGCCGATCGCTACGGACGTCGCGCGATCTTCACGTATTCGCTGCTCTGGTACGTCGCGGCGAATACCGTGATGGCGTTTCAGGACACGGCACTGTGGCTCAACTTCTGGCGCTTTGTGTCGGGGCTCGGCATCGGTGTGGAACTCGTGACCATCGGTACTTATATGTCCGAGCTTGCGCCGAAACATCTGCGTGGAAGGGCGTTCGCCGTGTGTCAGGCGATCGGCTTTTCCGCCGTGCCGGTGGTCGCGTTCCTTTCGTATCTGCTCGTGCCGCGCGCGCCGTTCGGCTTCGATGGCTGGCGCTGGGTCGCATTGGCGGGGGGCGTGAGTGCGCTGTTCGTTTGGTACTTCCGGCGCAATCTGCCGGAAAGCCCGCGCTGGCTCGCGAGCAAAGGCCGCATCGACGAAGCCGACGAAGTGCTGCGCCGTCTCGAAGACACGGTCGCGCTTCAGTACGGCAAGCCGTTGCCCGCGCCGGGTCCTTCCGATCCCATTGCAAGAAAGGCCGGGTTCGCCGATATGTGGAAGCCGCCGTATCGCAAGCGCACGCTCATGCTGATCGTCTTTCATATCTGTCAGACGGTCGGTTTCTACGGCTTCGCGAACTGGGTGCCGACACTGCTCGTCAAGCAGGGCGTGACAGTCACGTCGAGCCTGCTCTATACGACGGTGATCGGGCTTGCCGCGCCCATCGGTCCCTTGCTCGGCTACTGGATCGCCGATCGTTTCGAACGCAAGCATGTGATCGTGTTCATGGCGGCCGTGAATATCGTCGCGGGCCTGCTGTTCAGCCAGGCGTCGGCGGCGGTGATGATCGTCACGCTCGGCGTGTTGCTGACGCTCGCGGGCAACATCATTTCGTTCACGTATCACACGTATCAGCAAGAGCTTTATCCGACGACGATCCGCGCACGCGCTGTCGGCTTCGTGTATTCGTGGAGCCGGCTATCGGCGGTGTTCAGTTCGTTCGTGATCGCGTTCGTGCTGAAGGAAGCGGGCGTGACCGGCGTGTTCGGCTTCATCGCGGGCGCGATGCTGATCGTGATGATCTGCATCGGATCGATGGGACCGCGCACGCTCGGGCGATCGCTCGAAAGCATTTCGCATTGAGTTCGAACTAAGCACCACAGGCATGAATCAGGAACTGCTGCACGGCGGTCGACGGGGCGCTCAACGTCGCGCCCTTGCGCCAGATCATGCCTGCTTCCATATGAGGAATCGCGTCGTTGACGGGCCGCGCCTCGATGCGCTTGCCTTCGAGCGACCACGGCCGAAACACCATATCCGATAGCACCGTGACGCCGAAGCCATGCGCCACGAGTCCGCGCAGCGCTTCCATCGAACTCGTGCGAAACGCGATGTTCGGTTCGATGCGCTTCTTGTGCCAGTAGCGCATCGTCGATTGCTCGCCTTCATCGACGGTAATCAGAATGTAGGGATGCACGGCGATATCCTTCAGCGATACCGCGTGCTGCTGCGCGAGCGGATGCATCGGCGCGACCCACAGTTGCCGGCGCGAACGCATCAAGACCTGGCTGTCGAAACGATTCGGACGCTGCAGATTCGATAGCAGCACCACGCCGATATCGACATCGCCATTCGCGACTGCTTCTTCGATTTGCGGCCGCTCCATGTCACGCAGATCGAAATCGATGAACGGATACGTCGCACGAAAGCGCGCGAGCAGTTCCGGCAAAAAATACCCGAGCACCGTATAGGACGCCGCGATTCGCGCGACGCCGCGCATGTCGTGCGCGCGAAACGGCGGCATGTGCATCGCATCGCGCGCGGCGTCGAGCACGCGGCGCGCATGGTTATGAAAATCCTGACCGTCGGGCGTCAGCGCGACGCCTTGCGGCAGGCGCTCGAACAGCTTCGTGCCGAGCGCGCTTTCGAGCGCGAGCACCGCATTCGTGATCGCCGACTGCGATACGTGTTCGTTGGCCGCCGCCATCGAGAACTGGCCCGTTTGCGCGGCGGCGACGAAGTAGCGCAACTGCCTGAGCGTGAGATCGAACGCCATCTGATTTTCAGATACCGGAGTTGTGTATTCGTGATTTTACGATCGCAAATCGGCTTCCTATACTCGGCAAAAAAAACTAATTCCCGAATTCCGGAGACATGCCCTCATGAACGCACCCGATCGCGCCGCACTAGCCGCTGCAACCGTAACGCTCGACGATAAATACACGCTGGAGAAAGGCCGCGTCTATATCAGCGGCACGCAGGCGCTCGTGCGTCTGCCGATGTTGCAGAAAGCGCGCGACCGCAAGGCGGGGCTGAACACGGCGGGCTTCGTTTCGGGCTATCGCGGATCGCCGCTCGGTGCGCTCGATCAGTCGCTATGGAAGGCGAAGGCGCATCTGAAGAATAACGACATCGTGTTTCAGCCGGGCGTGAACGAGGATCTCGCGGCGACGTCGATCTGGGGCACGCAGCAGATCAATCTGTGGCCGGGCGCGACACGCGATGGCGTGTTCGGCATGTGGTACGGCAAGGGACCGGGCGTCGACCGCACCGGCGATGTTTTCAAGCACGCGAATTCCGCAGGCACCGACAAGCATGGCGGCGTGCTTGTCCTCGCTGGCGACGATCACGCGGCGAAGTCGTCCTCGGTCGCGCATCAGTCGGATCATGCGTTCATCGCGGCGGGCATTCCGGTGCTGTATCCGTCGAACGTACAGGAGTATCTCGACTACGGTCTGCACGGATGGGCGATGAGCCGCTATTCGGGCCTGTGGGTCGCGATGAAATGCGTGACCGATGTGGTCGAATCGACGGCATCGATCGATCTCGATCCGGATCGCGTGGAGATCGTCACGCCGGACGACTACGCGATGCCCGAAGGCGGCCTCAACATTCGCTGGCCAGATTCGCCGCTCGCGCAGGAAGCGCGTCTGCTCGACGAGAAGTGGTACGCGGCGCTGGCCTACGTGCGTGCGAACAAGCTCAATCGCGTCGTCATCGATTCGGACAAGCCGCGCTTCGGCATCATCACGGCGGGCAAGGCGTATCTCGATGTGCGTCAGGCGCTCGTCGATCTCGGTCTCGATGATGACACCTGCGCGCAGATCGGCCTGCGCGTGCTGAAAGTGGGCTGCGTGTGGCCACTCGATGCGCAGGACGCACGCGCGTTCGCGACCGGTCTCGAAGAGATTCTCGTCGTGGAAGAGAAGCGGCAGATTCTCGAATACGCGCTGAAAGAAGAGCTTTATAACTGGCGTGAAGACGTGCGCCCGCGCATCTACGGCAAGTTCGACGAGCGCGACAACGAAGGCGGCGAATGGTCTGTGCCGCGCGGCGACTGGTTGCTGCCGGCGCATTACGAGCTATCGCCCGCGTTGATCGCGAAGGCTATCGCGCGTCGTCTCGCGCGCGCGGATCTTCCCGAAGACGTGCGTGCGCGCATGTTGTCGCGCGTCGAAACGATCGAAGCGAAAGAGCGCGAGGCGACCAAGCCGCGCGTCGATGTCGAGCGCAAGCCATGGTTCTGCTCGGGATGTCCGCATAACACATCGACGCGCGTGCCCGAAGGATCGCGCGCGCTCGCGGGCATCGGCTGCCATTACATGTCGATGTGGATGGACCGCAAGACCGAGACGTTCAGCCAGATGGGCGGCGAGGGCGTCGCGTGGATCGGCCAGATGCATTTCTCCGGCGATAAACACGTCTTCGTCAATCTCGGCGACGGCACATACTTCCATTCGGGCCTGCTCGCGGTGCGCGCGGCGATTGCGGCGAACGCGAACATCACGTACAAGATTCTCTATAACGATGCGGTTGCGATGACCGGCGGCCAGCCCGTCGACGGCATATTGACTGTGCCGCAGATCGCGCATCAGGTCTATGCGGAAGGAGCGAAGCGCATCGTCATCGTGACCGACGAGCCGCAGAAATACGATGCGAACGTTGCGTTGCCCCAGGGCGTGAACGTGCATCATCGCGATGAGCTCGATCACATTCAGCGCGAGTTGCGCGATACGCAAGGCACGACCATCCTCATCTACGACCAGACTTGCGCGACGGAGAAGCGCCGTCGCCGCAAGCGTGGCACGTATCCCGATCCGGCGCGTCGCGCGTTCATCAACGATGCGGTTTGCGAAGGCTGCGGCGATTGCTCGGTGCAATCGAACTGCCTGTCGGTCGAGCCGATGGACACGCCGCTCGGCACGAAGCGCAAGATCAACCAGTCTTCGTGCAACAAGGATTTCTCGTGCGTGAAGGGCTTTTGCCCGAGTTTCGTCACCGCTGAAGGCGCGCAGGTTCGCAAGCCCAAGGCGGCCGCAGGCGTGAAGCCGGACTTCGATGATCTGCCGATCCCTTCGTTGCCTGCCTTGTCGAAGCCTTACGGCATTCTCGTGACGGGCGTTGGCGGCACGGGCGTGGTGACGATCGGCGGATTGATCGGCATGGCCGCGCATATCGAACGCAAGGGCGTGACCGTGCTCGATATGGCGGGTCTCGCGCAGAAGGGCGGCGCGGTGCTGAGTCACGTGCAGATCGCGCCGAAGCCGCAAGCGCTGCATGCGACACGTATCGCAACGGGCGAAGCGCGGCTCGTCATCGGTTGCGATGCGATCGTGTCAGCATCGAACGATGTGCTGTCGCGCACGCGTCACGGCATCACGCACGCGGCGATCAACAGCGGCGCGACGCCGACCGCCGAGTTCGTCACGAATGCGCAATGGACCTTTCCCGCTGCGCAGACGGAGCAGGCGTTGTCGGAGAGCATCGGCGCGGGATGCGAGTTCGTCGATGCCAATGCGCTCGCGTTGAAACTGCTCGGCGACACGATCTATTCGAATCCGCTGCTGCTTGGTTTCGCGTGGCAGAAGGGCTGGTTGCCGCTCGAACTCGCGAGCCTCACGCGCGCGATCGAACTGAACGGCGTGGCCGGCGAGAAGAACGTGCTCGCGTTCAACTGGGGCCGCTTCGTTGCGCAGAACGGCGCCGGCGATCTGCTCAAGTCCACGCAGCGCGCGGTCATCGTGAAGATGCCGGAGTCGCTGGAGAGCGTGATCGCGACGCGCGAAGCGTTGCTCGCGGCGTATCAGAGCGAAGCGTATGCGCGTTCGTATCGCGATGTCGTCGAGCGCATTCGCGAGAAGGAAAAGCTGCTGAACGCGAAGTTACCCCTTACGCGCGCCGTCGCGGTGAATCTCGCGAAGCTGATGGCTTATAAGGATGAGTATGAAGTTGCGCGTCTCTATGCCGATCCCGCGTATCTCGACAAGCTGCGTGAGCAGTTCGAGGGCGAACCGGGCCGGGATTACAAGCTGATGTTCCATCTCGCGCCGCCGCTTTTCGCTAAACGCGACGAGCGTGGCCATCTCGTGAAGCAGCGTTTTGGTGCGTGGATGCTGCCGGCGTTTCGCGTGCTCGCGAAGATGAAGGGTTTGCGCGGCACATCGTTCGATGTGTTCGGCAAGACGGAAGAGCGCCGCACCGAACGCCGGATGATCGCGGATTACATTGCGCTCGTCGATGAATTCGTTGCGACGCTCGATGCGCGACGATGCGATGCCGCGTTGAAGCTTGCGAAACTACCTGATGAAATCCGCGGCTTCGGGCATGTGAAGGAGCGCAACATCGCGGCCGTCGCGAGGAAGCGCGAACGGTTGATCGAAAGTTATCGCGCGCCGGTGGAGGTGGCGGCGACTGCGTGAGCGGGCGATAGGGTATCGCGAGGTGACGAATCGGAAGCTGTATCGCGGATTTGTCACCGTAACTTCAAGTGACGAATCAATTCGGATGGGAAAGTATTCTGTTAGCTCGCTATGTTCGAGAGTCAGAATATGCAATCGTCGTTGCCGTATAGCAGAGACGAGCCGTCGTTCGATTGGAAGCCTGCAAAGAAGCCGATTGAGGTGGGTCGCTTCGAAATCCGTCCACCGTCCGTGCCCTTCAATGCGAAGCCAATCTATGACGCGGAGCTGGATGCCGTCATTGACTATCGCGAGGAAAACGCGGGCGTATCGCGCATCTATGCGCTCGACGGGCGAATCGCGATAAGCGAGAGGCGTATAGAGTCGCCGCTTACCGTCGTTCGAGAGCGCGACTACACCATTCTTCACTTCGCTTACAGACACATCCTATGAAGCAGCCCACCGTTCATACCACGGCGCATATTGATTCCAGTGCGACAGTGCAATGGGACAGCGATTGCTTCACTGTGCGCTGCGCAATCGAGTATGCGGCTTCGTCCACTTCCGTCGAAAGACGGTCAACCTAAGCGAAGAGATCGACCGGCGCTGCGATATCCATCCGCCGGTGTATGTCATTACTGCGGGAACGCTATCGATGGTGTTAGATTCGGATAAGCGTCTCAAGGGGTTCGACCTCTACACAATCCCGAAAAGTGGGTTGCATGCTCGCTGCCTTTGCGCGGCGCGGTTCAGGAAACGCCGCATATCGAGACGTCGTTCGATGCAAACGGTCACGGGAACGGGCATCGGGGTCGATGAGAATCTGGCGCAGATTTGCGTAGAGGGTTTATTTCTGAAAATAACGAAGCCGAAGCATGAAACGCTTTGGGCCACGCTGTTCGGCCGCGGTCACGCGGAAACGTGATGCGGTTCCACGGAAAGGAGGAGACATTCGCATGAAAGCCGTACACAAGCTCGCCGTCGTCGGCATCGGCAAGATCGCGCGGGATCAGCACTTGCCCGCGATCGCTGCGCAGCCGGGGTTCGAACTCGTCGCGTGCGCGAGCCGCAATGCAAGCGTCGAAGGCGTGCGCAACTATCCGGATATCGGCGCGCTGCTCGCCGCCGAGCCGTCGGTCGATGCAGTGTCGCTCTGCGCGCCGCCTCAAGTGCGTTATGCGCAAGCGCTCGCCGCACTCGACGCAGGCAAGCACGTCATGCTCGAAAAGCCGCCAGGCGCGAGCGTGAGCGAAGTCGAAGCATTGCGCGACGTTGCACGCGCGAACGGCTGCACGCTCTTCGCCTCGTGGCATTCGCGCGCGGCGAGCGCAGTCGAACCGGCGCGCGCCTGGCTCGCGTCGAAGGAACCGGGCGCGATTCGCTCGGTAGAAGTGCGATGGAAGGAAGACGTGCGGCGCTGGCATCCGGGGCAGCAATGGATCTGGGAGCCGGGCGGTCTCGGCGTATTCGATCCGGGCATCAACGCGCTATCGATCGTCACGCGCATCCTGCCGCATGAAGTCGCGCTGCGCGCCGCCACGCTCACGATGCCGGCCGATACATCCACGCCGATCGCCGCCGAACTCGATTGCGTCGCGACGAACGGCGCGCCGGTGCGCGCGGTGTTCGATTGGCGTCACGGTCCCGTCGAGGAATGGGACATCGACATCGAAACGGACGCGGGCCGCCTCTCGATGCGCGAAGGCGGCAAGCGTCTGTCGATCGCGGGCAAGGAGATCGATGTCGAAGCCGAGCGCGAATATCCCGCGCTGTACGAGCACTTTCACACGCTCATCGAAACGAAAACGAGCGATGTCGATGTGCGACCGCTGCGACTCGTCGCCGATGCATTCCTCACCGGACGGCGCATCGAAACGGAAGCATTCGGCCGCTGACGCGCGCGCATCACGAAGCGCGATACGTCGCGCTTCGAATCGCATTGATCGCGAATACATCGCCCTCGGGCGCGGCGCTCACGTTCCCGTGCCGCGCGACGAGCGGAATGCGACGCGTGCTTCCCGGCGCGAGATGAAACCAGTCGATGCGTGCGAAGTAGTTCGGATCGGCGATATGCACCCAGCGCGCGAGCTGCGCCGTTTCGACAATGAGACTGAAGCCCTCGTCGTCCTTCTCGACGGTGACGCTCAAGCCGATATCGCGCCGCTCCCCAATCGACGGATCGGGGAAGTGGAACGCTTCGGACAGCACTTCGTTCGTGTCCGCGTCGCGCAGAACGACATGCGTCGCATCGTGCGCGCGCGGGCCGAAGCGATACGCATATGCGATATCGAAGAATGCGCCGATCAGCGCATTCGACGACACACGTTGTACGCTGCGCGGTTGCAATACGACATCGCGCGAACCGCTCGCGACCTTGATCGCGCCTTCACGCAGGCACGCCAGTTCGACCCGTGCGCGAATCTCGCGCGCGGTATCGTTGACGAGATGAACGTCGAGTCCGTCGAGACCTTCATCGAGGATCAACGCCTGCACGGGTTGAAGCACGCGCGCGAGTCCATGCAGCGCGCTCTTCGGTGCGCCGAGAACGTCGATGATGCCCCAGCCCGCGCCCGGACGCACATCGAGCAGATTCCATACGATGCCCCCCGCACAACTCGATCCTTCGCGACGCCATTCCGAGAACACCGCGCCGATCACATCCGCGACGACCGCGCGCGACAGTTCCAGATAGCGCTCGGGATTTTCATAGCGCAAACGCGGCACGTCCATGCGATAGAGCGATCGCATGTAATGCTCGCGTACATCGTCGAAATCCCACGCCGAGCCGGGATCGCGCGGCACGCCTGCTTTCCAGCGCGGTTCGTGCGCGCGCGCATTCGGTATCGCGCGCAGGGCGACATCGTCGGGAACGTTGGCGAACGCGAGACATTCGGAGGCGAAGCGCACTTGCGCGCGACGCACATCGTCGAACGGGCGCTGATACGCCGGCACGCCGTAGTAATGCGTAATGCCGCCGCGCGTGCCGAAAGGCATCGACTCCTTGTCGCCGGGCGCCGCGCTCGGCGAGTTCACGACATACGCGACGTCGGGCCGCTGCGCTGCAATCGCATTCGGCAAGAGTTCGGTGAAGAGGCGCTGCTGATACGCGTCGAAGGGCAGGCCGAGCATCGCCGCCTGCTGATGCACTTCGCTTCCGCCACACAGCACCGCGAGCGATGCGAAGCGTCGCGTGCGTGAAAGGAACTGCTCGGCTTCGCGTTGCGCGCTCTCACGAAATGCTTCGTCGTCCGGATAATCGAAGTTCGCGAACGCGAAGTCCTGCCACACGAGCACGCCGTATTCGTCGGCGAGTTGGTAGAACGTGTCGGATTCATAGAGCGTGATGCCGCTCACGCGAATGATGTTCAGGCCCGCATCGCGAATCAGGCGGAAGACGTTCTCGAGTTTCTCGCGCGGCGCATCGAGCGCGACGATATCGGCCGATGTCCAGCACGCGCCGCGCGCGAATACAGGCACGCCGTTCACGACGAGCTGAAAGCCTCGGCCGTCCACACCACGATCGACTTCTATCGTGCGAAAGCCGACTTCGCCGAGATCGATATCGCCGAGCTTCACGGCATAGCGCGATGGCTCGCCATGCGTGTGCGGATACCACAAGCGCACATCGGGCACGCGCACGCGGCCTTTGAGCGTGCGCGCGTCGTGCCATTCCAGCGTGGCGTGCGCGTCGCCACATTCGATGCGAACCGGCGCCTGTTCCTGTGCATGAAAGTAGCGCACGGTGACATCGAGCATGCCATCGTTGCCGTCGATGCTCGTGCGCAGATCCACGTTGTCGATGCACGCGCGCGTTTCGCCGATCAATTCGATGGGGCGCCACGGACCCGCCGGTTGAATCGTCGGACACCATCCGGACATATGCCCGAGCAGCGTCGTGCGAACGTTGCGCAACGTGGCGGGTTGCGCGAGCTTCGGACGCCAGCGCGCACGTCCGCGTTTGGCGGCAAGCGCGGGCGCGATCGAACGGAAGCATAGATGAAGCGTATGCTCGCCGTTGAGTTCGACGTCGAGATCGTGCGCGACGAACATCGAATCCGATTCGAGCAGCTTGCGATCGTCGAGCCATATTTCGGCGATGGTCGCGAGCCCATTGAAGCGCAAGCGCCGCTTGCCGTCGCCCGCGAGCTTCACGCGATACCAATGATCGGAATGCGCGAACGGCTGCGCGAGCGCTTCATCGCTGACGCCTTGCGCGCGCAATGCGGATGCGATCGTGCCCGGCACGGGCGCGTCGATCCACTGCGTGACGGTGTCGAGCGATGCGGGCATCGCGCATGAGCCGGCGGGCGTGCTCACGCATTGCCAGCCTTCTGAAAGACGCCGCGCCGCGTGCGCGCACTGGTCGTGCATGAACCTACCTCGTCGATGGAATGCGAAGAACGACGCCAAAGCCGCGCGGCATGTGCGCGGCTTCGGCGTTCACAGAAAGCGCGCGGCGAGCGGCTCGATAACCTTGTCGTACGAAGCCTGCATCGAATCGAGGCAGTCTTCGCACAGGTCCGAGCGCGAGCGCATGCGGGCGCGCGCGAGTCGAAACTGCATGACCATCGCTTCGCTCGCGATCGCTTGAGCGCTCGTCTGAATATCGCTCGATACTTCCACGCCGTGCCGGTTCAGCCAGCCGAGATACTTCGACAGCAACTCGAAGTTCGAGCCGAGCTGACGCATCACGTTGAACGTGTAGAGGTGATAGTACGCGGGATCGCGTTCGAGCAACGCACGCAGATGCTCGGGAAATTCCGCGCGCCATTGCGCAACGGGATTCACCGCGGGACGTTCCGCGAGACGCAGCTTGAGCAGCTCGACCGAGCGTTGCACCATCGCATCGCCTTCGAGCGGTGCACGCGCGCGCTTCACGAACTCGACGTACGGGAAGAGCGCGTGCACATCGCTTGCGAGGCCCGGCATCAGACGGAACACGCCATCGTAGTCCTCGCCCGCCAACGCGAAGTAACCCGCATTATGGAAGTACGTGATGCGCTTCGCTTCCGTGTCGATGGCGTCGATCGCGATGGTCGTCTTCGTATGCGTCTGCCGATACGCGGTCGCGCGTGTGTCGGGCAGATAGTACGAGTCCATCTCGACCACCACGATCTGCCCGCGGCGCGTCTGCTCGCGTACGTGCGCTTCCAGCGTGTCGTAGATCGCGAGCTCTTGCGCCTGCAGGCCATAGAGCCGCGCGATATCGTCGAGCGAGAACTTCGGGAACGTGAACTGATCGCCCTCGAATGCCTGCGTCACCGTGAAACCGAGCGCCGCATGCGGATCGCAGCCGTAGTGATGCAGCAACTCGATCCACAAGTCGACATAGCAGTTCGTCTCCAGCCAGACGCGCTCTTCGCGATGCAGCGCGTGCTGGATGTAGGCGGTGTCCGCAGGCATGGACGTGTCGGTCACGGCTTCTGCCGGCGAGCGTGCGTTCATGCCTTGTTTCCCAGGTTCGCGAGGCCTTCCTCGATGAGCGGCGCCTTGTCGCCCCAAAGCAACTGACGCACTTTCTCCGGCCACGCCTTGACATCGAGACCGTGGTGACGGAAGAGCGCGAGCGTCGTGCGCTCCATGCCGAAACCGACACACGCGGTATGCGCGACCTGATCGTCGGCCTGACGGATGTGCCACAGCTCGCCGAAGTGGTCCTGGTGATAGTTGAACGACAGGCACGCGGTCGGACGGTCGGGCGTCGCGACGGGAACGAGCAGTTCGAACTTCAGTTGCTGCGCGCGCTGGCTATCGGCGACGATCATGCCGCCGCGACCGAAGAACGGATCGTTGGCGAGATCGATTTCGAAAGGCAGTTGCAGCAGATTGACGAGCAGCGAACCGCGGTCGATCCACTTCTGACGGAACGCCATCACTTGCTCGGGGCTGCCGACGCGGATGTATTCGCGCATCCGGAACATCTGCATGCGGCCCGGATCGATCGACGGCTCGTGGCGGAAGCAGTACGAGAACGCATCGAAGATCGCGCCGTCAGCCGCGAGATTGCCGCGCTTCGCGACGAGCGGATAGATCGGATAGCACGCGGCCGGCGTGAGCACGAGGCGCGTCGGCTTTTGCTGATCCATCCATTCGTCGGAGCGCTCTTCCTCTTCACCGATATGCACGATCTTGTCGAGCGCTTCGAGCAGGCGATGATGCCCGCGATCGTTGCCCTGGAACGAGTGGATCGTGCCCGCCAGATTCGGGAAGCTCTTCAGATACTCGCTGTCCTCGAAATCGCGGCGGCGCATCGCGGGCGGAAAGCGCAGCACTTCCGCGTGTTGATCCGCGCCGAGCATCGTGATGGCCTGATTGAGCCGTTCGACGACATCCTCGAATACTTCGCTGCGGCCATAGAGACCGTCTTCGCCGGTATCGAGCAGAATGCCCGCTTCGATCAGGCGATCGCGCAAGGTCAAGTCCGATTTGTCGTACGGTGCCTGTGTCTCTTGTGATTGTGCTTGTGCTTCGGCCTGCATCATGGCGGCCTGTTCCGTCGGCATGTTCATCGTCAAATGGTCCCCGTTGCGGCGCGCTGCGCAAGCAGCAGGTTCGCCGTGTTCAATTCGATGCGATCGTTGCTGATCATGAGCGGCGCCGAATGCAGATCGCGCAGATGGCGCCCCACGCTGAACGGCGTGTCGTTCTTGTAGCCCGCCATGCCGCAGATCATCAGCGTCTCTTGCACGACATGCAAAGCCGACTGCGAGATCGCCAGCTTGAGCATGTTCAGATCGGCGTTGATGCCGATCGACGCCGCGAGCGGTGCGTCGTCGTCATTGCTCTGGTTCGCCTTGCGCGCCGCGCGTTCGGCCTGCGCCGCTTCGACATTGGCGAGCGATTCGCGCAGCCGCGCCTGCATCATCTTGATGAGCGTGAGCACTTGCGAAAGGCGCGCGGCCGAAGGCGGCAACGCGGGCTTGCCGCGCGCCTGATTGCGGAAGAACTGATGCCCGCGATTCGCCGCGTCGCTCGCGATGCCGCACCATACCGACGACCACAAGGTATGGGATACGGGCAGCATGCTTTCGTCGGCGATCTTCGAGAACGGCGTCGGCAGAATCTGTTCCGCGATGCCGCTCGCGACCAGTCGATGTCCTTCGCTGCATGTCCCGCGCATACCGAGCGTGTCCCACGTCCCACGCTGCTCGAGCGTGAACGTTTCGCGCGGCGCGACGATCAGCACCTGATCGGAGGGCGGCGCGTCCGGATGACGGCGCGCCGTCACGAGAATGGCGTCGGAATACTTGCCGTACGAAATGGTCGGTGCGAGCTTCTCGATGCGAAACGCGTTGTCGACGAGATCGACCGCGCACGCGCTCGTACGCATGTTGCCGCCGATGTTCTCTTCCGACGTCGCCGATGCGAGCAGCAACTGTTCGTTGACCATGCGAGCAAGGAAAGCGCGCTGCCACGGCACGTTCACGCCATGATCGACGATGCAAACGACCTGGCTCTGATGCATCGCATAGATCATCGCGGACGATGCGCAGCCTTGCGCCAGTGCCTCGCACAAGCGCGCGACGCCGGTGAGCGACAGACCGTCGCCGCCGTATTCCGTTGGGATCATCGCGGAGAAGAGACGCTCCTTGCGCATCGCTGCAACCGCTTCGGCGGGAAAGCGCGCTTCGCGATCGACCGCGTCGGCGTACTGGGCCGCAACGGCCGCGACGCGCTTCGCGGCTTCGATCAGTTCGCTTTCGCTACGCAAGATTGCGCTCTGCGCGAGCTCGGCGACTTCAAGCTCCTGAGCGGGCGCGTTCATGCTGCCGCCTGCGAACGACGCAGTTCGTCGACCGCCGATGCGAGCGAATCGACGCTCGAAAAGAGACGGCGCGTGAGCATGTGATCGGGAATTTCGATGCCGAACTCGTCTTCGATCGCCAGCATCACATGGACCGTGGCAAGCGAAGAGAGACCGGCGGCGTAGAGATCGTCGCCGTCGGCGAGCGTATCGATGGGCACGTCGAGACGAGCGGACTCGGCGAGGATGCGGCGCAATTCAGTTTTCATTGTCTATGTTTTCCCTTGTACCCGGCCATTGGTGCAACTAACCCGGGTCGCGACGATGAGTTCTTATCGAATGTCGCTAACCCCGGTGCGAATCGGCAGTGGTGTTGTTGTTGTCTCGCGAAGACGGTTCCACGAGAGCCCTCGCACGCACTGTTTTCTTATAGCTATTGTTTGATCGTATTTAACGAATTTGCGGGCCTATGCGTCCGTGCGATGGCGCACGGAGGGCTTCGTCGAGAAAGCATCGTTTTGTGCGATATCAAGCACGTCGCGATCGGATGCGATGATTCACACTCACGTCAGCGCTTCATATTCGATAAATAGGTAACTCCTTCGCATGGTCGAATGAGTGATAAGCAAAAACGATGCGTACACTGAAAGCATTTTGAAACGATAACTTTCCGGAGTGAATTGATTGGTTCTGATATCGCTGCTGCTTCTATTCATCGCGCTGTTCCTCGTTTGGAGAAAACGGCGCGGCATGATTCTGGTGATGACGGCTATCGTCTTCTGGGGGCTCGGAAGCTGGTTTCCGGGGCCGCTCGTGCGGCTCGCGAACGATCACTACGCGTCGATGAAGGATCCGACGTTCGGCCCGCGCACGGCGATCATCGTGCTGGGCGGGGGGACCTGGTACGACCATAACCGGCGTCTCGTGCCCAAGGGTGACGCGATGACGCGCATCGATCTTGCGGCGTCGCTCTATAAGCGTTGCGTCGAGATGGAGAAGGCGTGTTTTGTCATCATGAGCGGAGGCAACCCGCAGCATCACGAGCAAAGCGAAGCAGACTTATATGGAAGCCTGCTTCTCGACGCAGGCGTGAAGCGCCAAGATCTCATCCTCGAAAATCAGAGTCTCGACACTTATGAGAACGCGCGCAATACGGAGAAGATACTGCGGTCGCGGCCCTACGATACGTCGGTTTTGATAACGTCGTCGCTTCACATGCGTCGCGCGATGCTCGCGTTCGAAGCCTTCGGTTTGCATCCGCAGCCGACCGTCGCTTATGTTCGTCCGCAGTTCATGTGGTGGCGTCCGCATCGAAGAGGATGGTTCGATTCGAACAGCGCGTTGCATGAGCTGGTTGGTATCGTGCGGTTTTATGTATGGAGGTGGGTCGGGTTGTATTGAGACTGGCGCGTCGGCGCAAGACCTATACTTCCGGTAAAGACGACACGGAAGGCCATCCAGTGAATCAACTCATCCACGCCGTCGCGTTCGCGGCCGACAAACATCGCAAGCAGCGCCGCAAGGATGCGGACGCGTCGCCGTACATCAATCATCCGATCGCGCTCGCTCATGTGCTCGCGAACGAAGGCGGGGTCGAAGACGAGCGCGTGCTGATCGCCGCCATATTGCACGACACGATCGAAGACACGGACACATCGCGCGATGAACTCGTGCGGCGGTTCGGCGCGGAGATCGGGCGCATCGTCGACGAAGTGACGGACGACAAGTCCTTGTCGAAGGCCGAAAGGAAGCGTTTGCAGGTCGAACACGCGGCGCATATCAGTCACGGCGCGAAGCTCGTGAAACTCGCCGATAAGATTTGCAATTTGCGCGATATTCTCGCCGCGCCGCCGTCCGGCTGGAGCGATGAGAGAAAGCGCGAATACTTCGATTGGGCGAAGCGTGTCGTCGATGAATTGCGTGGCACGCACCGGGAACTCGAAGCCGTGTTCGATGAGGTCTATCGCAAGGGCATTCCTTCAGGACACGTGGTCGCCTGAGGCCAGCGCGTCGCTCAAATAACGCGCCGTGCGGCTTGCAGCATGTTCGGCGATACGTTGCGGCGTGCCCGTCGCCACGATCCGGCCGCCATCTTCACCGGCGCCCGGGCCGATGTCGATGATCCAATCGGAAAGCGATGCGACGCGCATGTCGTGCTCCACGACGACGACCGTATTGCCCGCATCGACGAGCCCTTGCAGTTGCGCCATCAGGCGATCGACGTCTGCGGGATGAAGCCCCGTCGTCGGCTCGTCGAGAATGTAGAGCGTGTCGCCGCGATGCGCGCGCTGCAGTTCGGTTGCGAGCTTGATGCGCTGCGCTTCTCCGCCTGATAGCTCCGTCGCGGGCTGCCCGAGCCGCAGATAGCCGAGGCCGATGTCGCGCAACACGGCGAGCGCGCGCATGACGCTGGCTTCATCGGCGAAGAAGTCGCATGCGCTATCGACGGTCATGCCGAGCACATCCGCAATGTTCTTCCCATGCCATTCGATTTCCAGCGTCTGCGGGTTATAGCGCGATCCGTGGCATGTCGCGCACGACGTGTAGACGCTCGGCAGGAACAGCAACTCGACGCTGACGAAGCCTTCGCCTTCGCATGTCGGGCAGCGTCCTTGCGCGACGTTGAAAGAGAAGCGTCCTGCGCCATAGCGGCGCTTGCGCGCGGCCGGCGTGTCGGCGAAGAGCTTGCGAACGTGATCGAAGAGGCCGGTGTAGGTCGCCAGATTCGAACGCGGCGTGCGGCCGATCGGCTTCTGGTCGACGCGCACGAGACGCCGGATCGTCTCCATGCCTTCGACGATGCGTCCGCCCGCCGAAGCGTCGGCTCGAGCGAAGAGCGGGTCCTGCTCGTCTTCTTCTGCATCGTCGAGCGCGCGTCCGAGCCGCTCCGCGACGAGTTCCGGCAACGCCTGACTCACGAGGCTCGACTTGCCCGAGCCCGAAATGCCGGTGACGGTCGTGAAGGCGCCGAGCGGAAACGCGGCATCGATGCCATGCAGGTTATTGCGCGTGATGCCTTCGAGCCGCAACCATCCGCGCGGTTCGCGTGCGACGCGTTCGATCGTTTGCTTCGGCGCGAACAGATGCCTGCGCGTCTGCGATTCCTCCACCGATGCGAGGCCTTCCGGCGGCCCGCTATACAGCACATGTCCGCCTCGCTCACCGGCGGCCGGACCGACATCGATCAGCCAGTCCGCGCGCCGCATGGTGTTCAGATCGTGCTCGATGACGAACAGCGAATTGCCTGCTGCCTTCAATCGCTGCAACGCGGCGAAGAGCGCTTCGCTGTCGGCCGGATGCAAGCCCGCGGATGGCTCGTCGAGCACATAGACGACGCCGAAGAGCTGCGACGCGAGTTGCGTCGCGAGCCGCAATCGTTGCAGTTCGCCGGATGAGAGCGTCGGCGTCGCGCGATCGAGCGAGAGATAGCCCAGGCCCAGATCGATGAGCGTGCCGAGCCGCTCCAGCAAATCCGCCGCGATGCGCTCGGCGGCGGCGCGTTTCTCGTCGGAAAGATTGGCCGTGCGACGCACGTCCGGCGCGGCCTTGTGCGCCGAGCCGCCTGCCGCGACGCGCTCGGCCGTCGCCGCGATGCGGTCTTTCCTCGCGAGCGCGGGAGCCGGCGCTTCATCACTGGCGGGCCATTCTCCGCGTGCGATGGGCGCAAGTAGATCGGCGAGTCGGATGAGCGGCAGACGCGCGAATTCGGCGATGTCGAGCCCTGCGAACGTCACCGATAGCGCTTCCTTCTTGAGCCGCTTGCCGTGACATGCCGGACAATCGCTGCCGACCATGAAGCGCGACACGCGCTTTTTCATGAGCGCGCTTTGCGTGTGCGCGAAGGTATGCAGCACGTAGCGGCGCGCGCCGGTGAATGTGCCCTGATAGCTCGGTTCGGCGCCGCGTTTCAGCGCGGCTTGCGTCTCTTTCGGCGTGAGACCGGCGTACACCGGCACCGTCGGCTGCTCTTCGGTGAACAGAATCCAGTCGCGATCCTTCTTCGGCAAGTCGCGCCACGGCGTGTCGACGTCGTAGCCGAGCGTCACGAGTATGTCGCGCAGATTTTGTCCGTGCCACGCGGGCGGCCAGGCCGCGACGGCGCGCTCGCGGATCGTGAGCGAGTCGTCGGGCACCATCGACTTTTCCGTGACTTCGTAGACGCGGCCGAGGCCATGGCACACGGGACACGCGCCCTGAACCGTGTTCGGCGAAAAATCTTCCGCGTACAGCATGGGCTGCTTCGGCGGATAACTGCCGGTGCGCGAATAGAGCATACGCACGAGGCTGGAGAGCGTCGTCACGCTGCCCACCGACGAGCGTGCATTCGGTGCGCCACGCTGCTGCTGAAGCGCGACGGCGGGCGGCAAGCCTTCGATTGAATCGACCTGCGGCACGCCGACTTGTTCGATGAGCCGCCGCGCATACGGCGCGACCGATTCGAAATAGCGGCGCTGCGCCTCGGCGTAGAGCGTGCCGAATGCGAGCGAGGACTTCCCGGAACCGGATACGCCGGTGAAGACGACGAGGGCGTCGCGTGGCACGTCGACATCGACGTTTTTCAGGTTGTGCTCGCGCGCGCCGCGCACGCGCACGAAACCTGCTCTCGATGCAGGCGCGGCATCGTCGCGATAGGCGGATTCGCGTTGGGTTTTGCGGGCATCCATGAGTCGGGCGGGTTGTCTGGCCGGGCGCGGCGGCGGAAGTAAGGAATTCGCATGCAGCATGCCATATACCAGATGGCATTTTGAATTACGCATCATGCATGCGATTGCATTCAGACCGGTGGTGAACCTGATCGACGAGGGAAAAAATGAGGACAATGCCGGTGCGGGTTCCGGTCGCGCTGACGGCAGGTGTGACGATAGGCGGGTCGGGCGTTGCGATGGCGCAGTCGGGCGGCAACGGCAATGGCGGATCGGGCAGGGGCAACGCTCACGGCGCGGCAAACGGCCGGGCCGACCGTCGGCGGCGACAACACGTCCACGCCCGGCAGTACGCGCCCGGGCAGCTTCCACTCCAAGCACAAAAAGAAAGCGAAGCCCGCGACGACGACCCAGTGACGGGCCGATCGTAGCGGCGGGCGTTGCCGATCAGACCGCGACGCTTTCGATGTCGATATCGTCGGTGCCGAGGCGCGAGAAGATGTCGCAAACGGCCCGCATCTCCGCTTCGTCGCGAATGCTCACGATGACGCGTGTAATGCTGCATGCCACGTCAGCGTCGCCGCCGTCCGCGCCGAACGAGGGGAGGATGTCGTCGCTCGACATGTCGAGTCCGTAGGGATAGTCGTGCGTATCTACCACGCCCAGATGTTCCCCGTGCCCCGCGTATTCCGCCGCGATCCATTGTGTCTGCGCATTGTTGCTCTGCGTTTGCGAAGTATGGAAATCCGCGAAGCCGCTCATGCTCGCCACGCGCACGCGGTCGGCCGCGATTCCTTCCGCGCGCAGGTCTTCGAGTGCTTCATCCAGCTTACGGGAGCCGTAGAACGCTCCGCTTACTTCACGCATCATTTGCTCGTCTCCTTGCCTGCCAACCTCGATGCCGCGTCTCAGTATCGCTGTGAAAATTGCGAATGTGAATACGGATGTCCACCGGTTGAGCGCCTGTCCGATGAGTGACTTGCGCGAGAGGCGAAAGACGTGTGGTGCAACGCATAGACATGCGTGGCGATTAACCGGTGAACCGCTGTGATCGGGCTCGCGACTGCGCGAGTCGATGGCGAATCCAACGGATGCGGCATGGACTCGCGAGCCGGACGATGAAGCGAACCGCCAATGCGCGGACAAAAAGGATATTTGCCGACGTTCGGCTGATGCCGTCTGGCGGGCGCGTTTCACTTCATGCGGTACATGAACTTTACGCCGCAACGAACGGTTTATCAACGCTTTGCTTTGTCCCTATTCGGACGTTTTCGATAGGGATTTCCATCATGACCGGCACAGCGTCGAACAGAGCTCGCCGCGTCATGCGGCTCGCTCAATGAAGCGATTATTGGTTCTAGAAATTGCCTCGATGGAACGTCGAATTTCGCGCTGAAAACGATAGTCATCGTACAAGCTGTCCCGCGCCCTATAATTGCTCATCGAGCATACAAAGATCGGCCTTTCAATGTCCCAAGCACTCGCGTCCGGCGCGCTTCGCCGCTCCCGAAATCTCACCGAGGAAGTCGTCGCCGAGTTATCGGAGCGGATTCGCAGCGGCGCGCTTCAGCCCGGCGACAAGCTGCCGACCGAATCGGAAATCATGGCGCAACTCGGCGTGAGCCGGACTGTCGTGCGCGAATCCATTTCGCGATTGCAGGCTGCGCGCCTCGTTCAGACGCGGCACGGCATCGGTACATTCGTGCTCGAAGCGGGCGATCAGGAGCGGTTCCAGATCGAGGCCGCCGGCGATCTCACCGTGCGCGACGTGATGGCGATTCTCGAATTGCGCATCAGCCTCGAAGCCGAGGCGGCCGGTCTCGCGGCCATGCGCCGCACCGATGAAAACCTCGCGCAGATGCGCCGGGCGCTCGACGAATTCGAGCGGCTCATCGAAGCGGGCGAAGGCAGCGCGGTCGCGGCCGATGTGGCCTTTCATCTCGAGCTTGCGAAGGCTACCGGTAATCGTTACTTCCATAGCATCCTGAGCCAGCTCGGCAACACGATCATTCCGCGCACGCGCGTCAATTCGGCGGCGCTTGCGCATAACGATCCTTCTGGCTATCTCGATCGCGTGAATCGCGAGCATGAAGATATTTTCGATGCGATCGAACGCCGCGATCCCGAAGCAGCACGCGCGGCCATGCGGATGCATTTGTCGAACAGCCGGGAGCGGCTGCGGCGCGCGCATGAGGCGGCATCGAAGAATGACTGATCGCAGTGGCGTCGTTTAATCTTCTTCGAGCATGACCGAAAGCGTGCCGGCTTCGCTTTGCACGCCGGCATCGAGATCGATCTCGTGCGGCGCCATCCTGGCAATCGCGCGCAGAAGACGCGGCGAGAAGCGCGCGCCGAAACGCGCGATCTCGGCTTCGCGTGTAGCGTCATCGGCATGTGAGAGCGCGCGCAACTCATTCAGCGGCAAGCCAACGAACAGATCGAGCGCGTAAGGCGGCGCATCCGAAGCGGCCGTCGTCCGCGACGAATCCGGCGCGCGTATGCGCAGGCCCGGTTGCAAATGCGATTCGAGCTCCATCGTCACTTCATAGTTCGCTTCCAGCTCGAGTGCCGCGTGCGCTTCGTTTCGTAAAAACGGCGCGACGGATTGCAAGCGGGCCAGTTCATTGTCTGAGAGCAGCATGATTTTTTCCTCCGGATATCGGTTGAAGTTATCACGCTCGAATGATGCTTGCCGGCCGAGAAAAATCGACCGAAAGACGGCGTTGCGGTTCGTTCTAAACGCGCCTAATTACTGTTGCGATGGGTTGTCGAGCTATCGTCCAAAAGGCTTGCTTGAGCGCGTGCGCATCAAACGTTTGCGCAATCGGCCCAATTCTTATCGCATGCTTAAGCACCCGCATGTCCGACGGGTTAGTTCGGAATCCCCCAATTCCACGCTAGGATCCGAATAGCTAAGCTGACGAAATTGCCAGCTACGAGTCAACCGAACGCGTAAGTGAGCCGTTAGCCTTTCACGCACTCGGTTCACTTCGTCGAAGAATCGTTATCGACGGATCGCCACTTCGGCGCGCGTTCATCTGCTTGCATTCTTTCTTTCGATAAGCCTCGTTCGAGGCCATATCAAATTCCTTGCGTTTTTTTACGAATCGCCAAGGCCAGTAAGGTAATGTGAATATTACGAAATATTTCCGACAGGAATGTGTCGGACGTGGAGACCAGGCGTTTGAAGATCCTACATAGCGAGTCCTCGAAGGGATGGGGCGGTCAAGAAATACGGACGTTGAAGGAGATGGTCGCGTTGCGCGAAAGCGGCCATACCGTCGAGCTGATTTGCCCGAGCGATGCGCGGCTCGGGCAACGTTGCGCCGAACTTGGGTTCGCCGTTCACCACGCGCGCATGCGCAGTGGCGGCGACATGCGATCGATTCTGGCCATCAAAGCGCTTCTGCGTCGCCGCGCGTTCGACGTGCTCAACACGCATAGTGGCCACGACAGTCTCGTTGCCGGCGCGGCGGGGCGGCTGGCGCGCACGCCGCTCATCGTGCGTACGCGGCATCTGGCATTGCCCATCTCGTCGCTCGCAACTTATACATGGCTTCCGCATCGCGTGATCGCCGTGAGTCATTACGTGCGCCGCTATCTGATTTCGGCGGGTGTTGCGGAGAAGCGCGTGCAGACTATTTACGATGGCATTCCGAAACCTCAGCATGTCTCGCATTCGACTTTGCGCGCGGAACTCGGTCTCGGTGAGGACGCATTCGTTGCGTGCATGGTTGCGATCATGCGCGACAAGAAGGGACATGAAGATCTTATTGCGGCAGTGCGCCCGCTCGTCGACACGCATCCCAACCTGCATGTTGTGATGGCGGGCGATGGTCCTTTGTTCGAACGCATCAAGGGAATCGTCGATAGCTTCGGCCTCGCCGATCGCATTCACCTGCTGGGCTTTCGCACCGATATCCCCAATATCTTTCGCGGTTCCGATCTATTCGTTCTTCCCACGCATCAAGAAGCGCTGGGCCAGGCTTTCATCGAAGCAATGGCGGCGGGCTTGCCGGTCATCGGCACGCATGTCGATGGCGTGCCGGAACTGATCGAAGACAACGTGAATGGACTGCTCGTGCCGCCGCACGATCCCGTTGCATTGCGTGCGGCGATTGTCCGCATGATCGACGATCCGGCGTTGCGCCAGCGTCTGCGCGACGAGAGCCTTCGCATCACCGAACGTGGCTTCACCATAAGCGATATGGCGGACGAAACGGCCAGTTTCTATCAGCGCGCATTGCACGAACGAGGTCATCGCAGATGAGCGCGAAGTATGCACGCGCCGTTCCCGTGCTGATGTACCACCACGTCAGCACATCGCCCGGCATGATCACAGTGACGCCCGATAACTTCGCCGCGCAAATGGACTACCTTGCGCGCGCGGGTTATCGCACCATCGGCGCGGCGCAACTCGCAGGTTTTCTGAGCGGCGAGGACGTGCCCGCGAAATCGTTTGTCATCACTTTCGACGATGGTTATCTCGACAACTGGGTGCACGCGCATCCGGTATTGAAGCGCCATGATTTTACGGCGCTGTGCTTTCTTGTCAGCAGTTGGCCCGGCGAAGGCGGCGTTCGTCCGAATGCATCGGATAACTTGGCAACGATGCCGAGATTGCTCGATCATCGTGCGGGGGAGCGCGCAATCGAAAATGGATACGCCGATGATGTGATCCTGCGCTGGTCCGAAATCGAAGCGATGCGTGAAGCCGGCACGTTCGAATTTCATAGCCATACGCATTCTCATGTGCGCTGGGATCAGGTTGCGGGTTCGCGCGACGAGAAACGCAAGGCGTTGCAGAACGATCTGAGCGCCGCGCGTGGCGCACTGCGCACGCGTCTCGGCGAAGTATCCGATCATCTGTGTTGGCCGCAAGGTTATTACGACGACGACTATCGGGAAGTCGCGTTGAATGCGGGATTCAGGCACTTCTACACATGCCACACTGGAACGAACGTCGGCGCGAATCCGCTGGATCGCGCTGCATCCGACGATACCGAACGTACGATCAAGCGGCTCGAAGTGCGCGACCGGCCGGCTTCGTGGCTGGCATCGCGTTTATGGGTGCATACGCGGCCCGCGATAAGCCGAGCTTATCTGAAGATCAAACGCTGATTCACTGCTGATGCGTTCGCACGAAAGCGGCGATCGCATCGTTCACTGCATCGGTCGCATCGCGATGCGGCGAGTGGCGGCACTGCGGGAGCTTGACGAGCTGCGCGTGCCCGACAGCCGCCGCGATCTTGTCGAGTTGCAGCATCGACGCATATTCGTCGTCCAGGCCTTGAATGGCGAGCAATGGCCGTTTGATCGACGATATTTGTTCCGTGATGTCCCAATGCAAGAACGCGGGATTCAGCCACGCATCGTTCCATCCGTAAAAGGCTGAATCCACATCGTCGTGATAAGCCTCGAGCTTTTCTCGGAACGACGTCGTTTCATACATTTCACGCGCCTTTGTGATGCCTTCCACGGTCATCGGTTCCACGAACGAATGCGGAGCGAGGACGGCGAGACCGGCAAGCGATTCGGGAAATGCTCGGGCGTAGAGCAGGGCGATCGTGCCGCCATCGCTATGCCCGACGAGCCACATGCGCGCACGTTCCCGTGCGTCGATGTGGAGCGCATCGAGCAATGCGGGCAATACTTTTTGCGCTTGCAGATGCAGAAACTCGACCGGCCACTTTTCTTCGGCGCGCCGTGGCGTGGATCGGCCATAACCTGGCCGCGAATAGACGAGTCCCCTGCAGTTCAGGCGATCGCAAAGCATTTGCGGCCAGCCTTTCCATAGCGCGATCGAGCCCAGTCCTTCATGCAGGAACACTGCGATAGGCGCATCGGCGCGCTCCGGATTCAGCCACTGATATTCGATGCGCACCGAAGAAGCGGCGCCATTCAGTTCGACGAAGCGCGTCGTGTCGATGCTTGCTGCAGGGTCGGTCATCTGTTTGCGAATGCTGAGCGTGAAGTACAAAGATTATCAGACGGCGCGCCTGCAGCTTTGAACCCACTGGCGAATGCATCATTGGTCCTGCGCGATCTTTCAAAAAAAATAAATTTATTTGTCTGTTTTTTTCTCTGGACAGCGCTGAACTTTTTCTGCGAAAGTTATTCGTAAGAATCTCGCTGCACTGCAACGCAGATGCGGCCCTTATTCGAATACTTGCGTGTGCAACTATGGCGCGCCCGTTCTGGAGAGATCTGCATGAATCGACCGAAACGAATGCTTCTGGAAAACATTGCCTGGGCGCGCGAGACCGCGCACGCCGACGCGCAATTTTTTCCGCGTCTCGCCCAAGGACAGAGCCCTAAAGTGCTGTGGATAGGCTGCGCGGATAGCCGCGTGCCCGCCGAGACTGTGACGAACGCCAATCCTGGCGACCTCTTCGTACATCGCAACATCGCTAACCTTTTTTCTCCATCCGATGACAACACGTTGAGCGTGCTCGAATACGCGGTGCGCGTTTTGAAGGTCGATCACGTAATCGTTTGCGGCCATTACGGATGCGGTGGCGTGCGCGCCTCGCTCCTGCCGAAATCGAGCGACCTGCCGCATGTGAATCGCCGGATCGCGCCGCTGTGCGCGCTGGGCGAACGGCATCGGCACGAACTCGATTCATTCGGCGAGCTCGACGCGCGCGCAAATCGACTCGCCGAACTGAACGTGCTCGAACAAGTGCGGCTTTTGCGAGAACACGCCATCGTGCGAGAGCACGACGTGCCGCCACGCGTTCATGGCTGGATCTTCGGCCTGCACGACGGGCTCATCAAAGTGCTCGCTTCGGGCTATGCCGAAGAGAGCGACAGTCGCGACATTGCGAGCGCGCAGGTCACATCGCTTCGGGCCGCCTAAGCCCGCTCATTTCCAACGATCGCTTATCGATGCGAGGTCGCTTTCGCGACATTCGCAGGACCCAACTCGTTCGAAAAAAACCATGAACTCGCATAACCGTCTAGCCACTTTTCCGCGAGACATGTTCGCGGGCACTGTCGTGTTTCTCGTCGCGATGCCCTTGTGTCTCGGCATCGCCAATGCATCCGGCGTGGAGCCGTTCGCCGGTCTGCTGTCGGGCATTATCGGCGGCCTCGTCGTCGCGTTGCTGAGTGGCTCGCAATTGAGCGTGAGCGGCCCTGCCGCGGGCTTGATCGTCATCGTCGTCGATGGCATCGCCGGGCTTGGCAGCTTCTCCGCGTTTCTGCTCGCGGTGCTGCTTTCAGGCGCGATTCAATTCGGCTTCGGCATGTTGAAAGCGGGGCGCTTCGCGGCCTATGTGCCTTCGTCGGTTATCAAAGGCATGCTCGCGGCTATTGGCCTATTGCTCGTCATCAAGCAGATTCCGCTTGCTGCGGGATTCGCGAATGCAGGCGCGACTGCAGCGAACGGTCCGGGCATGCTCGACACGCCCTTCGGTCCGATATCCGCAGCGGCGTGCATTGTCGCCGTAGTCTCGCTTGCGATGCTCGCAGGCTGGGAAACACGCTCGATGCGTCGCTTTGCGCTCGTGCGCGCCGTGCCCGCGCCGCTCGCAGTGGTCGCGTTCGGCATCGGTGCGACTCTGCTGCTCGATCTGTTCGCGCCTGGCTTCGCACCGCCCGCGCAACATCGCGTCGCGCTGCCGTCGCTGGAGTCGTTCACCGCGTTCACGAATGCGCTCGAATTGCCGAACTTCTCGCAGTTCGCGAACCCCGATGTGTGGCGGCTCGCATTCACGCTTGCTATCGTCGCAAGCCTCGAAACGCTGCTGAGCCTCGAAGCTGTCGAGCAACTCGATCCCAAGAAGCGCGCGGCGCATCCGGATCGCGAGCTGAAGGCGCAGGGCATCGGCAATATGATGGCAGGTGCGATTGGCGCGCTGCCGATAACTTCCGTCATCGTGCGCAGTTCGGCGAACGTGCATGCGGGCGCGCAGAGCCGATGGTCGTCGTTCATGCATGGCGCATTGCTACTCGTGAGCGTGTTCGCGCTGACGAGCGTCATCAACCTGATTCCGCTGGCCTGTCTCGCGGCGATCCTGATCTTCACGGGTCTCAAGCTCGCCAAGCCTTCGTTGTTCGCAGCGGTCGCGAAACAGGGCATCGAGCGCTTCGTGCCGTTCATCGCGACGATTGCCGGCGTGCTGTTGACCGATCTGCTGATGGGCATTCTGCTCGGCATTGCATGCAGTCTTCTGCTTGCCATGCGCGCGAACCTCAGCCGTCCCATTACGATTGCGCAGCACGACGATCACTATCTGGTGTCGTTCAGAAAAGACGTTTCATTTCTTGGCAAGGTCACGCTGAAACATCATCTGCGCACGATACCCGACGGCGCGACGGTGATCTTCGACGCTTCACGCGCGGACTATATCGACCCCGACGTGCGCGAGGAGATCGACAGGTTCGTGGCCGCGGCGGCTTCGCGCGACATGCATGTCGAATGCAGAAAGCTGCCGCATCCTCGCTCGCAAAGTGGTGCGCCCGCATTGCGAGGCAGATGGCTCGGCTTGCGCAGGCAGGAGATGTCGTCGGAGTAAGAGGAAGTCGAACGAGGCGTCTCGATGCACCAACCGTTGCGGGCGCCGTTCACGAGACGATCGAGATCGAGAATCCGTCCCACCCTTTGCTGCCGACCGTTTGAATCGCCGTGGACGTCACGTGGGTATCGGCTGCGAGCATGTCGAAGAACTTGCGCACGCCGATGACGTCGGGGTCGGCGCTGCCGACGTCCGCCACGCGGCCACTGCGGATCACGTTGTCCGCGACGATCACCGTGCCGGGCCGGCTCAGGCGCAACACGAGGCGCAAATAGGCGGGATAACTTTTCTTGTCGGCGTCGAGAAAGATGAAATCGAAAGGCGGAATGCCGTCGCGCACGAATGATTCGAGCGTATCCACAGCGTCGCCGACAATCACCGACGCAACGCCCGACAATCCGGCGCGTTCAATGTTCTTGCGCGCGACGGAAGCATGGTGCTCGACGGCTTCGAGCGTGATGAGCGTACCGTCCGCAGGCAGGGCACGCGCGAGCCAGATCGTGCTGTAGCCGCCGAGCGTGCCGAGTTCGAGAATGCGTCGCGCGCCGCGCAACTGCGCGAGCATCTGCAGCAGCTTGCCCTGGTTTGGCGCGACGTTGATCGCAGGCAGCCCTTCGTCCGCGCTGGATTTCAATGCGGCTTCGAGTGCGGCGTCCGGCGTTTGCGTTCGATCGCACAGGTATTCGTCCATCGCCAGCCATTGCTGTTCGTTCATGGCATCTCCTTGCCGTTGCGGTTATCGCGTTCTCTCGAACGATACAACACGAATGGAGCCCAGTACAAAACGCGTCTGCGCGATAAACAATTCAGATGACCTTGAAAGCAGTTCGCAATCAAGGTGACACATTTGCGCCGACTGTCTTGACGATACTGCGCGACTCGCGCCGCAACTCATGCCCGAGTTGATCGACGGTCAAGCGGATTGCGTCGATCAATGCACGCGCGGCCGGCGAGGGCGTGCCGCCTGCGCGCATCGTAAGCCCGATCTCGCGGCGCGTGGCTTGCAGCGGAATGTCCATTACGGTTAGCTGACCCGACTCGCATTCGTAGTGCAGTTGTTGTGCGGATACGGCAGCGAGCATGTCGGTATGCATCAGGAGCCCGCGAATGACCGCGAGATCGGCGGTCTCGACGGTCGGCATCGGCGGTTTCAGTTTCCATCGCTTGAACTGCGCTTCGAACATTCCGCGCGCGGGTGCCTGGCTACGCGGCAGAATCCATTGTGCAGCGATCAGGTCCTTGAGCGTCAGGGCACTTCGCGCTGCAAGCGGATGCCCGCGACGCGCGATCACGACGATATCTTCCGACATGAGGCGCTCATTGACGAGTCCGCTCGACGCATCGTTCTGACGCAACGCGCCGAGCACGAAATCGATATCGCCGGCACGCAGTCCCGCGACCAGCGTTTCATACGAGCTCTCATCCGTCACGACGCGCACGCCTGGATATTGCGCGGCAACGCGCGCGATCGCGCCAGGCAGGATCAACGTTCTGCCAAGCGGCAGCGCGCCGACCGTGACATAGCCTTGAATCGTGCCGCGCAGCGCCGCGAGATCATCAGGAATGTGGCGCAGTTCGTTCAGCGCGCGCCGCACATGCAGCACGAAAGTTTCGCCTTCGCTGGTGAGCAGCAACCCGCGCGGACTGCGATAAAACAGTTGCATGCCAGCGCCGGTCTCCATGATGCGGATCGCGCTGCTGACGGCCGGTTGACTGAGCCCCAACGTCTGCGCTGCGCTCGGCATATGCCGATGGCGCGCGAGTGCCGAGAACAACTGAAGCCGCCGTGTATTGAGCAGAAAGGCCGGGAGCGTGCCGCCTGTCGCGGTCCGACGCCGTGACTGGCGCGTGGCGCACCACTGCGCCAGTTCTTCGAGTTCGGCGAAGATGCGCTGGCAGCGCAACAGCACAGCGCGTCCCGCAGGCGTGGGCAACATGCCCGACGGACGACGCTCCAATAAAGTTTCCCCGACCGCCGCTTCGAGTTCCTGCAGCGAGCGTGTGACCGCCGATTGCGCGCGGAACAGCGCCGCTGCGGCGCGCGTGGCGCTGCCCGTTTGCGCGACGAGCCGAAATGCGCGCAGATACGCGAGATTGAGCAGTTCCCGATTGTCCATGTGAAGGTGCCCGATGGCATCAGTTTGATTTATCGCATCGTACAGGCTCGTGCGCTTCGCGCTCACTTTCCCCTAATTGTCGTCGCCGATCATGATGTCATGCATAGAGCGATGGATGTCATCGATTGATCGGAGGGTTGCGCCATGTATCGACATATCCTCGTCGCAGTGGGCGCGAGTTTCAGCGAAGCCGCTCTGTCGACCGCGATTGCGCGGGCGCGCGAAAACAACGCGCGTCTGACCGTGCTGCATGTGATCGAATCGTCGCCGTGGTGGGCGGGATGGCAGATGGAATGTCTATCGGACCTGCCCGCGCTCGTGAATCAGCTCGCGCTCTTGATTCGCGGCAGCAGCGAGAAGATGCTTCGGCGTGCGGGCATCGATGCGGACTGGCAAACGCGCACGTTGCCGCGAGACGGGCGCAGCGTCGGCCGCATCATCGCCGATGAAGCCAATCGCCTCGATGCGGATCTCGTCGTGCTCGGTGCAAGGAAGCGCGGCGTCTTCAGCTTCGGCATGGACCGTGTTCGTAACGTGGTGTGCCGCCATACGAATCGGGAGGTGCTGATCGCAACCGCATGCGTCGCTGATTCGGCGGACGTGATTGAGATTCGCGGCGCGGCGTTGCAAACGCATCACGCCTGATGCGCTTATGCGACGGTATCGGAAACCGCATCACCCACGCGTAGAGAAACGCGTGCTGCGATATGTCGCGGTACAACCAGAAGTGGCTGATCGACAACCCCTCGGAGAGCGTTGATAATCGCATCGCTTCAATTTTTGCGACGACTTCGTTTTAAGAGGGATAGGGAGTGCGTAGTTTCTGTTTGGGCCAGCGCCGTTGGAAATGGCTGGCTGTAGGTGTCGTGGCTGTGCTGGCGTTAGGCGCGCTAGCCGCAAGCGTCAATGTCATGCCTTCTGACGCGGCGGCAAATGTATCGATGGAAGCGGTCGCGTCGAGCCCGGTGCTCGCTTCGGATCCCTTGAAAGGGCTGTCTGTAGTCGATGCAATCGAGGTGATTCAGGCTCAGGCCAGTGCATCGTATGCTGCGAATCCAGCCATTGAACCTCACGATGGAAAGACGGCCGGCCCCGTCGTCCCGGATGGTTTCAGCTTCGATACGGCACCGACACCCGCATCCACGACGGTGCCTTCCATTTGCTCCAAAGCCAAGCACATCATTTGTGTCGATAAGACGACTTTCACCGCAACGGTTTATAAAAATGGCATAGCGCAGTGGTCGTATTATGTGCGTCCCGGCGATGCCCGCGGTGCGCGATATGCCACAGGCGAAGGTCGCGGACGCATAGCTTTCAAGAGCCGCCATCACATTTCAAAGGCCTATGGAACGCCCATGCCCTATGCGATGTTCATTGCATGGGACAGGGATCAAGACAAGCACTCCGGTCAGGCCTTCCACCTCTCATACGATTTTCAGAACCAAGGATATGAGGGCGCCAGCCATGGCTGCATGGGAGTAGGATCAGAGGCAGTCATGCAGCGACTGTGGGAGACAAGTCCTGTGGGCACGCAAGTGTATGTCTATCGCAGTTCCAAAGATCCTTCGGAAGCCGTGGCTGACGGATCGAGTCCCGGTTGAAAAAAAGGCCACGCTCAAGTGGCCTTTCGAGCCTATCGGCGCGGTATCACCCCGCGGGTCTGCGTAGCTCGAAGAAAGTCGAAGTCGACGCCTTTGTCCGCCTGGGTGACGGTGTCATAGAACAGCTTGCGATAACCGCGATCCGCAGTGGGAATCGTGACCGGCGACCCTTTAGCGCGCGCTGCGAGTTCTTCATCGCTGATGAGCAGACTGATCTCGCGTTTCGATACGCTCAGGCGAATGCGGTCGCCCGTTCGAACATGCGCGAGCGGACCGCCCACCGCCGCTTCAGGCGTCACGTGCAACACGATGGTGCCGAACGCAGTACCGCTCATGCGTCCATCCGAGATGCGGACGATATCCTTGACGCCCTTTACCGCGAGCTTGCGCGGGATAGGGATATAACCCGCTTCGGGCATGCCCGGCGCACCCTTCGGCCCGATGTTCTTAAGCACGAGGATATCGTCGGGCGTGACATCGAGATCATCCGAATCGATGCGGGCCGCGAGATCGGCGCCGTTCTCGAACACGACCGCGCGCCCTTCGTGTTCCATCAACTTCGCATTCGCCGCCGATTGCTTGATGATCGCGCCGCCCGGCGCGAGATTGCCGTCCAGCACCGCGATGCCGCCTTGCGGATAGATCGGCTTGTCGAAGGGGCGCACGACATTCTGCGCGAAAGCGGGGCCCGCAGCATCGATCTCTTCGCCGAGCGTGCGGCCCGTCACCGTCAGCGCGTTCAGGTTCAATAGCGGCTTCAATTCGCGCAACAGCGTAGCCATGCCGCCGGCCTTGTGAAAGTCCTCCATGTAATGCGATCCGGACGGCTTCAGATCGACGAGCACGGGAGTCTCGCGTCCCATGCGATCGAGCGCTTGCAGATCGATGTCATAACCCATGCGTCCCGCGATCGCCGTGAGATGCACGATGCCGTTGGTCGAGCCGCCTATCGCGAGCAGCACGCGCATTGCGTTCTCGAATGCTTCAGCCGTGAGGATCCTGTCGATGGTGAGATTCTCGCGCGCCATCTGCACGGCCTGCGTGCCAGTGAGCTCGGCAACGCGCATACGATCCGACGTCACCGCAGGCGGCGAGGCGCCGCCTGGCACGGTCATGCCGAGCGCTTCGGCGATGCACGCCATCGTGCTCGCCGTGCCCATCACGGAACATGTCCCCACGCTCGCGACGAGTCGATTGTTCACCGCTGCGATTTCCGCTTCGTCGATCTCCTCCGCGCGAAAGCGGCCCCAATAGCGCCGGCAATCGGTGCATGCGCCGACGCGCTCGCCGCGATGGGCTCCTGTAAGCATCGAGCCGGTGATGAGTTGAATCGCGGGAACGCCCGCCGATGCCGCGCCCATCAACTGCGCGGGCACGGTCTTGTCGCATCCGCCGATCAGCACGACCGCGTCCATCGGTTGCGCGCGGATCATCTCTTCGGTGTCGATCGACATCAGATTGCGCAGATACATGCTCGTCGGTTGCGAGAACGATTCGGCGATCGATATGGTCGGGAAATCCATCGGCAAGCCGCCCGCGAGCATCACGCCGCGTTTGACGGCTTCGATGAGTTGCGGCGCATTGCCATGGCACGGGTTATACGCGCTGCCCGTATCGACGATGCCGATGACGGGCCGATCGAGCGCACTATCGGTATAACCCGCGCCCTTGATAAACGCCTTGCGCAGAAAAAGCGAGAAGCCATTGTCGCCATAGCTCGTCAGCGATTTGCGCAGGCCGCTCGGTTGCGCGGGTTCGTCATCGGACTTTTTCTTGAACGTGTCGGTCATGGTCGCCCTGCCGTGTGATAAGCGTTGAACGTCTCCGTGCCTCGATTATCACCGGTTTATCGTCGGGCGATCACGAATCAACCGTCGATCGTTTCGTGCACGCCTTGTTCGCCGCGTTTCCAGTAAGCCGAAGCGCGAATGCGTTTCTTGTCGATGCCGCGTTCGTCGCATAGCAGCTTGCGCACTTCGCGCATGAGCGTGGCTTCGCCCGCCGCCCACACATAGCCTTCGCCATCGGGCACATAGGTTTCGCGAAGGGCGAGCAGCAACGCGCCGCCGGGATGTGAGCTTTCGTTGCGATAACGCCATTGCGCGTACAGATCGGCGCGCGTGTCGAATTCGATACGCGCGGAAGGATCGGCCACTTCGATGAGCGTCGCGACGCGCGTGCCTTCGGGCAGTTCTTCGAGACGACGCGCGATGGCGGGCAGCGCGGTTTCATCGCCGATCATCAGATGCCAGTCGAAGTTAGTTGGGATGACGAACGAACCGCGCGGTCCACCGATACCGAGATGCTGACCGGGCGCGGCCTGCGCGGCCCAGGCCGTTGCTGGACCGGCTTCGTGGAGTGCAAATTCGATATCGAGCTCGCGCGCATCACGGTCGAAACGACGCGGCGTGAAATCGCGCGCAATCGGACGCGGTTTGGCCGGATCGAACTCGGGACCGTTCGGACCCGCTTGCGGCAGCGCGGGCAGGGTCTCGCCCGGCGCGGGGAAAAACAGCTTGACGTGATCGTCGAACGATGCGCTGACGAAATCGTCGAGCGAGTCACCCGTGAAGGTCACGCGCACGAAGTGCGGATTGAGCGCCTGGACGCGCGTGACTTTCAGCAGCCGAAACTTGAGCGCGTGGCGCACACGCGTGACTTCGAGATCGGGCCGGTCTTGCAGGATGGAATCGGTCATCGTCTTTGGCTCCTTACGCCTGCTTCGGCGCCGGGTTTTGTTCGATTTCGGCCGTCGCGCGCGCGAGGATCGCGGCGATGCGGCGTTGTTCTTCCTGCGATGCGTCGGTGCGCAAGAGCAGCGCCTTCTTCAGCGCGCGGCGAGCGGCGATCAGCTCGGGCGCCCAGCCGTTGTCGGCGGCGGCGTCGTCGACTTCTTCGCCCATGTACGCGCGGCGCACGAGATCCATCTTGCGGGCGAAATGCGTGAGCTTCGCGAGCATGATGTCCACGCGTTCGCGATTGGATGCGAGGTATTCGCGGCCCGCGTCGGAAAGGGCATAGCGCTTGCGGTTGCCTTCCAGCTCGACGGTCGTATAACCGAGCTCTTCGAGATAGGTGAGCGCCGGATAGACCATGCCGGGACTCGGCGCGTAGAAACCGTTAGAGCGGTCTTCGAGCGCCTTGATGAGTTCATAACCATGACGCGGTGCTTCGGCGAGCATTGCGAGCAGCAACAGTTGCAAGTCGTCCGACGAGAACTTGCGGCCGCGCGGCATGCCGTCTTCGCCGCCGAACCCGCCCATGCCACCGGGGCCGCCGCCGAAGCGACCGCCGCCGCCATGGCGATGACGGCCGATCATTCCCCAACGTTCGAAAGCGAATCGTTCGTGCCACTCTGGGGCGTCGAACGCAGAACCATCAAAGCCGAATGCGCGGAAACCGCCGTCACGCGCACGTTGAAAGCAGCGGGATTTCATAGGGAACACTCCAGATATGTCGTAAAACATATCTAAAGATATATATCGTAAGAGTGTCTGTCAAGAAGATCTTCTTAGGATCGATCGGCGGACGCGCGCATTTTGAACGCCGCATACAATGGCCCGCACTGTCTTTTGCACACATAAAACCATGAGCCATTTCCGTCCCGTCAAGCTGGAGCACGCCAGCCGCCTTATCAACCACGGTCCGACCGTTCTCGTCACCAGCGCGCACGGCGCGCGCCGCAACGTGATGGCCGCCGCCTGGTCGATGCCGGTGGAGTTCACGCCGCCGCGCATCGCCGTCGTGATCGACAAGCGCACCTACACGCGCGAGCTCGCCGCCGCGAGCGGCACGTTCGGCATCGTCGTGCCGGGTGCGGCGATGATCGATCTCACGTACGCCGTCGGCTCGACGAGCGGGCGCGAGATCGACAAGTTCGAGGCCTTCGGAATCGACATCGTGGAAGGGCCGGTGCTCGGTCTGCCGCTCATCGAAACGAATTGCGCGGCTTGGCTCGAATGCAGGCTGATCGACGAGAAGCACACGGAAGACGCCTACGACACCTGTTTTGCCGAAGTCGTCGCAGCCGCTGCCGATTCGCGCGTGTTCGTCGACGGCCACTGGATCATCGACGAATCGAATCAGCCGCTACACACGATTCACCATCTCGGCGCGGGGAAGTTCGTGCGCGCGTCGTCGATGGAGCAGGCGAAGCCGCTTGCGCGCTGACGCCGTCGATGCGCCCCTGGACACGGCTAGCAAACCTTGCCGCGCGGCAGAAACGGCATCGAATTATGGTATTAAGCACGTTGCATCCAATATTCAAAACCGTTCCATGCATTCGAGCTCCCAGGCCGCGCTCCTTTTGCTCGGCATCGTCATCATCCTGATCACGCCCGGACCGACCAACACACTGCTCGCGACCGCGGGCTTGCGTCGCGGCGTCAGGCGCGCCACGCCGCTCATGGCCGCCGAGCTCGCCGGCTACCTCATCGCAATTTCCGTCTGGGGCTATCTCGTCACGCACGCGGCCGGCTTTCTCACTTGGCTCCCGACATTTCTGCGCGTCGCGTGCAGCGTCTACATCGCCTATCTCGCCGTCCTGATGTGGCGCACTGCCGTCTCCCTGCCGACGTCCGCGCAAAAGACGGTCGGCATGCGCACCCTCTTCGTCACCACATTGCTCAATCCAAAGGCGATGCTCTTCGCGAGCGCGATCTTTCCGGCCAGCGCCTTCGGCAATGCCGTCGTTTATCTTCAGACGATGTCGATCTTCGCCGCCGCGCTGATTCCGATCGGCTTTCTGTGGATCACCTTCGGCGCGGCGCTCGGCACCGGGCGTCTCGCGTGGCTGAGTCCCGAGCGCGTTCAGCGCGGGGCATCGATCGTGCTGGCCACGTTCTCCATCGCGCTTGCGTGGACGACGCTCCACTGAAGCGATAAAACGAACAGCGAAATCTGGAGACTGAATGACCTCTCATCGGCGCGATCCCCTCGACAAGAAAGCCCCGCACGAGCCGCTCACCTCCTACTACGCCGACGAATCGAAAAGGCGCGTCTGGCTGCGCGGCATCTTCGACCGCACCGCATCCGACTACGACGCGATCGAACGCGTGATGGCGCTCGGTTCCGGTTCGTGGTATCGAAATCGCGCGCTGCGATCGGCGGGACTCGCGCGCGGCATGCGCGTGCTCGATGTCGGCATGGGAACGGGGCTCGTCACGAGGGAAGCCGTCGCGATCACCGGCGATCCGGCGCTCGTGACCGGCGTCGATCCGAGTCCGGGCATGGTCGGCGAGGCGCATCTGCCGATCGGCGTGCAAACGCGCATCGGCACGGCGGAAGATCTGCCGTGCGAGAACGCCGCCTACGATTTTCTGAGCATGGGCTTCGCGCTGCGTCATGTAAGCGATCTTTCGAAGGCCTTCGACGAATACTTCCGCGTGCTCGCGCCCGGCGGACGGCTCTGCGTGCTGGAAATCACGCGGCCCGGGCATGGTATCGGCATCGCTGCACTGAAGTTCTATATGCGCGGCGTCGTGCCGACGATCGCGCGCATCGTCGGCAAGAAAGGGGAAAGCGTCGAGTTGATGCGCTATTACTGGGACACGATCGAGGCCTGCGTGCCGCCCGCCGATGTGATCGCCGCGATCGAGCGCGCCGGTTTCATCGACGTGCGCCGCGACGTCGAGCTCGGCATCTTTTCCGCTTATTGCGCGACGAAACCGGCGCGCTGAGCGGCGTCGAGAATCACCGCAGCGCGGCCGCTCAGCAGCAGCCGGCCTGCGCAGTGAACGGTGAAGCGGTAGAGCACGGTGTTGTCGTCGCCGCCCATGCGTTGGGCTTCGATATCGAGCGGGGCGTCGAGCGTGTCGAGCCGGTCGATGTGCGTTTCCACGCCACGCACGCTGGTCAGCATCCCGACGCGCGGTCTCGCTTCGTTCGATGCGACGAGCGCGCCATGCGCCGCCATCGCCTGCGCCGCGTATTCGATGCCGCATACCGACGCGAGACGTCCCTTCGAGCGCAAAGGATTATCCGGCGAAACATGACTCGTCGCGGTGCAGCGGATGCGCTTTGCATCCCACGCGACGACGCCATCCAGCAGACACATGGAGCCGCTATGCGGAATGCGCGCGGCGATCCAGTCGCGGCCGAACATCATGACGGCTCGACGCTCACGGCGAGCTGCGTGCCGTCGAGATAATCCAGCACGACGTTCGCCGCCCGCCGATGCGCCAGCGCGTCGAGCAACGGCAGCGCGCGCGCGGCGGGATTCGACAGGCGCAGCGCTTCGAGACCGGCATCGGCGAAAGCGGAAGCGTCCTCGTCCGACAGATGCGCTTCGATGCGCCCGAGCGTCCGCTCGCTCTCATGCGGCGCGAGCACCAGCGCGACGCCGAACGCATCGACGATGGGACGCACTTGGCGCAACGGCTCGGGATAGTCCGTGTCGTAGGCGACGAGCAGCGTCGCGGCGCCATCGACGCTCACTTGCGCGAGGCTTTCCAGCAAGCCGGCCGCGAAGCTGCCGTCGTACGCGCACAGCACATTCGACGCGGCCATTGCGCGCGTCGCGATGCTCCAGTAGCCCGCGGGCGCGTTGTGGACCGAGTTGTGGAAGCGCGTCGGCGAGAGCTGCGGTTCGGCGCTCGCGAGGGTTTCGCAGATCGCGTGGAAATTCCCGCCATCGCCGCCGGATGCCGCGAACACGGCAGCGAGCGTCGCGGCGTCGCGGCCGCTCTGCGCGACCGCTTCGTGCGCGGCAGCGAGCGCCGCGCGCACGACCGGCCCGGTGCGGCGGCGTTCGGCCGGCGGCAGACCGGCGGGCGCGGGCAGCACGGTTTGAGCGGCGTCGCGAACGGCGCGCTGCGTCAGCACGTCGGCGGCATGGGGCCAGCCGGCCAGGCCCGGACCAATCACGCCGATGCCTTCGATAAATGCACGCAATGGAGTCATGCCGATGCCGCTCCCTTGCGTCCGAACACGAGACTGCAGTTCGTCCCGCCGAAGCCGAACGAGTTCGACAGCACAGCCCGCAACGGCGCGGCGCGCGTCGTCAGCACGTAGTCGAGGCCGAGCGCCGGGTCCGGCTCGGTGGTATTGGCGCCTGCGGGAATCATCTGGTGCTGCAGCGTCAACGCGGCGATCACCGCTTCGAGCGCGCCGGCCGCGCCGAGCGTATGCCCCGTCGCGCCCTTGGTCGAGCTGCACGGCACGCGCGCGAACAGGCTCGTAAGAGCGCGGCTTTCGGCGGCGTCGTTGCTGGGCGTCGCCGTGCCATGCAGATTCACGTAGCCGATGTCGCTCGCATCGAGACCGGCGCTCGCGAGCGCCTGTTCCATCGCGATCCGCGCGCCGAGTCCCTCCGGATGCGGCGACGACATGTGATACGCATCGCTCGATTCGCCGATGCCGAGCAGGCGGATCGCGTCGTCATCGGCGGGATCGGCCAAATCGCGTTCGAGCAGCGCGAACGCCGCCGCCTCCCCGATCGAAATGCCGTCGCGCTTCACGTCGAACGGCTTGCACGGACCCGGCGCGAGCAGTTCCAGCGAATTGAAACCGTAGAGCGTCGTGAGACAGAGCGTATCGACGCCGCCGACGATGGCCACATCGATCACGCCGCTTTCGAGCATGCGCCGCGCCGACCCAAACACCTTCGCGCCCGACGAACACGCCGACGACACCGACGCCGCCGGCCCGCGCAGCCCGAAATAGGCGCGCACGAAAGCGGCGAGCGAATAGGGGTTGTGCGTGTTGGCGTAATTGAAATCGGCGGGCAGCGCGCCCGTCCGGGTGTCGCGACGCCGGTAGGCGAGTTCGGTTTCGAGGATGCCCGCCGTGCTCGTGCCCATGAACACGCCGACGCGCTCCAAGCCGTAACGCGCGATCGCTTCGCGGACGCGGTCGTCGAAGCCGTCCTGCGTCATCGCGAGTTGCGCGAGCCGGTTGTTGCGGCAGTCGAACGCGGCGAGATCCGCGGGCACCGGCGCATCCTCGATGCCCGCGACGCGGCCCGTATAAGTGGCAAGCGCGGCGCCCTCGAAGTCGCACGGCGCGAGTCCGCTGCGTGCGTCCGAGAGCGCGGCGAGCGTCGCGTCGAGCCCGCGGCCCGCGCAACTCGTCGCGGTGAAATGCGTAAGCAGAAGAGGATTCACTACGGGCTCGTTTCCCTTGAGTCGGGAGCGTTCGAAAACGATGAATTGTAACAAACGAGGCCTTTGGACGATGCCGCCAATCAGCCGACGGGACGCGCAATCAACAGACGATTGGCGTCGTGCGCGCCGTGGCCCATCTGACGGATGGAGACCGCGAATCGCAGATCGCCGAGCAGCGCGAGCCATTGCGCCTCGCTGCGGACCGTCAGACCGTTCGCGCGCCCCGAACGCGCGATCTGCATGCCGAAATCGATGGCGCGATCGAGGCGCGCGTGCCAGCCCGCGGCGGCATCGCTGACGCGCAGCAGGAGCACGCCGTTCGCCGCGAGGCCGGCGCGCGCGCGGCGGAGGATCGACACCTGCGCGTCGGCATCGACGTAATGGAGCATATCGCAGGCGACGACGACATCGGCATCGGGAAACGGCGCCGCGCGAATGTCGTCGCACACGAATCGGATGCGCGCCTCGTGCGCCTGCAACGCGATGCGCGCCCAGGCGACGTCGCGCGGCGTCAGATCGATGCCGTGAATCGAGCGCGGCACGGGCGGCGCGGGCCAGCGCGCGGGCCACGCACGCTGGGCGTGTTCGCGATGCCACGCGTGCGCGCCGACGAGGCACGCGGCGAGCAAGCCCTGGCCGCTGCCGAGATCCAGGATGCGCGCGCCATCCGGAATCAGGCCGTGCGCGAGGATATGGGCGAAGAACGGATCGCGACGCAGCTTGGCCGATGCGAAGTGCCACGCGAACCGGCCCGCCGCGCGGTAGGGGCGGCTGGCGGTTTCGATGAGCGCGGCGGGCAGCATTCGGGCGAGGGTGAGTTCACGTATGCAACGGCCCCTGACGGGTCAGCCCTCGACTATAGATTCAATCTTTCGAAAGCGCCGGAGATCGTTGAACATGTTCGAGTCTGAACACGTTGTTTTTTTCCGCATCGCGACGAAGCACATCCGCGCGCGGATCGATCGTTGCGCGAAGATTTCGGCCCTCACAGACCGTCTGCGCTCGCGGGATTCTCGAAGTGATCGACGCAAAAGAACCTGACGTTTATTCCGTTTCGCGACGCGTCAAGTGCAAGTTGCACGCGGTTTTCGACGGTCCTGCTAACCGCGGTCGTTGCTTGCTCGACTGCCGCGTCTATATCCGCTTGCGCGGCCCGTTTTTGCGTGGCCAGCATCCTGAGCGAGCTCCGCAGATGCAAGAGATCCGCCTCGGCTCTTGCGAGATATCCGTGACTTTGATGCAAGCGTTCAATGATGCTGTCGAGCTCAGGCGTCGCTTCAAGTATGGCGACGGCTTTTGCGTCGAGCAAAGACCACAGCCTCGCTTCGGCGACGGCATCCGGATTCTGAACCACGTTGCCTCGAGTGCGAAGGGGCACTGGAAATCGTGATGCTTCTTGCGCTGGCACCTTTCATTCTCCTGTTTCGGTTTTGGCTTCGAAAAATTCGCTGACTGAAGGTCTTCGCTCAAATAGGACGTTGTCTATCGATCGTTCTTGGATGTTTAGAATTGCGAAGATTTAATAAAGCGAAGCGTGACACGCTACGGCACACAAATTGGTGTCTCATACATCAGATACTTCGGGTTGACGGAGAAAACGCTGCTGGATACCGTGTTGTCAATATTAAATAGGTATGTTGACCATTCGATATTCGGGAGGCATTTTTGGAGCGTCAGGAATTTGGGCCGCAGGTCATTCGAACGGTGATGTGGAAGATCGTGCCGTTCGCGTTCATTCTTTACTTCTTCAACTATCTCGACCGGGTGAATGTCGGTTTTGCGGCCCTGCAAATGAATCGGGAGTTGGACATTTCCCCGACCCAGTTCGGCACGATCGCATCGATGTTTTTTGCGTCGTATCTGCTGTGCCAGATTCCGGCCAACTTCGCGCTTCAGCGCCTGGGCGCGCGCCGCTGGATCAGCTTCATCGTCATAGTGTGGGGCGCGGTTACAGCACTGACATTCTTTGCCCAGACTGCGACCCACGTCGCGATCGCGCGCCTGCTGCTCGGCGTGTTCGAAGCGGGTTTCTTCCCCGGCATGATCTTCTATCTCGCCTGCTGGTTCCCTGCTCGCGAGCGAGCCAAGGTCACGTCGCTTTTCATGATGGCGATTGCCTTTTCCTCGGTCGTCGCGGGGCCGATGTCCGGCTGGATCGTCGAGCACGTCCACATGGCCGGGTATGGCGGCTGGCGCTGGCTATTCGCGATCGAAGGCGTGCCGACCATTCTGCTGGGCGGTCTGGCTTTCTTCATTCTGGTCGACGCGCCTGCGGATGCCAAATGGCTGAACAAGGATCAAAGAGCGTGGCTCGTAGCGGAGTTGCAGCGGGAAAGAAGCGCGCAGGGCGCCGACGAACAGCCGACGCTGAAGATGGTGTTGGGCAATTCGACGATCTGGAAACTGGCGCTCTCATACATGCTGATTCAAGCGGCCTCGCAAGCATCGAATTACTGGCTTCCGGGGCAGGTGAAGGGATTCGCGGCGTCCCTGACCGATACGCAAACCGGGCTCATCATGGCGCTGCCGTATGTCTGCGCGATGATATCGATGCCGCTTTGGGGCGCGCACTCCGACCGCACGGGCGAGCGCAAATGGCACGCCGCGCTACCGATGCTGCTTGCGGGTGTCGGCTTCTTCGTCATCGCGAGCGTTCCGTCCATGTCGCTTCGCATGGCTGGCATGGCGTTGTTTGGCGTTGGCATTCTGAGCTTCTACGGCCCGTATTGGGCCATTCCCCCTGCAATGCTGTCCCCGGCCGGTCTCGCGTTGAGCATCGCTTTTATCAACTCGTGCTCCAGTCTCGGCGGCTTTCTCGCGAACCAGGCGCTCGGACATGTCTCTCAGGCTTACGGATCATATGGCGTGTTCATGGTCGAGGCGGCTTTGTGCGTCGCCGCGTTCTGTGTGCTGGTCACGATGAGCATTCCTCGCCAGACACCGAAGGTCGGTCCGTCGGCGCAAACCGCGAACGCTTGACATCGTCGCATCGGGCTCCATCGAAGTCTCTCTGGAATATTGATAAATGAAAATAACGAACGTCGAAATATTCGATTGTGAAGTCAGCCGAACCGATCCGCGCATGGCGCGCTTCAATCCGGTCCTTATCCGTATCAATACCGATGAAGGAATCAGCGGCATCGGCGAAGTCGGCCTGGCCTATGGTGCGGGCGCAAAGGCGGGCGTCGGCATCGTGCGCGACCTGGCCCCGCGCATCATCGGCAAAGATCCGATGAAGGTCGAAGCCATCTGGGAAAACCTGTTCCGCGCAACGTTTTGGGGCATGGGCGGCGGAAACGTCTTCTACGCGGGCATGAGCGCGATCGATATCGCTCTGTGGGACATTCGCGGCAAAGCCCTGCGCGCGCCGGTCTATCAGTTGCTCGGCGGCAAGACAAACGAGCGGTTGCGCGCCTATGCCAGTCAACTTCAGTTCGGTTGGAGCGACACGCATCAAATGCTCACACGCCCCGAGCAGTACGCCGACGCAGCACGCAAAGCCGTCTCGCAGGGTTATACGGCGATCAAGGTCGACCCGTTGCAAGTCGACCGCAACGGCGGCCCGCCGCTCGATTGGGAAGTCAACCAGAACTACTTCGGGCTGTTACGAGCGGACCAGTTGCGCATGGGTGAGGAACGGATCGCGGCCATGCGCGAAGCTGTCGGGCCGGACGTCGACATCATCATCGAAGCGCATGCGCTGCTTGGGGTCAACGCAGCAATCCAGTTCGCGCGGACTGTCGAGCCGTACAACATCCTGTTCTATGAAGAGCCGGTTCATCCGCTCAACATGGACAACATGGCGATGGTCGCGCGCAATACGTCAATCCCGATCGCAACCGGCGAACGCTGCTATACGCGTTGGGGTTATCGCGATCTGTTCGAAAAACAGGCCGTGGCCGTGATACAGCCGGACATTTGCCTTTGCGGCGGACTGACGGAGGCGAAGAAAATCTGTGACTATGCAAACCTGTACGACGCGACGATGCAGGCGCATATCTGCGGCGGGCCGGTCTCGACTGCGGCAGCGCTCCACCTCGAAGCCGCGGTACCGAACTTCATCATTCACGAGCATCACACGCACAGCCTGAAGGATTGCGTGCGCGAGTTGTGCATTCACGACTATCAACCCGAGCGCGGCGACTTCTCAGTCCCGGATTTGCCGGGGCTTGGGCAAGAACTGAACGATGACGTCGTGAAGCGGTATCACGCCTTCACGATCGAATAAGCGCACCACGCGCCCAGCGTTACTGCATTCGCGCGATGTCTGTCAACAGACGTCGCGTGCGCTCCGTGAAGCCACAGTTGACGTGTTCTGCAAGAATGATGCAGGCTCCGTCGACATCGTTTTCGACCAGCGCGCGGGTGACTGCACGATGCTCGTCAATCGATTTATTGATGTACTCGCGCGAGAACGTCAGGCGATTGCGCATCGCCAATACCTTCGTGCTTATCGTCGAGTAGCAATCGATCAGATAAGGGTTGTCCGAATGCCTGACGAGAATCTGATGAAACTCATGATCGAGCGCGCGATACGTTGCCAACTCGAACGTTGCGTGCAAGGCGCGTGCAGCGTCGAGGTTCCGGTTCAGTTCTTCCATGAGGCGGGCAGCGTTCTCGCGCATGGCGGAGCGAATGGCGGCCTGTTCGAGCGTAATGCGTAGCGTACTGATGTCGCAGATGTTCTTGTCCGTCAGCGAGAACACATACGTTCCCGACCGCGCTTTTATCTCGACGAGGCCGGCAATGCTCAATCGAAGGAGCGCTTCACGGACGGGCGTTTTGCTCAAGCCAAAAAGGTCGGACAGCCTGGATTCCGTGACTTGTTCCCCAAACTCCAGTTCTCCATTGACGATCAACTGTCGTAGCCGCTCCTCGGTGATCTCCGCCAGTGACTTCGGTGCATCAAAAGCAATTCGTTCAAGCCCTCTCACAGTCACCCCTTATCTTCGTCATCCGACATATTGTTTACGGAAAAAGACACATCGCTTCGGATCCAAGCATACTTTGCGACTGTGGCTTTTCTCTTCCGGAAGATTCTTATTTGCAATCCGAAATAATAGTGTGCGCGGAGTGAATGGGGTGCTCACCAGAATCGAGCGGAGGGGCCGCGCCGTCTATCCGACGATCGCCTCGCGCAATGTGACGGTGACAAGCCCGCGATCCGCCGCCGCGCGCAACACGGTGTCGAGCGCGGCGAGCAGGACGGGCGCGCCGTTTGCGTCCCTTGCGGCGTGGCCATCGTGGACGAGCAGAATGTCGCGCGCAGCGAATCCGTTCAGCAAACGTCGCGAAACGAGCGATGCGTCGCCGGTGCGCGTATCGAAACCGCGCCGCGTCCAGCTGGCGAGCTGCAGGCCGAGCGCGCACAGCACCGGTTCGAGAAACGGATTGCGCAAGCCCGCTGGCGCGCGAAAGAAGAGGGGCCGCGTGCCTACGATTTCCTCGAACGTGGCTTGCGCAGCGTCGATCTCGCGCCGCAACGCGCCCGGTCCCATCAGCGAAAAATCATGCCGATGCCGCTGGCTGTGATTCTCGACGGCATGTCCGCGCGCGACGATTTCCCGAACGATGTTCGGATAGGCGCGCGCCCGCTCGCCGATGCAGAAGAACGTCGCCCGTGCCCGATGCGCGTCGAGCAGATCGAGCACGCGCGGCGTCACGTCGGGATCGGGGCCATCGTCGATGGTGATGGCGATGCACGCACCCGCCGATTCGGGGAGCGTCGTCCAGTTGTGGCCGAGCAGGGCGCTTCGCGGCCAGAGTCCCGCCGCCGTCAGCGCGAGATGCGACGCGATCACGCCGCCCGCCGCCCACGGCCAGGTCGCGGGCGCGAGGATCAGCGATGCCAGCGCGCCCGCGTGCACGGCCGCCGCGCCGCCGATCAAGGGCGTCGGCGTCCAGCGGCGCGGCTCGCCGGGCGCGTTCATCGCGACAATCCCGAGCGCGGCGCGAGAATCGCCGAGAACAGCAGCGCCAGAATCGCGCCGGGACCGACCGTCAACCCGAAGGTCTTGAGCATCGGCACGTTCGACAGCGCGAGCAGCCCGAAGCCGAGCACGGTCGCGAGATTCGCGATCACGAGCGAGACGAGCGTCTGCGGCGAAACCGCGTCGTTTTCGGCGTGCGCGCGATAGTTGAAGAAGAGCGCGTAATTCGAGCCGACCGCGACAATCAGCAGCATGCCGATCAGATGCAGGATCGTCAGCGACTTGCCCGCGAGCGCGAGGCTCGCGATCACGACGATCACCGCCGCGACGAGCGGCGCCAGCGTGCGCGCCGCGCGCAGCGGTGAGCGCAGCGCGAGCACCAGCAGCACGACGATCGCGGCGAATCCGCCGAGCGACAGGCGAATGTCCTCGTGCACGTAGTTCCGGTAGAGGCGATCGGCTTCCGCTTTCATGTCGACGAAAAGCGCGTCCGGCACGCGCGCCGCCGCGACCGCCGCGCGAATTTGGTGCACCTGCACGTCCGAGCCTTCGGCCGCGCGCAAAGGCAGCATCGCGGTCCAGCGGCCGTCGCGTTCGGTGAGAAGCGAATCGACGGCGAGCGCCATCGACGTGCCGCGCAGATCGGCGCGTCGCAAGAGCGGCTGCGCGCGCGCGGCTTCGACATCGGCGATGAAAGGCTCGAAAACCTCGGGCTTTACCTGGATCGTCTGATTGCGCAAAGCGGGCGCGAGACGCGCGCGCAAGGTATCGGCATCCGGCAGGCTCGCGATGCGCGCGCGCTGCGCGGCGTCGCTCGGCAGATACGTCGCCGGGCTTTCGAAACCGGCGATCACGCGGGCATCGACGAGCGGCTGCAATTGCCGCGCGACGGCTTCCGCGCGCTCGAGCGCGGCCTGCTCGCTCGCCGCCGACACCACGACGAGATAGCGCACGTCCGGCGCGCCGACATCCGCGCGCAGGCGTTCGTCGAGATCCTGGCTCGCCTTCGGAACCGGGCTGAGCGACGACAACTCCTGGCTCCACAAGCCGTGCCGCTGCATGAGCAGCGTCGCGAGCGCGGCGAAAAGCAGCACCGCGAGCGCCACGCGCAAGTGCGACGCGCGCGCGGCGAAACGCGCGAGCACATTGCCGAGGCGCGAGACATCGCGAATCGCGAAGCCTTGCGGCAGCAGATGCGGCAGCACGAAGCGCGTGACGATGCCCGCCGTCGACAAACCGACGATCGAATACAGCCCAAGCTGCACGAGGCCCGGAAAGCCGGAGAAGAGCATCGAGGCGAAGCCGCAGATCGACGTCAGCACGCCGAGACGGATCGTCGGCCAGAAGCCCGCGACCCAGTCCTTCAGCGATTCGCGCCGTTGAACGCCCGCCGATTGCACGAAGAGATAGATCGAATAGTCGACCGCCTCGCCGATGAGCGTCGTGCCGAAACCGAGCGTCAGACCGTGGACCGTGCCGAACGCGAGGCTCACGGCGGCCACGCCCGCCGCGACGCCGGAAAGCACCGGCATCAGGCCGAGCAAGAGCGTCGGCACCGACCGATACACCGCGAGCAGCAGCACGACGATCAGCACGATGCTCGCCGCCGACAGCCAGCGCACGTCGCGCATGATCGTGTCGCGCGATTCGACGGCGATGACGCCCGGCCCCGTCAGCAGCAGGCGAAAAGGCGTCGCGCCCGGCGCGGCCTTGTCGAACGCGGCGCGGATCGCGGCCATCGCGCTCGCTTGCGCGTCGGTGTCGGAACCGGGGCTCGCGGTCTGCGCGAGCAACACGGCGCGCTGGCCGTCGCGCGATGCCCACACGCCGCCGTGCATCGCGGGCTGCGCGCCGCTGTCGAGACGGCTGACGAGCGCGGTGACTTCGCCGGTCGGATCGTGCGGCAGCAAGTCCTTCGTCATCATGCCCGCGGACGAGGCGAGCAGGTCGAGACTGTCGGCGAGCGCGTCTTTCAGGCCGGATTCGCTGAAGCGCTCGGGCGTAACCGATGGACTCAGCCGATAGCGATGCTCGAACACGAAGCGCTCGTCGCGCGCCTGTCCGACCGGCTCGCCGTTGTTGATCGCCGAAAAGCGCTTGTCCTCGCGCAGCGTCGCCGCGATTTTGCGCGAGAGTTCGGCGCGCGCATTAGCATCGCCGCCCTCGATGCCGACGAGAATCAGCCGCGACACGAGCCCGTCGCGCAACTGCTCGACGAGCACGCGCTGCTGCTCACTCGGCGTGCGCGGAAGGAAAGCGGAGAGATCGGCGGAAAAGCTCGCGCGCGCGATGATCGCCGCGCACGCCGCGAGAAAGCACAGCCAGACGATGACCGCCGGCTGACGCAAGGACCGCGAGACCGCGCGCATGCCGCGGTCAGTGCGCCGACGCGTCTTGCAGGCGCATCAGCGAGCGGTCGCCGTCGGCCTGGCGAATCTCGACGCGCGCGAGCGCCGCGCCCGTGCCTGCGAGCGTGATCGAGCTGACTTTCTGCTGCATGCGCGAATCGATCGGCACGAGCGTCATCGTCCAGTCGTTGCCTTTGCCGTCGATCGAAACCTTGTACGCATTTTCGAGCGCGAAGCGGTTGCCCGCGAGCGTCGCGCGAATGCTTTCGATGAACGCGCCCAGTTCCGGATAGTTGCGCAGCGGGATCGTGATTTTGCGGCCGTTGCGGTCGACGGTGAGCATGTCGCCATCGACGACAAGATTCTCCGGCTTCGGACTCGTCGTGTGCTTTTCCAGATGATCGGGCGCGACGAACACGAGCTCGCCCGACGATTCGAGCGGCGCCTGCGCGATCTTCAGATAACGCGTCTCGGTGAAATGCGCGCGGCCCGATTTCTTCGCGCCGAGCGTGTTCATCAGGCGATCGAGCGTCCAGGGGGCGTCGGCGGCGACACTGATCGTCGATGCAGCCGACAGCAAGGCGGCCGTCAGAACGGCGGCGAAAATTCGCATGAGTTCAGGAATCCCTCGTCGCTTCCCGCAGCGGCGCCGCGCTCGCGGGCGCGTGGTCCTGCGCGGCGCTCGTCTGCCAGAAATCGAAATAGTTGAACCAGTTGTACGGCGCGGCGCGGCAATACTTGTCGAGCAGCGCGACATAGCGCGTGAGCGCGGCATCGACGGCGGCGGCGCGCTCGCCGCGCTCGATCGTCGAGAAATCGGCGAGCGTTTCGAAATGGATGTCGTAGCGATTGCCGCCGAGATACAGCCCCGTCATGAAGACGACCGGACGGCGCAGCACCGCCGCCATATGCAGCGGCCCGAGCGGAAACGCGGCGGGCGCGCCGAGAAAGTCGCGTTCCCTGAGCGCGTCGCCGGCCTGGGGCAGCGTGCGGTCCGCGAGAATGCCGACGAGGCTGCCCGCATCGAGCCGCTCGCGCACCTTGAGCATCGCATCGACTTTGCCGAGACCGATCACATCGTGATGCGCGGCCGGATTCACGGCGGCGAGGATCGCGTTGATCTTGCGCGCGTTCTCTTCATACATCGTGATCGCGATGCGGATATGCGGCTGCGCCCGCCCGATCGCGCGCACCACTTCGAAGCTGCCGAGATGCGCGCCCATCAAGAACGCGCCGTGTCCGCCGGCGAGCGCCGCTTCGACATCCTCGACGCCGTGCGTGCGGATATCGAACAGATCGAAGCGCTCGTTGAGCAGATAGATGCGGTCGTGAATCGTCGATGCGAACGAAAACACATGCCGATACCCGTCGCGCCAGCCCGCATGCCGCCCGAGCGCGCGATTCAGATAGCCGCGCGACGCACGCCGCGCGCGCGGCGCGAACACGACGAAATACGCGGTGATGATCCGCAGCAGCACGCGCCCGATGCGCCGTCCGAAGCGCAGCGATATCCACGTCATGAAGCGCAGCAACGCGAGGTTGCTGCGTTCCTGGCGGTCGGCCCAGTCGTCGCGGTTGCGCGGCTTGTTCACGATGCTCGGGCGTCCCCGGCGGACGGCGCCGCGAGCGCGCCGCTCGCCACCGCGCGTGCGCCCGCGCGAATCGTGAAGCGGATCGCGCCGCTCGCCGCCGTTTCGTAGGCGATATCGAGCGCCTCGCCCGGTTTCGCCGGACTCAGGAATTTCGCCGATTCGATCCTGCACGCGTCAGCGCTCGTGCCGAGCGCGGCGCCGATCGCGTCGAGCGCGTGATCGAGCAGGACGACGCCCGGCACGATCGGATGGCCGGGGAAATGTCCGGCGAGCGCGGGATGATCCGGCGGCACGGTGAAGCTCAACGCCGCGCGCCGCTTGCGTTCCTGCTCGATCAGTTGCGTGAGCACGTCGCGCGGCAGCTTGCCGGTCGCGTTGCGCGGCAGCGTTTCGACGAACAGCAGCGGACGCGGCATGAACGCGGCGTCGATGCGCTCGCGCAACGCGCGCTGCAAGTCCGCCACGGCGAGCCTCGGCGCGACGACGAGCGCCATCAGACGGCGCACGGGTTCGCTGTCGGCTTCCGTTTCGTCAGGCATGTAGAACACGCCGTCGACCACGCCCGGCACCGCGTTCAGCTGATGATTCAAATACGCGAGCGACGTGCGCTTGCCCGCGATGTTGATGAGATCCGCCTTGCGCCCGTGCAGCAGAAAATGCGTCTCGTCGATGAGTTCGAGCGCGTCGCCCATCGGCACCGGCGTTTCGACGTGTCCGCCCGACGCCCACATCGTCGGTTCGCCGGGATCGTCGGCATCGTCGGCGCGTGGCGTCAGCGCGATGTCGGGAAACAACTCCCACGCGGCGGTGCGCGCAGTGCGGCGCGTCGCGATCTGGCCCGTTTCGGTGCTGCCGTAGATTTCCATCAGCGGCGCGTCGAGGCGCGCTTCGGCGTCGAGCGCGAGTTTTTCCGAAAGCGGCGCGGTCGCCGACAGCACGAGCGATGCGCGCGGCAACGCTTCGTCGTTGGCAAAGAGCGCGCGCAGATGGATCGGCGAGCTGACGAGCACGCGCGGTTCCGGCACGGCGTCGAGTTCCGCGCGGATATCGACGGGATAGAACGGCTGACGGTTGCTGAACGCGAGGCCGCCGATGAGCGCGAGCAGCACCGTCGATTCGAAGCCGTACATGTGCTGCGGCGGCACCGTGCCGATGAGCGTCGCGCGGGCTTGCCCGAGCAGGCCGAGCCGGTCGGCGGCGGCGCGCACGTTCTTCACGAGAAAGCCCCACGTCTTGCGATGCGGCACCGGCACACCGGTCGAGCCGGACGTGAACACGTACGCGACGACGCGCGCCCCGTCGATATGCGGAACCTGCGCTTCGCCGGAAACGTCCACGTGCGCAACCTCCGGATAGCGAAAGCGCGGCAGATCGATCGCGCAATCGTCGCTGTCGTGCAGGCAAAACGCGTCGGGCGCGAACGAGGCGAGGGCGCGCACCATTTCCGGCGTGTGTGTCGAAGGCAGCAGGCTCGTCTTGCCCGCGACGAGCGTCGCGCACAGGCTCACCGTGAAGCGATACCGGTCCGTACACACGTTGAACACATGCCCGCCTTCGGGAAGCGCATCGGCGAGCGCGCGGACATCGGCGAGAAAGTCGCGCACGGAGACGCTCGCGCCGTCGCGCCAGGCGATGGTCTGATCCGGCGATGTGTGGAAAACCAGCGGAAAAGTCTGCATGTGCGATGAATTCGACGGCATCACTGCGCTCCGCTGCGACGCATCTGCATCGAATGCGCGTAGGCGCGAACGGCGTCCATGATGCTCGACGGCTCCATGTCCGGCAGCGCGATGCGCCGGCACGCGTATTCGGCGACGAACATGAGCCCGACGAGCGGCAGCGCGAGATAGTTGGCGAACGTGGACCACGTGACGATCGATGCGAACGCGAACAGCATCGTCGATACGAACGCGGTCGCGACGAAGAAGAGCGTCCATGCCAAGGTGACACGCCGCGTGTAGCGCGCGACGCGCGACTCCAGCTTGCCGTGGACCATCGTCGCGAACTGCGTGCAGAGCGGCTCGCGGCCCGGTCCGAGCGTGCGGCCGAACATCCACGCGAGCGCGAGATTGAAGCTCGTGTGTTCGATCCACAGCCCCCAGCCGAAATGCGCGGTGAGCGGCGCACGCGCGAGCCAAAGCGCCATGCAGCCGAGCGCCCAGAGCGGCAAGAGCCACGCGCGCGCGTTCGAGCGCACGGCGGCGTTCAGCGCGATCAACAAAAGGGGTGCGAGCACGAGCGCGAGGCCGAGTCCGTGCGCGCCGGGCGTGGACGCGGCATGGTGCGCGCCAAGCTGATACGCGACGATCGCGGCAACGACGCCCGCCGCGCGCAGAAAGCGGGTGGCGTTCATCGGCGCGCTCCCGCGGGAGGCGACGGGCGCTCGAAAACCGCTCGTCGATGAAAAAAGGTACGCAACATGGGATGCGGCTGCGGCGCTCTTTAGTGAACGCTCGGTTGTTGAAGAAAACTCGGCAGTCGCCCGCCTGACGATCATTCTCCCGCGCCGGTGCGCGGGCGGTCTGTAACCGATTGTTCGATGATCTTACATTCGTCAGACGCGCGAATTTTACCCTACCGACGCAGGGGTCCCGTCACGCGGCGAACTCCCTGATTTTTCTCAAAATTACACCGGTGCAGGATGCCATGCGGCCAGTTACCTTTCCTACTAGGCGTCCCAAGGGGCATCGTCTAGAATTTCGCCACTGCAATTATCTCGATAACAGGCAGCCGACGACGTGCGGATAAGCGGGGCGCACATTTTCCGAGCCGCCCTTGGCGCCTCCCTGCGCTGGCCTGTACACACGATGAATGAACTGGAAAGAGAGCTCGCCGAGCTGATCGTCGCCGAACTGAATCTCGAGGACGTCGATCCCAAGGCCGTCTCGGCCGATACGCGGTTGTATGAAGAAGGTTTCGGGCTCGATTCCATCGATATTCTGGAGATCGCGCTCCTGATCTCGAAGAAGTACGGCTTCGAACTCCGCTCGGACAATCCGGACAATCAGAAGATTTTCGCGAGCCTCGGCGCGCTCGCGGCGCACGTCGCCGCGCATCGCACGCGATAAGGCCATGCGCGCGCTCGTGACAGGCGGCAGCGGCGCGATCGGACAAGCCGTCGGCCGGTCGCTCGGCGCGGCCGGACACGAAGTCTGGATTCACGCGAACGGCGGCATCGAGCGTGCTGAAAGCTGCGTGCAAGCCATTCGCGCGGCGGGCGGCACGGCGCATGCCATCGGTTTCGACGTGACCGATCCCGACGCCACCGACGCCGCGCTCGCGCGCATCCTCGCGGACGGCCGGGTGCAGATTCTCGTGAACAACGCGGGCATCCACGACGACGCGCCGATGGCCGGCATGACGCGTGAGCAATGGAAACGCGTGCTCGACGTTACGCTCGACGGTTTTTTCAACGTCACGCAGCCGCTTCTGATGCCGATGATCCGCACGCGCTGGGGACGCATCGTCAACATGTCGTCGCTGTCGGGTTTAATGGGCAATCGCGGGCAGGTGAACTATGCCGCCGCGAAGGCCGGGCTGATCGGCGCGACGCGTGCGCTGGCGCAGGAACTCGCGTCGCGCGGCATCACCGTGAACGCGGTGGCGCCCGGCGTCATCGATTCGCCGATGCTCGGCAGCGCCTTTCCGCCCGAGCGCATCAAGCAACTGGTGCCGGCGCAGCGCGCGGGCACGGCGGAAGAAATCGCGGGCATGGTCGCGTATCTGGTGTCGGATGCGGCGGCTTATGTCACCGGGCAGGTCCTGTCGATCAACGGCGGGATCGCCTGACCAGCACACCGAGGGACGCAGATGAGTGAAACGACGCAAACCTGGGATGTCGTCGTGATCGGCGGCGGACCGGCCGGATCGACCGCCGCGACCCTGCTCGCGGACCGCGGCTATCGCGTGCGCGTGCTGGAGAAGGCGCGGCATCCGCGTTTTCATATCGGCGAATCGCTGTTGCCGGCGAACTTGCGGCTGTTCGAAAAGCTCGGCATCGCGGATGAAGTGCGCGCCATCGGCATGGTCAAGCTCGCGGCCGAGTTCGTATCGCCGCAGCACGACAATCGCATGCAGCGTTTCCTTTTCGCCGATGCGTGGGACAAGTCGATGCCGAGCGCGTATCAGGTGCGCCGCTCCGAGCTCGACGACATCCTCTTGCGCAACGCCGCGAAGCACGGCGCGCAGGTGAGCGAAGGCTGCCGCGCGCGCGATGTCGCGTTCGCGCCGGATGGTTCGAGCGCGACGATCGACGCCGAACACGACGATGGCCGCATCGAGCACGTGCGGGCGCGTTTCGTCGTCGATGCTTCGGGGCGCGACACGCTGCTCGCGAATCACTTCAAGACGAAGCGCCGCAACGAACGGCACAACTCGTCGGCGCTGTACGGCCATTTCCGCAACGCGCGCCGCAACGAAGGCGAAAACGAAGGCAACATCACCGTGTTCTGGTTCGAGCACGGCTGGTTCTGGTTCATTCCGCTCGCGGACGGCGCGACGAGCGTCGGCGCGGTCGTGTGGCCTGCGTATCTGAAGCAGCGTCCGAAGGGCACGTCGGTCGAGACGTTCTTTCGCGAGACCATCGCGATGTGCCCGCCGCTCGCCGCGCGCCTGAAGGATGCCGAACTGATCAGCGAAGTCCACGCGACCGGCAACTACTCGTACACCGGCGACATGACGCACGGACGCAACTTCCTCTTGCTCGGCGATGCGTTCGCGTTCATCGATCCGGTGTTCTCGTCCGGCGTGATGCTTGCGATGCAGAGCGCGTTCGCGGGCGCGGATGCGATCGACGCCGCGCTGACGAATCCCGCGACCGCCCAAGCCGCGCTCGCGAAGTTCGACCGCGACGTGCGTCACGGTCCGCGCGAGTTCTCGTGGTTCATCTATCGCATGACCTCGCCGACGATGCGCAATCTCTTCATGGGCCCGAGAAATCCGCTGCGCATGAAGGAAGCGCTGCTGTCGCTGCTCGCGGGCGATATCTTCGGCTCGACGCCGATCTGGCATTCGCTGCGTGCATTCAAGGGCATCTATTACATCTCGGCCGCGCTCGACTGGCGCAATTCGCTGCGCGCGTATCGTCAGCGCCGCCGCAATCTGCGCGATGCGCAACGCGCGGAGCTATCGGCCAATTGATGATGCTCGATCGGGTGGCGCGATGAGTGACGCTCATCGGAAATTCGGCGCGGCGGACGGCAAGGGTTCGCTTGCCGGCGCGCTCGAATCCGCATGGCAATGCGTGGCGTTCTATTTCGCGCTCGTCGTGCTCGCGCTCGTCTGTCTCGCGTGGTTTCCGTTCGCGTGGATTCTGCGCCGCGTATTGAGCGTCGATGCGGGCCGGCGCGTCGGACGAGCCGTCGTGCAGCGCGTGTGGCACGGCTATTTCGTGCTGCTGCGCACGCTCGGCGTATGCCGCTTCGATCTCTCCGGACTCGATGCGCTCGCGGGCCAGCCCGCGATGATCCTCGCGCCGAATCATCCGTGCCTGCTCGATGCGCTGCTGATCGCGTCGCGCGTGCCCGACACCTGCTGCGTCATGAAGGGCGATGTCGCCGGCAACGTGTTTCTCGGGCCGGGCGCGCTGCTCGCGGGTTATATCGTCAACGATACGTCCGTCGGGCTGATTCGCGCCGCCGTCGCCGAACTGCAGCGTGGCAGTCCGCTGTTGCTTTTTCCCGAAGGCACGCGCACCGAAAGCGCGGCGGTGAATCCGCTGAAGGGCGGCATCGCACTGATCGCGGCGCGCGCGCAGGCGCCGGTCCAGACGTTGGTTATCGAAACGGATTCCGGTTTTCTCGGCAAGGGCTGGCAGATCTTCAGGAAGCCCGCGCTGCCGATCACCTATCGCGTGACGCTCGGCCGCCGCTTCGCGCCGCCGGGACGCGATCACGCTGCGCTGCAGGCGTTCATCGCCGAATTGCAGCGCTTTTATGCGGGCGAACTCGATGCGCATCGCATCCGCGACTGAAAGCATCGGCATCGGCAGACTTTAAAATTCGTCGCAACTCATTCCGCTTTTTTTTGCAATGCCTTCCACACGCGCATCGTCCACGCACTTCGTCCTCATTCCGAGCTACAACCCCGGCGAGAAAGTCGATGAAACCGTGCGCGGGGCGCGCGAGCAGTGGAATCCGGTGTGGGTGGTCGTCGACGGCAGTACCGACGGCAGCGCCGAACGCCTCGTCAAAATGGCCGAAGCCGACGACGGGCTGCGCGTGATCGTGCTGCCAGAAAATCGCGGCAAGGGCGCGGCAATTCTCGCGGGCATCGACGAAGCGGCGAAGCTCGGCTTCACGCACGTCCTCACGATGGACTCGGACGGACAACATCCCGCCGCGCTGATCCGCACGTTCATGGAAACGTCGATGAAGGCGCCCGATGCGATGATCCTCGGCCGCCCGAAATTCGATGCGAGCGCGCCGCAACTGCGCGTGCAGGGACGGCGCATCTCGAACGGCTGGGCGAATCTCGAAACGCTGTGGATGGGCATCGGCGATTCGCTCTACGGCTTTCGCGTCTATCCGATCGCGCCGCTCGCCGCGCTGATGCATGCGCAGACTTTCATGCGCCGCTTCGACTTCGATCCGGAAGCGGTCGTGCGCCTGTGCTGGCGCGGCGTGCGCCCGATCAACGTCGACGCGCCCGTGCGCTACTTCACGGCCGAGGAAGGCGGCGTCTCGCACTTCCACTACGGCCGCGACAACGCGCTGCTGACATGGATGCACATGCGGCTTTTCCTCGGCTTCCTCGCGCGCCTGCCCTGGCTTGCGTGGCGTCGTTTCAGCGCGCGTCGCTGACTGTCGAGTTCATCGCGACGCCCGCGATCAGCGTGTTCGCAAGCACGATGTCGTGAACGTTGTACGCGTAGATCGGGCCGGGCGTCGTCGCCGTTGCGGGTCCGGCCGCGACCGGTGTGCCGAAATCGCAATCCGTGATCGTGACGCCGGTGATCGCCGGAATCGCGGGCGTCGGCGCGGGGCCGTTGTAATCGAACGCGACCGGGCCTTGCGCGACGATTGCCTGAAAACACGATCCGCTCGCGCCGTTCAGCGACACGTTGCTCGCCTTCAGGTTCGAGATGTTCACGTTCTGCACGAGCGCGGGCCGCGTGCGGATCGCGTCTTTCGACGGCTGATAGTCGCAATCGAACGTGATGATGCCGCCCTGCGCCGCCGATGGATTCGCCGCCGTCGCCGTCGCCACGCCGAGCGGCACCGTCGCGTTGATCGGGCTGCCCGCGAGCAGACTGCTGCCGTAACCGGAAGGCGTGAGGCTCACGCCGTTGGGCAGCGTCACGTTGTCGACGTAAAAGTCCTTCACGAAGCCGCCGCGATTCATGTTCGTCTTGATGCGGATCGCGATGTTCAGCGAATTCGTCGCCCAGAACTTGTTGAGCATCTGCAGGTTGCGCGCGTAGATTTTCTGCACGCCGCCGCCCATTTCGCTGCCGAGCGTGATGCCGCCGTGGCCGCTGTTCATCGTGCAGTTCTGGATGACGTGGTTCTGCGCCGGGCCGTACTGCGTGTCGAGATCCTTGCCCGACTTGATCGCGATGCAGTCGTCGCCGGTGTTGAACGTCACGTTCTCGCAGAGGACCGTGTCGCAGGCGTCGGGATCGAAGCCGTCATTGTTCGGGCCGATGCTGTCCACCGTCACGCTGCGCATCACGACGTTGCGGCAATCGGTCGGATGATGCTGCCAGAACGGCGTGTTGTTCGTGCGATAGCTTTCCATCAGCACGTTCGTGCAGCCGATGAATTCCACCATGCACGGCCGCAGATAATGGCCGATGCCGAAGATGCGCTTTTCGATGGCGACGCCCGCTTCCGATAGCGCCGGCAGATAGTTCTGGTCCTGCTGCCACGGCGTGGCCGGATCGGTGAGCTTGGTGTAGAGCGCATCGGCGATGCCGGGCACGGCGGTCTTCAGGTCGACGTTGTTCGCATTGACCGATGCCTGCGATGGCGTCGACGAATTCACGCAGCCGTAGACGCCGCTATTGCCCTTCCACGTCCACCAGCACGTCGCGGTGTTGCCGCTGCCGGCGAATGGCGTCATCGCCTGGCCGTTGAGCACGGAGCTGTCGCCTTCGCCCGTCACCGCGATGTTCGTCTGATTGCGCGCGTAGACCGGCGGGCCGTAGTTGAGGCAGTCGTTCGCCTGCCAGCGGCTGTAGTAGAGCTTGCCGTTCGCGCCGCAATCTTCCGGGCCATCCTTCGCGTAGTCGGCGGGATTCGGGCTGAAGTAGATCGTGCAGTTCGCGGACAGATGAAAGTCGACGTTCGACAGCAGCACGATCGGTCCCGCGCAATACCACGTTCCCGACGGCACGACGACGTGTCCGCCGCCCGCCGCGTTGCAGGCCGCGATGGCCGCGAGAAACGCGGGGCGCGAATCGAAGGAGCCGGGCGCGTGGGTCTGGTCCGCGCCGGTGCTCAATGGCGACTTCGCCGGATCGGTGTATGGATTCGCCGCCGCGACGACCGCGCACGTTTTCGCGCCGTAATCGGTGACGAGGAACTGGCGGCTCGGAAACATCGACGTCGAGACGCTCTGCAGCGCGTTGACGATCTGCGTCGCGGAGCCGGACGGGCCCCAGATCGGGTCTTGCGCGGCGGGCGGCGTCGGCGAGCCGGAGGCGGAATCGGAGTCGTCGTGGCCGCCGCAACCGGCGAGCGCGCCGAGTGTGCTCATCGCGCCGAGCAGCGGGGCGCCCGCCGACAGCCCCGCGAACTTCACGAACGCGCGGCGCGCGCGGTTTTGTGGGTGCTTCATCGATCGTCTCCTGATCGTTTATTTATCGGATGTCGTATCAGTTTGCGTACAAGGCAAACGTTATCCAACACGCAGGAGACGCGTCAACTCGGTGCAAACGCGTAAGGAAATATAAGACGTCGTATGTGATGGATCGGAAAAAATGTCTCAAGCGGTCTTCTTGAGCGCGAGCCGCGCTTCGAGCCCGCCGCCTTCCCGATGATGCAGCGTGAGCGACGCATCCATCGCGAGCGTGAGCTGGCGCGCGATCGCGAGCCCCAGTCCGGTGCCGCCCGTTTGCCGGTTGCGCGAATCTTCGAGCCGCACGAAGGGCTCGAACACCGCGTCCAGCGATTCTTCCGGAATGCCCGGCCCGCGATCGAGCACGGAGATGACGGCGCGTCCGTCGTCGCGCGTCGAGACTTCGATTTCCGCCTCGCCGGCATACTTGATCGCGTTATCGACGAGATTGCCGATAACGCGCTTCAAGGCCTGCGGCGGCGCCATCAGTGCACCGCCGATGTTGCCCGACAACCTCACCGATTGTCCTGCATCGAGATAATCGTCGACCATGGTTTCGATGAGCGCGTCGGCATCGATGCGGCGCGGCGCTTCGTTCGTGCCGTGCAGCGTGCGCGCGTAGGTCACGCCTTCCTTCACGAGCGATTCCATCTCCTTCAGATCCTGCTGCAGCTTCGCGCCGGTCGATTCGTCGTCCATCACGTCGACGCGCAGCCGCATACGCGTGATCGGCGTCTGCAAATCGTGCGTGATCGCCGCGAGGATCTGCATGCGTTGGGCCATGTACATCGAAACGCGGTCCTGCATCGCGTTGAACGCTTTGGCGGCGCGCGCGACTTCCTCCGGTCCCGATTCCGGCAGACGCTCGGCCTTGAGATCCGGGCCGAGCGTATCGGCGGCTTTGGCGAGGCGCTTGAGCGGGCCGGTTGCGAGGCGCACCGCGAGCCAGCAGCACGCGCCGAGCACGATCAACTGCAACGTCAGCACGAGCGGGAGCCAGCCGGACATCGGCATGCCGGCGACCGGACGCATGTCGATGGTGAGCGGCGAGCCATCCGACAGCTTCAGATGCACCTGAAAACGCTCCCTGGGACCGGGAACGGCATTGACCGTCATCGGATAACGATTGGCGATGCCCGCGCCGATCGAGTTCGCGAAGCGTTCCGACAACTCTGCATCCGGCTTCGCGCCGGTCTGATCGCCCGGTCCGAGGATGAACTCGTAGCTGCGACGCGCGAGACGCGGCAGCCACTGCGCACGCTCCTCCGGCGGCAGATGATCGAGCAGCGCGACCGAGCTCGCGACCTCGCGCTCGACGTAACCGACCATCATGTTGGTCATCGATTCGTCGCGCTCGCGCATGGTCAGAAGAAACGAGAATGTCTGGGCGAGCGCGAGCCCGACGACGAGTATCAGCGCGAGGCGCGCGAACAGCGTGCGCGGCCAGTGCAGCGGTGAACTGGAGGAAACGGTGCTCATTGAGAAGACTCGACCGGTTTGACTTCGGCGGAGAAGACGTAGCCTTCGCTGCGCAAGGTCTTGATGTAACGCGGCTCGCGCGCGGTGTCGCGCAGCCGTTGACGCAAGCGCGACACGAGCAGATCGATGGAGCGATCGAATGCATCGGCCTGGCGGCCTTGCGTCAGGTTCAGCAACTGATCGCGCGTGAGCACGCGCTGGGCGTTGTCGAGAAACACGCGCAGCAGGCGGTATTCCGCGCCCGAGAGCGCGACCATCGTGCCTTCCGCGTCGAGGAGATGGCGCGCGGTCGTGTCGAGACGCCAGTCGCCGAATCCCAGCATCTGCGAGGTTTCGGTGACTTCCATGCCCGGCGGCAGCATGCGCGTGCGGCGCAATACGGATTTGATGCGCGCGAGCAATTCGCGCACGGCGAAGGGCTTGGGAAGGTAATCGTCGGCGCCCATTTCGAGGCCGAGAATGCGGTCGGCTTCCTCGTTGCGCGCGGTGAGCATCAGCACCGGCACATGGCGGAACTTGCCCGCGCGCAGCTCGCGGCACAGCACGAGGCCATCCTCGCCGGGCAGCATCAGATCGAGCACGATCAGATCCGGCGCGCCTTGCTGCTCCAGCACGGCGCGCATCTGCCGGCCGTTCGCGGCGAGCGATACACGCATTCCGTTTTTTTCGAGGTATTCGGCGAGCAGTTCGCGGATGCCGCGATCGTCGTCGACGATCAAAACGTGATCAGTGGTTTCCATCGATGGATCGTTGTCGTTGACGCTTGAGTTGCATCCGGCTCGGGCTGACCAGCAGACACTGAACCGGATGGGCCATTTCCGTCGCGATCCCGCCGATGAGAAAGGCGAAGACCGCCAGCATGCGTTTCATTCGAAGCTCCCGCCGATTGCGATGACTGCGTTATAGCGCGCTTCGGCGGACGTTTTGTATCGCAGTGTATCCCGCATGTCGCGCGATACATAACATTGCGCAGCGCGCCTTTATCCGACACAAGCGGGATACGCGCGCGCAGTCCAATGCGGTCATGCCGATGCGAACGTCGGCCTGCCGGAGCGATGTGGCGATCTCACCAGCCATCTCACGCCGCTCCGATATTCACCGCATTCAAGAGGACTTCGTCATGCTCGACGCCATCAGAAACGCCGCCGTGTGCGCCGGAATCGCCGCGTGTGCGGCCATCGCGCCCGCGCAGGCCGCCGCACCCGCAAGCGCTCACACGAGCGACAACGTCGCGCCGGAATTCGCCGGCATCGACAAGTGGATCAACAGCGAGCCGCTCTCGCTCGCGCAATTGCGCGGCAAGGTCGTGCTCGTCGATTTCTGGACCTTCGCGTGCGGCAATTGCCTCAACACGCTGCCGGCCGTGAAATCGTGGAATCAGAAGTACAAGGACAAAGGGCTCGTGGTCGTCGGCGTGCATACGCCCGAGTTTCCGTTCGAGCGCGATACGAACAACGTCAAGCGCGCGATCGAACGCAACGGGATCACGTATCCCGTCGCGCTGGATAACCGCTACGCGACGTGGGCCGCGTACGGCAATCAGTACTGGCCGGCGTTCTATCTGATCGACAAGCACGGGCGCGTGGCCTACACGCATTTCGGCGAAGGCGATTACGCGCAGACCGAAGCCGCGATCGGCAAGCTGCTGGCCGAGCGCTAGGCGGGGTTCTGTATCGCAATGTATCTGCAACGTGCGCGATACAAAACATTGCACAAGACCCGCATCGCCGACACAAGCCAGATACGTGCGGGCCTTCAAATACACACAACGACGGCTCACGAGTGACACGCAAGACCGACACCCGCGATGCCCGATCGCCGTAACTCACTCAACCGACCGAATCATCAGCATTCAAGGAGAAACACCATGAAATCCACGATCGTTGCTTTCGCTCTCGTCGCCGGCGCCATGACCGGTGTTGCTCACGCCGCCGTGAAGAACGTGCCGCTGAACGTGCAGTCCCAACAGGCCGTCGCGAACCACGCGTATGCCGGCAAGACGCGCGCCGAAGTGAAGGCCGAGCTGGCACAGGCACAACGCGATGGCGAGATCGCGGCGTTGCGCAGTCTCTATCAAGGTAGCTAATCCATTTCCTGAATCACGCAAACGAGGTTCGAATCATGATCAGGCAATTCGTCACCGCCGCAGTCTTCGCCGTCAGCGCCGTCGCCGCCGGTTCCGCCTTCGCCAGCAGCGGCTACGGCCCCGCGCCGCACTACGATCCGCTTGCCGGCGCGCCTTCGTCGCAGCGCGGCGTAAGCGCGCAGACCATCGCCAGCGAAAGCGCCGCCGCGCCGATGCAGGCATACGGCGGCATGAGCGACACGGTTTCGCAATCGGGCGCGCGCGGCGTGGCCACGAACGACGTCGCCCGGCTCTTCGCGCATCACTAAGCCAGTCAACTTTTCGAATCCAAAGAGGAACGCATCATGACCCAGATCGACACCGTCCTGTACACGGGCAAAACGCGCGTCGTCGGAGGCCGCGAAGGCCATGCGAAGAGCACCGACGGCCGTCTCGACGTCAAACTCTCGCCGCCCGGATCGGCCGGCGCGGGCACCAATCCCGAGCAGATGCTCGCGGCGGGCTGGTCGGCGTGTTTCATCGGCGCGATGGGCAAGGCCGCGGCGAAGCTGAAGACGCGCCTGCCGGCCGACACCGCCGTCGATGCGGAAGTGGACCTCGGCATGAACGGCGATGCGTATCTGCTGCGTGCGCGCCTGAACGTGAGCCTGCCGGGAATCGAGCGCGCGGTGGCGCAAGAGATCGCGCAGATGGCGCATCAAACGTGTCCGTACTCGAAGGCGCTGAAGAGCAATATCGATGTGACGATCACGGTGGTCTGACGCGTTCATCCACGCGATGCGGTCCGGTCGACCGGTGCTTGATCGATCAATCGAAAGCACTGGGCCGACACGGGCCGAATCGTTGCGGCTGTCAGCCTCGCGTGTCGATCCATTCGCGCGCCCATCGGCGCGAGAATTCGACCGCCTCGCTTTCCTTCGCGAAATAGTCGAGCGAGTAGAAGCGATACTGCGCATCCGTCGGATGTTCGCTCGAACGCTCGAGCATCAGATTGGCTGAAAACGTCTTGTCGCGGAGCCGATGCGCGGACGCGTGCACCGTATAACCACGGTAGTGATTGAGTGATGTCATTTTAGTTTTAGATGTAAATGCTTTGCGGCCAGATGCCGAAAGCGCAGGAGCGATGCGCGCTGATAACGCGATCGTCGAAAGGCTGTCAGAGCCTGGGAGAGAAAAGGCGGGAAACGGAGGCGGACAACAAGAGCGCGGAAACCGGCGTTGCGGTTCCCGGCGTGATGCGGATCTACAGCGCTACAGCGGCAGATTTACAGCGGCTTGATGTTCGAAGCCTGCATGCCCTTCGGGCCGCGCTTCGTTTCGAAGCTGACCTTCTGACCTTCGGCCAGCGTCTTGAAACCGTCCGAACGAATTTCCGAGAAGTGCGCGAAAAGATCGTCGCCGCCATTATCCGGGCTGATGAAGCCAAAACCCTTGGTGTCGTTAAACCATTTAACCGTACCGGTGTCCATAAAAATCCTGAAATGAATAGATAAGTTGCTCGATCGAGCGGGATGAAGCGGCAAGGAGGGGAATGGACAACGAATACCGGGGAAAATCGGACTATTGATGAGCAGCAATCGACTTCTTGTACTTCAACGACCATTATGCCAATTCCAAGAGAAATGGTCAACTATTCGTTTAGAAGCGAAGGCGAGCGGAACGATTCGTGCATCGCGTGTGCATCTCGTCATCGAGTTGGCACATGCGTTTTCGTCAGAAGAAGACAGCGCTCGACGTCCGCATGTCCGGCGCCGCGCGGCCCGCGCATTCATGGGCGGCGGACGTCGGACCGGGCCTCGTCACGATTGCATCGGATAACGATCCGAGCGGCCTCGCCACCTATACGCTCGCCGGCGCGTGGTACGGATTCGACCTATTGTGGGTGTGCGTGCTCTCGTACCCGTCGACCGTCGCGCTTCAATCGATCGCCGCTCGCGTCGCCGCCATCACGCGACGAGGCCTGACGACGAACATGCGCGAACACTATTCGCGGCTGTTCTTCTACTTTGCGGTCGCGCGTTTCGTGATCGCCAACACGTTCAATATCGCGGTCGATGTTCTCGCCATGGGCATCGCGCTCAGTTCGCTCGTCGGCGGTTCGCTCCTGTGGCTCACGCTTGCTTCGGGATGCGCTTCGCTCGTGTTGCAATGGAGCGTCGCTTATGCGCGATACGCGCGCGTCCTCAAGTGGCTGACGCTCGCGATGTTCGCGTACGTCGGCGTGATCCTGCTCGTCGACGTGCCGTGGCGACTGGTTGCCATCCGCTCGGTGATTCCACGCGTCGAGTGGACGGAGGGCTACATGTCGATGCTGATCGCGGTGCTCGGCACGACCGTCAGCCCTTACTTGATGTTTGCGCAAGCGGAGCAGGAGGTCCGCGACGCACGAGAGCGCGGCGATCGTGGAGAAGCGTTGGAGCGGACTATGCGCGGCGTGCGTCGCGACACGCTCTGGCGAACGGCGTGCTCGAACGCGGTTGCGATCTGCGTGATGATCGCCGCGGCCGCGACGCTCCATCTGCTCGACCATGCATCCGTCGGCGATACGGTCTCGATGTCGCGTGTACTCGAGCCGCTCGCGCACGGTTACGCGCGGCAGGTTCTCGCACTTGCGCTTCTCGGATCGGCCTTGCTGGCGCTGCCGCCGCTCGCGGGCTCGGCGGCTCAGGCCGTAGCCAGTTCGTTCCGCTGGAAACGCGGCGAACGGCGAGACCGGCGGATCGCGTATGTGCTCGTCGCCACGATCGCGCTCGGCACGATCGCAGCAGTGGTCCTCACGCACTATCACGTCGACCCGGTGCGCGCGCTCTACTGGAGCGCGGTGGTCAACGGCATGACCGTGACGCCGGTCCTCGTGCTGCTCGTGCTGCTCAGTTCGAAGCGCGAAGCCGTGGGCGACCTCGCCGCGCATTGGGCGCTTCGCGCGCTGAGTTGGCTCGCCACGATAGCGACCGCGGCGGCGGTGATCGCCCACTTCATACTCGAAGTGCAGTGACGGCATTCGCGTAAATCTCCGCCCCTACCATCCGAAAAAGTCATGCGAAGGGCGTCGCTTAGGGGCATTCCCTAGCGTCGCTTTCGAGCGGTCTCGCGGCAAACGGCGGCCACGCGCGCGCCCGTCGCCTGCAAAGCCGCGCCCGTGCTGGCTCTACGGCATTCACGCTGCGTTCCGTTTTTTTCAGGCATCGAATGCGACGGGCACATGCATTACCAGAAGTATCGAAAAGGGCTCAGAAAATGTCGGTGGATGATCGAAATTGGCCATGTACGCTTCATTCAACGCAAAGAACGCCGGGTTGTTTCCGGCAGCGACAAACTCCTTTTTGAACCTGCTAGGTGGAATGACCCGATGATTCCCAACCTGACGCTCGCACCGAACGAAGTCACGAGCACGGCTTCCGCGCAGTCCGGCACCGTATCGCCGGCGCGTCCTGTCGCGGCATCCACGACCGAGATTCTCACGGTCAAGAACCTTTCGAAGATTTTCGGCGCGAAGCCCGAGCGCGCCCAGGAGCTCTTGAAACAAGGCCTCGGCCGAAACGAAATCTTCGCGCAGACAGGCAATATGGTCGCCGTCGACGATGTCAGCCTTGCCGTCAACGCGGGCGAGATCTTCGTCATCATGGGCCTCTCCGGTTCCGGAAAATCGACGCTCGTGCGTCTGCTCAATCGCCTGATCGAGCCGACTTCGGGGCAAGTGATTCTCGAAGGCCGCGACATCGCGCCGATGAGCACGCCCGAACTGCGCGCCGTGCGCCGCGAAAAAATGGCGATGGTGTTCCAGTCTTTCGCGCTGCTGCCGAACCGCTCGGTCATCGACAACATTGCTTACGGGCTCGAAGTCGCGGGCAAGAAAAAATCGGAACGTTATGACATCGCACGCGCCGCATTGACGCGCGTCGGCCTCGCTTCTTACGAGAAGCTGCTGCCGAGCGAGTTGTCGGGCGGCATGCAGCAGCGCGTGGGTCTCGCGCGCGCGCTGGCGGTGAATCCCTCGGTGCTCTTGATGGACGAAGCGTTTTCCGCGCTCGATCCGCTCATCCGCTTCGAAATGCAGAACGAGTTGTTGCGTTTGCAGAAGGAAGAGCGGCGCACGATCGTCTTCATTTCGCACGACATCGAGGAAGCGGTGAAGATCGGCGGGCGCATCGGCATCATGAAGGACGGCCGTCTGATTCAGGTGGGCACGCCGGCAGAACTCATCCAGTCACCCGCCGACGCCTACGTGCGCGATTTCTTCCGCAACGTCGACGTGTCGCGCTTCCTCGAAGCATCGAGCCTGATGACGAAGGTCGAGCGCGGTCTCATCGCGTGCAATACCAGCGCGCCTTCCGAGCGCTATCTGAACAGCCTCATCGACAGCGGCGCGGAGTGCGGATACGTCTGCGATGAAGCAGGGCGCTATCAGGGTTGCGTGACGCCTGCATCGCTGCACAAGAGCGGCAAGCGGCCGATCAGCGATGCATTGCTTCGCGATGTCGCGGCGGTTCCGCTGACAGCCGATCTGCATCAGCTCGCATCCATTGCACTGCGGCAGGAGCACGACGTGCCGGTCACGGATGAACAAGGCAGGCTCGCGGGCGTGGTGTCCTGCCGCACGATTCTCAAGCAGGTCATGGAGCGGAGAGCAGCATGAATTCCTCGATTTTTGGACGATTCGCCGAAGACGCGGTCAACTTCCTTTTCTCGCACTTTCGCGGCGGCTTCGATGCCTTCTCGGCTGCTCTTGGCGCGGTCATCAAGCTCCTCGAAGACGGTCTCGGCGCGGTGCCGTTCATCGCGATGCTCGTGATCCTCATGGCGCTCGCGCTGTGGAGAAAGGGCGTCGTGTTCGCGGTGTTCGTCGGCGCGGCGCTCTATGTCATCAACTACATGGGCCTGTGGGCGCAGACGGTATCGACGCTCGCGCTCGTTGTCGCGGCGACGTTCTTCAGTCTCGTGATCGGCGTGCCGCTCGGCATCTGGGGCGCGCGCAACAGGCGTGTCGAAGTCGTGCTGCGTTCGCTGCTGGACTTCATGCAGACGATGCCCGCGTTCGTGTATCTCATTCCCGCGGTCATTCTCTTCGGCCTCGGCCGCGTGCCCGCGGTGATCGCCACGATCGTGTTCGCGATGCCGCCCGTCGTTCGATTGACGACGCTCGGCATCCGCCAGGTGCGCGAGGAATTGCTCGAAGCCGGCCGCTCGTTCGGCAGCACCGATGCGCAACTGCTCTGGAAAATTCAGTTGCCCAACGCGCTGCCTTCGATCATGGCGGGCGTGAACCAGACCATCATGATGGCGCTGTCGATGGTGGTGGTCGCTTCGATGATCGGCGCGGGCGGCCTTGGCGAGTACGTGCTGAGCGGCATTCAGCGGCTCGATATCGGCATCGGTTTCGAGGGCGGTCTCGGCGTGGTGCTGCTTGCGATCATTCTCGATCGCCTGACGGAAAGCTTCGGCGTGAAAGCGAAGAAAAAGAAGAAGGTCATCTCCACGCCGGCAAAGCCCGCCGCGGCGCAAGCGAACGCGCAGACCTGAGCGATACGAGCATCGATTACTCAACCACAATGCTATGAAAGATACGGAGTCCGTAATGAAAAACAACCTGATCAAATCCTTGATCGTCAAGATAGTGACGCCGGCCATTGTGGCGTTCGGGGTCGGCGCGAGCCCGGCGATGTCCGCCGAGCCGATCAAAGTGGCGGTCACGAACTGGGCCGACGTGCTCGCGGTCGCCAATGTCGCGAAGTACGTGCTGGAGACGAAGCTTCAGCAGCCGGTGCAATTCGTTCAGGCGGATATCGGCATCCAGTATCAGGGCGTATCGCGCGGCGATCTCGACATCATGGTCGGCGGCTGGCTGCCGGTGACGCACGGTCAGTATGTCGCGCGCTACAAGGACACGCTCGACGACGTCGGCATCATCTATACGGGCGGCAAGAACGGCTGGGCGGTGCCCGCGTATGTGCCCGAGTCGCAGGTTTCTTCGATCGAGGATCTGAAGAAGCCTGAAGTGCAGAAGCAGCTCAACGGCGTGATCCAGGGCATCGAGCCGGGTGGCGGTCTCATGCAGGCGTCGGAGAAAACCATCAAGGCGTATGACCTGTCGGGCTACAAGCTGCAATCGGCGAGCGAGGCCGGCATGCTCGCGGCAATCCAGCGCGCATACGGATCGAAGCAATGGATCGTCGCGACCGTTTGGAGCCCGCACTGGTTGTTCCAGAAGTGGCAGATGCGCTATCTGAAGGACCCGAAGGGCACGCTCGGCGGCGAAGAGCAGGTCCATGCATTCGCCTCGAAGCAGTTCGCGGGCAAGTTCCCCCGCGCAGACGTGTTCTTCAAGCATTTCAAGCTGACGCTCGCGGACGTGGAATCGATCGAATTCGAAGGCAATTCGACCAACGACTACGCGACGGCCGCGAAGAAATTCGTCGACGCGCATCCGGACAAGGTCAAGGCGTGGCTGACACAGTGAAGGCGTACTGCAGGACGCTTGCAAAGCGCACGTTCGACGTGCGCCGCGCATGACTTCGCACGATCCATCCATCAGAGAGACAAACATGAGCTTCGAAGGCGTACATACACCGCTCGTCACCCCGTTCAAGGCCGACGGCGAAATCGATCACGACATGCTCGGCAAGCATGCTCAGAGTCTCGTTGGCCGCGTTACGGGCATGGGCGTCGGCGGCACGACCGGCGAATACTATGCGCTCAGTTTCGAAGAGCGTGTGAAGACGCTCGAGACGGTAGCGTCGGCGGTCGGCGGCAAGACCTATCTCACCGCTGGCATCAACGCGACGACGACGAAGGAAGTCGTGCGTCTCGGTAACGAAGCGAAGCGCGCGGGCTACGACGCATTGCTGGTCGCGGCGCCTTACTACGTGCAGCCGACGCAAGACGAGCTGCTCGATCACTTGCTGAAGGTCGACGACGCGCTCGACATGCCGATCATGCTCTACAACTTTCCGGCGCGCACCGGCACGGCCATTGGCGATGAAGTGCTCGACAAGCTGCTGCAACGCCCGAACTTCGCCGCGATGAAAGAGAGCACGGGCGACATCGCGCATCTGCATCATCTGGCCACGCAACTGCCGGAGCGCTTCGTTCTCAGTTGCGGCATGGACGATCAGGCGCTCGAATTCTTCGCATGGGGCGCGCGTAGCTGGGTCGCGGGCGCGTCGAACTTTCTGCCGGAAGCGCATACGGATTTGCTCGAAGCGTGCGTTAAACGCGGGGATTTCAGCACCGGCCGCAAGCTGATGACGCAGTTGCTTCCGGTGCTCGAATTGCTGGAGCGCAGCGGCAAGTTCATCCAGTACGTGCGCTATGGCTGCGAGCTCGCGGGCACGAAAGTCGGCATCGCGCGTGCGCCGCTCGGCACGTTGAACGACAAAGAACGCAGCGCCTTCGCGAGGCTCGTTCAACCCTTGCTGCGCAACGCTCAGTAACGCGATACGTGAATGGCCTCGAAACTGGATTTCATGCGGCTTCCCGCACCTGATGGCGTCAACGGATGGTGGGAAAGCCTGCCGCCCGCCGCGCCCGCGAACCGCGTGACGGGCGAGCTGCGCTTCGACTACGTAGTGGTGGGCGGCGGCATCACCGGTTTGTGCGCGGCGCGGCGGCTCGCCGAGCTTGCGCCGGATGCATCGATCGCGCTCGTCGAGGCCGATCGCATCGGGCGCTCGACGGCGGGCCGCAATTCCGGCTTCTTCGTCGATCTGCCGCACGACATCAGCAGCGAAAGCTATTCGCGCAGTGTCGAGGCAGACAAGGCGGACGTGCGCTTGCAACGGCACGGCATCGGCTATGTGCGCGATACGGTGAAGCGGCACGGCATCGATTGCGACTGGCGCGACGACGGCAAGTATCACGCGTCGGTCAACAAGAAAGGCCACACGGCGCTGACGCATTTCGCGGACGGACTCGCGCGTATCGACGAGCCGTGCGAATGGCTCGACGAAGCCGCGATCGCGAAGGTGACGGGCACGCGCTTCTATCAAAGCGCGCTCTTCACGCCGGGATGCAGCACGGTTCAGCCGGCGGCACTCATGCGCGGTCTCGCGGCCACGCAGCCGTCGAACGTGACGGTCTTGGAACTGAGCGCGGTGAAGAACATGGAAGCGCGCGGCCAGACGAAGCTGCTGACGTTCGCGAACGGCAGCATCGAAGCGAAGCGCGTCGTGCTCTGCACCAACGCGTATGCGGCGACGTTCGGCGGCCATCCGAATGGCTTGCTGCCGGTCTACACGTTCGCGTCGATGTCGCGCGTGATGACCGACGATGAAATCGCGCGGCTCGGCGGAACGGATTCATGGGCGCTCATTCCCGCGGACCCGATGGGGACGACCGTGCGACGTCTCGCGACCAACCGTATTTGCGTACGCAACCATTTCGCGTTCCGGCCGAATCTGTCGGTCTCGGAACATGATCTGACGAAGGCGAAGCATCTGCATCGACGTTCGTTCGATCGACGTTTTCCGATGCTCGAGGATGTCGAGCTGCAATACACGTGGGGCGGCGCGTTGTGCCTCTCGGCGAACAATGGCGCGCTCTTCGGCCAGCGCGACGACGGCGTGTACGAAGCAGTCGGCTGCAACGGACTTGGTTTGAGCCGCGGATCGGCGGCGGGCAAGCTCATCGCCGAACATGTGCTCGGGCGCTCGAACGAGCTGATCGATCAACTGCTGAAACAACCGCATCCGCGTTCTCTGCCGATGCGGCCGATCGCGGACGTGGCGGTATCGGCGGCAATCTGGATGAAGGAATTCTCGGCGGGCGCCGAGCTTTGAATCTTTGAGGACATGACATGACGACGCATCAGGAATGGAAACGTCAGGCCGAACATCTGTCGCTCGATGGCCGCGCGTTCATCGCGGGCGCACGCTGCAACGCGGCATCGAATGAAACGTTCGATACGTTGAATCCGTCGACGGGCAAGGTGCTCGCGCAGATCGCCAGGTGCGAAGCGAAGGACGTCGATCGCGCGGTCGTCGCGGCGCGCGAGGCGTTCGAATCGGGCGTGTGGTCGAAGGCCGGGCCATCGCAGAGAAAGGCCGTCTTGCAGCGTCTCGCGCAACTCATCGACGACAACGCCGAAGAACTCGCGCTGCTCGAAGCGCTCGAAGCAGGCAAGCCGATCAGCGAATGCATGGGTCTCGACATTCCGGAATCGGCGGCGTGCATTCGCTGGCATGCCGAGGTCACGGACAAGCGTTACGACGCGCTGTCGCCATCGGGGTCGAGCGTCGTGAGCATGATCACGCGCGAGCCGATTGGCGTCGTCGGTGCGGTGCTGCCGTGGAATTTCCCCGCGCTGATGCTCGCGTGGAAGATCGGGCCGGCGCTGTCCGTGGGCAATAGCGTCATCGTGAAGCCCGCGGAGCAGACGTCGCTATCGACGCTGCGTATTGCCGATCTCGCGCTCGAAGCCGGCGTCCCGCCCGGCGTGTTCAGCGTCGTGACGGGCTTCGGCGAAAGCGCAGGGCAGGCGCTCGGCACGCACGCCGATGTCGATCTCATCGCGTTCACGGGTTCCACTGAAACGGGCAAGCGCTTCCTGCGCTATTCCGCCGAAACCAACATGAAGCGCGTCGTGCTCGAATGCGGCGGCAAGAATCCGCAAGTCGTGTTGCCCGATGTCGCCAATCTCGATGCCGTCGCGGAGCAGGCCGTCGCCGCCGCGTTCTGGAACATGGGCGAGAACTGCAGCGCGGGATCGCGCATTCTGGTGCATTCGAGCCACAAGGCCGAACTGCTGCAAAAGATGCAGGCCGTGCTCGAAGGCTGGAAGACGGGCGATCCGCTCGATCCCGATGTCAAGCTCGGCTCGCTCATCGAGGAAGCGCATTACCGCAAGGTGCTCGGCCACATCGAGAAGGCGAAGGCAGAAGGCGCGCGCGTCGCTTGCGGCGGCAACGCGACGCTCGCGGAAACGGGCGGCTGGTTCGTCGAGCCGACCATCTTCGATAACGTCACGCCGGACATGAGCATCGCGCGCGACGAGGTCTTCGGCCCGGTCGTGTGCTTTATCGAATATGCTGACGTCGACGAGGCCGTGCGGATCGCAAACGATACGTGCTACGGACTCGCGGCTTCGCTGTGGACCGACAACGTGAACCAGGCGCACAAAGTGGCGGCGCGCATCCGCGCGGGCACCGTGACCGTCAACTGCTTCGGCGAGGGCGATCTGTCGACGCCGTTCGGCGGCTTCAAGCAGTCCGGTTTCGGCGGACGCGACAAGTCGGTCTACGCGCACGACCAATATTGCGAGCTGAAGACGACCTGGCTGAAGCTCGACTGATTATCGGACGAGGCAACATGCGTATTGGCTTTATCGGCACGGGCACGATCACGGAGGCGGTCGTGACCGGCATGATTCGTTTCGATGTTCCCTTCGAGCGGGTCGCGCTGTCTCCGCGCAACGCGCAGACCGCCGCGCGTCTTGCGAAACTCGACGCGCGCATCGAGGTTTGCGCCAGCAATCAGGGCGTGCTCGATGCATCGGATGTCGTGTGTCTCGCGGTCTTGCCGCAAATCGCGGCAGACGTGCTGGGCGAACTCACGTTCGATGCGCGGCATCACGTCATCAGCTTCATCGCGGCCAAGTCGCTCGATGAGATGCGCGCCCTCGTGCGCCGCGCGGCCAAGGTCGTGCGCGCGATTCCGCTACCCGCTGTTGCGTCGGGCAAGGGCAGCACGGCGCTCTGTCCGCGCGATGAGATCGCACGCGCGCTCTTCGCGCCGCTCGGCGAAGCGGTCGAAGTGGACGACGAACACCAGTTCAATGCGTTATCGGCCGCCACCGCGACGATGGCGGCGTTTTTCGCGTTGCTCGAAGAGCAGGCGTCGTGGCTCGCGCGGCAAGGCGTGCCGTATGCGTCCGCGCGTTCGTTTTTGTCGGGCTATCATGTGGGCCTCGCTCATGAAACGACGCTCGATACGCAACCCTTCTCGTCGATGATCGGGCGTGTCAGCACGCCAGGCGGCCTCAACGAGCAGCTCAATCGCGAACTGTCGGAGCGGGGCACCTACGCGCACTACTCGAAGGCGCTCGACGCGATCATGCGCCGCGTGCAAGGGCGCGAGTGAACACGAAGAACAAGCGCTGATCGCGAGCCCTCGAAGGTGAGTCACATGCAGAAGAAACAGCAGTTCGCGGACAGGCTTCTCGCCCAGATGCCGTCGCTGCGCGCGCTTCGGTGCTTCGTCACCGCGGCGCGTTACGAGAGCTTCACGCAAGCCGCCGAAGTGCTGTGCGTCACGCAGGCGGCCGTCAGCCGGCAGATCAAGGAGCTGGAGGACACGCTGGAGGTCGCGCTCTTCGAGCGCACCGGCAGGCACATCGCGCTGACCGACGCCGGCCGCATTCTCTACAACGCGTCGTATCTGTCGATCATGAACATCGCGGAGGCGGCGCAGGCGGTGCGGCGCGTCGACCGGCATGCGCTCACGCTCTGCATCTCTCATACGTTTTCGGCGCTCTGGCTCTCGTTCCGATTACCCGCGTTTCGCCAGCGTTTTCCGAACATCCGCCTGCATGTGATGGTGACCGAGCACTTCATGGAGCTCGACGATCTGATGGAGCCGGATGTCATCATCACGAAGAATCCGCCGCGCGAAGCGGAGTACGAAGTCGAGCCGCTTTTTCACGACATCGTTTATCCGGTATGTAGCGTTCCGTTTTTCGAGCGCTATTTTCATGGCCGTGCGTTAAAGCCGCTCGATCTGCTCGCGCATCCGACGCTGAGCCTGTCGCTGCTCGGGCGCGCGCAGGTGTGCGAGCACGTCGACTGGCGCGTGTGGAAAAACTGGTATCAGCAAGGCGACGGTTCCGAGCGGCTCGATCAGCACGACGATTTCGAAAGCAACGACTATCGCCTGCTTGTGGCTCAGGCCGAAGCGGGCGAGGGCACCTTGCTCGGCTGGCATCACCTCGTGCATCGTCAGGTGGAGCAGAAAAAGCTGGTGCGTCCCGTCGACGATGCGCTGGTGTTCCACGATCGTCATCACTACATCATCACGCATCGCAACGCGAAAGCACGCCCGGAATACATTCAGTTTCGCCAATGGCTCGACGAGGAAATCGGCACGATGATGCAGGGATGGCCGGCCGCCGAATCGAAGGCCGTTCTATGAGCGCCGCATGAAACCGGCAACCGAAAAAACGAAGGGTTATCGGCGGCTCATTCCGTCGGTGACGGCGCTGGTGGAGTTCGAGGCCGTCGCGCGGCTCGGCAGCTTCACGCTCGCGGCGCATGAACTGGGCGTTACGCAGGCCGCCGTGAGCCGGCAGGTGCGCTTTCTCGAAGAGACGCTCGGCACGCGGCTATTTCGCCGTCTGCATCGCGCGATCGAAATGACCGACGAAGGCGAGGCGCTGTATCGCGTCGTCGCGGAATCGATGCAGAAGATCGCGAGCGTGTTCGATCGCCTCGCGCGCGGGCCCGTTCAGCAGGAACTCGTGCTCGCGGCGACATCCGCGTTTTCGCATTTTCGACTGCTGCCGCGGCTTGCGTCGCTCAAGGCGTTGCAGCCCGACCTGCAGCTGCGGCTGTCGACGCAGATGTTCACGGCCGACTTGCGGCACAAGGAAATCGACGTCGCCGTGCGCTTCGGCAACGGGCTGTGGCCGGACGGCACGGCGACTTTGCTGTTCGACGAGGAGGTGTTTCCGGTCTGCGCGCCTTCATGGCTCGAAAAGCAGCCCGCGCCCGCGACGCTCGACGAACTGGCTGGCGCGGTGCTCGTCGAGTCGGATTCGACGACCGAAGGCTGGATGGGCTGGGAAGAGTGGTTCCACGCGCTCGGATGCCGGCCGATGCGCCTGAACTTCGCGCTGCGTTGCAGCCTCTATACCGATGCGATCCAGGCCGCGCGCTACGGCCAGGGCGTCGCGCTCGGATGGGGCCGGCTCGTTCAGGATTTCATCGAGAGCGGGGATCTCGTCAGGCTGGAAGTGGCATCGTTCAGGCCGACCGATTCGTACTTCGCCGTGGTGCCGCATGGCCGCGCTTTCACGCCTGCCATCGGCGGTCTGATCGAATGGCTGCGCGACGGCGCGCTCGCATAAACCAAAGTCATGCGACACCGAAAATAAAGCGCATTGACGCTATTTTTCAGCGATCCAATACTCGAAATATGGCGGGACCATTCGAAGTCCCGATACCCTGAACGTTGGAGAGCGACGATGTCCGAAGTGCAAATGAAGACGCATGGCGAACTGATCCGCAGCCGCGAGCCCGGGCATGGCTTGCCCGGCGAGCTGTTCGGACGGCAGGACGTGTTCGAGATGGACGTCGAGGTCTTCTTCCAGAAGCACTGGATGCTGGTCGGCGTGACGGCGGACGTGCCCGAGCCGGGCGATGTGTCGACCGTCGATATCGGCCGGGCTTCGATCATCATCGTTCGGGATGACGACGAGAACATCCGCACTTATCGGAACGTCTGCCGGCATCGCGGCGCGCGCCTGAAGGAACCGGGGAAATCGACCGTCGGCATGCTGGTCTGCCCGTATCACCAATGGACTTACGATCTCGACGGCAGCCTGCGCCACGCCGCGCACATGGGCAAGGATTTCGACGCGAAGTGCCGCAGTTTGTTGCCGGTGCATACGCGGATCGTCGGGACACATATTTTCGTGTGCCTCGCCGACGAGCCGCCGGCGGACATCGCGAAGCTCGAAGACACGATGGCGCCGCGCTTCGCGCCCTACGACCTCACGAACACGAAGATCGCGTTCGAATCGGAGATCATCGAGAACGGCAACTGGAAGCTCGTGATCGAGAACAATCGCGAGTGCTATCACTGCGCCGCGACGCATCCGGAACTCACTGCCTCGTTTTTGCCCGAAGATTTCGGTTTCTGTCCGGAGAATCTCAGCGAAGAATCGCTGCTCGAAATCGAAGCCTATAAAAAACGGAACGCGGCGTGTCAGGCGAGTTGGGAGAACGACGGCTTCACGAGCGCGACCGTCGAATGGCTGGACGAAGATGCGGTCACGCAATTCCGGACGCAACAACTCGTGATCGCGGGCTACGGCGAGTCGCAGACGATCAGCACGAAGGTCGCGAGCCAGAAGCTGCTCGGCAATCTGCAGCGCCGCGATCTCGGCGACACGCATCTCTGGACGCACAACTCATGGACGCACGTCATGAGCGATCATGCGGTGATTTCGTACATCATCCCGCTCGCGCCGGATAAAACGCTCGTGCGTTCGAAATGGCTCGTGCACGCGGATGCCGTCGAAGGCGTCGATTATCAGCTTCAGGATCTGACGGAAGTGTGGGTCGCGACGAACGCGCAGGACAAGCATCTCGTCGAAATCACGCACGAAGGCACGCAGGATCCGGCGTATCGGCCAGCGGTGTTCTCGCCGTTCACGGAAAGCTACGTGGAGCAGTTTTCGCGCTGGTATTCGGCGCGCCTGAGCGCGCATGGCGTTTGAACATCAGTGATCCGTGACGAAGGTCGGGTGGCGCGTGCGGATCTCGTCCACCTGACTGAGCGTGCCGGAAAGATGCTTGCGCAACGCGGCATCGGCGGCATCGGCATCGCCTTTTTCGATGGCATCGACGATTTCCGTGTGGTCGCGCACCACGGCCATCGTCTTGCCCTCGACCGGCAGATGCAGCCGCCGCAACCGGTCGATATGCCCGCTGAGTCTGCGCACGAGATCCCACAACTGCGGCACGCCCGCGGCTTCATACATCTGCCGATGAAACGCCTGATCGAGCGCTGAGAACTGCTCGACGTCCTGCGGCTCCATCCATTCCATCTGTTCCGCGATCGTCGCGCGCAGCCGCGCGATCAGCGACGCCTTATGCTCCCGCGCGAGCGTGCGCACGATTTCCAGTTCGATCGAGCGACGCAGAAAGTGCGCCTGCATCGCCGATGCCACGCTGATCTGGCTTACGACCGTCGCGTGCTGCGGAAAAATATCGACCAGTCCTTCTTCGCCGAGCTTCATCAGCGCGTCGCGCACCGGCGTCTGGCTCAGGCCGTAGCGCGTCGCGAGTTCGGTGCGCGACAGCACCGTGCCCGGTTCCAGTTCGAGCGACAGGATCATGTCGCGCAGCCGCTCGAACACCTGCGGCGCGGCATGACGAGAACGGTCCAGGCGATGCACGGAAGCGGAATTATTCATTTCGAATTGGAAGGAAGGCGACTGAAACATTAGTACTATAGCCGCGCCCATGCCCGATGAGTAAGCCGTTGGCGGGTCGGCGTTTACCCGACTGACACACTAATATATTAGTGCTTTACCATTCGGACATTCCATTAATTTTCGGAACGCCCGACATGACCCGCGATATCGCCATCACCCAGATTCGAATCACGCCGATCGCATTCCGCGATGGTCCGTTGCTCAACGCCGCGGGCATCCACGAACCGTGGGCGTTGCGCGCGATCGTCGAACTGGAGACGAGCGACGGACGCGTCGGCATCTCGGAGACTTACGGCGACGAGCCGATGCTGCGGGTGCTCGATCAGGCGAAGGAGCTCGTCATCGGCCTGTCTCCTTTCGATCTGAATGTGATGGAAGAACGCGTGCGCGCGACGATCACCGCGACGCCCGGCGCGGTCGAATTCGAACTCGCGCCCGGCTCGCACGCCGCGAAAAACGCGCCCAAGGTCATCAGCACGCTCGAAGTGGCGATGCTCGATCTGCAAGGCCAGATCGTCGGCGCGCCGGTCGTGGACTTGCTCGGCGGCAAGGTGCGCGACGCCGTGCCCTACAGCGCGTATCTGTTTTTCAAGTACGCCGAGCACATCGACAAGCCGTATGCGCCCGATGCGTGGGGCGAGGGCATCAGCCCGGAGCAGATCGTCGCGCAGGCGCAGCGCATGATCGACCTCTACGGTTTCCAGAGCATCAAGCTGAAGGGCGGCGTGTTCGAGCCGGCGCATGAAATTGCGTGCATGCAGGCGCTCGCGAAGGCGTTCCCGGGCATGCCGCTGCGTCTCGATCCGAACGCGAACTGGACGCTCGAAACCAGCATTGAGGCCGCGCCGCAGCTCGATGAAATTCTCGAATACTACGAGGATCCGTGCCCCGGCCTCGAAGGCATGGCCGAACTGCAGAAGCACACGAAACTGCCGCTCGCGACCAACATGGTCATCACGACGATGGACGACTTCCGCCGCGGCTGCAACATGGGCTCGATCAAGGTGCTGCTTTCGGATCATCACTACTGGGGCGGCCTGCGCGCCACGCAGACACTCGCGCGCATGGCGAAGCTCTGGGGCTTCGGCATGTCGATGCATTCGAACTCGCACCTCGGCATCAGCCTGATGGCGATGACGCATGTCGCCGCGAGTGTGCCGAACCTCACCTACGCATGCGACACGCATTACCCGTGGCAGGAAGAGGAAGTCATCAAGGGCGGCCGCGTGAAGTTCGATAACGGCGCGGTGCGCGTGCCGACGACGCCCGGTCTCGGTGTCGAGCTCGATCGCGAGAAGCTCGCCGAATTGCACGAGCAGTACAAGACGTGCGGCGTGCGCAATCGCGACGACCTTTCGCAGATGCGCAAATATCAGCCGGAATTCTCAGGCAAGAATCCGCGCTTCTGAGCCATAGAACAACAACACAAGGCATTCAAGGAGACACCCTCATGAGCAGTTCCAGCGCGCTGTCGAGCGCCGTTCGCAAGATCAAGTGGCATGTGCTGCCGCTTTTCGTCGTGATGTTCATCGTCAATTACATCGACCGGGTGAACATCGGATTCGTGCGTCAGCATTTGAGCGCGGACCTCGGCATCGGCGCGGCCGCTTATGGCCTCGGCGCGGGTCTGTTCTTCGTGAGCTATGCCGTGTTCGAAGTGCCGTCGAACATGCTGATGCAGCGCTTCGGCGCGAAAGCGTGGCTCACGCGCATCATGATTACGTGGGGACTCGCGGCCGTGGGCATGGCCTTCGTGCAGGGCGAGACCTCGTTCTATGCGATGCGTCTCTTGCTCGGCGCGGCCGAAGCGGGCTTCTTTCCGGGCGTCGTGTTCTATTTCACGCAATGGCTGCCGCGCGATGAACGCGGCAAGGCGATGGCCGTCTTCCTGAGCGGTTCCGCGCTCGCTTCCGTGTTCTCCGGCCCGATCTCGGGCGGGCTGATGCTGATCGAAGGCGCGGGCCTGCGCGGCTGGCAGTGGATGTTCATCATCGAAGGCATGGCGTCGGTCGTGCTCGCCGGCTTCGTCTGGTTCTGGCTCGATTCGAAGCCGCGCGATGCAAAGTGGCTCACGCGCGCCGAGCAGGACGCGATCGTCACGGAGATCGAAGACGAGCAGCGCCGCCGCGACGCCGCGCATGTGAAGACGCCGTCGTCGTGGAGCCTGATGCGCGATCCGCAGATCCTGATCTTCTGCCTGATCTATTTCTCGGTGTCGCTGACGATCTATGGCGCGACGTTCTGGCTGCCGAGCATCATCCGCAAGATGGGGCACCTGAACGATTTCCAGGTCGGATTGTTCAACTCGATTCCGTGGCTCATTTCCATCGTCGCGATGTATCTGTTCGCAGCGCTCGCGGCGCGCTTCAAGTTTCAGCAGGCATGGGTCGCGTGCGTGTTGCTCATCGCGGCCGCCGGCATGTACGCAGCGGGCCAGGGCAGTCCGGTGTTCTCGTTCGTTGCAATCTGCTTTGCCGCTATCGGGTTCAAGGCTGCATCGTCGCTGTTCTGGCCGATTCCGCAAGGCTATCTCGATGCGCGCATCGCCGCGCCCGTGCTTGCGCTGATCAATTCGATCGGCAATCTCGGCGGCTTCGTCGCGCCGGCCACCTTCGGCTTTCTCGAGCAAAAGACGGGTTCGATTCAGGGCGGCCTGACAGGCCTCGCCGTGATGTCGATTCTCGCTGCGGGCGTCGTGTTCCTCGCTCGCATGACGCCTCGCGAAGGGCGCGACGTCGCGGCGCTGCGGCCGGGCGTGCAGAAGTAAGGGAGGCATACAAACTGCTGGCCGTCTTCGATCGGTACATCGATCGGAGACGACAATGGCGACGAATCAGCGCCACAGACTGGGCGAATGGCTCCCGCGCGAAGAGCAGGCGATCGCGCGCTTTCGCGAGACATTCGCCGAGTACGCCCGGCAGCGCGCGGGCAAGACGAAACGCAACAGCGTCATCGAAGAGATGGCGGCTTTCATCCACGACGATCCGGTCGTGCGCATGGACTTCACGCGCGCGATCCGTCAGGCGCATGAAGCCGGATTCAAGCTCGGTTATGCGAGCATCGACGAATTCATCGTATTGCTCGATGCGATGCTGACGTACGCGCCGCCGTTCAGCGAATCGAGCCTGATCCATTGCCCCATCAACGCATTGCTAGACTGGCCGATGGTCATGCCGTCGGGCTATGCGCTCTTTCGCGATCCCGCATTCAACGCGCATCTGAAGCGCGTGCTGAACGTGTGGTCCGGCTTTCTCAGCGGACCGTATTCGCGCACGCATCTGAACACCGACGCGCCCGATGGCTGGTTCAGCAAAGAGGCCGATAGCAAGATCGGACTGCACCAGTTTCTCTGCGATCCGCATAAGCCGTATTGGGGCTTCGCGTCGTGGAATCATTTCTTCACGCGCGAATTCAAGCCTGGCGCGCGGCCTGTTGCAGAGCCGGATAACGCCAAGATCATCGTCAGAGCGTGCGAGGCTTCGCCCTATAACGTCCAGGACGATGTGCAACTGGAAGACTCGTTCTGGATCAAGTCGCAGCCTTATTCGCTGATGGACATGTTCACGGCGAAAGAAGCGGAACTCGCGAAGCGATTCGTCGGTGGCACGGTGTATCAGGCCTTTCTAAGCGCGTTTTTCTATCATCGCTGGCATGCGCCGGTGAGCGGCACGATCGTGAAGGCATATCTCGTCGACGGCACCTACTTCTCGGATGCCGACTCGGAAGGCGAAGATCCCGGCAGCCTCAACGATTCGCAAGGCTATATCACTGCGGTCGCGGCGCGCGCGGTCATCGTCATCGATTGCGACGATCCGGACATCGGCGAGGTTGCGTGCGTGTTCGTCGGCATGGCGGAAGTGTCGTCATGCATGATTGAGGCGTTGCCGGGCCAGCGCGTGCGCAAGGGCGAAGAGCTCGGCTACTTCCAATACGGAGGTTCCACGTATTGCCTCGTCTTCAGGCCGGGCGTGATCGAAAGCTTCGAGCGCCAGAAGCCATTCGATGACGATGCGCCGCCCGTGCAGGTCAACGCGCATCTTTGCACGGCGCGCTGAATTGCGGCCAGGGAACTGCGTTCGCTTAAGCAATCAGAAAGGAACGGCAATTGCTCGCGCATCAGGCAAATACATGCAGATAAACGCACAACGCGCGAGGCAAAGACATGGCCGAATCAGACAATGCCGTTCGCAAGAACGACGCTTATCCCTATTCGTCGGGCGGTTGGGGTTCGCTCAAAGCCGTCACCGGCGCGCTCGTTCACGAGAAGGTGCCGCTCAAGGCGAGCACCGTGCTCATGAAGCAGAACAAGCCCGAAGGCTTCGCGTGCGTGAGCTGTTCGTGGGCCAAGCCCGCCGATCCGCACACCTTCGAGTTCTGTGAAAGCGGCGCGAAAGCAACCGCATGGGATCTGACGGCGAAGCGCATGACGCCGCAGTTCTTCGAGCTTCATACGGTGACGCAGCTATGCGCGTGGCATGACCACGATCTCGAGGACGCGGGACGTCTCACCGCGCCGCTGCGTTACGACGCGGCCACCGACAAGTACGTGAGCGTCTCGTGGCAGGAAGCCTTCGAGGACATCGGCCGCGAACTGCGCGCGCTCGATCCGAAAAGCGTCGTGTTCTATGCATCGGGCAGAGCATCGCTGGAAACGTCGTACATGTATCAGCTTTTCGCGCGCATGTACGGCACCAACAATCTGCCCGACAGTTCGAACATGTGCCATGAAAGCACGAGCGTCGGACTGAAGGAAGCGATCGGCGTGGGCGTCGGCACCGTCAGGCTCGAGGACTTCGAGAAGACCGACCTCATGTTCTTCCTCGGACAGAACGTCGGGACCAACAGCCCGCGCATGCTGCATCAGCTGCAGGAAGCAAGAAAGCGCGGCGTGCCGATCATCACGTTCAATCCGCTGCGCGAGCCGGGACTGCTGAAGTTCGCCAACCCGCAGTCGCCCGTCGAGATGATGACGCCCGCGCATACGCTCATCAGCACGCAATATCATCAGCTGAAAACGGGCGGCGATACCGCTGCGTTGCTCGGCATCTGCAAGGCCGTCATTCACGCCGACGACCGCGCGAAGGAAGCGAACGAACCGCGCGTGCTCGATGTCGATTTCATCGAAACGCATACCGTGGGCTTCGAAGCCTTCGCGAATTACGTGCGCGCTGCATCGTGGGACGATATCGAGCGCGTGGCGGGACTGCCGCGCGCTGACATGGAAGCCGCCGCCGACGAATACATGCGCGCGAACGCAGTGATGGCCCACTACGGCATGGGCATCACGCAGCACAGGCAGGGCGTGCAGAACGTACGCATGCTGTGCAATCTGCTCTTTCTGCGCGGCAATGTCGGCAAGCCGGGCGCGGGACCGTCGCCGGTGCGCGGGCATTCGAACGTGCAGGGGCAGCGCACGGTCGGCATCACCGAGAAGCCGGAGCTCGCGCCGCTCGACAAGCTCGCGAGCCAGTTCGGTTTCGAGCCGCCGCGCGAAAAGGGCATGAATATCGTCGAAGCGTTCGAAGCGATGCTCGATGGCAAGGTCAGCGCGGTCATCAATCTTGGCGGCAACCTCGTGCGTTCGGTGCCCGACCGCATGCGCATCGAACCGGCGTGGCGCGGTCTGAAGCTCACCGTCAATGTCGCGACAAAGCTCAATCGCAGTCATCTCGTGCATGGCGAGAAGTCGTACATTCTGCCGTGTCTGAGCCGCATTGAGATCGATACGCAAGCGAGCGGCGCGCAGGCTGTCACGATGGAAGACAGCACCGGCTGCATTCACGGTTCGCGCGGCGTCGCGGAGCCCGCGTCGCCGGATGCGCGCTCGGAGCCGTATATCGTCGCGGAACTGGCGAAGCATACGCTCGGCGATCGATCGACCATCGACTGGGATCGCTGGCGCAACGACTATGCGCTGGTACGCGATGAAATCGCGAAGACGTATCCCGAGAGCTTTCACGACTTCAACGAAAGAATGTGGACGCCCGGCGGTTTTCCTCGCGCTCTGCCCGCGCGCGAACGCAAGTGGCAGACGAAGAGCGGCAAGGCGGAATTCTTCGTGCCGGAAACGCTCGGCGAAGACCCGGACATGCCCGAACGCGAACCCGATTCGCTGCGCCTCATGACGCTGCGCAGCGACAGTCAGTTCAACACGACGATCTATAGCCACGACGATCGCTTTCGCGGCGTCAAGGGCGATCGCATGGTGATCTTCATGTGCGAAGCCGACATGGCGCGACACGGCCTCAAGAAAGATGACCGCATCACGCTGCGCACCATTGCCGACGATGGTTTCGATCGGCGTGTGGCGGGCCTGCGCATACATCCGTATGACATACCGGAAGGATGCATCGCGGGTTATTACCCCGAGTGCAATCCGTTGCTCCCGCTATGGCATTGCGCGAAGGAAAGCAAGGTGCCGGGCGCGAAGTCGATTCCGGTGTTCATCGTCGAAGTCAACGGCGCGCCGCGCGAACACTGAATCATGCAGATCGACGGATGCGGCGCGCGGAAGCGGGCCGCAAGCAATGCGCGATCGCAAGCGCGCCAAGGGACATCACGGCGAGCGATGCGAGCGGAAACGTTCCGAACGTATTCGCCGCAATCGCAGACGGACGACTCTGTGCGACGAGTTGCATGCGGCGCTTTGTCATGCGCGCACCAAGTTCCGACAACTGCGAAGCGAGCGCGCGTTCGGCAGTGGGCAGCAAGACGGTTTCCTCATCGGCGACGTGATGCATCACTTCACGCATGAGCTGCATGAAACGCGCGTCGTAGGCGGCGTCCTGCGGACCCATCGCGCGCAGCTTCGCGATGTCTTCGCGCATCTGGTCGTGCTCGGGCTTGCTTTTGGCGAGACGCTCGTCGCCTGCCATTGCCTCGCTCAACGCGGGATAAAAGATTTCTTCCTCCAGTTGCGCGTGAATTTCAAGTGCAGTACACGCAAGCTCGACGATCGCGCGCTTTCTCCACCACGATGTCTCCGCGTGATAGCGATGAAACGCCGCCATGACATGCGTGTGATCCATGCGGATCATCGTCGTGATGGAAGGGGAACAGGAAGGCATATCCACGGTGACTCCTTGGCGGCTTTGCAGCTCTGCTGTGGTGGTGGGGAAAGACGCGTTATCGTGCTCGCTCCGGCACGACATGCGATCAGCAAGCGTTATTCCGCATCGCATGCGCGGCGGTAGCGGCACGGGACTTGCATCGTTCGTGAACTCACTTCTGAAGGAGGGGCCATGAGTATTTTTTCCAATATCCTGAACAAGATCTTCCACCACGACAGCGCACCGGCGAGCACCGGCACGGGCACGGCTGCGGGTCAGGCGGCAGCGCCGGCCGGAGGCGCTGCCGCCGCGCCGACGACGTCCACCGCCGCGTCCACGCCCGCACAACCGGCCGCACAAGCCGCCGCGCCGATGCAGGAAGTGGACGTCGAGGCCGTGCTGACGAAGATGCAGGCGAATCACGGCGAGCAGCTCAACTGGCGCACGTCGATCGTCGATCTGATGAAGCTGCTCGGTCTGGACAGCAGCCTGTCCGCGCGCAAGGAACTGGCTGCGGAACTGCACTACTCGGGCAACACGGAAGATTCCGCTGCAATGAATATCTGGCTTCATAAACAGGTCATGCAGAAGCTCGCGGAAAACGGCGGCAAGGTGCCCGACGAACTCAAGTAAGCGACGCTTTTCATCAGACGGAAGACGCGCGCGATGGCAGGTCGAAGCGTGCGTCGTCCGCCAGACGGTCGAAACAACAAGAAAAAAACGATACGGACGACGCATTTCCGGGAAGGCACGACGCGTCCATCGAAAGGCACGGTAGCTCGAACCTTTCTTTTGCAGTATGCAGGGGAGAAACATGAACGACAGAGACCAGATTTCCGACGCGGCGCCGCTGGACACGGTGCCCAACACGTCCAGCCCGGCCTATGCGAACGCACATCCCGTCACTCGCGCGTTCGATGCTTTCGCAAGCGCAGTCACGAGATGGGCCGGCTCGCCGGTCGCGTTCGGGCTGGCGGTCATTTGCATCGTGGTCTGGCTGATATCCGGACCGCTATTCAAGTTTTCGGACGGGTGGCAACTCGTCATCAACACGGGCACGACCATCATCACGTTTCTGATGGTGTTCCTGATTCAGCAGAGCGCGAACAAGGACAGCGTGGCGATGCATCTGAAGCTCAACGAGTTGCTCGCGTCGCATCGCACGGCGAGCAATCAGCTGATCGGTATCGAAGATGCAACGGAGGAAGAACTGCGCAAGCTGGCCGCCGCTTATTTGCAACTCGCATCGGAAAAGCAGGGCGGCGAAGCTCCGGCGCGGACCGACGACGGCGCGGCCGCCGACATCGCGCGGCGTCTCGCGCGCGCTCACGCCAAGACCGCGGCCAAGCGGACACGATGAAGTTGCGTTGCGCTGGCATGCACACTGCTGTTGGTCATCCGTAACACTCCGTTTCGACAAAAACTCGCCGGAGAAGTAACGATGACAATTCAGAGAAAAATCGCCAACTGGCGCAGGGTCGGCCATTTCTGCACGAGACGCCTCGTCGACTACGGCGAGTTGATTCCGATCGAACTTGCTGAAACCAAGAAGCGCGTGCTGCATGAAGTCGTCGCACTCGTCGCGCTCGCGATCGGCGCGCTGTTCACGCTGTCGTTCGTATCGATCGCGGTGATCGTGACGGCTGTCGGCACGCCGCATCTCGTGCTGACGGCGTGGTGCGTCGCGGCTGCGTGGCTCGCGGTCGCGGTGATCGCGGTCATCGTGATGATGTCGCGCAAGCCGGCCGAGCCGTTCCAGTTGCTGCGCAGCGAGTTGCGCCGCGACGTCGATGCCATCAAGGAGGCGACGCAATGAAGCACGCCGAAGCTCAGAGCGTCGTGCTCGCGCGCATGGCGGAATCGCGCGCGGAGCTGATCGCCGCGCATATGGCCGACGAACCGATGCGAATCGCGCGTGCGCCGCGCCGCGCACTGCCGGCGAGTGCCCGTCCCGCGCCATGGTTTCTGCGCACGCCCAATGCGGAACTCGTCGCGCTCGCGCTGGTGGGTGTCGCGATTCTTGGCTTGCGTCGCACGGTGCAGACGGCGGTCGGCGCGGGATTGAGCGCGTCGACTCACCGGGCGTTCGGCGATCTGCTCAACGCGCTGCGCGAATGATCGTTCGCGGATGAATGGTGTTCAACGCCGCGCGCGCCGCTTCTTCGGCTTGCGCGGCGGCGTGAGCGCGGCCGTCAAAAGAGTCGACGCTCGCCGTTTCGCTTGCGTGGTCGCGCGGCCGCGCGTCGCCCCGATGACCGCGTTCGCACCGGAAAGCCACATGCTGAGGAAAGGGTTCTTCTTCGCCCAGGGGTTTTTCATGATTCGGCTCCGGTGCGCGCTCAAGAGCGTCAATGCAGGCGCATCGTGTTATCGCCTGCGTCCTTCGGGATTTTCGCTTCGAGCTGTTCCTTGCGCTGCATCAGCTTGCTGCCGAGCGCGTCCAGATCGGCTCCGGACTTGCGCAATTTCGGAAACAGTTCCGATTCTTCTTCTTCGATATGGTGATTCACCATTTCGGACAGCACCTTGAACGTGGCGTCGAAACCCTTGTCGGACGGCTTCAGCTGCGTGAACTTCTCGATCAGCACCTTGACGAGATAGTGCTCGACGTAAGCCTCTTCGACATCGGGCCGGTCGTCTTCGTCCAGCGCTTCCTGCGCGGCCGGGTACAACAACTCTTCTTCGATCATCGCGTGAACCGTCAGTTCTTCGCAGGCGCGGCGCACGAGCGTGGCTTTCGCGTCGAGATCGTCTTTCTCCGCTTTTTCGAACGCGTCGAACAGCTTTTGCACGGCGCGATGATCGTCGGTCAGCACCTGAATCGCGTCCTGGCTGCGGGCGGCGCCGGACGGGGCGGTGGTCGTCGGCTGGGTGGAGGGTTGGCGCGGCATCGTGATCTCCTTTTCGGAATGTGGGGTGTCACGATGACGAGCAAAGAGCGGGCCTACGACGCATCGCGGGCGATGAAACCAAAAATCGGAACGATGCGTTCAGGCCGCGGGTTTGGCCAGCGTGCCGCGTTCCACGACGGGCGCATCGAGCACGAGCTCGTTGTCGCCGTCCTTGCCGTCGATCAGCGCCATGAGATGCCGCGCGGCGCGCGTGCCGATCTCCAGCGACGGAACGCGTACCGTCGTGAGCGGCGGCTGGGTGAGCCGCGCCTGTTCGATATCGTCGAAGCCCGTTACCGAGAGATCGTCGGGAACCCGAATGCCCTTCGCGCGGCATTCGTCCAGCAGACCGATTGCCTGTAGATCGGTGCCGCAGATGACCACGCTGGGCCGCGCTTCGCCGTCCCACAGTTCGCGCAGCGCCTGCCTGCCGCCTTCAAAGGTGAACGGCGCTTCGACGATCCATTCGGGTCTCAGATCCAATCCCGCTTCCCTGAGCGCGGCGCGCGTGCCGGCCTGCCGTGCGCGCACGCGTTCGTTGCCGAAGGTCGAGCCGCCGCACATCGCGACATGCCGATGCCCGAATCCGACGATGCGTTTCGCCAGCCGGTAAGCCGCGTCGAAATTGGAAAAGCCCACGCAATGCGGATACTGCGTTTCATCCACCGACCACGTCAGAACATAAGGCAACGCGTACAGGCGCGTGAGTTCGAAAACTTCAGGCGGATGATCGGTGCCGACGAGCACGAGCCCGTCGACGCCGCGTTCCAGAATCGCACGGAGCAATTCGAGTTCGCGCGCCGGTTTGTATTCGTGACTCGCGATCAGCAACTGATACCCATAACCCCATAACGTCTGCTGAAGCGCCTGAATCGAATCGGCGTAAATGGGATTGTTGAGCGTGGGATAGATGGCCGCGACCGTGCGCGTCTTGCGCGAGGCAAGCGCCTGCGCCGCGCCGTTGCGCACGTAGCCGAGCTGTTCGACCGCGCGCTGCACATTGGCGAGCGTTCGCGGCTTGACCTGATCCGGCACGGACAAGGCGCGCGACGCGCTGCCGAGCGAGACGCCCGCCAGCCGCGCGACATCCGCGAGCGTAGCGCGCGTGGGTTTCATGATGGGCTGCGCGCGCGTCCATAGGCATCGGCGCGGGCGATGCCTTCGATCAGCCGCGCAGCCGTCAGCGGCGGCGACATGTGCCGGCTATAGCGCGTGGCGAGCGTGGCGTTTGCGATGAGCGTTTGCTGTGCCGATGTAAGCGGGGCGTGCTGCCCCAGTTGTGCGAGCGTGAGCGGCAATCCGGTTGCGGTCATGAGCGTGGCCAACGGTTCGATCTCTTCGGGCGATGTATCTTCGACGAACAATTGTACAAGCGTGCCGAAGGCGACCAGTTCGCCGTGCATCATCGAGGCCATCGCGGGAATCGCCGTGAGTCCGCGGATCAGCGCATGCGCGAGCGACAGGCCGCCGCTCTCGAAGCCGACGCCGCTCAACAGCACGGTCGCTTCGATCACGCGTTCGACGGCATCGGTGAGTTCGCCGCGCCGGATGTCGGCGTAGGCGCGCGCGCCGTCTTCGAGCAGGATCGCGAGCGTCGCGCGCGTGAGCAGCAGCGCGCCCGGCAGCGGCGGCGTGCCGTACGAGTTCAGGCCATCGGCGCGTTGGCATTGCGCGGCTTCGTACTTCTTGCTGAGCGCATCGCCGATGCCGGCCGCGAAGAGACGCGCGGGCGCGGCGGCGATCAACGCGGTATCGACGATCACCGCGTCCGGATTGCGCGGCAACATGTCGATGCCCGCGACGCGATGCGCGTCGTCGTACAGGATGATGAGGCGGCTCGTCGGCGCATCGCTCGAAGCGGCGGACGGCGCGATCACGATCGGCACGTTCAGCGCCCGGGCGACGCCTTTCGCCGAGTCGATCGTCTTGCCGCCGCCGATGGCCACGACGGCATCCGCGTTGAGTTCGCGCGCATCGTCGCTCAGCTTCGCGATGACCGCGGCCGTGCATTCGCCGGGAAACGTGACGATGTGCGCGTCTTCGATCGATCGCGTGACTTGCGCCGACACGCGATCGATGACCGCGCCATCGACGAGCACGAACGCGCGTCGCGCGCCGAGTTCCGCGAGCGTCGATCCGAGCGCGGACAACGCGCCCGGCCCTTGCGTGTATCGCCCCGGAAAGCCGATGGTTCTCAACGGCGCGTGCGTCGTCATGTCATCAGCCATCCGCCGGCCACGTCGATCACCTGGCCGGTGACGAACGCGGCTTCATCGGATGTGAGGAACAGGCACGTCGATGCCACTTCGTCGGGCGCGCCGAGCCGCCGCAACGGCGTTTCTTGCGCGACCTTTTCGTTGGCCTCCCGCGCGACGCCGCGAACGAGCGGCGTATCGATGCGCCCCGGCGCGATCGCGTTCACCGTGATGCCGTGCGGCCCGAGCTCCCCCGCGAGATGCCGCGTCATGCCGATCAGCGCGGCTTTCGTCGTGCTGTAATGCGCGGCGACGATGTCGAGGTACGCCTTGCCCGCCACCGACGACATCGACACGATGCGTCCGAAGCGCCGCTCCACCATGCCCGGCGCAAGAATGCGGCAGAAGTTGAAGACGCTGTTCACGTTCACGTCCATCACGCGGCGCCATTCGTCGGGCGACATCTGCCAGACGGGCATCGGCTTGCCCGCGTGTTTCGGCGAAATGCCCGCGTTGTTGACGAGCGTATCGACCGGACCGAGCGCGGCCTCGATCGCACGGCACGCGGCTTCGCACGCGGCGAAATCGCCGACGTCGGCATGGGCGAAATGCACGCGCAGGCCCGCATCGGCGAGACGTCTTGCGAGCGCCGCGCCTGTTTCTTCGTTGACATCGACGATGCCGACGGCCGCGCCATCGCGCGCATAGCGCTCGACGAGCGCCTCGCCGATGCCGCCGCTGCCGCCCGTCACCAGGACCACACGCTTGTCGTGCCGCACGTTATTGGTCTCCCACTTTTAGCATGATTTTGCCGATATGCCTGCTCGATTCCATCAGCGCGTGCGCGGCCGCGACGTCGGCGAGCGGCAGCACGCGATGAATCACGGGCAGCGCGCGGCCCGCTTCGAGCAGCGGCCAGACGTGCGCGTGCAGCGCTTTCGCGATCGCCGCTTTCTGTTCGATGCTGCGCGCGCGCAGAGTCGATCCGGTAAAGGTGAGACGGCGCAGCATGATCGGCATGGCATCCAGTTCGATGCGGCTGCCTTCGAGAAACGCGATCTGCACGAGCCGGCCTTCGAGCGCGAGCGCGCGGATATTGCGCGCGATGTAGTCGCCGCCGACCATGTCGAGGATGATGTCGACGCCTTTTCCATCGGTGAGAGTCGCGATGGCATCGACGAAATCTTCGTCGCGATAGTTGATCGTATGATCCGCGCCCGCTTCGCGACAGGCCTGCGCTTTTTCCGCATTGCCGACGGTCGTGACGACGCGCGCGCCGAATGCGTGCGCGAGCTGGATCGCCGTCAGTCCGATGCCGCTCGATCCGCCGTGCACGAGAAACGTTTCGCCCGCCTGCAGGCGGCCGCGCTCGAACACGTTGGTCCAGACGGTGAAGTACGTTTCGGGCAAGGCCGCGGCCTGCAGCAGCGTGAAACCTTTGGGCAGCGGCAGACAATGCGATGCATCCGTGATGCAGTATTGCGCGTAGCCGCCGCCGGGCACGAGCGCGCAGACTTCATCGCCGGCGCGCCATTGCGTGACCTCCGCGCCCGTCGCGACGATGCGCCCCGACACCTCGAGTCCCAGATGCGGCGATGCGCCCGGCGGCGGCGGATACGAACCCGAGCGTTGCAGCACGTCGGGTCGGTTCACGCCTGCGTAGGCGACTTCGATCAGCACGTCGTTCGGGCCGGGCGAGGGCAGGGGTCCCTGCGCGAGCCGCATGCAGTCGGGCGCGCCGCCCGCGCCGTGGTCGACGTATTGCATCGATGCGGGAAGAGTGGATGTCATGGCGTTCATCGGATGATGGATTCGATGTAATCGGCGGGCAGACCGATCGACGCATAGTGCCGGCGCGCCGCCTCGATCTTCGTGAAGACGTCTTCGTAACCCTGCGCGACGCCTTGCGGATCGACATAGGTATAGCCGCCCGTGACATGGAACCAGGTAATCATCTCGGGCACGTCTTCGGGCACGAAGAGCGTGTGCGTTTCGCCCGCGGGCTCGAACGCATAGCCGCCTTGCTCCGCGACCCAGTCGTGTTCGAGGTAGTACCAGCGGCCCTTGAGCACCATCGCATGAACGGCGCCGCTATGACGATGCCGCGAGATCACGCCGCTGCGGCGCACGCGCAGCAGATTCACGTAATAGCCCTGGCTCGCGTTGAGAATGAGCGGCTTGAACGACACGGTTTCGGTCGCGGGCACCCACAGGTTGTCGTCTTCGAGCCAGTCGGTCATGACGCCGCCGTGCACGAGATCCTTCGACATGTACGGCACTTGCGGCAACTGATAGGCGATGACTTGTTCGTCGGGTTTCACTTCGATTTGCATGAGTTTTAATCTCCGTGGTTTCTGGATGCGATGCGCCGGTTCGCTGAATCAATGACCGAGATAGGCGCGCCGCACGTGGGGACTATCGAGCAATTCTGCGCCCGTTCCGGAAAGCGCGATGGCGCCGTTTTCGAGCACGTATCCGCGGTTCGCGAGCTTGAGCGTGTGGAACACGTTCTGTTCGACGAGCAGCACCGTCACGCCGCGCGCCGCGACCGTGCCGACGACTTCGAACATCTGCTCGACGAGCAAGGGCGAAAGACCGAGCGACGGTTCGTCGAAGATCAGGAGCTTCGGCGCGGACATCATGCCGCGCGCGATGGCGACCATCTGCTGCTCGCCGCCCGACAGCGATCCGGCAAGTTGCGTGAGACGCTCGCGCACGCGCGGAAAGAGCTCGAGCACTTCGTCCATGCGTTCGCGCCGCGCGCTTCGTGCGGCGTGACGAAACGCGCCCATCAGCAGGTTCTCTTCGACGCTCAGGAACGGGAAGAGCTGACGGCCTTCGGGAATCATCGTGACGCCCATCGCGACGATGTCGTGCGAGGACTTGCCGACGAGTTCCTGTCCCTGAAACGCGATGCTGCCGCCGCGCGCCGCGACGATTCCGCATAGCGTCTTCAGCGTCGTGGTCTTGCCCGCGCCGTTCGCGCCGACGAGCGTGACGATCTCGCCTTCCTGCACATCGAGCGAGACGCCGCGCAGAACTTCGCTCTTGCCGTAGCCGGCCGAGACGTTATGCAGCTTGAGCATCGAGATACCCCTTGCCGAGATAGGCCTGAATCACCTCAGGATCGTTGACGACATCGGACGGCTTGCCTTCCTTCAGCATGCGCCCGGCATTGATGACGATGATGCGGTCCGACAGCGCCATCGTCGCCTGCATCATGTGCTCGATCATCAGCACGGCGATTCCCGAATCGCGGATGCGCCGCACCATGTTGATCGCGCGCGCGATGTCGGCGGGATTGAGACCGGCCATCACTTCGTCGAGCAGAAGCGCGCGCGGGCGCGTGGCGAGCGCGCGCGCCACTTCGAGACGCTTCATGCCGCCGACCGTGAGGCTGCGCGCTTCGGTATCGAGCAAGGACGTGAGATCGGTGATCTCCGCGACTTCGCGTGCGATCGATTCCGCTTCGACGCGGACCCGCGTATGCATGAACGCGCCGAGCATGATGTTCTCCAGCACCGAGAGACCCGCGAACGGCTGCGCGATCTGGAACGTACGGCCGACGCCGTCCTTCGCGAACGCATCGGGCGTGCGCGGTTCGGCCCAGGTGCCATCGGCGAGGCGAATCTTCACGATGCCTTCGTTCGGCCGGATGAAGCCCGAAAGCTGATTGAAGACCGTCGTCTTGCCCGCGCCGTTCGGGCCGATCACACCGAGAATCTCGCCGGCGTGCAGCGTGAGGGAAACATCGTCGGTCGCGACGAGTCCGCCGAAGCGCTTCTTCAGATGCTCCGCGACGAGCAGCGGCGTGCCGAGCGGCAACGCATCGGCGGGCGCGATCGACTTCGCCCGTGCGGGCGGCGGCGTGCGCGCGCCGGGCAGACGGTCGATGAAGCGCAGCACGAAGCCGCCCAGATGCCCGACGAGTCCGCGCGGAATGAACAGCACGACGAGCACCAACACGACACCGTAGACGAAGCCGTGCGTGCCGCTGCCGAACGAGCTGAGCCAGCCGCGCGCAAGCTCGGCGATCGGCAGCACGAGGACGGTGCCCGCGAGCGGCCCGGCGACGCTGCCGAGTCCGCCGATCAGCGCGAACATCGCGATCTGCACCGACAGTTCCAGCGAGAACGCCGCGGACGGATCGATGAAGGTGAGATACATCGCGTGGAAAGAGCCGATGAGACTCGTCAGCACCGCCGAGATCACCGCCGCGCCGATCTTCACCTTCACCGCGTTCACGCCGACCGCGCGCGCCGCATCTTCACGTTCGCGCACGGCGATCAGGTAGAAGCCGAAGCGCGAGCGGCGGATGAGCCACGCGGCCCACAACGTCACCAGAAGAAAGCCGAACGCGATCAGCAGATACGCCCACTTTTCGCGGAACACCATCCATTGCAGGCCGATGTTGAGCGGCACGTTCAGGCCCGCCGAGCCGCCCGTCCAGCTTTCCTCGTGCACCGTGAGCAGGCGGCACACTTCGAGGAACGCGATCGTGGCGAGCGCGAAGAACGGTCCGCGCAGACGCAGCGTCGGATACGCGATGACGATCGCCGCCATCGCCGAGATCACCGCGCCCGCGAACATGCCGAGCCACGGCGTGATGCCGAAGTTGATGACGAGCAGCGTCGCCGCGTACGAGCCGATGCCGTAGAACACCGCGTGTCCGAGCGACAACTGCCCGGCGAATCCGCCGACGATATTCCACGCCGTCGCGAGCGCGCCGAAGATGCACACGAGCACGGCCAGGTGAAACGCGAACGGCGATTGCAGCGCGAACGGCACGGCGAGCAGCGCGACGAGCGCCAGCGCGCCCATGTAGCCGCGCGGATGCAGGAGATTGGGAAACATCGAATGCCTCGCTGAACGTTATTCGGAGCCGCGTCCGAGACCGAAGAGACCGGTCGGGCGCACCACAAGAATCACGAGGAAGATCGCGAAGTAGACGACTTCCTTCATGTCGGGCGAGATGTAGTAGCCCGCGAGACTGTCGATGAGCCCGATCACGATCGAGCCGACGAGCGCGCCCGGCAAGCTGCCGAGACCGCCCAGCACGACGATGACGAACGCGGTCAGCACGAAGTACTGGCCGACGGTCGGGAACACCGGATACTGCGCGACCAGCAAGCCCGACGCGAGCCCGACCAGCGCCGCGCCGATGCCGAACGCGAGCACGTACGTCGTCTTCACGTTGACGCCCATCAGCGAGGCCGCGTAGCGATGTTGCGCCACCGCGCGAAACGCGCGACCGGTGTAGGTGCGTTGCAGGAACAGATGCAGCCCGCCCGCGACCGCGAGCGCGGCGGCAAACGTGATCAGTTGCCCGCTCACGATGTTGATGTCGCCGAACTGCAGATGCTCGGTGCCGAAGCTCACATCGACGGGATGCACGTCCGCGCCGAAGATCATCAGCGCGAGATTCACGAGCGCGGTCGACACGCCGACGGTCGCGAAAATCTGAATGTGCGCGTCGGCGGAAAGCAGCGGCTGGATGATGAAGCGCTGGATCAGCACGCCGAATGCGAAGAGCAGCAGCGCGACCGGCACCGCCGACACATACGGATGCCAGCCGAGCTTCGCGGCGAGCAGCCAGACGGCGTACATGCCGACCATCAGCAGCTCGCCGTGCGCGAAGTTGACCACGCGCACGACGCCGAAGATCAGCGTGAGGCCGATGCTGATGATCGCGTACGCGCCGCCCAGCAACAGGCCGTTGACCAGAAGTTGCAGAAGAATGGACATGCTCGTTTCCTGGACACCGCGCAGCGCGTGTCACGCGCCGCACGGTTCGAGTGAAAGAGAAATGCGGGTCGACAGCGGCGGTTTTACTGCGCCGCGACGGGCTTCGCGATCGCGACCGCTTCCGGATAGACGGTGACGAGCTTGCCGCCTTGCCACTGCATCACGTTGGTGGTCGCGAGCTGGTTCTGGCCGTTGTCGGCGAACTGGAAGCCCCAGCCAGCGGCGGTCGTGCCCGTCGGCTTCTTGTAGGCGAGCACGGCGGCGCGGATCTTGTCCTTGTCGGTGGATTTCGCGTTGGCGAGCACATCGAGGAACGCTTTCGCGCCGACATAGTTCACGAGGCTATGGCCCGAGCGCGGCGCCATGCCGAAGTGCTTCTGATATTCGGTGGTGAATGTTTCGAGGCCGGGTGCGCCTTTCTCGTTCATCGCGACTTGCGGGAAGTCGATGTCATATACGCCGTTCATTTGCGCGCCGACGGCCTTGGCCGTATCCGACAGCGAATAGCCGCCGCCCGCGCCGATGACCGCCTTCGGCTTGAAGCCGGCCTGCGCGGCCTGGCGGAAGAACAGGATCGAGTCGTTCTGATACGAGGTCTGCAGCACGATATCGACGTCCGCGCCCTTCAGACGCAGAATCAGCGACGACAGATCGACGCTCTTCGCCGAATACGGCAGCACCTGCACGACGTTCAGACCGAGCTTCTTCGCGCCTTCCTTCTGAAAGCCGGAGACGAGCGTGCCGTACGGCCCGTCTTCCGCGATGATCGCGATCTTCAGCGTCTTCGGATCCACCTTGAGTTGCGGCGCGACGACCTTGGTCAGCGCTTCGAGCGTGCCGTCCGCGAAGGTCTTCGTGGTCGAGTTGCTGCGATACAGATACTTGAAGCCGCGGCTCGTGATGGTGTCCGCCGTCGCGCCGAGTTCGAAGAACGGCACGCCCGCGAGCTCGGTCACTTGCGTCGCCGCCGACGACACCGCCGACGAATAACTTCCGAACACCGCCGACACGTTTTCCACCGACGTCAGACGCCGCGCTTCGCCGACGGCCTGATTGGCATCGACGGCATCGGCCTTGACGAGCACCACTTTCTCGCCGTTGATGCCGCCCGCCGCGTTGCGCTCGTCGACGGCGAGTTGCACGCCGCGATAGCTTTCGTCGCCGAGCAGCGCGAGTCCGCCGCTGAAGGGGAAGAGCGCGCCGATCTTGATGTCGGCGGCGTGCGCGGCAGTGAGACTCGATGCTGCGACGCACGCGGCGGCGAGCGCGCGCAGGACAGTGCGGGGAAAGTGCGAGGACATGCGGTGTCTCCTTGTATCGTTCGAAATTGAAGCGCTTCAAATCGAAAGCAAGAAAGTTCGGTCGCGTTGCCGAATTTGCTCTGTTTGGGTTGATCGATTGGATTTGAAGCGCTTCAAGTTTGCGTCGATGAACGCAAAGACGTCAACCGAGGGTTTGCACGGAAGAGTGAGACTCGGCGCGGTCGTCTCCGAACTTTCCCTATGTCACGATCCTAACAAGAATGCTATAAACTGAGATCAATCTATCAAAAACTGTTGTGCGTCGCACAAGACGCCGGCATACCGATCTCATGCTGGAAACTGCATCGAAGTCCATCGTCGCGTGGCCCGGCAAGGCCCAGGTTCACGCCAGCGCGCGCAATCCCGGCGTGCCGTTCGATCTCGCCTGGCTCGACGGCCTGCGCGTGAATCAGTCGGCGGTGACGCGCCGCGCGTCGACGCTCGGCACGCGCCGCGCGGTCAAGAAAGACGCGCAGGCGGCGTGGCTGCTCAAGGCCATCACCTGCATCGATCTCACGACGCTTTCCGGCGACGACACGCATGGCCGCGTCGAACGTCTCTGTGCGAAGGCGCGCCGTCCATTGCGCGACGATCTGCTCGACGCGCTCGGCATGCCGCCTCTGTCGATCAAAACGGGGGCGGTGTGCGTCTATCACCGTTACGTCAGGACGGCAGTGAACGCGCTCGAGGGCAGCGGCATTCCGGTCGCGGCCGTATCGACGGGCTTTCCCGCTGGCCTCAATCCGCACGAACTGAAGTTGCGCGAGATCGAAGCATCGGTGAGAGATGGCGCGTCCGAGATCGATATCGTCGTCACGCGCGAGCATGTGCTGACGGGTAACTGGAAAGCGCTCTACGACGAGATGCGCGATTTCCGCGCGGCATGCGGCGACGCGCACGTCAAGGCGATTCTCGCGACCGGCGATATCCGCACGCTGTCGAATGTCGCGAAGGCATCGATGATCTGCATGATGGCCGGCGCCGATTTCATCAAGACATCGACGGGCAAGGAAAGCGTCAACGCGACGCTCGACGTGTCGCTCGTGATGGTGCGGATGATCCGCGACTATCTCGCGCGCACGGGCGTCATGATCGGCTTCAAGCCGGCGGGCGGCGTGTCGACTGCGAAGTCGGTGCTCGAGTATCAGATCCTCATGAAGGAAGAGCTCGGGCGCGAATGGCTCGAAGCGGATCTGTTTCGCATCGGCGCATCGAGCCTGCTCGCGGATATCGAACGCCAACTCGAACACCATGTGAGCGGACGTTATTCGTCGTTCAATCGCCATCCCGTCGCCTGATCCAACAGACTTCACTAAACAGCCTCATGAGCGTTGCCGAATACTTCTCTTCGATGGAATACGGACCCGCACCGGAAGACGATCGCGCCGCGCGCGCATGGCTCGATCAGCATGACGGGCGCTTCGGTCACTTCGTCAACGGCGCATGGCGCGACAGCGACGACGCCGCGCGCTTCGACTCACGAGAACCCGCGACCGGCCGCGTGCTCGCATCGATCGCGCAAGGCACGGGAGCGGATGTCGATGCCGCTGTGCAAGCCGCGCACGATGCGCTCGAAGGCTGGCAAGCCATCGGCGGAGCGGGGCGCGCGCGTCATCTCTATGCGCTTTCGCGCATGGTGCAGCGGCACAGCCGTCTCTTCGCCGTGCTCGAATCGCTCGACAACGGCAAGCCGATCCGCGAGTCGCGCGATATCGATATACCCCTTGTAGCAAGGCATTTTCTGCATCACGCGGGATGGGCGCAACTGCAGGACAAGGAGTTCGCGGACTGGGCGCCGCTCGGCGTGATCGGCCAGATCGTGCCGTGGAATTTCCCGCTGCTGATGCTCGCGTGGAAGATCGCGCCGGCGCTCGCGCTCGGCAATACCGTCGTGCTGAAGCCCGCGGAATTCACGTCGTTGACGGCGTTGCTGTTCGCTGAATTGGCGCATCGCGCGGGCTTGCCGAAGGGCGTGCTCAACATCGTCACCGGCGATGGCAGCACGGGCGCGGCGCTCGTCGAACATCAACGCGTCGCGAAGATCGCATTCACGGGATCGACCGAAGTGGGCCGTCAGATTCGCGCGAGCACGGCGGGTTCGGGCAAGTCGCTCACGCTCGAACTCGGCGGCAAGTCGCCGTTCATCGTGTTCGACGATGCCGATATCGACAGCGCCGTCGAAGGTGTCGTCGATGCGATCTGGTTCAATCAGGGACAAGTGTGTTGCGCGGGCTCCCGTCTGCTCGTGCAGGAAGGCATCGAAGCGCGCTTCGTCGAGAAGCTGAAGCGCCGCATGGATACGCTGCGCGTCGGCACGTCGCTGGATAAGGGCATCGACATGAGCGCGGTCGTCGACGACATTCAGCTCGAACGCATTCGCGCGCTCGTCGACAAGGGCGAGCGCGAAGGCTGCGAAGTCTATCGATCGCCGCGTGCCACGTTGCCCGAGAGCGGTGCATTCTTTCCGCCGACGCTCGTCACCAACGTCGCGCCCGCATCGACGCTCGCGCAGGAAGAGATCTTCGGGCCCGTGCTCGTGACGATGAGCTTCCGCACGCCGGAAGAAGCCGTTGCGCTCGCAAATAACACGCGCTACGGCCTTGCCGCGAGCGTGTGGAGCGAGAACATCAGCCGCGCGCTCGACGTCGCCCCGCGCCTGCAATGCGGCGTCGTGTGGATCAACGCGACCAATCTCTTCGATGCGGCGGTCGGCTTCGGCGGATATCGCGAGTCGGGCTTCGGACGCGAAGGCGGACGCGAGGGCATCTACGAATACCTGAAGCCGCGCGCATGGGCCAAGCTTCCGGTTCGCGGCGAAACGAAATCGTTGCAGGCGCAACCGGATTCGCTCGTCGATGCGGGCAATGTGAGTGCGCTCGATCGCACGGCGAAGCTCTTCATCGCCGGCAAGCAGGCGCGGCCCGACAGCGGTTATTCGCGGCTCGTGCATTCGCCCGCCGGTGAGATCGTCGGCGAAGTGGGCGAAGGCAATCGCAAGGACATACGCAATGCGGTCGCGGCCGCGCGCGGCATGACGAAATGGTCGTCGGCGAGCGCGCACAACCGCGCGCAAGTGCTGTACTACCTCGCGGAAAACCTGAGCGCACGCGCCGATGAATTCGCGAAGCAGCTCGTCACGCGCGCCGGTTCGAGCGAGCGCGATGCGAAGCGCGAAGTCGATGCATCGATCGCGCGGTTCTTCACGTATGCCGCCTGGGCCGACAAGTACGACGGCGCCGTGCATGCGCCCCCGCTGCATGGCGTCGCGCTGGCGATGCACGAAGCGCTGGGCGTGATCGGCATCGTGTGTCCCGATGAAGCGCCGTTGCTCGGGTTCGTGTCCCTCGTCGCGCCCGCGCTCGCGCTGGGCAATCGCGTGGTCGTCGTGCCGAGCGAGACGTGTCCGCTGATGGCGACGGACTTCTATCAGGTCGTCGAGACATCGGATGTGCCGGGCGGCGCGCTGAACATCGTCACCGGCGACGCGCGTTCGCTGGCTCAAACGCTCGCGCAACACGATGACGTCGATGCGCTCTGGTGCTTCCACGGCGCGTCGCTATCGGCGATGGTGGAGCGCGAGTCGATCGGCAATCTGAAGCGCACGTTCGTCGATCAGGGCCGCGTGTTCGACTGGCACGATGCCGCAAGCGAAGGGCTGCCTTTCCTTCGACAGGCGGTGCAAGTGAAGAACATCTGGGTGCCGTACGGAGACTGATCAAGGAATTGACTCGGCGCGATTCCGATACGGAACGCGCTCATGCATGGAGGAGACGCTGTGCTGAAGAACATCGATCCGCTCTTGAACGCCGATATCCTGTACGCGCTTGCCGCGATGGGCCACGGCGACGAAGTGGTGATCTGCGATGCCCATTTCCCCGCTGACTCTGTCGCGCGTAAAACGGTGCTCGGCCGCGTGCTGCGCATGGACGGCGTGAGCGCGCCGCGTGCGGTGCGCGCCGTGTTGTCGGTGCTGCCGCTCGATACGTTCGTCGACGATCCCGCGGGCCGCATGGAGATAGTTGGCGATGCAACTACCTTGCCCGCCGTGCAACGCGAAGCCCAACGCGAAGTGGACGATGCCGAAGGCCGCGCGCTGCCCTTCGCGCCGGTCGAACGCTTCGCGTTCTACGAGCGCGCGAAGAACGCATATTGCGTGATCGCGACGGGCGAAGCGCGCGGCTATGGCTGCTTCATCTTCAAGAAGGGCGTGCAACTCGCGCCGGATGCGCCCGAAGCCGCGCACGGAGGCACGCGATGAAAAGCGTCGTCATTCTCGGCATCTATGTGACGGACCTCGCGTTTCGCGCGCAACGCATGCCGCTGCTCGGCGAAACGGTCGCGGGTTCCGCGTTCCAGATGGGACCGGGCGGCAAGGGCTCGAATCAGGCGGTGGCCGCCGCACGCGCGGGCGCGGACGTGATCTTCTGCACCCGCATCGGCGCGGATGCGTTCGGCGATATCGCGCAGGCGACATGGAGCGCCGAAGGCATCACATCGCGCGCAACGGTAATGAACGATGTCGCGACGGGTGCCGCGCATATCTATGTCGATGAGAACACGGGCGGCAATGCGATCATCGTCGCGGCGGGCGCTGCGGGCACGCTCGCGCCCGAAGACGTCGATGCGATCGAAGACGATATCGCGCGTGCCGGCGTCTTCGTCACGCAGCTCGAACAACCGATTCCGGCCGCGCGCCGTGGACTCGAACTCGCGCGCAAACATGGCGTGACGACGGTGTTCAATCCCGCGCCCGCCTTGCCGCTGACGGACGATATCTATCCACTTTGCGACTACATCACGCCGAACGAAACCGAAGCGCAGGCGCTCACCGGCATCGAGATCGCTTCGGTGGACGACGCACGCCGCGCCGCGAACGTACTGCTCCAAAAAGGCGCACGCGCCGTGATCGTCACGCTCGGCGAAGCGGGCGCGCTCTTGCATACGTCGAACGAATCGACGCTCGTGCCTGCTTTCGAATGCGGCCGCGTCGTCGAGACGGCGGGCGCGGGCGATGGCTTCACCGGCGGCTTCGCGGCGGCCCTCGCACGCGGCGAAAGCCCTGTGGATGCAGTGCGCTTCGGCTGCGCGCTCGCGAGCATTTCGGTGACGCGTCCGGGCACCGCGCCGTCGATGCCGCGTCTCGACGAAATCAACGCGCTGCTAGCGGAAAGGAGCGTCACGCAATGAAAGCGTCGAAGTGGCTCGCGGATCGCCAGTTCAACTTTCTGATCGGCGTGAACGTGCTCGTGGTGATCGTCGCAACGTGGATGTCGCACGGCCAGTTCCTCGACATCGACAATCTTCAGTCGATGGGCGGCCAGTTGCCCGAGCTCGGCCTGCTTGCGCTCGGCATCATGCTGTCGATGGTGTCGGGCAACGGCGGCATCGATCTGTCGGGCGTGGGCCTTGCGAATCTCTCCGGCATGGTCGCCGCGATGATGCTGCCGCATATGGTCTCCGCCGACGATTCGCCCGCGCTCTATACCGCGGTATTCGTATGCATCGTCATGGTGATGGGTGCGCTCGGCGGCTTGCTCAATGGCGTCGTCATCGCGAAGCTGAAGCTCACGCCGATTCTCTGCACGCTCGGCACGCAGTTGCTCTTCACCGGCATCGCGGTGGTGTTGAGCAACGGCGCATCCGTGCGCGTGGAATACGTCGATCCGCTGTCGAACATCGGCAACGGCACCTTCCTGCAAGTGCCCATTTCACTGTGGATCTTCATCGCCGCGGTTCTGCTGCTCGGCTGGATTCTGAAGCGTACGCCGTTCGGCCTGCGTCTCTATCTGATGGGCACGAACCCGAAGGCCGCGTTCTACGCGGGCATTCCGCGCGCGCGCATGCTGATTCTCACGTATGGGATGTGCGGCGTGCTCGCCTCGCTCGCGGGTCTCATCAGCGCAACGCATACGTCGAGCGCGAAGTGGGACTACGGCAATTCGTATCTGCTGATCGCGATCCTGATCGCGGTGATGGGCGGCGTGAATCCGGCGGGCGGTTATGGACGCATCGTCTGCGTGTTTCTCGCCGCGACCGTGTTGCAATTTCTGTCGAGCCTCTTCAATCTGCTCGGCGTATCGCAGTTTTTCGGCGATTGCGCTTGGGGCTTCCTGCTGCTCGCATCGCTTGCATTCGCGGGCGGCGATCGCGTGCGCGCGATCTTCGGCATCGGCGGAGCCGCGCCCAAGAGCAATGTTCCACCGCCGCCCGCATCGACCGGACGTTAGTGTTGCGTGTGATGTTCAAAGAGACCAATGGATAGATAAAGGAGACAACGCAATGAAGCTGAGCAAACTGGGCACCGCACTCACCGCGATCGCACTCGCGGCGGGCGCGATCGCAGCGGCGCAGGCCGCGACCAACGAAACCATCGTGACGGTCGTGAAAGTGACCGGCATCAACTGGTTCAATCGCATGGACGAAGGCGTGAAGGAGTTCGGCAAGGAGAATCCGAACATCAACGCATATCAGACGGGTCCGGGCCGCGCCGACGCCGCGCAGCAACTCAAGATCATCGAGGATCTGATCGCGAAGAAGGTCACGGCAATTGCGGTAGTGCCCTACGATCCGCCGACGCTCGAACCCGCCCTCAAGAAAGCGATGGATCGGGGCATCAAGGTTGTCACGCATGAAGCGGACAACGCGAAGAACACGATGGTCGACATCGAAGCCTTCGACAACACCGCATACGGCGCGGGCCTGAACGAGCGTCTCGCGAAGTGCATGAACAATCAGGGCAAGTGGGCGGTGCTGGTCGGCTCGCTCGGCTCGCGCTCGCAGGTGCAATGGGCCGATGGCGGCATCGGCAATGCGAAGGCCAAGTATCCGAAGATGGATCTGGTCGAACCGAAGCTCGAAACGAATAACGATGGCGAGCGCGCGTATCAGGTCGCGAAGGAAGTGCTGCGCAAGCATCCGGATCTGACGGGCTTCCAGGGTTCGTCGTCGCTCGACGTCATCGGTATCGGCCGCGCGGTCGAAGAGGCCGGCAAGGTCGGGAAGATCTGCGTGTACGGCACCGGCTTGCCGACGGAAGCGGCCAAGTTCCTCGAAAGCGGCGCGATCAACGGCATCGCGTTCTGGGATCCGAAGCTCGCCGGTCTCGCGATGAACAAGGTCGCGCAGATGCTCGTCGACGGCAAGGAAGTGCAGAACGGCGCAGACCTCGGCATCACCGGCTATAACAAGGTGACGGTCACGAAGGGCCCGGGCAAGGGCGTGATCGTGCGCGGCACCGGCTGGGTCGATGTCGACAAGTCGAACTACAAGCAATACAACTTCTGATGCCATTCGCGAGGCGCACTGCGGTGTGCCTCGCTCGACTACACGATATGACACCGCTCCTCGAAGTCGTCGATATCCATAAACGTTTCACCGGCGTCTATGCGCTGCGTGGCGTAAGCCTCTCGTTCGAGCGCGGCCAGATCTATCACTTGCTCGGCGAGAACGGTTGCGGCAAGAGCACGCTCATCAAGATCATCTCGGGCGCGCAACCGCCCGATGAAGGCGAGCTCGTGATCGAAGGCGCGCGTCACAAGAAGCTTTCGCCGCTCGAATCGCTTTCAGCGGGCATCGAAACCGTTTATCAGGACTTGTCGCTGCTGCCGAACATGAGCGTCGCGGAGAACGTCGCGCTGACATCCGAACTCGCGGAACATGCGGGCAAGCTCGCGCGCACGTTCGATCGCAAAGCGCTCGCACAAACCGCCGCGCGTGCGCTAGAAGCCGTCGGACTGCCGGGCGACGCGGATTTCCAGAAGACGCTCATCGAGCAACTGCCGCTCGCGACGCGCCAGCTCGTTGCGATCGCGCGCGCCATTGCGAGCGAAGCGAAGTTCGTCATCATGGACGAGCCGACGACATCGCTCACGCAGAAAGAAGTCGATAACCTCATCGCCGTGCTTGCGCGTTTGCGCGCGGATGGCGTCGCCGTGCTGTTCGTGAGTCACAAGCTCGACGAGTGCTATGCGATCGGCGGCGAAGTGATCGTGCTGCGCGACGGCCAGAAGATGGCGCAAGGTCCGATCGAAAACTATACGAAGGCGCAGATCAGCGAGCTCATGACGGGCAAGCATCTGTCGACGGAACGCTATCGCGCGGAAGATGACGGAGCCGCGTCGCAGATCGTGCTCGACGTGCAAGGTCTCGGCCGCAAGGGCCAGTTCGCCGATGTGTCGTTCAAGCTGCACAAGGGCGAGATTCTCGGCGTGACGGGGCTGCTCGATTCGGGCCGCAACGAACTTGCGCGTGCGCTTGCGGGCGTCGCGCCTGCGGACACGGGCACGGTGACGCTCGACGGCATGCGCGTGCGTCTGCATTCGCCCGCGGATGCGAAGGCGCAACGTATCGGCTATGTGCCCGAAGACCGCCTGAACGAAGGGCTTTTTCTCGACAAGCCGATTCGCGACAACGTCGTCACCGCGATGATCGCGAGCCTGCGCGACCGCTTCGGTCAGATCGATCGCAAGCGTGCGCAAGAGCTTGCCGAGCGCACCGTGAAGGACTTGCAGATCGCGACGCCCGATGTTGACAAGCCGGTGCAATCGCTTTCGGGCGGCAACCAGCAGCGCGTGCTGATCGGCCGCTGGCTCGCGATCGATCCGCGCGTGCTGATCCTGCATGGTCCGACCGTGGGCGTCGATGTGGGATCGAAGGACATCATTTATCGCATCATGCAGCGGCTGTCGAAGGAGGGCATCGGCATCATATTGATCAGCGACGACCTGCCCGAACTGCTGCAGAACTGCGACCGTATTCTGATGATGAAGAAAGGCCGCGTCGCGAACGAATATCGCGCGGACCGCTTGAACGAGGCCGATCTTTATCACGCGCTACTTTCAGAGGCAGCATGAGCATGAGCGAATCCATCCGCCGCACGGGAAGCGAGACGATGCCGCAACACGCGGCCCAGGTCGCGCCGCGCGTGCGCAAGGGCAATCTGTATGCGCAACTGATGCGCAATCCGGAGTGGTTCACGGTCGGGCTGATCGTGGTGACGTGTCTCGTCGTGGGCAGCATCAATCCGCGCTTCTTCCAGTTCGCGACACTGTTCGACATGCTCCATTCCGCGACGACGGTCTCGCTCTTCGCGCTCGGCACGCTCGTCGTGCTGGCGTCGGGCGGCATCGACGTGTCGTTCACGGCAATCGCCGCGTTGACGATGTATTCGATCACGAAGGCTGTCTTCGCTTGGTGGCCGGAGTGCCCGTTCGTGCTGATTCTGCTTGCGGGCGCAATCGGCGGCGTGATTCTCGGCGTCATCAACGGCATGCTCGTGCATCGATTGAAAGCGCCTTCGCTGATCGTCACCATCGGCACGCAATATTTGTATCGCGGATTGTTGCTGACGTTCGTCGGCACGCAGTTCTTCATGAACATTCCGCACAGCATGGATACGTTCGGGCGCCTGCCGCTGTTTTTCTATCACACGCCGGATGGCTTGCGCGCGGTTTTGCCGGTGTCCGTGCTCGCGCTCGTGATCGCGGCGATCGTGACCTGGTGGCTGCTCAATCGCACGATGATGGGCCGCGGCGTCTATGCGATGGGCGGCTCGCTCGCCATTGCAGAACGTCTCGGTTATGACTTGCGCGCCATTCATCTTTTCGTGTTCGGCTATACCGGCTTGCTGGCGGGCGTGGCGGGCATCCTGCACGTGTCGACGAACCGGCTTGCGAACCCGTTCGATCTCGTCGGCACGGAACTCGATGTGATCGCGGCGGTGATTCTCGGCGGTGCCCGCATCACGGGCGGTACGGGAACGGTGGTGGGTACGCTTTTGGGCGTCGTGCTGGTGACGCTCATCAATAGCGTGCTGATTCTCATCGGCGTGCCGAGCACCTGGCAGAAGGTCATCATCGGCGCGTTCATTCTCGTTGCGGGGACGTTGTTCGCGCTGGGACGCAGACAGTAACGCCCTTCGAAAAGCGGAACAAAAAAGGCTCGTTCGAAACCTGAACGAGCCTTGCTGATTTTTATCGGAACGATTCAGACGCGTTTGCGGAGCTTCTGACCTTCCTCGGTAATCACCGAATCGAACTCGGAAAGCTGCGAGAAGCGCACGGCCTTGACCTTGCCGAACTTGCTCGCATCGACGACGAGATGACGTTCCACCGAACTCGCCATCGCGGCTTGCTTGATGGCGACTTCATGAAAGTTCCAGCACGTCACGCCGCGCGCTTCATCGACGCCGCCCGCCGACATGAACGCCTTGTTGATGCCCATGCGCCGCAAGGTTTCGACGCTCTCGTCGCTGGCGAACGATTCCGATGACGGCACATAGACGCCGCCGAGCAGGATCATCCGCACGTTGGGCTTGCGCCGCAAAATTTCCGCGACATTGAGCGAATAGCACACGACAGTGAGATGCATCTCCGTGGGAATCTGCCGCGCGAGCGTGGTCAGCGTCGTGCCGCAATCGATGAAGATGGTTTCGCTATCCGCGAGCAGACGCGCCGCGTGATTCGAAGCGACGGCCTTCGCTTGCGCGAAATGGTCTTTCTCTTCCTCGATCGTGTAGCCCGCGTTGGGGACATCGGCGGCGCTGACGATATAGCCGCCGAGATAGGTGAACTGGCCGGGATGCGCGGCGATATCGCGGCGCACCGTCATCTCCGAAACGCCGAGCAGCGCGGCCGCATCGCGCAGACGCATCACGTTCTGTTTTTCGAGCGCGCCGGAAAGGGCACGCAGGCGGTCGTTCTTGGCCATCGGAGCGGCGCGAGGAATGATGTTAGCTTTTATTCGCGGGATGAAAGAATTATAACAATGCAAGCCGCATTTTTAACGGCTTGCATGCGGTGGCGCGGGTAAATCCCGAGGTTCAGGACTTGCGCGTATAGCGCAGCCACACGACGTCGTGTTCCAGTTTTTCGATGGAATCCAGCTTGAGGTAGGCGGGCGTTTTCCACTTGTCCATCGCGACTTCGAACGACGACGTATGCGCTTTGCGTCCATCGACGAGCGGCATGATCAGCACGCTGACTTCATCGGCAAGCTGCGCATTGACGAACGCGCCCGACACATGTCCGCCGCCTTCGACGATCAGCTTCTTGATCTTCAACTCGCGTTCGAGCGTTTCGACGACGCGCTTCAGTTCGATATCGTCCTTGCCGCCGAACACATACGATGCGTCGATCGATTGCAGATACGCGAGGTAATCGTCATCGACGCTCTCGCTCAGCACTTCGACGATATGCGATTCGAGCGCCGTATTGCTCTTCCAGGCGACACGTCCCTTCGGATCGATGGAAATCGCGTACTGGCTCGCGTCGCGTTTCGCGAAATGATCGGTGCGTGGAATCGGACCCTTCGCGAGCCCGCGCGGATAGTCGCGGTCCTTGCCATGCGAGATTTCCTGCATCGTGACGCGGCCGCATACCCACGCATCGGCGTTGAAGCGCGCGGCGGTGTCTTCGTAGGTGGGCGACGCGAAATCGAGGTTCCAGTTGTCGGTGAGACTGCGGCCGTCGATCGACGACATCATGTGACAGACGATATGCATCTTCTTCTCCGTGCAGGAAAGGGCTTCGATGCATCGGCCGATGCAAGCGCTGTGCCGCCTGCGAAGATCAGCCAAACGCGAGAAAATAAGTAGCTCTTCCGCATTTTTTCGAAACGCTTATCGTCATGTCAGATCTCGCTACTCCTCTTGCACGCCGCGCGGATATCGATCCGAAGCCGCTCGGCATCGCCGCGTTGTTGATCGTGCTCGGCGCGGTGTATCTCGGGCAAACCGTCGGCGCGCGCCAGGCTGCGCTTTACGTGGTCGGCGCGCTGCTCGGCGTCTCGCTTTATCACGCGGCGTTCGGTTTCACGTCGGCGTGGCGCGTGTTCATCTCCGATGGCCGCGGCGCCGGGCTGCGCGCGCAAATGCTGATGCTCGCGGTCGGCGTCGCGCTGTTCTTTCCCGCGCTCGCGGCAGGGACGCTGTTCGGTACGCCCGTGACCGGGCTCGTGTCGCCGGTAGGGACGTCGGTGGTCGTGGGCGCGTTCATCTTCGGTATCGGCATGCAACTGGGCGGCGGCTGTGCGTCGGGCACGTTGTACACCGTCGGCGGCGGCAGCACGCGAATGATCGTGACGCTCGCTGCGTTCATCGCGGGTTCCGTCATCGCGACCGCGCACATGCCGTTCTGGACCGCATTGCCGCAAATGCAACCGGTATCGCTCGTGAAGACGCTCGGCGCGGGGCCCGCGCTCGCCGTCAACTGGATCGTGTTCGCGCTGATCGCGGCGGTCACGGTCGTCATCGAGAAGCGCCGTCATGGCAAGCTCGTCGCCGCGCACGTGCAGCCGGCGCATACATCGCCATGGCTGCATGGACCGTGGCCGCTCGTGGCAGGCGGCATCGCCCTCGCCGTGCTCAACTTCGCGACGCTCGCACTGTCCGGGCGTCCGTGGGGCATCACGTCCGCGTTCGCGTTGTGGGGCGCGAAAGCGGCGGCCCTGTTCGGCGTCGATACCGCGAGCTGGCCATACTGGATGAGCAAGGCCAACGCGGCCGCGCTCGCCGCGCCGATTTCTCACGACGTTACATCCGTGATGGATATCGGCATCGTGCTCGGCGCGATGCTCGCCGCCGCGCTCGCGGGCCGCTATGCGCCCGTCTGGCGCGTGCCGATGCGCTCGCTGATCGCGGCGATCGTCGGCGGCTTGCTGCTCGGTTATGGCGCGCGGCTCGCGTACGGCTGCAACATCGGTGCGTATTTCAGCGGCATCGTATCGGGCAGCCTGCATGGCTGGCTGTGGCTCGTCGCGGCCTTCTTCGGCAATGTAGTCGGCACGCGACTGCGTCCGTTTTTCGGACTCGAAGTCGAGCGCGTGCGGCCGACGGCTTGCTGAGAGTTACACCGCGCGTGACACGTTCGTTCCGTTTTTTTGCGGAACGGAGCGGTCCGCGCGATATGCGAAAATCGCCGGCATGAAAAAGACTACCTTGCTCATCGTTCCGGCCTTGCTGATCGCGCTCGGCCCGTTGGCACATGCGAGCGTCGAATCGGGCGCCCATCAGTTCAAGGAAGACGTGAAATCGGCCGGGCGCCAGACCGGACGTGCGGCGCGGGATGCGGCGCACGCCATCGGCGACGGCGCGAAATCGGCCGGACATGCCATCGCCGATACGTCGAAGCGCGGCTATCACGCGACGAAAAAGTGGGTCACGGGCAAAGAATAAACGCCGCCAGTTCGTCCATTTTGTGCTCGCCGATGCGCCACACGCGGATCGCATTCTGTTCGCGCGATCACGCCACAGCGTTCCACTTTTAAGCGTTGCTTGACAAGCTTGCGGAGCGTTATTGATAATTATTATCATTTACGCCGCGCAACGCGCACCTCAACGCGCCTGATTCCGTCTCGTCGTTGCAGACGTGCATCCGGCCAATCTTTCGCATAAGAACGCCTTGAAAGCCTATGACGCGCCGACGCGTACACGACCAATGAGCGCGCTCGTCCGGCACGGCCCGCTCGTCTCTCGCATCGTGGCCGCGATATTCGGCGGATACGCGCTCGCCGCGCTCGCGAGCGTCGCGGCACTCGCCCTGCCGATGAGCAAGCCACAAGCCGTGCTCGCCGGCATGCTCGTGAGCTTCGTCGTCTACGTGTGCGCGGTGATCTGGGTGTTCGCGGTTCGCAGCGCGCGTCGGGCATGGAGCGGGCTCGCGTTCATCGCCGTGCCGCTGTTGATGGCCGCATGGACGGTATGGCCGGGAGGACACGTCTCGTGAGAAGCGCGCGCGATTCCAAAGCGAAAGGCCGCGGCATTCGCCAGAGCATGTCCGATCTGCATACGTGGGCGGGCCTGCTCGCAGGCTGGATTCTCTACGCGATGTTCCTTACCGGGACCGTCAGCTACTTCAAGGACGAAACGTCGCAATGGATGCGGCCCGAGCAAGCGCAGCAGCGCGACATGCCGGATGCGGCGCTCGTCGCGCAACGCGTCGTCGAGACGCTCGGCAAGATCGCGGCGGGCAGTACGCAGTGGAGCTTCGCATTGCCGGACGAACGCACGAGCGTCATCGATTCGTTCTGGCGCACGCCGGGCGCATCCAAGGGCAAGCGCGCATTCGAATCAGCCCGTTTCGATCCGGTCACGGGCGAGCGCACAACCGCGCGCGAGACCCTCGGCGGTGAATTTTTCTATCGCTTTCATTTCCAGTTTTATTACATGCCGGTGTTATGGGGGCGCTGGCTCGCGGGCCTGTGCGCCATGTTCATGCTCGTCGCGATCGTGAGCGGCGTCATTACGCACAAGAAAATTTTCGTCGACTTTTTCACTTTTCGATGGGGCAAGGGTCAGCGTTCTTGGCTCGACGCGCATAACGCGCTGTCGGTATTCGGTCTGCCATTTCACGCGATGATCACCTACACCGGCCTCGTCACGTTGATGGCGATGTACATGCCGTGGGGCGCGCAGACCGCCTTCAGGACACCCGCCGAACGCGCCGCGATGACTTCGCAACTCAGCGCGTTCATTCAGCCTCGCGAGTCTTCCGGACAGAACGCGCCGCTTGCACGCGTCGATGCGATGGTGCGCGAAGCGCAAGCGCGCTGGGGCCGCGACAAGGTCGGTCGCGTGACGATCACCAATCCCGGCGACAGCACCGCGCGCGTGGCTGTTTCGCGAGGTGAGGCGTCGCGCGTGTCGATGAGTCCGCAGTACATGCTCTTCGATGGCGTGACGGGCAAGCTCATCGAAGTGAAGGACAGCGTCGGCGGCGCGGCCGAAACGCGCGGCGTGCTGTATGCGCTGCATCTCGGACGCTTCAGCGATATGCAACTGCGCTGGCTGTACTTCATCGTCAGTCTCGCGGGCACGGCGATGGTCGGCACGGGGCTTGTCATGTGGACGGTCAAGCGCCGTCAGAAGCTGGCCGACCCGGCGCGGCCGTACGTCGGCTTCTGGCTCGTCGAACGTTTGAATATCGCGAGCATCGCGGGACTTTCCATCGCGATGACGAGCTTTCTGTGGGGCAATCGGCTGCTGCCGCTCGGCATCGCCGCGCGTGACGATGCCGAGGTCAATGTTTTCTTCGCGATGTGGGGCGCGACGCTGCTATATGCGTTCGTGCGTCCCGCAAGGCGCGCGTGGATCGAACTGCTTTGGCTCGCCACGACGATGCTCGCGCTCGTGCCGGCGCTCAATGCGCTGACCACGAACCGGCCCTTGTGGCGCAGCATCGCGCAAGGCGATTGGGTGTTCGCCGGCTTCGATCTGATGATGTGGGCATTCGCCCTGCTGCATGCGGCATTGGCGATACGCGTGACACGCCATCGTCCGCGCGCGAAGCCCGTTGGCAAGCGCATCGCGGCGCGTGCCGTCATGCCCGAGCGCGAAAAGGAAAGCGCATGACGCATCTCTTGAGCATCGTTTTCTGCCTGATGGCCTTCGCTTGCCTCGCGGTCTCGATGGATCGTCATCAGATGATGCTATTCGGCCGCGCGCTTCGCGCAGGGCAAACGCGCGGCTTTCGAATAGCAGGATGGTGCGGTCTCGTGCTCGCGCTGCGCTTCATCGTCGACTATCAAGGATGGGCGCTCGGCCTCGTCAGCTATAGCGGCTGCACGAGTGTTTCGGCGGGAATCGTGTTTGGCGGTCTCATCGTTTATGAGCGGCTTTCCGCTCGTCGATCTCACCAGCCGTGAAAGCGCGGCCATGCGATGGTGCTGCCGTCGGCGGCTAACGCCTGGTACTCGGGGTATTGCGCGCCCGTCGCGCATGCATGATTCGGCAGGATGCGCAGCTTCATGCCGATGGGAAACCGCTTCGTGATCTCATCGCCACATTCGACGGCGAGAATGCCGTGCTCCTGATTCGCACCGACGAGTTCGCAGCCTTCGAGAGGCGTACCGTCGAGCGCGCATGCAAGTCCATAACCGTAATCGTGCGTCTGCTTCGACGTGCCGCGGTCGCGGCTCATCGCCATCCATCCCGCATCGACGATGACCCAGCCCTTGTCGGGTTGATGACCGATGACGCTCGTGAGCACGCTCAACGCGACATCGTTTGCATCGCAAACACCGACGTTCGCCATCACGAGATCGAAGAACACATAAACGCCGGCGCGCACTTCGGTGACGCCTTCCAGATGCTTCGCGGCGAGCGCGGTCGGCGTCGAGCCGACGCTCACGGTCCTGCATGCGATGCCCGCAGCGCGAAGCCGTTCGGCCGCGCGCACGCATCCCGCGCGCTCCTGTTCCGCGAGCGCGGCGAGCGCTTCTTGATCGTTCAATTCGTAGCTGGAGCCAGCGTGCGTCATCACGCCGCCGACTTCGATGCCGCGTTCCTGAAGCACGCGGCCGATCTCGATGAGCGCGTCGTCATCGGGCGCGAGGCCTGAACGATGACCATCCGTATCGATTTCGAGCCACACTTCGAATATGTCGTTCGCGTGCTTGCAATACGCGACGATCGCCGATGCCGCCGCCGCGTTGTCGGCGATGATCTTCAGATCGCAGCCTTTTTGCTTGAGGGCCATCGCGCGCGGCAACTTCGCGGGCACGATACCCACCGCGTAGAGAATGTCGTCGATGCCCGCCGCGAAGAATGCTTCCGCTTCTTTCAGCGTGGATACGGTGATGCCTTGCGCGCCTGCTGCAATCTGCGCGCGCACGACGCCGGCGCATTTCGTCGTCTTCACATGCGGCCGGAACTTCACGCCGAGCGCGTTCATGCGCGTCTGCATCCGGTCGATGTTGTGCTGCATTCGCGCGATATCGATGATCGCGGCGGGCGTGTCGAGTGCTTCGAGATTCATGATGTCCTTGGTCGAGCGATGATCAGGCGATCGGTCCCGTCGGCAGCGCTATCGCCGTTGCGTGGCAGCGCCAGGTCTGTCCCCTGAAGCCGAGCCGCTTCACGCGATCGATCAGCGAGCGCTGGCCGACAGCGCACATCGCCACGGGCGGAATCAGGCCGAACAACATGCAAAAGAACGTGAGCTCGTTGGCGGGATAGCGCAGCGCGATGGCTTTCGCGAGCGGATCGACAATTGCGAGGCACAGCATCGATGCAAGGATGAAGCCAATGCTCGCGAGCGGCAGCGGGTTCGTGCGCGTGACGGCGGTGGAAGGCATGACGCTGATCGATGGGACGAATCTTCGAATCATCGCACGAACGCGTTCTTGCCGGATTCTCTACGGGAAAGCCATTATTTTTGATCGGTTGACTCGGCGAAAAGTCCTGCTAGCATACGAACAACAGATTCATCAGCATACTGATCGATTTTCGAAGGGGCGACGAATGGCACTCAAGTTCGCGGCGAAGCTCGCCGATCTAGTGGAAGACGAACCGTTCGGCGTGACGATCGGCGAAGAGCGCATCGCGCTCTATTTGCTCGACGGAGAAGTCCATGCCACGCACAACGTTTGCACGCACCAGTTCGCGCTCTTGAGCGACGGCTATATGGAAGACGGCTGCATCGAATGTCCGCTGCATCAGGGGCGTTTCGATATCCGCACGGGCGCTGCCCTTTGCGCGCCAGTCACGCAACCGATTCGCGTATACGGCGTGCAGGTGGAAGGCGGCGAGATCTACGTCGATCTTTGATGCACGCGCAAATCATGACTCGGACTGCATTGATCATCGGAGCGGGGCAGGCTGGCGCGCGCGCGGCAGAAGCGTTGCGCACACATGGTTATGAAGGGCGCATCGTGCTGGTCGGCGATGAGCGTCATGCGCCGTATGAAAGGCCGCCGCTGTCAAAGGATGTCCTCATCGCGAAGGACGATGACGATTGCTTCAACGGCTGGGTGCATGCCGTCGAGCGATACGGCGATGCGCGCATCGAATGGCTCAACGATCGAGTGCTGCGGCTCGATACGCAATCGTGCGTCGCGACGCTCGAACGTAATGGCGAACTGCGCTACGACCATTGCATCCTGACGACGGGTGGTCGTGCGCGGCAGTTGCCGGGCGCGCCGGAAGGTCCGCATACGTTCTATCTGCGCACGCTCGACGATGCGATGCGCTTGCGTGCGCGGCTCGCAACGGCGCAATCGGTGGCTGTGATCGGCGCTGGATTTCTAGGGTTGGAATTCGCGGCGAGCGCAAGAACGCGCGGCCTCGACGTGAGCGTGTTCGAAACGGCATCGGGCTTGCTGAGCCGCGCGCTGCCGCCCATGTTCGCCGAACGTCTGCGCATGAAGCACGAAACTCACGGCGTGCGCTTCATATTCGACGTGAAGCATCTGCAAGTCACGGAGCACGCGGACGGCGTGCAAGTCGATGCAACGCCGTTCGACTTGGGCGTGATCGCTATCGGCCAGGAGCCGAACGACGAACTCGCCAAAGCTGCGGGCATGGCGACGAACAACGGCATCGTCGTCGATCGGCATTGCCGCACGTCCGGCGAGAATGTCTATGCGGCAGGCGATTGCGCCAACTTCCCATACGGCGCAAACGGTCGCGCGACGCGTCTCGAATCGTGGCAGAACGCGCAGGAACAGGCGATCGTGGCGGCGCGCAACATCGCCGGAGAAGAGATTGCTTATGCACCGACGCCGTGGTTCTGGACCGACCAATACGACTGGAACATCCAGATGCTCGGCCTGCCCGATGGCGAGATCGATCAGTGGATCGAACGCGCGGGCGTCGATGACAAGACCGTGCTGATGGGTCTGCGCGGCGGCGTCATCGCGCATGTGCTCGCGATCAATCAAGGCGGCGAGTTGCGCGCCATCAGAAGGCTCGTCGAAGAAGGCGTTGCGGTCGATCCCCGCATGCTCGCCGACCCCACGATCAAGCTGCGCCAGCTCGACAAGCTGGTTCGCTCAACACACTCGGGAGATCAAGGTGTACTCGTCTGAAACGATCATCGGCATTCATACGCCTCAATCGAAAAACCCGCCGATAGAAGGGCTCGTTTGGCCCGAAGAAGGGCTGCAATGCATCCCGGACTGGGTGTACACGAGCGAGGCGGTCTATACGCGCGAAGTCGAACGGATCTTCCACGGGCGCACCTGGAACTTCGTCGCGCTCGAAGCGGAAGTGCCCAATTCCGGCGATTTCAAGCGCTCTTATGTCGGCCCGACGCCGGTCGTCGTATCGCGCGCGGAGGACGGCTCGATCAACGTGTTCGAAAACCGCTGCGCGCATCGCGGGGCGGAGTTCTGCCGGCATAGCCGCGGCAACAACAAGGAGTTCGTGTGCCCGTATCACCAATGGTCGTATGACCTCAAGGGCAATCTGCAAGGCGTGCCGTTCCGGCGTGGGGTGAACAAGCTGGGCGGCATGCCGAAGGATTTCCGCAACGATGATCACGGTCTTCGCAAACTTGCGGTTGCGACGCGCAATGGGGTCGTGTTCGCATCGTTCGCGCACGACATGGAATCGCTTGAAGACTATCTCACGCCCGAGATACTCGAGGACTTCGACGCGGTGTTCAACGGCAAGCGCCTGCGCGTGCTCGGCTTCTACAAGAACGAGCTGCCGTGCAACTGGAAGATGTATCACGAGAACTTGAAGGATCCGTATCACGCGACGTTGCTGCACTCGTTCCTCGTCGTGTTCGGCCTGCTCGTGGCGGGCAATCGTTCGGCGATGGTCGCGGACAGCAAATACGGCATTCACGGCACGATGGCCTCCGCAAAAAGCGATTCGCTCTACGCCACCATCGATGAAGACAAGAAGAAGGAGATGCGTTCCTTCCACGACGGCATGATCTTGCGTGACGAGCGCTTCCTCGAATTCATCAAGGAGTTCGATTCCGAATGGTCGGTGACGATGCAGACCATCTGGCCGAACCTCATCGTGCAGCGCGAGATGAATACGCTCGGCATTCGGCATATCGTGCCGAACGGACCGAACAGCATGATCATGCTCTGGACGATGTTCGGTTATGAAGACGACACGGAAGACATGGTGCGTCACCGTTTGCGTCAGGGCAATCTGATGGGACCGTCGGGCTTTCTCGGCCTCGAAGACAACGAAGCGATGAAGTTCGTTCAGGAAGGCGTGCGCCGCTCGGTGAGCGACCGCAGCATCATCAAGCTGGATGGCGACAAGATCGGAACGGCCGACAACCTGATCTCCGAAGCCGCCATTCGCGCCATGTACAAGCACTATCGTGAAGTGATGGGGTTCTAGATGCTGCCAGGATTCGAAAAACAGAACATCGCGCACGACAAGGCGCTGATCGCACGCGCGGCGGTCGAAGACTTTCATGCGGAGTATTGCGCGGCGCTCGATGGCGGGGACATCGAGCGCTGGCCTGAATTCTTTACCGAGAACTGTCTTTATCGCGTGACCGAATACGAGAACGCGGCCAATGGATTTCCCGTCGGGCTCGTGTACGCCGAAGGACGCGACATGCTGCGCGATCGTGCGGTCGCGATTGCACGCACGCAGATGTTCGCGCCGCGTCAAATGCTGCACTTCGTTTCCAACGTGCGTATCTTGAACGCGACCGACGAGGAAATCGTCGCGCAGAGCAACTACATGCTGCTGCAAACGCTCGTCGAAGGCGCGACTACGCTGCATCAGGCGGGCAGGCTTTTTGACCGCTTCGCGCGCAATGGTAACGTTCTTCTGCTGAAGGAAAGACAGGCTGTCTACGACACCGCGATGATCGCGAACGATCTCGCCTACCCTGTCTGAACATCGTTGGGAGAGAGCGCATGAGTGACACGGAACACATGGAAGCGCCAGCCGAAAGCGGTGGCGTCGGCGTGCGCGTGAGGCGGCGCGAAGACGAGCGGCATCTTCATGGCAAGGGCAAGTTCGTCGCCGACTACACGTTTCCCGATCTGCAGGAGGTCGCGTTCTTGCGCAGTCCGGTTGCGCATGCGCGTATCGTGCATATCGGCAAGCCGGCGAGTCATGCGGCACAGGTGATCGTGCGCGACGACATGCACGACGCCACGGATATCGTCGCCGATTCGAGCCTGCCGACGTACAAGCCTTCGTCGCATCCGCCGCTCGCATCGGGCAAGGTGCGCTTCGTCGGCGAGCCGGTCGCGATGTGCTTCGCGAAGACCCGCGCGCAAGCCGAAGATATCGCCGAGGAAATCGAGCTCGATCTCGACGAGCTGCCAGCCTTCGCCAGCGCGTTCACCGCTCGCGAACGCACCGACGTGCGCGTGCACGATCACTGGACGGACAATCTCTTTCTGGACCTCAAGGCGGACATCGACTTCGACGAGCGTTCAAAGGACGCGCCCGTTGTCGTCAAGCAGAGGGTCGATCTCGCGCGTCAATGCATGGTGCCGATGGAAGGCAAGGCCGTGCTCGCGTATTGGGACCATACGCATTCGCAACTCGTGGTCATCACCTCGACGCAAGTGCCGCATATGATTCGCACGGTGCTGTCGCAATGTCTCGGCATCGATCATGCGCAGGTGCGCGTCATTTCACCCGATGTCGGCGGCGCGTTCGGCTACAAGTGCGTGTTGCAGCAGGAAGAGCTGTGCATTGCGTGGCTCGCGCTGACGTACAAGAAGCCTTTTCGTTTCATCGAGGATCGGCGCGAGCATTTGATCGCGGGCGCGAACTCGCGTCAGCACCACTACGAACTCACTGCGTATGCCGATACAAACGGCCGTCTGCTCGCGCTCGATGCGGAGCTTTTGATCGACGGCGGGGCGTACTCCGCATGGCCCTTTACGATCGGTCTTGAAACAGGGCAGGCGCTCGGCAACCTTCCGGGGCCTTACGATTTCAGCGGCTATCGCTGCCGTACGCAATGCGCCGCGACCAACAAGCCGGGCTTTCTGCCGTATCGCGGCGTAGCGCGCACGGGCGTGTGCTTCGCAATCGAACTCACGATGGATGCGATCGCGCGCGCGGTCGGACGCGAAGCGTGGGAAGTGCGCCATGACAATCTCGTGCGTGGCGCGGACATGCCTTATACCAATGTCGTGAAGAAACACTACGACAGCGGCGACTTCCAGGAGAGCCTGCGACGCGCAGTGGCGCAACTCGATGTGCCGAAGTGGCGCGCACGGCAGAAAGAGGGCGAGAAGGATGGGCGTCTCGTCGGCATCGGATTCGCGACGTTCACCGAGCAATCGGCGCATGGCACGGCCGTGTTCGCATCATGGGGCTTGCCGGTCGTGCCGGGATACGATCTCGCGACCGTGCGTATCACGGCCGATGGAGGACTCGAACTGCGCGCGGGCATCCACTCGCACGGACAAGGCATGGAGACGACGCTCGCGCAGATCGCGAACGAAGTGCTCGGCGTGCCGCTGCAAAAGATCAAGGTCGTGCATGGCGATACCGCCCTTACGCCGTATTCGACAGGCACGTATGCATCGCGCAGCATCGTCATGGCTGGCGGCGCAGTGGCCGCGACGTGCCGCGAACTCGTGCCGCGCCTGCTCTTCATCGGTGCTCATCTGCTTGGGGAAGAACAGGAGGTGGTGCGCTTCGAGAACGGTGAAGTGATCGGCTTAACGGGCCGCGTGACGATTCAGGAGATCGCGGCTGCATGGTATCTCCGTCCCGAGCGCTTGCCTGCGGGCGTGAATCTCGCGGGTCTCGAAGCGACGCAAGGCTTCAAGCCGAAGGTCGATACCGGCGCGTTCAGCTATGCGACGCACGCGGCGGCAGTCGCCGTCGATCCGAAGACAGGCGACGTCGAGATTCTCGACTATGTGATCGTCGAAGATTGCGGTCGCATGATCAATCCGATGGTCGTCGAAGGGCAGACAATCGGTGGCACGGCGCAAGGCATCGGCACCGCGTTCTATGAGGAAACGCTCTACGACGACAACGCGCAACCGCTCACGTCGACACTCGCCGACTACATGTTGCCGGGACCGACCGAGTTGCCGTCGCTGACGATCATCCATATGGAAACGCCGTCGCCTTATACGGAATTCGGCGCGAAGGGCGTGGGCGAGGGCGGAGCGATCGCGCCGCCGGCTGCACTCTTCAATGCAGTGAACGATGCGCTCACGCCCATCGGCGCGCTCGTGTCGGAAACGCCGTTGACGCCGCGCCGTTTGCTGGCCGCGATCGAGGCCGCGAAGGCTCGCAAGGCGGCGCGCAAGGAAGAACTCAGTCAGGAGGTGGCGGGATGAAAGCCGCTGCGTTCGAGTATGTAAGGGCGATGTCATTGCCCGACGCGCTCAAGGAGTTGACTCGCGCAAAGCCGATATCGGGCAGTCAGTCGATGGGCCCGATGCTTAACTTGCGGCTTGCACGGCCTGGCCGCGTAGTGGATGTATCGCGCATCGCGGACCTGCGCAGTGTCTCCGACGCGGGCGATCACGTGCGTATCGGCGCGGCGGTCACGCATGCGGAGATCGAAGACGGCAAGCACGCACTGCTGCGTCATCCGTACATGCAGCATGTGGCGGGCGGCATCGCGTATCGTGCGATTCGCAATCGCGGGACCATCGGCGGCAGTCTTGCTCATGCCGATCCCGCCGCCGACTGGCCGCTTGCATTGTCCGCTGTCGATGCCCGTCTGGAGCTATCGAAAGCAGGCGGCGCGCGGCAAGTCCGCGTGAGCGAATTCATGCTGGGTGCGTTCACGACGTTGCTCGTTGACGGCGAGATCATTACCGCCGTGTTGCTGCCGAAGCTCGGTCCGACGCTTCGCTGGGGTTATTACAAGCTGTGCCGCAAGACCGGCGAATTCGCACATGCAAGCGCAGCGGCTGCATTCGATGCACGCACGGGACTCGCGCGCATCGTGCTCGGCGCGCTCGATGCCCCGCCGGCCGCACTCGATGATCTCGCACGGCAGATCGCGCAACGCGGCCCGTCTGCCGCCAACGGCGAAGCGCTCGCGCAAGCCGTGACGAGTGCGATGCCGAACGCGGACGGCATCGATCGGCAGATTCATACCGCAGCGCTCGAACGTTGTCTTCTGCAGGCGTTCGGCGTGTCCAACGCGAATACGGTTTAAAGAGACTGCCATGTCCGTCATCGAACTTACTATCAACGATCGATCCGTGCGCGAGGATGTCGAATCGCGCGTGCATCTCGGCGACTTTCTTCGCGATGCACACAACTTGACCGGCACGCACCTCGGTTGCGAGCACGGCGTGTGCGGCGCCTGCACCGTGCTCGTCGATGGCGAGCCGGTGCGCTCGTGCATCACATTCGCCGTCGGTTGCGATCAGCAGAAAATACGCACCATCGAAGGCTTCGAGGACGACGAACTGATGAAGCGTCTGCGTCGTGCGTTCTCGATCCATCACGGCCTGCAATGCGGTTATTGCACGCCCGGCATGCTGATCACCGCGCGGGATATCGTGCGCCGCTTTCCCGATGCGGACGAAGCACGCATCCGGCTCGAACTGTCGGGCAATCTGTGCCGCTGCACAGGCTATATGGGCATCGTCGCTGCGATCAAGGCGGTTCTCGCCGATCTGAAAGCGGAACCGATTGCGGATGCGCCTATCGCACGCGCAATAGTTAGCGATGCAACTATTTCGGCGCCAGCGTTTCAGACGTTCGCCGCTACACCGGTTGCCGCGCCGCAGGCACCCGTGGCCGCGAGCACTGCATCGACGGATCAACCCGCCGCGCAACGCAAAGGGTGGACCGCAATAGACGACAGCTTCGTCGTTCCCTTCGCGCTCGACAAGGTGTGGGCGTTCATGGGCGATCTGCCTTCGGTCACGTCGTGTCTTCCGGGCGCGGAACTCGTGGAGCACGACGGCGAAAGCGTGAAGGGCAAGATCGCGATCAAGTTCGGACCGATGTCGGCGAACTTCGCTGGCGCGGCGCGCCTGGAACGCGACGATGCCGCGCATCGCGCGGTCATGCGTGGAGCGGGGCAGGACAACATCAGCCGTTCGCGAGCGAATGGCGATGTGACATATGCATTGACGAGCGAAGGCGGGGGCGCGCAAACGCGGGTCGCGGTCACGCTCGAATACATGTTGCAAGGACCGCTCGCGCAGTTCTCGCGTTCGGGCCTCGTGAAGGATTTCGTGCGCAGGATGATCGCGGATTTCGGCGCGCGCATCACGGCGCAGCTCGGCGGTAACGCGGCGCCCGAGGCGGCGCTGTCCTCAGCGTCCGCGAAGTTCAATGCGGGCAGCCTCGTGTGGAGCGTCATCTGGGCGCGCATCAAACAGCTTTTCGGAAAGGGCGATTGAGCACGCGAGATGAGCCGGTCCCGGCTCGTCGCACGACCATATCGTCAGCCTACTGATCAAATGGAGTTCAAATGAACAAGCGGATTCGCAAGATCGCCCTGGAAGAGCATTTCGGCACGCCCGGTTTCCAGAGCTATTCGAAGAGCTTCACGCAGCACATCGCGCCTGAAGTCCTGCGCGATCTCGCCGCGCGCCTGACCGATTTCGACGAACAGCGCATCGTCGAAATGGATCGCGCGGGCATCGACTACACGATACTTTCGCAAACGGGCCCGAGCGTGCAGGGCGAGCCGGATGCGGCGCTCGCGATCAGCCGCGCGAAGGCGAGCAACGACTTTCTCGCGCAGCAGATCGCGCGTCATCCGTTGCGCTTCGGCGGCTTTGCGACGTTGCCGATGCATACCGCGAAGGCCGCATCCGATGAACTGACGCGCGCCGTGCGCGAACTCGGCTTCAAGGGCGCGCTCGTCAATGGTCACACACTCGGCACCTACTACGACGACCGCGCTTACGATCCCTTCTGGGCGACGATGCAGGAACTCGACGTACCTTTATATCTGCATCCGACGGATGCATTCGTGACCCCGCGCGTGCTCGACGGTCATCCCGAACTCACCGGCGCGACTTGGGGCTGGGGCATCGAAACCGGCAGCCACGCATTGCGCCTGCTGTTCAGCGGCGTGTTCGATCGCTTCCCCAATCTGAAGATCATTCTCGGGCACATGGGCGAAGGTCTGCCGTTCTTGCGCTGGCGCTTCGACAGCCGTTTCGCGGTTTATTCGCATGGCCTGAGTCTTGAACGGGCGCCTTCGGATTACATCGGCACCAACATCCTGATCACGACCTCGGGCGTGTGCTCGGCCCCGGCGCTCATCGGCGCGATCGGCGAAATGGGCGCGCAAGCGGTGATGTTCTCGGTTGACTATCCGTATGAATCGACGGAGATCGCAGCGGACTTCATAGAACGCGCGCCGCTCGACGACGCCACGCGAGCGCTCGTCTGTCACGGCAATGCGGAACGCCTCTTCCGCCTTTGACCACCCCGAAGAACACAAGCACATGGAGCAGCACATGACCAAGCACTACCGCATCGGCCAGATCGTGCCGAGTTCGAACACGACGATGGAGACCGAGATTCCCGCGATGTTGCTCGCGCGCCAGACGATTCGCCCCGAGCGCTTCACGTTTCATTCGAGCCGCATGCGGATGAAAAAGGTCGTGAAGGAAGAACTCGCCGCGATGGATGCTGAGTCGGACCGCTGCGCAGTTGAACTCTCCGATGCGCGCGTCGATGTGCTCGGCTATGCGTGTCTCGTCGCGATCATGGCGATGGGTCATGGCTATCATCGCGTATCGCAAAAGCGCTTGCACGAGCGCACCGTCGACAACGGCGGCGATGCGCCCGTCATCACGAGCGCGGGCGCGCTGGTCGATGCATTGAAGGTGATCGGCGCGAAGCGCGTGGTCGTCGTCACGCCTTATATGAAGCCGTTGACCGAACTCGTGGTCGACTATATCCGCAATGAGGATTACGACGTGATCGACTATCGCGCGCTCGAGATTCCCGACAATCTCGAAGTCGCGCGTCATGATCCGAGCCGCCTTCCCGAGATCGTCATGTCGATGCGATATGAGGAAGCCGATGCCATCGTGCTGTCGGCATGCGTGCAGATGCCTTCGTTGCCGGTGATCGCGAAGGTCGAGGCAATGACGGGCAAGCCGGTCGTCACCGCGGCCGTCGCGACGACCTATGCGATGCTCAAGCAACTCGGTCTCGAAGCCGTCGTGCCGGGCGCGGGCGCGTTGCTGTCCGGCGCATATTGAGCGAGGGCGACATGTCGACTTATCTGTACGGCGCGAACGTTCAGGCGAATGGCATCCGTCAGCACTATCTGCGTTACGGTGGCGCACGCACGGGACTCGATCCGGTGATCATCGTGCCGGGCATTACGAGTCCTGCGGTGACGTGGGGCTTCGTCGCGGAGCATATTGGCCAAGTGTTCGATACCTATGTGCTCGATGTGCGCGGACGAGGCTTGTCGTCGGCATCGGATTCGCTCGACTACAGCCTCGACGCACAAGCCGCCGATCTGGTTGCGTTCGCAACTACCTTGGGATTCGAGCGCTACAGCGTCGTCGGTCACTCGATGGGCGCGCGCATCGGCATACGCGCTGCGCGTTCGGAGCCCGCAGGCATGACGCGTCTCGCGATGATCGATCCGCCCGTTTCGGGACCGGGACGTCGTGTCTATCCGTCGCAATTGCCGTGGTACATCGATTCGATCCGGCAGTCGCGCGAAGGCATGACGGCCGACGCAATGCGCGCCTTCTGTCCCACATGGACCCATGAACAACTCGCGTTGCGCGCGGAGTGGCTTCATACATGTGACGAACGCGCGATACGCGCGAGCTTTGAAGGCTTCCATACCGACGACATTCACGCCGATCTCGCGCATCTGCGGATTGCCGCGCTGCTCGTCACCGCGGGCAGAGGCGACGTTGTGCGCGACGAAGACGTCGAAGAGATTCGCGCACTCGTGCCGCATCTTCAGCACACGCGCGTGCGTGACGCTGGTCACATGATTCCGTGGGACGACGAAGCCGGCTTTCACGCCGCGCTCGGCGATTTCCTCGGCGCATCCATTCCGACGCTCGTTGAAGGAGGCAATCATGCCAGTCAGTGATTATCAGATGGTCGATGCGTGGACGAAGGTGCTCGAGCTCTCGCGTCTCGAAGCAGGGCAGACCGTCACCATTCTCACGAGCGCGTCGACGCATCCGCAAACGCTATCGACCGCACTGATCGCGACGCAAGCGATGGGCGCAATCGTCAATCGCCTCGACTTGCCGCCGGTGAACGGCGAGAAGGCGTTGAGCCGCGATTCCCTCGCGTATCTCGGCACGACGCCGTTGACCGGCAACCGGGCCGCGATTGCCGCGTTGAAGGAAAGCGATCTCGTGCTCGATCTGATGACCTTGCTGTTCTCGCCCGAGCAACTCGACATACTCAAGGCCGGCACGAAGATCCTGCTCGCGGTCGAGCCACCCGAAGTGCTTACGCGCCTCGTGCCGACACCCGCCGATCGCGAACGCGTGCTCGCCGCACGGGCGCGCATCGCGCGCGCTAAGGAGATGCATATCGTCTCCGCCGCGGGGACGGATTTTCGCTGTCCGCTCGGCGAGTTCGAACCGATCGCCGAATACGGTTTCGTCGATGAACCGGGGCGCTGGGATCACTGGCCAAGCGGATTCGCGCTGACGTTTCCTAACGATGGCAAGGCGCATGGCCGCATCGCGATCGAGCGCGGCGATATTTTGTTGCCGCAGAAAAGCTATGTGCAGGAACGCATCGAACTGACCGTCGAAGGCGGTTATGCAAAGCGCATCGAAGGCGGCATCGACGCGCAATTGCTAAGCGAATACATGGCGACGTTCAACGATCCAGAGGCCTACGCGATTTCGCACATTGGCTGGGGCCTGCAGCCGCGCGCTCACTGGTCGACGCTCGGGCTCTACGATCGCGAGGCGACCATCGGCATGGATGCGCGCGCGTTCGAAGGCAACTTCCTGTTTTCGCTCGGACCGAATAACGAAGCCGGCGGCAGCCGCTCGACGACCTGTCATATCGACATTCCGCTGCGTCATTGCGATGTATTCCTCGATGGCGAAGCCGTCGTGCGCGATGGCGTGGTCCTCGACCGCTAACCCAGGAAAACCCCGCACATGTCCCACGATATCGAAACCTACAAGCGTCAGAGCTTCGGCTCGACGCTCGAACCGAAAGCGCCGGTCGGCCTTTTGATCGTCGATCTGGTGAACGGCTTCGCGAATCCCGAAGTGTTCGGCGGCGGCAATATTCCGCAAGCCATCGAGAACACCGTGCCCTTGCTTGCGCATGCGCGCGAGAAGGGCTGGCCGGTTGCGCATAGCCGTATCGTCTTCGCCGACGATGACTCCGATCACAACGTCTTCACGATGAAAGTGCCGGGCCTGCTCGCGCTGAAGGAAGATTCGCACGACAGCGCGATCGTGCCGCAGCTCACGCCGCGCGCAGGCGAACTCGTCGTGCGCAAAACAGCGCCATCGGCGTTCTTCGGGACGTCGCTCGCGGCATGGCTCACGCAGCATGGCGTGCGAACGCTCGTCGTCGCGGGTGCAGTGACGAGCGGTTGCGTGCGGTCGTCCGTCGTCGATGCGATGCAATACGGATTTCGTCCATTCGTGTTGTCGGATTGCGTCGGTGATCGCGCGATTGCGCCGCACGAGGCGAATCTCTTCGACATGGCGCAGAAATACGCTGCCGTGATGAAGCGTGATGAAGCGCTCGAATTGCTCAAAGATCTTTGATCATCTCGTAGCACGGCTCGCCTGATGCCAGGGCGCATGGGATCGACATGGCCACGTCTCTTTCGGAGCGGTCGCACCGCGCAGTCACGCGTCATGAATTCACGCTAATCGTCGCGTCTTCGTTCGGTGCGTTGCTCGAATGGTATGACTTCTATATCTACGCTGCGCTAGCGGGCACGTTCAGCACGTTGTTCTTTCCGAGCGGCAACGATACGGTGGCGTTTCTCGCGAGTCTCGCGACGTTCGGCGCGGGCTTCCTCGTACGTCCGCTCGGCGCGCTCTTCTTTGGCAGGCTCGGCGATCGCATCGGGCGAAAGTACACGTTCATGGCGACCATCGTGTTGATGGGCGTCGCGACCATCGGCGTGGGCTTGCTGCCGTCGTTCGACAAGATCGGCATGCTGGCGCCTGGCTTGCTCGTTGCGTTGCGGCTCTTGCAAGGCTTCGCGCTCGGCGGCGAAACGGGCGGCGCGGCGACCTATCTCGCGGAACATTCGCCTGTGGATCGGCGCGGCTTTTATACGAGCTCGCTGCAAACGACAGCGACGCTGGGCCTGCTCGCATCGATCGCGGCGGTCAGCATCAGCCGTGCATCGATGGACGAAGCCGCATTCCAGAGTTGGGGCTGGCGCGTGCCGTTCCTCGTGTCGATCGTGTTGCTCGCGATCTCGGTGTATCTGCGCACGAAGCTCGCCGAATCGCCGACCTTTCGTGAGATGAAGCGCGCGAACAGGTTATCGACTTCGCCGATAGGCGAGAGCTTCGGCGAATGGGCGAACCTCAAATACGTGTTGATCATGCTGTTCAGCACGGCATCGGGCGTGGGTGTCGTCTTCGGCACTGGACATTTCTACTCCATGTACTTTCTGCAGAACACGCTGAAAGTCGCGCCCAATACGGTGAACCTGTTCCTCGCGATTGCATTGATCGCGGTATTTCCGTTCTACCTCGTGTTCGGCTGGCTATCGGATCGCATTGGACGAAAGTGGATCATGATGCTCGCGTGCCTGTTGCTCGCCGCGACGACGCAACCGATCTTTCATGCGCTCACGCACTACGCGAATCCTCGGTTGGAAGCGTTTCAGAAGCGCGCACCTGTCACGGTCCACGCGGACGATTGCCGCTTTACGCTGTTCTCCGCGCCAGTGACGGAATGCGATCGCATACGCTCGTTTCTCAGCGCATCGGGTGTTTCGTATGACCGCGCTCCGTTGCAAGCGGGAGAAGCGGCATCGACGCAAATCGGCTCGATCGTCGTTCATGGAAGCGACAAACGCGAACTGGAAAAGGCGTTGATCGCCTCGGGCTGGTCGGCGCATGCGGATGCATCGAAAATCAACGCGCCAATGGTCGTATTTCTGATGTGGCTTCTGCTGCTTTATCTCGCGATGGTCTATGGCCCGATGGCCGCATTCATGGTCGAGCTGTTTCCGGCGCGCATTCGATATACGTCGCTATCGTTGCCGTTCCATCTGGGTTCGGGCTGGTTCGGCGGAATGCTGCCGTTCGTGGTTTCGGCGATGGCTGTGGCGCGCGGCAACGTCTACTTCGGGCTCTGGTATCCGATCGTGATCGCGGTAGTGTCGTTCGCGGTCGGCGCGCTCTTCGTGCCCGAAACGTACCGCCGCGATATCACGCGATAGTCAGTCGAAATGCTTGAGGGAAGTGCGGCCGTACTGATTATTGCCTTCGACGAGCTGCATCATCATTCGCACGAAATGAGCGCGATCTTCGGGGCTCAGCGGGCCAAGGAATCTGACTTGAGCTTCACGCATGCTGCCGTACATGTCCTTCATCGTGCGGCGTCCTTTCGCCGTGATGTTCGCGATCTTGAGGCGCCCGTCGTGCGGACTCGGCTCGCGCTTGACGAGTCCGCGTTCCTCCAGACGGCGCAGCACGTCGGCCATCGTCGTGCGATCGACGCCCACTTCCGCACACAGCGATGTCTGGTCGAGACCGGGCCGCTCGCTCAATGTGGTCAGCAAGCCGTACTGCACGGGCGTGATGGCGAAGTCCTTGCAGCACTCGAAGAAGAGCGCGATATGGATCTGATTGAGCCGCCGGATCAGAAACCCCGGCCGCTGCCACAAGTGTCCGGTCTCGATGCCGCCATCGGAAACAGCAGCTTTTTTATCGGCAACGGTACTCATCCTTAACCCTTTATCGAAGAAGTTTTGCCACGCAGGAATCTAAAGATTGTAGGTGCAATCACAGTTGCGCTCCCAATTTTTTCCGGATACAAATCTATCCGTCAGCGTACTGACGAAATGCTGATGGCTGGAGCGCCGGATGTCAATGATTGAAGTCAATACGCGAAGTCAATAGAACGATGCGTCGCACAGGGTCATGCGCAGGTGAAGAAGGCGCGCATGAATAATCAGCATGCTGATTAAATGGCGAATGCGTTGAACGTCACCTCACTCAGAGTTTGGAGCCAAAGATGAGTTCTACCCCGGTACAGACGGACGACGTCGCCATTCATGGGCGGTCGATGTCACGCAACGATATCAAGACGCTGATGCTGGCGTCGCTAGGCGGCGCGCTGGAGTACTACGACTTCATCGTCGCGGTGTTCTTCACGAAGCTGCTCGCCACCGTGTTCTTTCCGCCGCAGACGCCCGAATGGCTCGCGCAGCTCGAAGTGTTCTGCATCTTCGCAGCGGGTTATCTCGTGCGTCCGATCGGCGGCATCTTCTTCGCGCACTTTGGCGATCGCATCGGCCGCAAGAAGATGTTCGCGCTGAGCCTTTTTCTCATGGCCGCGCCGACGTTGCTCATCGGCTTGTTGCCGAGCTATGCGACGCTCGGCATCGTCGCGCCGTTGCTCTTTCTCTTGTGCCGCGTTTTGCAGGGTCTTTCGGTCGGCGGGGAAGTGCCGGGTGCGTGGATCTTCTGCTCCGAGCATGTGAGGCGCGATCGTATCGGTCTCGCATGCGGTCTTCTGATGTCGGGTCTTTGCACCGGCATTCTGCTCGGCGCGCTGTCGGCGAAGTTCCTCATCGGCAACATGGAGCCGGCGGATCTGAAGAGCTGGGGCTGGCGTCTGCCGTTCATCGCGGGCGGCGCGTTCGGTCTGATCTCCGTTTATTTGCGCCGCTATCTGCAGGAAACGCCGGTGTTCGAAGCGCTGCGTGCGAAGCGTGAAGCGGATGCGCGTCTGCCGCTCGCGGTCGTGCTGAAAGAGCATCGCGGCGCGGTAATCGTCTCGCTGCTGGCGACGTGGGTGTTCTCCGGCATCTTCGTGCTGTACTTCCTCTACACGCCGACGTTCCTGCAATCGCAGTTCCACTTCGCGCCGAAGGATGTCTTCACGAACAACTCGTGGTCGATCTTCGGGCTGATCGTCGGCAGCACCTTCGCTGGATGGGCAGCCGACAAGATCGGCGGCGGGCGCGCGTATGCGATCGGCAGTGTCGCGATGCTGCTCGTCACCGGCGCGTTCTACATGAACCTGAACGCGGGCAGTCAGTCCGTGTGGGCGCTGTATATCCTCGGCGGCTTCCTGATCGGGACGATCACGCTCGGGCCTTACATCATCGTGAAGAGCTTTCCGCCGGAAGTGCGCTTCACCGGTTTCGCGCTCTCGTACAACACGGCGTATGCGATCTTCGGCGGCACCGCGCCCGCAATCGCCTCGTTTCTGGTAGGGCGGCAGGGCATCACGATGGCCCCCGCCTGGTACATTGGCGCGCTTTGCGTGCTCGGCGTGATCATCGGTCTCGCATGGCGTGCGCCCGTACATGCCGAATCGACGGCGCATTGAGGCCGGCCCTTCAATCCGCAGCATTTTCTTGCGTCGATGCCGACGCGAGAAAACGCTTCCGTTCGAGCGAGACACATGTCTGTTGGCGGCGCTTCCGATAGCGGCATCGGCCGGTCATGGCTTTTGTACTTTTCGCTTGCGTTCGCGAGCATGACCTTTTCCGCGACGGGACCGGTCGCGATCATCATCGCCGCGTCGCGCGAGGGCGGCTTGAGCTTCGCGCAGACATCGTCGTGGCTGTTCGCGTCGATCGGAATGAACGGGCTGGCGAGCATCGTCATCAGCTGGAAGACGCGTCAGCCTTTGCTCTTTCTGTGGACGATTCCCGGCGCGATTCTCGCCGCGCCGGTGATCGCGCAATACGGATTCGGCGCAGCCGTGGGCACGTATCTCGTGTGCGCCGCGGTGCTGCTCGTGCTCGGCGTGACGAACCTCGTCGCGCTGCTCGACCGATGGGTGCCCATGGCGATCGTCATGGCGATGATCGCCGGACTCTTCATCAAGTACGTGCTGGCCGTCGTGCATTCGACGATAGCCGCGCCGCTCATAGGCGCCAGCATGTCGATCGCGTTCTTCGGGCTGATGTGGCTCGAGCGACGCAACGCAGCGCCCATGCCGCCGCTCATCGGCGCGATGCTGGCAGGCGCGGCGATTCTCTTCGCAACGGGCTTCCGTTTGCCGAGTCACAGCGGCGGCGCATGGACGGCGACGCCTGCGCTCGTCGCGCCGCGCTTCGATATTCACGCGATCTCGCAACTCTTGTTGCCGATGCTCATCACCGTGATTTTCGTGCAGAACGCGCAGGGAATCGCGGTGACGCGGGCATCGGGATATCGCACGTCGTTGCGGCTCGTGACGATCTATAGCGGCGTACTGAGCGCGATCACCGCGCCGTTCGGCGGCTGTCCTTCGGTGCTTGCGGGGCCGAGCAATGCGATTCTCGTGTCGGGCGGCACGCATGGCCGGCATTACATCGGCGCGTTGATCGCGGGCGTCATATGCGTGGCGATCGGCGTGTTCGCCACGGCATATGTGTTTCTGCTGGCGAATCTGCCCGGCGCGTATATCGCGATTCTCGCCGGGCTCGCGATGATGGGCGTGCTCGAAAAGTCTTTCGTCAGCGCGTTTCGTTCGGCGTTGCCGCTGAGCGCGATGATCGTGTTCGTCGTTACGCTCAGCGACGTGACCTTGCTTGGTATCGGCGCGGCTTTCTGGGGCGTCGTGGCGGGGTGCCTCGCTTACTACGCCGTGGAAAAGCCGCGCTCGGGCGACGTGCCCGCGTGAATCAACGCATCGCGCCCGCAAGGTTCTCCGCTTCGAGTCCAACGATCAGATCGACTTCGCCGTTGGCAAGCGGCTGCGTCGCCGGCACGCCCGCCGCTTTCAGCGCGGCGCCGTCGAGCCGCGACGCATCGCCGAGCGCGACGCGCAAGCGCGTGGCCGCGAGCGGTTCGAGCTTGAGGATATTGGCCGCGCCGCCCAGCGCCGCGCGAATCTTTTCCGCGCGCGCCTTCTGCTGCGCTGCATCCTGCGCGGGCGCCGCAGCCGGGGCGCTCATCGCGTCGGAAGCTGTGGCGGTGGATGCTGCGCCCGCCACTGGCAGATCGGCGTCGCTTCCCGCGGTCTTCAGATAGTCCTGCATGTCGGTCTTCATGTTCTCCGACAGCGGCCCGAAAATCGCCTGCACGCCGTTGCCGACGCGCACGACGCCCGCAGCGCCGAGTGCCTTCAACCTTGCATCATCGACGAGCGACGGATCGTTCACCGTGATCCGCAGGCGCGTGATGCACGCATCGAGGCTCTTGATGTTCGAGCGGCCGCCGAACGCGAGCACGAGATCGCGCGAGCGTCCGCCGACGCCACTGGAACTTACCGCGGCAGTGGCCGCCGTATCGTCCTCACGTCCCGGCGTCTTGAGATTGAAGCGCGTAATCACGAAACGGAACACGACGTAATAGATCGCCGCATAGATCGGCCCGAGGATGAACACGTACCACGCGTGCGTCGCCTTGTTGCCGATCAGGTTGAACATCAAAAAGTCGATCGCGCCTTGCGAGAACGTGAAGCCCATGTGCATGTTCAGCGTATTGGCGACGAATTGCGCCGACGCCGCGAGACACGCGTGAATGAAGTACAGCACGGGCGCGACGAACAGGAACGCGAACTCGATCGGCTCCGTGATGCCGGTGAGGAAGGAAGTCAGCGCTGCCGACACCATCATGCCGCCGACCGCGACCTTCTTTTCGGGTTTGGCGCAATGCCAGATCGCGATCGCGGCGGCGGGCAGGCCGAACATCTTGAACAGGAAGGCGCCCGACAGAATGCCCGCGGTCGGATCGCCGGCGAAGAAACGGTTGATGTCGCCATGAACGATCTTGCCTGTCGTCGGATCGAGGAAGCTGCCCGCCTCGAAAAAAAACGGAACGTTCCAGATGTGATGCAAACCGAACGGAATCAGCAGACGTTCGACAAAACCGTACACGGTCGCCGCGGTGCGGGGATCGGAGACCGCCGCCCATTGCGAGAACGCCTTGATGACACCGCCGATCGGCGGCCACACGACCGACAGCACCGCGCCGAGCACGATCGCACCGATGGCCGTGACGATCGGCACGAAGCGCTTGCCGGCGAAGAAACCGAGATAGGCTGGCAGCGTGATGCGGTAATAGCGGTTGAACATCCACGCCGCGAGACCGCCCGCGAGAATGCCGCCGAACACGCCGGTCTGAATCGACGGAATGCCCATGATCATCGTCGGCTCGACGCCTTCGAGCTTCGCGATGACGCCGAGCGTCGCCGTCATCACGAGATAGCCGATGGTCGCCGCGATTCCCGATACGCCATCGTTTTCCGTGAAGCCGAGCGCCACGCCGATCGCGAAGATCAACGGCAGATTGCCGAAGATCACGTCGCCGGCGTTCTTCATCAGTTCGAGGATGATGGCGGGCACGTAGCCATGAAAATCGGTCGCGCCGAGACCGAGCAAGAGGCCGGCGACGGGCAGCACCGCGACCGGCAGCATCAGCGACTTGCCGACCTTCTGCACCACGCCGAATGCGTTTTTGAACATTTTTTTGTCTCCGCTTGTTCCGCTTATTCCGCGTACGGGGCGAGCAGGGCGCGCACTTCGGCGGCCGTGCCCAACGTGATTACCTTTGCCGCGAGCTGGCGGGCTTCGTCCATCGTGAGGCGCGCGAGTTGCGCCTTGATCGAGCCGACGGCAGGCACGCTGACCGACAGCTCGTCGATGCCGAGGCCGACGAGCACCGGCACCGCCATCGCATCGGACGCGATGCCGCCGCACACGCCGACCCACTTGCCATGCTTGTGCGCGCCATCGACGGTCATGCCGATCAGACGCAGCACCGCCGGATGCAGCGCGTCCGCCTGTTTCGCGAGCTTCGGATGTCCGCGATCCATCGCGACCGTGTACTGCGTCAGATCGTTGGTGCCGATGGAAAAGAAATCGACTTCGCGCGCGAGCGGCTCGGCGATGAGCGCGGCGGACGGCACTTCTATCATCACGCCGACCTTGACGCTGTCGATGCGATCGCCGGCTTCTTCCTGAAGAAGCCGCTTGGCGGCGCGCACTTCCTCGATGGACGCGACCATCGGGAACATGATGTGCAGATTGCCGATCGGCGCGGCCCGCAAAATCGCGCGCAATTGCGTGCGGAACATATCGGGACGATCGAGGCTCACGCGCACGCCGCGCAGCCCGAGGAACGGGTTGTCCTCTTTCGGCAGCGGCAGGTACGACAGCGGTTTGTCGCCGCCGACGTCGAGCGTTCGCACGACGAGCGGACGCTCGCGGCCGAGCGCTTCGGCCACGGCGCAATATTCGGCGGCCTGTTCGTCTTCCGACGGCGCGGTGTCGCGGTTATCGAACAAAAATTCGGAACGCAGCAGTCCGACGCCTTCCGCGCCCGCCGCGACCGCATCGCGCGCTTCCTGCGCATTCCGGATATTTGCAACGACTTCGACGCGATGCCCGTCCGCCGTGACGGCCTGCTTGCTCGCGGCGACTTTCTCTTCCTCGCGCTTTTTCGTCTGACGGTCGATGCGCTCGCGCGCCTTGGCCAGATCGTCCGCACTGGGATTGCGCCGCAGGCTGCCGTGCGAACCGTCGAGCACGACGAGCGTGCCATCGGGCAATTGCAGCGCATCTTCGTCGATGCCGCAGATCGCCGGAATGCCGAGCGAGCGCGCCAGAATCGCGACGTGACTCGTCGCGCCGCCGGTCGTCGTGCAGAAACCGAGCACCTTGCTGCGATCGAGCGAGGCCGTGTCCGAGGGCGAAAGCTCCTCGGCGATGAGGATCGATTCGTCCGCCACGTCGATATGCGCCTGCTTTACGCCCGCGAGCAGCGCCAGCACGCGGCGGCCGACATCGCGGATATCGCCCGCACGCTCGCGCAGAAGCGCGTTGTCGACCCTCTCCAGATTGCTCGCCTGCGTCTCGAACGCGGCGCGCCACGCAAAACCCGCGCTCTTGCCGTCGCTGATGCCGGCGATGGCCGCGTCGGTGAGATCGGGATCGTCGAGCAGTTCGAGGTGCGCGTCGAGGATCTGCGCCTTGGACGGATCGGTCAGATTCGCCTTCAGCGCCTCGATTTGCTGACGCGCTTCGTGATGCGCGGCGTCGAGCCGTGCGCGTTCGCGTTGCGGCGATTCGCCCGCCTCGGCCACGTCGATGACTTCGCGGCGGAACTGCACGATCTTGCCGACCGCGAGTCCCGGCGACGCGGAGACGCCCGTGAATTCGTTGGCGTTCGTGGACGGGGCGCGCGCCGGTGCGACCGGTTCGGCCGCGGCAACGGCGGGCGCGGGCGCGTCGCCGGGCTTTTCGCCCGAGCCCGACGCGAGCAGGCGCGCGAGCGCGGCGGCGGCTTCGCCGGCATCGGGGCCGGCGGCCTCGACGCGCAATTTGTCGCCGAAGCTCGTCGCGAGCGCCATCAGCGCGACGACGGATTTCGCGTTCGCGCTGTCGTCGCCGCGCAGGACGCGAATGTCGGATTTGTATTTCTTGGCTTCGGCGGCGAATACCGCAGCGGGCCGCGCGTGCAGGCCTTGCGGATTCGGCAGCGTGATTTCGTCTGACCGGATGGCGCCTGCTGGGCCGCCGCTCGCGTCGTCCGCGGCGGCGCCGACGAATTCGACCGTCAACGCGACGTCCTTGCCCGCCGTGACGAGGCCCGTGGCGGGCACGTAGCGGGTCACGAGCTCACCGTTGGCGATGACCATCTGCGTGAGCAGGCTCACGGCCCGCGCGCCGACGACGACCGGATCGAAGCGGATCAGCGGCTGGCCGGTCGTGACGGTGTCGCCTTCCTTGACGAGCGGCGTGAAGCCTTCCCCGCGCAGCATCACGGTGTCGAGGCCGATGTGGATCAGCACCTGGAGACCGCTTTCGCCGGTGATCGTCGCCGCGTGCGCCGCTCGATGCAGCTGCGTGACTGTCCCCGAGAGCGGGGCGAGCAATTCGTCCGAAGTGGGATCGATCGATACGCCGTCGCCGACCATCTTCTGCGCGAAAACTGGATCGGGCACGGTGTCGAGTTGGACCATCACGCCTGACAACGGCGCTATCAACTCGATTCGTGCCAAACGTTGAGGAGCTTTCATGTGAACGACTCCTTGTCCTTTGACGATGAGCTGGAACCGGCCTGAGATCAATCATAGGCAACGGCTCCATGATTCGCTGACCGAATGGATGTGCGTTCGCAAAAGCGCGCAGTACGTGCCGGAATGCCCACATCGATTCGGATTCTGAAACGCCGCGTTCTGCTTTCAAGAGCAGTGGCGGCAAAAAGCGCGCTATTGTTTCGCGGCGCAATGACGATTTCTAGAGACGACATTCGAATCGCGGCGATCCGTCGCAGGTAACGGGGGCTCGCGCTCCTAATCTTGTTAAGTAACAAATGCAAGAGAAAGGAGCGCAAACAATGACCTACCGCAACAAGACTGAAGCTCATTGGGAGCCGCTGTTGACAATCGCGCGCGACGAGCTAGGCATTCAATCGTTCGATCCGATCGGCAAGCCGAGCGCGGACATCCGCATGTGTCGCGTCGAGGAACTCGGGCGCGCGCTCGAACGCGCTTACGACTTGGGTCTTTTGGTCGGAAACGGCGTGAAGCGCGCGGCGAGCACCGTCTGAAGACGGTTGGCGAGACGGTTTCTGAGGTCGCGAGCCCGTGCTCGAGCCGCTCGAATCGGCCGGGAATCCATACCCGTGCAACTCCCGATATAGAAGTAAGCAGCCGCTGGCTAAGATCGCTGGTTGATCATCGCTTAGGCCGCACCGAGTACATGAAGGACGAACGCCTCGTCGAAATGAGGATTTTCAAGGCCGTCGCGGAAACCGGCGGATTCACCGCTGCGGCGCTCATGCTCAACCTTCAGCAGCCGTATGTCAGCCGCGCGGTCTCGGCGCTCGAAAAGCGCCTCGGCGTCGCGCTGCTCAGGCGCTCGACGCGCAGTCTGCAGGTCACGCAGGAAGGCAACGAATATCTCGCGCTGTGCAAGCGCATTCTCGACGACATCGACACCGGCGAAGCCCAACTCGCGCGCGCGGGTCAGCACATGACCGGCAGTATCCGCGTGACGGTGGCGACTTCGTTCGGCATGGATCAGATCGTGCCGCTCATTCCGGGCTTTCTGGAGCGCTATCCCGGCCTGCGGGTGCGCCTGTCGCTGTCGGATACGCTCGCGGATGTGATCGGCGAAGGATTCGATGTCGCGATCCGCATGGGAAGCCTGCAGGACTCGAATCTCGTCAGCCGCAAGCTGTGTCATCTGCAACGCGTCGTGACCGCGTCGCCTTCGTATATCGCGCGGCACGGCGTGCCTTCGGTGCCGGCGGATCTCGTCAACCACAATTGCCTGATGTGGGAGCCGCCGATGGATCATCTCAACCATTGGCCCTTCATGGTCGATGGCGAGCGCACGTCCATGCTCATCGACGGCAACTTTCAGACGAGCAGCGGCGTGAGCTCGGTGTACATGTGCCTCGCTGGCGTCGGCATCACGCGCATGGCCGAGCATATGGTGCTTCCGTCGATTCGCAGCAACATGCTCGTGCCGCTCTTGACCGACTTCCAGCCGAAGGACGAAACCGCGATTTATGCGCTGTATCCGCGCGACTCGTCGCTGCATCCGCGTGTGCGGGCGTTCATCGACTACGTGACGGAAAGGCTCAAGCGGCCGCCGTGGGCCGCCTGAGCCGGCGTTTCACTTGTCGTCGAGCGTCTTCGGCAGACGCATGGTCATCGCCGCGCCGAGCACGAGAAACGCGGAGATCACGTACATGCCGATTTCCGCGTGACCGACCATCACATTGAGCATGCCGACGAGATAAGGCGATACGAAGCCCGCGATATTCCCGACCGAATTGATGAACGCGAGCGCCGCCGCGACCGATGCGCCGACGAAGAGGCTCGTCGGCAGCGCCCAGAAGAGCGCGACGCACGAATAGACGCCCGCCGCCGCGATCGACAGACATAGCGTCGTCATGATCGGGCCTGCCGAAAGCCACATGCTCGTGGCCAGTCCAACCGCGCCGATCAGCATGAAGAGGGCGAAATGCGCGCGGCGTCCGCCGGTGCGGTCGGCGCTGCGATTCGACACGAACAGCGCGATCGCCGCCACGACGTTCGGCACCGCCGAATACAGGCCGATGGACAACGGATCGGTCACGCCGCTGCGCTTGATGAGCGAGGGCATCCAGAAGCCGAGCGCGTAGAGGCCCATGATGAGGCAGAAGAAGATAGCGCAGAACCACCACAGCTTCCGGTTGGCGAGAAACGCGCGCACGCTCGGATGATCGATCTTGCCAGCGTTCTCCGCGCGAATTTCGGCCAGCACGTTCGAGCGCTCGTCCTCGCTGATCCATCGCGAGCGCGCGGGATCGTCATCGAGAAAGGCAAGCACGACGAACGCGAGCACGACGGCCGGAATCGCTTCGATCAGAAAAAGCCATTGCCACGCAGCCATATGCGCGTTGCCGGAGAACGCATGCAGGATGTAGCCGGAGATCGGACCGCCGACGACGAACGCGAGCGGCGCGCCCATCACGTAGATGGACATCGCGCGGCCGCGATAGCGGGCCGGAAACCACAGCGTGAGCAGATACATGATCGCGGGCGCGAAACCGGCTTCGGCGGCGCCGAGCAGAAAGCGCGCGATGTAGAACTGCATCGGCGTCTGCACGAAGATCATCGCCGCCGAGATGACGCCCCACGTCAGCATGATGCGGGCGATCCACTTACGCGCGCCGACACGGCGCATGATCAGGTTGCTCGGCACCTCGAAGAAGAAGTAGCCCGCGAAGAAGATGCCCGAGCCGAGGCCGTAGATCGCGTCGTCGAAACGCAGTGCGTCGAGCATCTGCAGTTTCGCAAAGCCAACGTTGACGCGGTCGAGATAGGCAACGAGATAACAGATCAGCAATAGCGGCAGCAGCCGCCAGTAGGCTCGGTAGTAAGTGCGGCTCATGTCCGTCTGTCTGACGGCTTCTTCGCCATATAGCGCGTCCATGCGTGTCTCCAATATAGATTTTCTTGAGCGCTCTCGGGCGGCATGCGCGGGCAAGTTGCGACATGGCGCATCCCGCCGCCGTACCTCGCACACCGATGGGTCAGTCGAGGTAATCCGGCTCCTGCTCGTTGATTTCGTAGAGCATGGTCTGGAAATGCAGCCAGCTGATGAACGAATTGCCCAGATGGCGATGCGAATACTCCGCGAACTCCGGATCGATCTCGATCGGGCGCGACTCGGCCGCGTCCATCAGCAGTTGCATCCTGCAGCAATGATCGAGCGCGATGAACGTCCACACGGCATCGTCGATACTGTGACGGCTCGCGGTCAGCAGCCCGTGATTCTGGTGGATGATGGCCTTGTGATCGTTGAAGGCGCGCGCGATCGGATTGCCCGATTCATTCGCGACCGGCACCTTGCCCGCGCCATCGCGCACCACCGTATGGCTGCCGTAGAACATGCACGCGTCCTGCGTCACGTAGTCGAGCGGCTTGCCCATCGCGGCCCAGGCGTCGCCGTTGACGGTATGCGCGTGACACGAGCCGATGATGTCGGGGTTCTCCGAGTGAATCGCCGAATGCAGCACATAGCCCGCGCGATTCACGGCGTACTTGCCTTCGATCACCGTGCCCGAATGATCGACGAGCACCAGTTGCGATGTCTTCGTGCGCGACCACGGCACGCACATCGGATTGGTCCAGAAAAGCTCCGGATGCTCGGGATCGCGCACCGTCAGATGGCCTCCGAAGCCGAAGCTGAAGCCATGACGCGCGAAGATCCGGCACGCGGCCGCGAGATGCTCCTTGCGATAGCGGCGTTCCTCGGCGGAACTCGAAAACGTCGGTTCTTGCGGAAAAATCAGGTCGTCCTGTGTCGGACTGTAGACCGAGTCCTTGGCGTCCATCAACATCGTTTCGTCTCCTCGTGAAGGTATGGAATGCCAGTATAGAAGCGGACTTTCGGCGGATTCAGGGGCTATCCGGAATAGGATTTATGCATATCGTCCGGCCCGCCGCTTCACCGGCGCCTGTGCCGCGCGTGCGATTTCGGCCATCCGGCGATTTTTGTCCACCGTTGACAAGGAAAAATTTGACGCATTAGACTGGGCTCCATACCTCGCGGCCTGACAAAGATGTCCGCCCGAGGATCCGGCACAGAAGCCCCCTGACGAACCCGCGGTTCGTCAGGGGGCTTTTTTTTGTCCGCGTTTTTCCCCCTGTTCTAGCGCTCATTTCTGGAGAATCCGCATGTTGCTGAAGCCGTCGGGCTGGATGCGTCTCGCCCTTACCGCAGGACTTGCACTGACTTCGCTCGCATCGAGTGCCGCCGATCCCGTGAAGATCGGCCTGCTGGAAGATGCCTCGGGAAACTTCGCACTGGCGACCATTCCGAAGATTCACGCCACGCAACTCGCAGTCGATGAGATCAACGCGAAGGGCGGCATCCTCGGACGTCCGGTCTCGCTGATCGCCTACGACACGCAATCCGACAACACCAAGTTCCAGGAACTGGCACGGCGTCTCGTTCAGACGGACAAGCCCGATGTGATCTTCGGCGCATTCTCGAGCGCATCTCGCGAAGCGATTCGGCCGATCATGGACCGCGCGAAACAGCTTTACTGGTACGACAATCAGTACGAAGGCGGCGTGTGCGATACCAACACGTTCGTCACGGGCGCCGTGCCCGAACAGCAATTCTCGACGCTGATCCCGTGGATGATGCAGAAGTACGGCAAGAAGGTGTACACCATCGCCGCCGACTACAACTTCGGGCAGATTTCCGCCGAGTGGGTCCGCAACATCGTCAAGGAGAACGGCGGCACGATGGCCGGCGAGGAATTCATTCCGCTGTCGGTATCGCAGTTCGGACAGACGATCCAGAACATCCAGAAGGCGAAGCCCGACTTCGTGGTGACGTTGCTGGTCGGCGCGAATCAGGCGTCGTACTACGAGCAGCAGGCGTCGGCACATCTGAATCTGCCGATGGCGAGTTCGGTCAACGTCGGTCAGGCGTATGAGCACAAGCGCTTCAAACCGCCTGCGCTGAAGGACATGTACGTGACGGCGAACTACGTCGAAGAAGTCGATACGCCCGCCAGCAACGACTTCAAGAAGCGCTTCCACGCGAAGTTCCCGAACGAGCCGTACATCAATCAGGAGGCAGCGAACGCGTACGACGCCATCTATCTCTACAAGGCCGCCGTCGAAAAAGCCAAGACGACGAATCAGGACGCGGTGCGCAAGGCGCTCGAAAGCGGCATCTGCACGGAAGGCGCGCAGGGCAAGGTGTGCATGGACCCGAAGAGCCATCACGCGAGCCACACCATTTACCTCGTGCATGTGAAGGACGATCACTCGGTCGATATTCCGAAGGTCTGGGACGACGTCCAGCCGTACTGGCTCGGCAAGGTGGGCTGCGATCTGCCCAACAAGCCGGATCATCGCCAGTACACGCCGTCGAACCTGCCCAAGAAGTCCTGATCGTCCTGATCCGGGCCGGCGCGCGCGCCGCACACGACGGGCGCGCGCAGGTCTCTTGAACGTGGAGCATGCATGGCCACCTTTTCGGTTCTCTATTCGCTCGTCTATCAGTTCGGCGACAGCTTCGCCTATCTGGTGCTCGCGGCGCTCGGTCTCGCGGTCATCTTCGGCATGATGGGCGTCATCAATCTCGCGCATGGCGAGTTCATCATGTGCGGCGCCTACGTGACGATCATCGCGGCCAAGCGCGGCTTGCCGCTTCCTCTCGCCATGCTGCTCGGGGCGCTCGCGGCGGCGTTCGCGGGCGTGGTGATCGAGCGGCTCGTGATTCGCCACTTGTACGACCGCTTGTTCGATTCCGTCGTGGCGACGTGGGCAATCAGCCTCATCGTGCAGCAGACCATGCTGCTCGTCGCCGGACCTTCGATAGAAGGCATCGGCACGCCGTTCGGATCGTTCTCGCTCGGCGATTATTCGTTTTCGACGTACCGCGCCGTGCTGCCCGGCATCGCCCTGGCCATCCTGTTCGCGCTCTATCTGCTGTTCTTCAAGACGAACTACGGCGTCTGCGCCCGCGCGACGATCCAGAACGCCAGCATCGCGCAATGTCTCGGCCTGCGCACGGACCGTCTCTATACGCTGACGTTCGCGCTCGGCGCGGGACTCGCGGGCCTGACCGGCGCGCTCTATGCGCCGACCATGACCGCCGTGCCGACGATGGGCAGCAACTTCATCGTGCAGGCGTTCGTGTCGGTGGTCGTCGGCGGCGCGAACGTGATCGCGGGGACGACGCCCGCCGCGGCCGTGCTCGCCGTCATCCAGACCGCGCTCACGGCCTCGTATGGTCAGTTGTTCGGGCAGATCGGCTTGCTGGTGACGGTCATCGTCGTGATCCGGCTGATGCCGCAAGGTCTCGGCAACCTCTTTTCCCGCGCGCGCTAGGAGGCAATGTGAAGCAAACGAAAGAGCCTTCGCGGCTATCTCCCGCGAGCGCCACGACTCGCGCGGCGCACTACGTGCCCTGGCTCGTGGCGCTCACGCTGCCGCTCGTCGTGGATGCCACAACGAGCGGCAATCTCGCGTACTGCCTGTTGTGGGCGTTCGGCGCGGTCGGCCTCGCCGCAATGTGGGGCTATGGCGGCATCCTGTCCTTCGGGCAGACCGCCTTCTTCGGATTGGCGGGCTACAGCTACGGCATCTTCACGCTGAATTACGGCGATGCCTGGTTCGAATCGTGGCTCGGTCTCGGCGCGGGACTGGTGGTGAGCATCGTCGCGGCGGCGCTGATCGGCTACATGATCTTCTATGGCCGCATCAAGGGCGTGTTCATCGGCATCGTCACGTTGTCGGTGACGCTCGTGCTCGAAACGTTCATGTCGCAGACGGCCGGTCCGCAATGGGCGATCGGCGAAGCGCGCCTGAACGGCTACAACGGCATGGGCGGCATGCCGCCGCTCACGGTTCCCTGGCCGGGCGGACCGCTCTCGCTGGAAAACGCGAGCTTCTACTACCTCGTGCTGATTCTGCTGATCGTCGTCTATGCCGCGATGCGCAAGCTGCTCGACGGCACGTTCGGCCTCACGCTCATCGCCATTCGCGAGAATCCGCAGCGCGCCGAGATGCTGGGCGTCGATATCCGCCGGCATCAGTTGCTCGTGTTCGTGCTCGGCTGCGCGCTCGGCGGATTGTCGGGCGCCCTGTACACGATCTGGGGCTCCTACATCACGCCCTCGACGATGGGCCTCACGTCCGCCGCCATGCCTGTGATCTGGGTGGCGACGTCGGGCAGAAAGAGCATCGGCGGGACCATTCTCGGCACGGCGCTCCTCGTGTGGCTTTCGCAGAATCTCGCGGTGTACGGCAGCCAGTACGCGCTGATCCTGCTCGGCGCGATCCTGTTGATCGTCGTGCTCGCGGCGCCGGAAGGTCTGCTGCCGTTCGTCGCGCGGCATCTGCGGCGTATGCAGGGCCGCGCGGGTCAGGATGCGCCTCGCGGCGGCGCATGTCTCAAACGGGAGGAGGGCAAGTCATGACCACGCTGCTGGAAACGCGCGGACTCAAGAAGCACTTCGGCGGCGCGCACGTCATCAACGGCATCGACTTCCGCATCGATGCAGGCGAGATTCGCTGCGTGATCGGGCCGAACGGCGCGGGCAAGAGCACGTTCTTCAAGCTCATCACGGGGGAGCACCGGCCGTCGGAAGGCAGCGTGATGTTTCTCGGCCAGGACATGAGTCATGTGCTGCCGCACGAACGCATTCGCATGGGCATGAGCATCAAGTTCCAGATTCCCGGCGTGTTCCCGGACCTGAGCGTGCGTCAGCACTTGCAACTGTCGCTGCATCGCGCGAAGGACGATCGCCCCGAAAGCCTCGATGAACTCTTGCAGCGCTTCATGCTGGAAAACGAGGAACATGTGCTCGCGCGCAATCTGTCGCACGGCAAGAAGCAATGGCTCGAAATCGCGATGGCCGTATCGCTGCGTCCGAAGCTGCTCTTTCTCGATGAACCCGTCGCCGGCATGTCCGTCGAGGAAACCCATGCGACCGGCGAGCTCATCAAGCGTCTGTCGGCTGCGGGTCTCACGATGATGGTGGTCGAGCACGACATGACCTTCGTCAAGCAGATCGCGTCGCGCGTGACGGTGTTGCACGGAGGAAGCCTGCTCGCCGATGGCCCGCTCGACGAGATCCTCGCACGCGACGATGTCGCGGAAGTCTATCTGGGGAAGAAGAAATGAGCGCGTTGCTTCAAGTGTCGGGCGTGGAAGCGGGATACGGCGGCGGACGCGTGCTCAACGGCGTGTCGTTGAGCGTCGGGGCGGGCGAAGTGCTGGCGCTCATCGGGCGCAACGGCGTCGGCAAGACGACGCTGATGCGCGCGTTGATCGGGCTGATCGATCTCGATGCGGGGAGCATCGAACTCGATGGCGAATCCATCGGCCACGAAAAGCCGTATGTTCGCGCGCAGAAGGGCATGGGCTACGTGCCGCAAGGCCGCGAGATTTTCGGCGCGTTGACTGTCGCGGAAAACATGCAGGTCGGCGCGCAGGCGAATCGCGCGCAGGCGGCGCAGATGAAGGACAAGGTGGTCGGCTATTTTCCGATTCTGAAGAAGCGCTACCAGCAGAAGGCCGGAACCATGAGCGGCGGCGAACAGCAGCAGCTCGCGATCGCGCGGGCGCTCATCAGTTCGCCGAAAGTGGTATTGCTCGATGAGCCGTCCGAAGGCATCCAGCCATCGATCGTCGATCTGATCGGCGAGACGCTTCAGCAGATCGCGCGTGAAACGGGCATCGGCGTGGTGCTGGTCGAGCAGGACATGGGGATGGTCGAACGCATCGCGACGCGCTGCTGCGTGATGGACAAGGGCCGCATCGTCGAGACGCTGAGCCCCGCGCAGCTCGCGGACGAACAACTGATTCGCCAGTATCTGGCACTGTGACGGAGACGAAACATGAAATGGCTTGAAGACTCGATCATGATGAAGCGTGGCGTCGGCGCCGATCGCGAGCCGGTGGAGCACCATCTGACCGAGGAAATGCAGAAGACGTATCACTACACGATCGGCCCGTACTCGCAGCCGGTCTTGCATGTGAAGCCCGGCGATCGCGTCGTCGTGGAAACGCGCGACGCGTTCGAAGGCAAGATCAGGGAGGAGACGGACAAGCCGTCGCAAGTGCTGCAGGTGCCGTTCCTCAATCCGCAGAACGGGCCGATCATGATCGAGGGCGCGGAGAAGGGCGATGTGGTCGCCGTCTACATCGAAAAGATGGCGCCGCGCGGCGACGATCCGCACGGCTTCTGCTGCATGATCCCGAACTTCGGCGGATTGACGGGCACGGACTACACCGCGCTCCTGAACGAGCCGCTGCCCGAAGTGGTGCGCAAGATCAAGATCGACGAAGAAAACGTGTACTGGAGCAAACGCAACACGCTGCCGTACAAGCCGCATATCGGCACGCTGAGTCTTTCACCCGAAATCGATTCGATCAATTCGCTCACCCCCGACAATCACGGCGGCAACATGGACGTGCCCGACATGGGGCCGGGCAGCATCACGTACTTGCCGGTGCGCTCGCCGGGCGGACGGCTGTTCATCGGCGATGCACACGCCTGTCAGGGCGACGGCGAAGTCTGCGGCACGGCTGTCGAATATCAGAGCACGACGACCGTGCGCGTCGATCTCATCAAGAAGTGGCAGATCGACTGGCCGCGCCTCGAAAACGAAGATGCGCTGATGAGCATCGGCAGCGCGCGGCCGCTGGAAGACGCGACGCGCATCGCGTACCGTGAACTCGTGCTGTGGATGGCCGCGGAGTACGGCTTCGACAAGTGGGACGCGTACATGATGCTGAGTCAGGTCGGCAAGGTTCGACTGGGCAATTTTGTCGATCCAAAATATACCGTTGGCGCAATGGTCGCCAAGCACTACCTCAAATAACGCGTCAGTCAGACGAATCCAGAGCAGTTGGTATCACGCGCGGGGCCGCCGTTCCGCGCGCATTCGAGAGCGTGTCACGAAATGGCTTTGTCCGATCCCATCCGAGTGGGCCTGTTGTGCTCGACGAGCGGCTCGACCGCGTTGCTCGAGCAGTCTCAATGGCGTGGTGCGCGCCTCGCCGTCGAAGAGATCAATGCGCGCGGCGGCATAGGCGGGCGCGAGCTCGTCGCCGTCCACTACGATCCCGCGTCCGATCCGGCTGCGTTCCGCGAGCTTGCGGAGCGTCTGATCGTGAAGGACGGCGTCAATACGATTTTCGGCGGATACACATCGACGAGCCGCAAGGCGATGCTGCCCGTCGTCGAAAAGCACAACCGTCTGCTGATTTACGCGCAGATGTACGAGGGCTTCGAGTATTCGGACAACATCATCTACAGCGGCGCGTCGCCCAATCAGAACGGCGTGCAACTCGCGGACTTCATGACGGAGACGTTCGGCGCGCGCGTGTATTTCGTCGGTTCGAGCTATGTCTATCCGTACGAATGCAACCGCACCATGCAGGAGCTGCTGCTTCAGCATCCGGAAGGCGCGATCCTCGGCGAACGCTATCTTTCGCTCGACGCCACGCGCGAGCAGTTCGAACAGGTCGTCGCGGACATCCGGCGCAAGTCGCCGGACTGGATCTTCAGCACGGTCATCGGCGCGACCGTGCCGTATCTCTACGATGCCTACGCGCACGCGGACTTCGATCCGTCGCGCATGCCGATCGGCAGCCTGAACACATCGGAGACGGAAATCCACGCGATGCAGCGTGGCATCGCGGCGGGGCACATCACGGCGGCGCCGTATTTTCAGAGCATCGACACGGAAGAGAATCATCGCGCGGTGGCGCATCATCAGTCGCGCTACGGCTCCGATACCCCGACCGACATGAACTGGGAGGCCGCGTACTATCAGATGCACATGTTCGCCGAAGCCTACGCGCGCTCGGGCTCCGACGAGATCGGCGCGATCATGCCGCATCTGCTCGGCTCGGAATACGCTGCGCCGCAAGGCCGCGTGCGTATCGATCCGGTCAATCATCACATGGCGCTCTATCCGCGCATCGGCCGCGCGAATGCCGACGGCCAGTTCACGATCCTGCGCGAGTCCAAGTTCGCCGTCGGCCCCGATCCGTACATGACGCGTCAGACGCTCGGGGACTGGGTCACGAAGCTGAGCACGCGAGAGTACTGACGTGAGCGCGCGAACAGACAGAGGCCAGCGAAGCCTGACGGGTTCGATTCTCGAGCGCAATGCGCGCGTCGTCGTGTTTCATCCCGATGACGATGACGGACTGACGCTCACGAATCATCTGAGGCGCATGGGCTTTCAGGTGGAGCGATGCTGGCCGCCCACGGACACGCTGCCCGAGAAGACCGATCTGGTGTTTCGCGCGTTGCTGCCCGAAGAGCGTGCGCCGAAGGGCGAGTGGAGCGGTCCGGATGCGCCGCCCGTCATCTGCGTGGTGGCGTATGAGAACCCGACGTTCATCGATCAGGCCATCAAGCTGGGATCGGACGGCATCGTCACGACGCCCATTCGCGCCTCCGGTCTCTTGTCCACCGTGGTGATGGCGCTCTATCACGCGAGGCGCGCGCGTCAGCATACGCAACGCATCGCGAGGCTCGAACAGAAGCTGCTCGACAGCCGGCATCTGCAGGAAGCCAAGAACATTTTGATGATCATGCATCGCGTGAGCGAGCGCGAAGCGTACGACATGTTGCGCGCGCAGGCGATGGAAAAGCGCGTGACCATCGACGATATCTGCCACTCCGTCATTCAGGCGGGCGAAGTCCTGCAGATCGCGCGCGGACTTTCAACGGAGGACGGGCGCGACCGGGAGTGAGCGCGTCGTGCCGCCATTTTCATCGACGTACAAAGGAGCGACGAACATGGACCTGCAACTGAAGGGCTTGAAGGCGATCGTCACCGGCGGAACCAAGGGCATCGGTCTCGCGATTGCGCGGACGCTGGCTGCCGAGGGCGCCGACGTGGCCATTTGCGCACGCGACGCGGCCAGCGTCGCGGCGACTGCGAGCGCGCTGTCCGAACTGAGCGGCGCTCGGGCATCGGGCGCGGCCGTCGATGTGTCGGATGGCGCGGCGCTCAAGGCCTGGGTCGAGCGCGTGGGTGCCGAGTGGGGCGGGCTCGATATCCTCGTGGCCAACGTGAGCGCGCTTGCTATCGGCAACGACATCGAATCGTGGCGCAAGGAGTTCGAGACCGATCTGCTCGGCACGGTCAATCTCGTCGATGCCGCCATGCCGTATCTCACCGCGAGCAAGGCTGCTTCGATCGTCGCGATTTCGAGCGTATCGGGACGCGAGATCGACTTCGCTGCGGGACCTTATGGCGTCTTCAAGGCCGCGCTCGTGCATTACATGCAGGGGCTCGCGAATCAACTCGCATCGAAGGGAATTCGCGCGAACACGGTTTCGCCGGGCAACGTGTACTTCGAAGGCGGCGTGTGGGACTGGATCGAGCACAACGATCCGGCGCTGTTCGAACGCGCGCTGGCGCTCAATCCGACCGGCCGCATGGGCAAGCCGCAGGAGATCGCGAATGCGGTGGCGTTCGTTGCGAGTCCGGCGGCGAGCTTCGTGAGCGGCGCGAACATCGTCGTCGATGGTGCGCTTACGCGCGGCGTTCAACTCTGACAAACCGGGCAACTCAACGGGGGCATCGAATGGAAACACGCAGTGCGATCGACATCGATCTCGTCAACCTCACGGTCGAGAGCGTGCAGGACGGATTCAAGCGCGGCAAGTTCACGGCCGAGCAACTGGCGCGGGCCTGCTTCGACTGGATCGAGCGCCATAACGGCACCTATAACGCGCTGATCTTTCTGAATCCGGCGGCGCTCGACGATGCCCGCAGCATCGACGAACGGCGCGCGGCCGGTGAAGCATTGGGGCCGCTCGCGGGCGTGCCGGTCGTCATCAAGGACCCGATGGACATGGTCGGCTTCCCGACCACCGCGGGATGGTCGAAGCTGTACAGCAAGACGGGCGGCGTCGATCTGATGCCCGAGCGCGATGCGCCGGTCGTCGCGCGCATGCGTCGTGCGGGCGCGATTCTGCTCGGCAAGACGAACGTGCCGATCCTGAGCCACACCGGCTCGCACGCCAACGATAGCTGGGCGGGCCCCACGATCAATGTCCTAATGCGCGACCGCGTACCGGGCGGCAGCAGCGCGGGCACGGCGTCGGCGGTGGCATCGGGCATGGCGGTGCTGGGGCTCGCCGAGGAAACCGGCGGATCGATCCAGAATCCCGCATCGGCGCAGGATCTCGTGGGCATCAAACCGACCATCGGTCTGGTGCCGAATGCGGGCGTGGTGCCGTTGTCGGGCAACCGCGATGTCGTCGGGCCGATCGCGCGCAACGTGAGAGACGCCGCGCTGTGTCTCGACGTGCTCGCCGGCTACACGAGCGAAGACCCGAAGACGCTCGCGAGCGTGGGCCGGCAACCGGAAGGCGGCTATGCGGCCGCGCTGGACGGCAACGCGCTGCGGGGCAAACGCATCGGGCTCTACGGTCCCGGGTGGCGCAATCAGCCGCTTTCCGACGAAGCCGCCGCGTTGTACGAGCGCGCGAAGGGCGAACTGGTATCGCTCGGCGCGACGCTGATCGACGATCCGTTTCAAGGCTCGGGCTTCGCCGATTTGCGCAAGACGACGGCGCCGCTGGCCAATTTCGATGCGCGCGGTCTCGAATCCATTCCCTACGATGTCGAGAAGTATCTCGAACGGCTCGGCAAGGGCGCGGCGCTGAACACCTTCGCGGAGTTCGCGCAGGCCACGCAGGACGAAGACGCATTCGGTCCGGACGGCGTGTTGAACTTCATGCATAACCTGGCGGATTTCAAGGCCGCGCTGGCGAATCCGTCGCTGCCGCCGGAGATGCCCGAATTCGTCGCACTGAAGGCGCGCTATCTGCGTATCTTCGACAAGGTGTTCGACGAGCAACGACTCGATGCCCTCGTCTTCCCGCAGATGCGTTGCGAGCTTCCGCCGCTACACGGCAAGGACACCATTCAGGAAACGACCGTGGGCGAGATCAATATCGCGGGTCTGCCGGGCGTCGCGGTGCCGGCGGGTTATTACGCGTCGGGCTCGCCGTTCGGCCTCATCTTCGTGGGGCGCCAGTGGGACGAAGGCGCCTTGCTCGCGTTGGCCTATGCGTATGAGCAAGGCGCGGGCAAGCGGAAGGCGCCTGTGCTCGCCTGACGCGGGTTGCACGCGCGTGCGTCGAATGGCTCGCCTTTGCGGGCGGGCCGCACGAATCCCGCGCTAGCCGCCATCGGCGCTGCTGCGATTGACGACAAGAAGTATTCCCGCGCCGGATATCACCGTGCCGAGAGCCATCAGCCACGATAGCGGCTCGCGAAACATCGCCCATGCCCAGATCAGCGTGACGGGCGGGCTGAGGAACAGAACGCTCGTCACGCGAGCAGACGATGTCCGCCGCAGACACGCCCAGTAAAGACCGCATCCGCCGAGCGTCGCGAAGATGACGCTCCACGCGACGCTCGCCGCGAAACCGGCGGACAGCATCGGTGCAATGCGGCCTTGAGATGCTTGCAACGCGAGAAAGATCGGGCACGACACCAAGCTCTGCAGCCAGAGCATGCCGAGCGGACTCAGGGTGCCGCAGTGCGAAGAACGTTGCTGCCAGACGGTGCCCGCCGCGAGCGATAGCATCCCCGCGACCGGCAGTCCATAGGCCCATGCGGGCGCGCTGCCGAGAGAAAGGGCATCGCGACAGACGATCAGCGTCCCGGCAAGACCGAGCCCTAATCCGGCCCACACGACAGCCGGGCTGCGCTGGCGAAAGAGACACGTGGTAATCAGCACCACGCCGACAGGCAACAAGTCCGCGATGAGGGCCGCGAGACCGGCGGGCACGCCAAGCTGCACGCCACCCGCGACGCCCGCAAGATAGCCGGCCATCGCCAATGCGCCGATGCATGATTGCCGGATCAGAACAGACTTGGGCGCATGCCGCATCTCCCGCGCCACAAACGGAAACAAGCCGATGGACAGCGCGATGAACCGCCACAACGTCACCAGGTAGACCGGCGCATAGTCCGCCGAGAACCGCATTCCGATGAAGCCCGAACTCCAGGTGAGCACCATTGCCGCTTCGAGAAAAGGCAGCGGCATGGGGCTCCGTCCCGGCACGGGCTGGTCTGTGTATGTTCTCGCCATGCACCCACACTAGCGCGCCGCCGTGGATTCGAAAATCAAAATATACTGATCCGGTCGTTCAACAACGCTAAACCACCCGGGATCACACGATGAGCACAGTGCTAGACATCGAACTGCTGCGGACCTTTCACGCGATAGCGCGGCTGGGGCGCTTCCGGGCGGCGGCCGAGCACGTCAAGCGAAGTCCGGCGGCGGTGAGCCTTCACATTCAGCGTCTGGAAGCCGCTGCGGGCGGCAGATTGCTGGAGCGGGACAATCAGTCGGTCACGCTGACCGTGTTGGGCAAACGGTTGCTGGCGAGCACGGGCGAGTTGCTGGCGGCTCACGACCGGATAATCGACGAGATCAAGGGCAAACGGCTGGCGGGCCGCGTCGTGCTCGGCATCCCCGACGAATACGCTGCTCATGTGATTCATGACATCCTGCCGGACTTCGCGACGAGTTGGCCCGACGTGGTGCTCGAAGTGAAGACCGCGCCGAGCTTCAAGCTGCGGGATCAGATCGCGCGCGGCAAGCTCGACTTGGCGATCTTCGTTCAGCCCGCGCACCGAAGCAGATCGGCGAACGTACTGACGCTGACGACGCCCGTCTGGGTCGGCAGTCCGACGTTCGCGCTCGACGAGTCACGTCCGGTTCCATTGGCGCTGTACGCCGAGCCGTGTCCCTATCGTTTGGCGATGACAGACGCACTGGAAGCCGCGGGGCGCAAGTGGCGAGTCGTCCTCGACAGCGCATCGACGCAGGTCATCAAGGCGTGCGTCGAATCAGGGCTCGCGGTGACGCTGCTCGACCGGGCAAGAGTCACCGCGGACATGCGCGTGATCGACGGTCTTGCGCATGTAGCCGATCACGAGGTGGTGTTGATGCGCGGTGACACCGGACGCGCAACCGAGGCCATCGATCTGCTCGCAACGGCGCTGCGGCAGCAGTTCCGGCTTTAGCGCCGCGCGCGATTCGAGCATTCAAGCGCCGGCTCTTTGGAGAAACTTCGCCCGCATCGGCTTCAGCACGAACATCGCGAGCACGGCCGTCACGATGTCGAGCGTGATCCCGACGCTGAACACCGGCACCCAGCTTCCCGCGTGCTGATGCAAGAGCGCCGCGAGCGGACCGCCGAAGATCGAACCGATGCCCTGCGAGATATACAGCCAGCCATAGTTTTCGGTGGCGTGGCGCGTGCCGAAGGTATCCGTCAAGGTGGACGGGAAGAGCGAGAAGATTTCGCCCCAACCGAAGAAGACGACGCCCGAGAGCAGCACGAACAAGACGGCGTTGTCACGCGTCAGGAGCCACAGCGCCATCGCCACGCCTTCGAGCGCGAAGGCGAAGAACATCGTGTTTTCACGGCCGAATTTGTCGGAGACCCAGCCGAACAGCGGGCGCGTGAGTCCGTTGGTGAAGCGGTCGATGGTCAGCGCGAGCGGCAGCGCGGCCATGCCGAACACGACGACCTTCGTGATGCCGAAGTCCGCCGCGAAGGTCGCCATCTGCGATGTGACCATGAGGCCCGAGGTGGACATCATCGTCATCATGGCGAACATGAGCCAGAAGAGCGGCGACTTCATCATTTGCGAAGGACGCAGATTCGGCACGTTCGATACCGCCACCGCCGATGCCTTCGCCGGCGCTTCGTCACGCGGCACGCGCAAGCCTTGCGATGCGACGAAGCCCACGACCGCGAACGCGATGCCGTAGATCCACAGCGTCGCATCGAGACCGCGCGCCGCCAGCGATGCCGAGATCGGGAACGTCGTCACGATTGCGCCCATGCCGTAGCCCGCGGCCACCGCGCCCGCCGCGAAGCCGCGCCGGTCGGGGAACCAGCGCACCATCAGCCCGACCACGCCGACATACACGATGCCCGTGCCGAGCCCGCCCACGAGACCGTAGGTGAGATACAGCATCGATGTGCTCGCGGCCATCGACGAGAGCACCCAGCTCAGGCCCGACATGACGGTGCCGAGCGAAATCAGCAGGCGCGGACCGAAGCGGTCGATCAGCTTGCCCTGAAACGGCGAGAAGAACGTCTGCAGGATGATGAGCAGCGAGAACGTGACCTGCAACTCGGGCAGCGGCACGCCGAGCTTCGCCGACAGCGGTTTGGTCAGCAGCGTCCACACGTATTGCGGGCTGGAAATCGACATCATGCAGAGCAGGCCGAGACCGAGTTGCAGCCAGCGGTTGTGAGCGGCGATCGCGGGCGCGGCCGCATCGTCGTGCAGTGTCTGGATGCGTGTGTTCATAGGCGTTCCCCGGTTGATGTGCGGATAAAAAAGGATGAGTCGTGCCCTCCGGTTCGACGAGCGCGGAACCGGATCACTTCGAAGCAAGAGCGTGTTGAGCGTTACCAGCCGGCGGCTGAACCGTCGCTGCGTGGATCGTGACCGGCTTCGAATAATCCATCGGGATACCGAACGATTGCGCCGGCGTGCCCCATCGCTTCGTCGTAGGCGGCGAGCACTTCGACGTCGTGACCGAGCGCGCGCAATGCGTCGATGGTCTCGTCGGGAAAGCGCGCTTCCAGCTTGAGCGAGTCGGTCGACTGGCCCCACGTGCGGCCAAGCAGCCAGCGCGGCGCATCGATCGCGGCCTGCGGATTCCAGCCGAATCGCGCGATGCGCGAGAACACCGCACTCTGCGATTGCGGCTGGCCGTCGCCGCCCATGTTGCCGTAGACCATCGTGCGGCCATCGGCGAAACGGGCGAGCGCGGGATTGAGCGTGTGGAACGGACGGCGGCCCGGCATCAGCGGATTGAGCGACGACGGATCGAGCGAAAAGCTGCAACCCCGGTTCTGCCAGTTGATGCCCGACTGCGGCAGGACGATGCCGCTGCCGAACTCGTGATAAATGCTCTGGATGAAGCTGACGGCAACGCCATCGCCATCGATGACGCCCATCCAGACCGTATCGCCGGGACCGCGGCCACGGCCCCAGAGCGCGGCGCGCGACATCGACACTTGCCGGGCCATCGCATCGAGCGCGGCGGGATCGAGTTGCGTGACGGCATCGATGCGCATGTGGTCCGGATCGGTCACGTGTTCGTCGCGCACCTTGAAGGCGAGCTTCGTCGCTTCGACGCATGCATGGACGAACTCGGGGCCGAGCGGGTCCATGTCGTCGGTCAGCACGCGGTCCAGCACGCCGAGAATCAGCAGCGACACGAGACCTTGCGTCGGCGGCGGCATGTTGTAGACGGTGCCCAGCGTATGCGTGAGCGCGAGCGGCGTACGTTCGCGAGCCGTGTGCCGTTCGAGATCGGCGAGGGCGATGAGCGTTTCCAGCGACGACAGGTCGTGCGCGATGCTGCGCGCCAGATCGCCGCGATAGAAGTCGTCGAGACCGGCATCGGCGAGCTGTTGCAGCGTTGCGGCGAGACGCGCGTTGACGAAGCGCTCGCCGGTGCGCGGCACGCGGGCATCGGGCATGAAGGTTTGCGCGAAGCCCGGCACGTTTCCGAGTTCGCCGCACTTGCCCGCCATGCAGTCGGACTGACTGCGCGTGACGGGAATGCCCGCCTTCGCATAATGAATCGCGTCTTCCAGCAGACGCGCAACGGGTAGGCGTCCGCCGAGCGTGTTCTTCGAGAAGCGCTGCGCGAAGTCCCAACCGGAGACGGTGCCCGCGACGGTGTTGGCCGCGAGCGGGCCGCGTGCAGGAATGGCGTCGAGGCCCAGCGCGCGATACGTGCCGATGTCGGCGCGCATCGCTGCCGCACCGCACGCCTCGATGCCGATCGGCGCGTGACCCGGACGCGAGATCAGCCAGAAGCCGTCTCCGCCGATGCTGTTCATGTGCGGATAAACCACCGCGACGGTGGCGGCGGCCGCGATCATCGCTTCGACGGCGTTGCCGCCTTCTCGAAGGACGGCGAGCGCACTTTGCGATGGAAGCGCATGCGGCGCCACGGCCATGCCGCGCGAGCCGCGTGTGGGATTGAGTGCAGCAGAGACTTCCAGAGACATCGACGTTTCCTTGTATACAACGAAATCGTCAATGCGAGTTCCGTGCCAGGCGTCCGTGAAAACCCTATGGAGCCTTGCTGGCTATTCCTTGCAGCGTGGTTTGCCGCATGTTTGAAGGAAGTGCGGCGATGCCGTCAGATGGTGCGCCGCGGTCGCGCCGGTGCGTGCGCGACGCTCGAACGCCCCGCTTCGGTGCGGGCGGCGAGCAGGCGCTGCATCGTGAGGCCGCTCACGCTTGCCTGGCTGCCGCTGATATGACGCGACACCAGTTCGACGCTCGATGCGCTGTCGCCGCGACGAATGGCATCGAGAATGGCGGCATGCTCTTCATACGTCTCCGCGATGAGATCGCCCTTCACGAGATCGAGCCGGCGCACCACGCGGATACGGTCGGTGACGCGCTGCATCGTCGCGGTGAGTTCATCGTTGCCCGCGGCCGCTACCAGCGCGTGATGCAGCGATTCGTCCAGTTCGACGAGCTTTCGTCCATCGACGACCCGGCGCGCACGGCCAACGCGCCAGATGCGATCGAGCGCATCGAGCAGCAAGTGAAGATCGGCTTGCGGCGTTTCGCCATTGCAGAGCTTGCGCACGGCGAAGACCTCGATCATCTGACGCATCTCGTAGAGGTCGTCGAAACGCTTGTTGTCGATGGGCACCACTTCCCAGCCGCCGCGCACATAGCCTTGCATCAGGCCATCGCTTTGCAGGCGTTGCAGCGCTTCGCGTGCAGGCGTACGCGATACGCCGAAGCGTTCCGCAATGGCGCCTTCCGTCAGCCGGTCGCCGGGCAGGATCCGCATGTCGAAGATTTCCTCGCGCAGCGTGTAATAAACATGATCCGCGCGGGACAGCGCGGCGTCGTGCGCGTTGACAAGGCTTGCGTCGGCCATAACGGTGAGCGGGGTAGCGTGCATGGACGGGAAGCTTATCAAAGGGCTGCGCGTCGCCAGAATTGCCGGACGGCAAAAATCGCTTTGTGGATAAATGGCGCGTTCGCCAGCGAAGCTGCCACGCGATTTATCGCTTCAATTCGAAGATGCTGTCGATCTCGACCGGGATGCCCATCGGCAACGTATGCACGCCGAGCGCGCTTCGAGCGGGAAGCCTGTCTTGTCCGAACAATGTCAGCAAGAGGTCGCTGGCGCCGTTGGCCACTTGCGGATGTTGCGTGAACGACTGTTCGGCGCGCACGTAGACCGTCAGCCGGCTGCATCGCTCGATGTTGTCCAGACCGCAGGCTTGATCGACGCAAGCCAGGATCATCAGCATCGTCAGATGCGCCGCGTGGCGCGCCGTTTCGACAGACATGTCGCCGCCGACCATTCCGACGATTGGCTTGCCGTTTTCGAAAGGCCCGAGACCGGAAACATAGACCTGACTGCCCGCAATCGACACCGTTCGATAGGAGCCGAGCGGCGCGATGGGCGCCGGCAGTTCGATCCCCGCTTGTGCAAGGCGTTCGGATACGTTCATGTTCGGCTCACCGTGATGTGATCAAAACACTAGCGTAACCCGGTCAATATCCTCGGCTATCGCGATCGCGATTTGTATTTCCAGAAGAGCGGCCCGTCCTGCGCGTCACTGCTTCGCTCCGATCCCCTCGATGCGCCACAACTGCGTCTCGAGGCGGGGGCCTGTCTCGGGCTTGAACCAGCTCATGTCCTGGATGTGGGAACTCGTAACGTAGAGGGTCCCGTCGGGGCCCTCGGAGAACGTATCGGGCCAGCGCAGCCGCTTGTCCTGCACGAGGGTCGTGATGCGATCCCCGTCACGGACTCTGACTGCGTCCTGCTCGATCGCGCTCAGATAAAGCCGCCCGCGCTCATCGATCCAAAGACCGTCGGTCGGCTCCGTCTCGGCGACACGCTCCACGCGCGCTTCGAGGTCCTTCTCCGACAGACGCGGGTTCTGCAATGCGTTTGTCGCGATGCGATAGAGCGTGCGACCGGTCAGTGCTTTCCAGTAGAGCGTGCGCCCATCGCGCGAAAGCGCGAGGCTGTCGGCGGCGAATTCGACTCCGCGTCCGTCGGGTCGGCGTAGCGGCTGCCCGTCGATCCTGACGACCACGTCCTTTTCCGGCTGCGTGCTCGGATGGCCGCCGAGCACGCGCCTGGCCTTGCCGGTCTGCAGATCCACGACCACGAGCGCTCCCTTGGCCCCGGCATCGGTCAGATAGGCATAGTGACCATCCGGCGAAAACCGCACATCGTTCAGATAGCTTCCCTGAGGCGCGACGCTCTCGTCGAAGCGGATCACCTGCGCGACCTGGTTCGCCTTGAGGTCGATCTTGACGAGCTTGGGTCCGCCCGGCACGAGCGATGCCGTGGCTGGCGCGGCCGGATCGACGACCCAAAGATTGCCGTGTGCATCGGTCACGACGCTCTGGACGCACACGAAATGATCTCCGGCGGACATCTGGTTCTTCTTCTCGTTGCGCCATGCATTCCACTCGTCGTCCGGGTAGGGTTTGATCTGGCCGTCGCGCGTCACTTCTGCAACCGAGACCGGCGCATCTTCTGTCCAGCGCGGAAAATTGACGAAGATGCGCCCATCCTTCGAAACGGTCACGCCCGTAACCTGGTGCTCGAATTTTGCGACCTGTTGCAGTTGTGGCGTATCGGATGTAGGCCCCGCGTGCTGCTGTGCGATGGATGCATTGGCGAGAAGCGTCATCGCCACGATGGCGGACGCGGCTGCGATTCGGATCATGGTCGTTTCCTTTGCATGGCGGCACTCGGGATGCGCGGCGAATTCAAGGCGCGAACACGGCGCGGACGCAGCCGTCGGTCTTGTGCTTGAACATGTCGTAGCCGCGTGGCCCGTCCTCCAGCGAGAAGCGGTGAGTGGCGAGGTAAGCAGGGTTCAGCTCGCCTTTCTGCGCGTGCGAGAGCAGCCGATCCATATAGGCTTGCCCGTGCTGCTGCGCGCTGCGCACCGTCATGCCCTTGTTCATGATGGCGCCCATCGGGAACTTGTCGATCAGCCCGTAGACGCCGAGCACCGACAGCGTGCCGCCTTTGCGGCAGGCCATCACGGCCTCGCGCAGCGCCTGGCCGCGGTCCGTCTCCAGGCGCAGCGCCTGTTTGACGCGGTCATACGCGTATTGCGGCCCGGTGCCGTGCGCTTCCATTCCTACCGCGTCGATGCACGCGTCGGGGCCGCGCCCGCCGGTCATCTCCATGAGCGTTTCGAGGACGCTGTCGACCGCCGTATAGTCGATCGTCTCGGAGCCGGCGTGCTCGCGCGCCATCTGCAAGCGCTCGGGAAAGCGGTCGATCGCGATGACGCGCTCCGCGCCCATCAGACGCGCGCTTTGCTGCGCCATCAGCCCTACGCCGCCGCAGCCCCAGACCGCGACCGTGTCGCCCGGCTGGATGTTGCAGAAGTCGGCGCCCATGTAGCCGGTCGGCGCCGCATCGGAGAGGAACAGCGCCGTATCGTCCGCGACGCCGTCAGGGACTTTGAAGCAGTCGTTGTCGGCAAACGGTACGCGCACGTATTGCGCGTGCGCGCCCGCATAGCCGCCGAACGCGTGCGTGTAGCCGTAGATGCCTGCGGTCGTATGTCCGCCCAGAAGCGGTGCCTGTAGCTCGGGCTTGGGATGCGTGTTGTCGCACAACGAGTAGAGGGAGTGCTGGCAATACCAGCATTGCCCGCAAACGATGAATGAAGGAACCACGACGCGGTCGCCCTTTGCGAGGCGCTTCACCTCGGGGCCGATCTCCTCGATCACGCCCATGAACTCGTGGCCGATGACATCGCCCGACTTCATCGTCGGGATGTAGCCGTCGATGAAGTGAAGATCCGAGCCGCAAGTCGTCGACAGACTGACGCGCAGGATCGCGTCGCGGGGATTGATGATCTCCGGGTCTTTCACAGTCCCGACGCGCAGGTCGTTTACCCCGTTCCAGTACAGTGCTCGCATGCTCACTCTCCTTAACGCGTGGTTGCGCGAGCAGCGGGCTGCCGCTCAGTGGTGGGAATCTCGCCGGTCTCGACGAGGCTCTTGAAGCGCCGCAGCGCGTTGTCCGCGACCAGATTCAGCGGCGTGGTCCCGAGAAGTTGCAGCAGGCCTTCACCGAGCGCGCCGCCGGGCGGGTCGAACCGGACGTGCAGCGTCGCCACGGTGCCGCGGTCGTTCGGGGCGGGGTCGAAGCGGACGGATCCCTCGTTCGGAATGGCGGCGCCAGGCAGCGAGCGCCAGCCGACGCCTCCGCCGGGGCCGTCGACGATCTCCGATTCCCATTGGTAGGCGCGACCGAGCGGCGTCCTTATTTCCCAGCGCATGCGGCCGTCGCCCGCCGGGTGCAACGTCGCGAAGCCTGCCATGAGTTGCGGGAGCGTCCCGGGCGCAAGCCAGAGCCGACGAAGCTCGTCCGCAGTCTTGCCGATGGTGATTGCGCGCTCCACCTCCGGCGTCGCGCCGGCGATCCCACTTCGCCCCTTGTTGTCTGTCCGTCCGCGATGGAGCGGGACACCGTACCCGGCACTCGCCGCTGCCATGCCCGCGCAGGCAGTGAGCGCGAGAGCCACGGCGCCTTTCTTTCGTCCGGCGAGTCCGGACACGATCAAGGCCGCGCTGAGCGCGACGGGGATCCAGCCAATGCCTCGCATGGCTTCTCCGGCCGACACGCCCGAAGAATGGCCGCCGCGCCTCAGTGATTCGCGCGGCCGGATAGCAAGAATGTTGCTTGCCATAACAAATGCTCCAAAGGTTACTGATCGCCGTGGTGCCCGCTACGCGGTTCGTACCGTGCAGCGGGATCGACGAGACATGTTGGCGACGCTCGAGCCCATTGCACGCGTGGCAATGATTGAGCGATGAGCCCGAGCGCTCATGCAACCACGATCGCTGCGTCGCTTCGCTAACCTCCCGGATGCAAGACCACCTTGGTCCAGCCGTGGTCGCGCACGTCGAAGTGCTGATAGGCGTCAGGCGCCTGGTCGAGTTTCAACTCATGCGACACGATGAACGATGGCTTCGCGCGGCCCGCGTGTATCAGATCACGCAACTGCCGGTTGTATGCCTTGACGTTGCACTGGCCCGTGGCGATGTGCTGCCCCTTGAACCAGCACTTGCCCCAGTCGAACGCGATCTGACCTTTCTTCGCCAGTTCGTCCTGCGCGCCCGGATCCTCGGGAATGAACACGCCCACCACGCCGATCCCGCCGGTGAACTTGACCGACGACACGAGGTTGTTCATCGTGAGATTGGGGTTCTCGTGGCGTTGCGGAGCCGGATCGTGGCACTGGTAGCCAACGCATTCGCATCCCACGTCCGCGCCCATGCCTTGGGTGAGATCCATGACCCGCTGCACCGGATCTTCCTTCGAATAATCGATCGCGATCGCGCCGATGGACTCCGCGAGCTTGAGCCGGTCGGGATGGCAATCGACCACCATGACGCTGCGGGCGCCCTTGATCATCGCCGAGTGCGCGGCCATCAGACCGACGGGGCCGGAGCCGTAGATCACCACGGCGTCGCCGGGCCTCATGCCGGCGAGTTCGGTCGCGTGCCAGCCGGTCGGGAAGATGTCGGCGCACATCACGTAGTCGGTCTGCTTCTGCTGGGCGTCAGGCGGCAGCTTCAAGGACATGAAGTCGGCCCAAGGCACCCGGAGATATTCGGCCTGTCCGCCCGGCCACGGACCCATGTCCGCAAAGCCGAATGCGCCGCCGGCGATTCCCGGCTGGTTCGCGCTCAGGCAAAACGCCGTGAGGCCGCGCTCGCAGTTCATGCAGTGGCCACAACTTACATTGAATGGCAGGCACACCCAGTCGCCGGGCTTGATCCGCTCCACGGCAGGCCCGACCTCCTGAACGACGCCCAGATTTTCATGACCGAAGATGCGGCCTTGCTCGAAGTCGGTTCGGCCCTCGTACATATGCAGATCGGAACCGCAGATGTTGGTACTGGTGATTCTGACGATGGCGTCGGTCGGACGCTCGATCTTGGGATCCGGAACATTCTCGACCGTAACTTCACGAGGACCGCGATACACAACGGCTTTCATATGTTTCTCCCGAGAGTTCAACTGCGAAGAGCCTGAGCCGCGAAACCTTCGGCGGCTGTCGGCGTCGACAAACCCGCAGACCCACCTGCGGTACGTCCCTCTCTCATGCAGACCGGCACTTTGCAGACAGCGTCTGCTATTGCTGGTTGAAGCCGGACAATCTATCGCCATCCTAAATAGTGAGTGCCATGCGCTTCCGGATTCTTGGTGACGGTGCGCGATGTAAGGGCAGCTATCGGCGTGCCCGATTCGGGTCGACAGAGGCGACTCGCGGATGAGCATCGAGATCCAGTGCGATTGATACGGCTATCTAATCGATGCGTGGGGGTGACGTGTAATCGCGTAGTCGCGGAGAACTTGCACCGGGCTGCAGATCTTGCAAGAGCGGCCTGGTTCGAGAGCCGGAAGGGTCGCTATTCGGTCAGTTGACTCGCGGGCTTAACCCGCATCGCCGGTCGATTATCGAAACAGTTGTCCATGACAAAAAAGCTCGGCGCGCCCGCAGATCGGACACGGCAGCGCATAAGGACACTCATTGACATGGACACCGATGCAGGACCAGCGACTCCCGATTCCCGGCCGGCGTCGATGGCCCGATGGACAACCAGCGATGCGGGCAAGACAGCATGCGTTGAACGGAACGTCGAATGCTGTTTGCGTGGCGGTTGCCGCGTTGCTGTGAAGCGAAGAGGATGCCGCGCGATACAACCGCTCACTCACAATGGAGGCTAGCGATGAGAGCGCTCATCTGGGAAGGCAAGAAGGACATCCGGTGCGAGTCGGTTCCGGACCCGGTCATAGAACATCCCCGCGATGCGATCATTAAGGTAACGACATGTGCCATCTGCGGCTCGGACTTGCATCTGTTCGATGGGTTCATGCCCGGCATGGAATCCGGCGACATCATGGGCCACGAATTCATGGGCGAGGTGGTGGAAGTCGGCAACGCGAATAGCACGCTGAAGATCGGCGATCGGGTCGTCGTTCCCTTCACGATCATCTGCGGCGAATGCGAACAGTGCAAGCGCGGCAACTTTTCCGTCTGTGAGCGGAGCAATCGGAACCAGGACGTCGCGAACAAGGTGTTCGGCCACACGACTGCGGGCTTGTTCGGCTATACGCATCTCACAGGCGGCTATCCGGGCGGTCAGGCCGAATACGTGCGCGTACCGTATGCGGACAGAACGCACGTGAAGATTCCCGACGGCCTCACCGACGAGCAGGTGCTCTTCCTCGGCGACATCTTTCCGACCGGCTGGCAGGCGGCGGCTCAGTGCGACATCGAGCCGACAGACACCGTTGCGATCTGGGGGGCAGGGCCCGTCGGCCAGATGACGATTCGCAGCGCCGTTCTGCTCGGCGCGAAGCAGGTGATTGCAATCGACCGGGTGCCCGAGCGTCTCGCCATGGCGCGTGCGGGCGGGGCCACGGTCATCAACTTCGAAGAAGAGAGCGTCCTCGAGCGCTTGGCCGATCTCACACAAGGCAAGGGCCCCGAGAAGTGCATCGACGCGGTCGGCATGGAGTCGCATGCGACGCGCTCATTCGATTCCCTGTACGACCGGGCGAAGCAGGCCGTGATGTTGGAAACGGACCGGCCGCACGTATTGCGGGAGATGATCTACGTCTGCCGTCCGGCGGGCACGCTGTCGGTTCCAGGCGTGTACGGCGGTCTCATCGACAAGATTCCGTTCGGCGCTTCCATGAACAAGGGGCTGACATGGCGCATGGGTCAAACACATGTGAACCGCTGGACGGACGACCTGTTGCGACGCATTCAGGAAGGGCAGATTGATCCGTCGTTCGTCATCACGCACACGGTGCCGCTCGATCAAGGACCCGAGATGTACAAGACATTCCGCGACAAGGAAGATGGCTGCATCAAGGTCGTGCTGAAGCCTTAGTCGGGAAGACGGCGGCTTGCCTGAATCCGCTGGTGCGGAGGTTCCGCCGTGACCGTTGAAACGGTCGCACGATCATGGACGGAAGCACCGCGAATGTCACTGCCGCGAGCCGCCTTCTTCTATGGCGCGGCGACCGCACTGTCGACGGCTTGAGTCAGTTGCGCGATATCGACCGGCTTCGTGAAGTGAAAATCGAATCCGGCGTCTGTTGTGCGCGCCCGGTCCTGTTGCTGACCCCAGCCGGTGACGGCAATGAGCGTCACGTCGTGCGTCGAGGGCGTTGCCCGTATGCGGCGCGCGACGTCGAGCCCGCTCATGCCCGGCAAGCCGAGGTCGAGCAAGATCACGTTCGGGTTGTATTCGCCGAGGAGTTCGATCGCCTCTTCGCCGGAATAGACTGTTCGTACATCGTGTCCCTGCATCTCCAGAAACGCCGTCATTGCGTCCGCTGCATCGACGTTGTCGTCGACGACCAGGATCCGGCGCTTCGGGGCCGACGCGTGAACGGCAAGCGCAGCGCGTGTTGGCGCCGGCATAGGCAACACGCGCGACGTCGCGGGCAGATGAATGGCAAAGCAGCTCCCCCGATCCTTTCCGCCACTCGACGCGGTGAGTCGGCCTCCATGCAGCTCGATGAGCGATTTGGACAGCGCGAGTCCGATGCCAAGACCGCCCTGCCGATGCTGATCTCGATTGACCTGCGAAAACATCGCGAAGATCGCCGACAGTTTGTCCGGCTCGATGCCGATACCGTTGTCCGTGACCGACAGGACGATCTCGGCGTCGTCAGCCGTCGCCGCGAGTTCGATGCGCCCGCCCGGTGGCGTGTACTTCGCCGCGTTCATCAGCAGGTTGGCCAGCACTTGCGCGAGCCGGAGCCGGTCCGCCTCGATATGCAATGGTCTGACGGGCGGCTTGATGACGAGCTCGTGCCCCTTGCCTGCGAGGATCGGTCTCGCGATTTCGACCGCTTCGTCGACGACTTCGCGCATCGCCACGGCCTCTTTGCGCAGCTTGAGCGCGCCGCGCGTGATGCGCGACACGTCCAGCAAGTCGTCGAGCAGAAGCGCCATCGCGGCCGACTGCCGGCGCAGCACGCTGATGCACCAGATCCTGCGCTCTTCCGTCAAGTTCGGCTGTTCGAGTATCTCCGCGACGTGTCGGATCGGCGCCAACGGATTACGCAATTCATGTGCGAGCGTCGCGAGAAACTCGTCCTTGCGGCGATCAGCCTCCGAAAGGGCCTGTTCGGCCCGCACGCGTGGCGTCACGTCTCCGAACCACGCCACGACCGAACCGTCCAGAGACGCCGCGACGACGTGAAACCACTGCTCGCCGTTTTCACCCGATACGCGTATGTCGAAGGCCTCTCTTCCCGGGCGCTGGGCGAGCGGTGTGAGCCGCTCGAGCAGCATGTTCGCCTCCCACCCGGCCGGACGCACATATGCCGTGGAACTGCCGATCACGACTGCGGCGTTCTGATTGAAAAGCTGGGCGGCCGCCTTGTTCAGATAGTCCCATCGAAACTCGGCGATGCGGCCCTCGCGAACGACCGGGGTCAGGATGACGAACGGGACGCCTGCGCTGTCCAGGGCCACGTCGAACCGGTGTCGCGCCTGGCGCTCGACCTGCAGAAGGCGATCCGTGGCCTCCTGCGTAGCGGCTTCGGCGCTTCCTGCACGCCGCGCCACCTTGGCGAGTTGCTGCCCGGCCGCCACCAGAAATGCCCCGACCAACGCGTATGCCACCAGCACGATGCGGTCGTCGTGTTGCAGAACGGCCAGACTGCCGACGGGCGGCATCCAGAGCGCGCCGAAGGCCATGCCGCTCACGAGAAGCAGCGATCCCGACCACGCGCCGAACAGCACCGTGATCAACGGAAGCGTCGCGCTGAAGAAGAGGAATGTCAGCCGTCCGTGGGCAACCATCGTCAGCGCCTGCTGAGCTGTCACGATAACGGCGGTAGCTGCAATACCGAAGACCAGACGCTGTTTCGGTGGATATTGGGCGATGCGTACGATCATGGTCGTGACTCGATTGGGCTGGTTGTTATCCTGTCCACTGTGCAGTCTTTGTTCCTATCTTCTCGCGACTTGCGGAGCGTTGGAATCCGCTGCCGGCGGAACTCGGTGCCCCTCGCTCGGTCAGCGAGTCGCGTCCGAGTCGCCAACAAAAAAGCGCCGACTCCATTCCGGGGGCGGCGCTTGAAAGTCCGTCAAAGAAGCGAGATTCCGACGAACCTGAGAGACCTGAATTCTAGGCAGAAAGGTCCACCGGTTCTAATAGCATCGCGTGATGGCTCGGATAAAACTTTCTTATATCGGTATTACACAGGATGACTCTTGCCTTTCTTTTTGGTGCCTTGGCTCGGCACGACGAAGCCGGCCCGCCACCCGCCATCACCGCAGCGGCGCGATCCCGTCCGCGACGCCGGCTGGCATGCAGATATGCTTGAGCTCGGTGAAATCCGCAAGGGCATCATAGCCATGAAGCCGTCCCAGCCCGCTTTGACGATAGCCGCCGGTTTCCGCCTCGGCGAATAGCTTGTTGTGATCGTTGATCCACACCGTCCCGTTGCGCAGCGCCCGCGCCATGCGAAACGCGCGCGGACCATCGTTCGTCCACACGCTCGCGGAGAGGCCGAAAACCGTATCGTTGGCTTTCAGAATCGCTTCCTGCTCGTTCTCGAACACCTCCAGCGTGACCAACGGACCGAATATCTCGTCCTGACAGAAGAACGCCTTGGGGTCGGCATGCTCGACGAGCGTCGGCGACAGAAACGCATGTCCCGATGGAGCACCGCGCAGCAGCACGCGATCGGCAGTCGCGCACGCACGTTCGATCGTGTGCTCGACGGAATCGCGCGTGGCGGCGTCGATGAGCGCGCCGATATCCGTCGCCGGATCGATGCCCGGCCCCACCTTCAGCGACGCGAGCGCCGACGCGAGCTTCTCGCGCATGTCCGCCGCCCGCGACGCATGAACCAGCACGCGGCGCGCCGCGGTGCATTGCTGACCCGAGATGATCGTCGCGGCCCGCGCGAGACGCGGCGCGATGGCGTCGATATCCGCATCGCCGAACACGACGCAGCACGACTTGCCGCCGAGTTCGAGCGACAGCTTCTTGATGCTGTCCGCCGCCGCGACCATGATCTTCTTGCCCGTCGCGGTCGATCCCGTAAAGCTGAGGACATCGACGCCGTGTGAATCCGCGAGCCACTCGCTCGCCGCATATCCGCGCTCGTTGACGAGATTCACGGCGCCCTTGGGCAACGCGGTGAGCTCGAAGCAGCGCATCATCGCGGCCGTCACGAGCGAAGTCTGGGCGGCGGGCTTGACGATCGCCGTGCAACCGGCCGCCAGCGCGGGCGCGAGCGAGCGCACGAGCAACACGGCGGGCGCGTTCCACGGCACGATGATCGCGACGACGCCGGCCGCTTCGCGCAGCATCGTCGATATCGTGCCGGGCTCAGGCTCCAGCACATGCCCGGCGATATGGCGCGCGAGGCCCGCGTAATAGCGCACCTCCGAGATGGCGCCCGCGATCTCGCCACGCGACTGCGCGATCGTCTTGCCGTTCTCGCGCGTGAGCAGCGTCGCGAGCGACTCGCGCTCGTGGTCCAGCGCCGCGGCCCACGCCAGCAGCACGTCCTGACGCAAACGCGCGTCCTGCGCCCACGTCGTGCGATCGAACACATGTCGCGCGGCGGCGATGGCTGCGTCGGCTTCGTGCGCGCCGCCGTCGGCATATTGGCCGATGGCTTCCCCCGTCGCGGGGTCGATGCTGTCGAGCGTCGGCGTGCCGGTCCATTCGCCGGCGATCCAGTGTCGTGCGTTCATGCGGAGCTTTCCTTGATTAAGGGGGAGGGTTCGTCACCCGAAAAGTTCGACGCCCGATGCAACTCGTCGCCGATGATCGCGATGAGCGCTTCGGCCGCCGCGCTCAACGGGCGGCGCGGATGGCTCACGCAGAGAATGTGTCGCACGATGCGCGGCGCAAGAATCGGACATGCGCGCAACGTGCCGTGCCGCGCGGCCCGCTCGACGACGATGCGCGGCAGGATCGTCGCGAAGCGCGTATTTTCGACGAGCTTGAGAATGGTCGACAGCACGTCGATCTCGAAGCGCGGCGCAAGCAGGATGTCTTCGTGCTGCGCGGCGCTGTCGAGCACGCCGCGCAGACCGTGGCGCTTGGTCGGCAGCACGAGTTCCAGTTCCGGCAGTTGCGCGAGTTCGATCGCGTGCGGCAGATCCGGTCCATGCGTCGCACTGGTGGCGAGCACCATCTCTTCGTCGAGCAGCGGGCGCGAGTCGAGCGAAAGACGCGCGCGCGGCTTGTTGATGATGGCGGCATCGAGCTGGCCGCCCGCGACCCAGTCGATGAAGGTGGCGCTGTAGCCATCGGCGACGGTGACTTCGACATCCGGGTAACGCGCGTGAAAGCGCGACAGCGAATCCGCGAGCACGCTCTCCGTCACCGATGCGATCAACCCTATGCCGACATGTCCCGTGACCACTTCGTCGCGCTGCACGAGTTGCTGCCGCGCGTGGGCCAGGTCCCGCATGATCGGCAAGAACAGGCGGTACATCAGCCGTCCCGCGGCGGTCGGCGCCATGCCGTGCGCGCCGCGCTCGAAAAGCTGCTGATGCAATTCGTCCTCGAGCTTCGCGATCTGCATGCTGAGCGCGGGCTGCACGATGTTGAGACGCTTGGCCGCGCGCGTGACCGAGCCGTCCTCGAACAGCGCGATGAAGTACTGGATTTGCTTGAGGTCCATGTTCCGTGGGGTATCAGCGATGCTAATAGGCGACCGCACCGTTATCAGACTGCTTCGATGGACCGCGCCGGGCGTTTGTTCAGGCTTGCTGCTCAAGCGCCCATTCGCGCGTGCTCCATTGATACGTGAGCGCAACAACCGTGTCATCCGGGCTAGCACCGATATAAGCACGAATGATTCGGCGCATCAATAAACAGTATTAGCCGTTATGGGGTGATCTCGCTACGCTTCATCCAATGCGCTGGCTTTGGCAGGCGCGCCCAGATGGAGACGCTGATGAACACACGCGATGCCGCAACGAACGGCAATCCCGCATTCTCGTGGGCCCCGGATCGCACCGATACCGGCTCCCTTTCGCTGCGCGACTGGCTCGCGCATCTTGCGCGGACCGGCCGCGTCGCGACGATCGACAAGCCCGTTGCGCTCGAACATGAACTCGCTGCCATCGCCAAGCGCCTCGACGGCACGCAGGCGGCGTTCTTCACGCAGCCGGGCGGTCACGCGGTGCCTGTCGTCAGCGGCTTCATGGCGAAGCGTGCATGGATCGCGGAAGCGATGGGCGTCGACGAAACCGAACTGCTCGCCCGCTTCTCGGCTGCTGCTGCTGCGCCGCTTCCATCGAAACGCGTCGAACGTGAAAACGCGCCGTGCCAGCAAGTCGTGCATACGAACGGCATCGACCTGCACGCGCTGTTGCCGATTCCGACGCATAGCGAACACGACAACGGCCCGTACATCACCGCGGGTCTCGTGATTGCACGCAATCCGCGGACCGGCGTGCAGAACGTTTCGATCAACCGCATTCAGGTGCATGGCCGCGACCGCATGGCGATCCTGCTGCTGCCGCGCCACCTCTATGCCTTTCAGCGCGCGGCGGAAGAAGCCGGCGATGCGCTGGATGTCGCCGTAGCCATCGGCGTCGATCCGCTCACGATGCTCGCTTCGCAAGCGATCACGCCGATCGATCACGACGAGCTGGAGATCGCGGGTGCGCTGCATGGCGCGCCGCTGCCCGTCGTCGCGTGCGTGACGAACGGCGTGCATGTGCCGGCGTTCGCGGAGATCGTCATCGAAGGGCGCATTCTGCCGGACGTGCGCGAGCCGGAAGGCCCGTTCGGCGAATTCCCGAAGTACTACAGTGCAAAGGAAGCGCGCGAAGTCATCGAAGTGACGGCGGTGACGCATCGGCTCGATCCGGTCTTTCATACGATCGTGCCCGCCGAGATGGAGCATCTGCTGCTCGGTGCGATTCCGCGCGAAGCGACGTTGCTCGCGCACCTTCAACGCAGCCATCCCAACGTGAAGGACGTGCATCTTTCGGTGGGCGGCGTGTGCCGTTATCACCTGTGGGTGCAGTTCGACAAGAAGCGCGAGGGCGAAGCCAAGAACGTGATCCTCTGCGCGTTCGGCGCGCATTACGACATCAAGCAAGCGGTCGTCGTCGATCCCGATGTGAACGTGCACGATCCCGCCGAAATCGAATGGGCCATCGCGACGCGTTTTCAGGCGGACCGCGATCTCGTCGTGATCGCGGGCGCGCAGGGTTCGCCGCTCGATCCGTCGACGACTGTCGGCCAGCCCGCCGATGCGCCCGCGCATCTGCAAGGCATGAGCACGAAGATGGGCCTCGATGCGACGCGCCCCGTCGTCTATGCCGAGCACGTCTTTACGCGCGTGCGCATTCCCGGACAGGACGCAGTCGATCTGGACGCGCTCGTCGCCGCCGACAACAGCGCACTGGACGCCTACCTGGCGCGCAATCATGGCTGAGCAGAAGAAGCGCATCGTCGTCGGCATTTCCGGCGCGAGCGGCGCGGTGATCGGCGTGCGCCTGCTCGCTGCGTTGCGGCGGCTCGGCACGCACGAGACGCATCTGATCGTGTCGGCATCGGGCGCGGTGACGGCGGCGCAGGAACTCGGGCTGACGCGCGGCGACATCGACCAGCTCGCCGACCTCGTCCACAACGTGCGCGATATCGGCGCGTCGGTCGCAAGCGGATCGTATGTCAGCGACGGCATGGTGATTGCACCGTGTTCGATGAAGACGCTCGCGGCCGTCGCCAACGGCTTCGCCGACAACCTGCTCACGCGCGCCGCCGACGTGATGCTCAAGGAACGCCGCCGCCTCGTGCTCGTCGCGCGCGAAACGCCGCTCAATCTCGCGCATCTGCGCAACATGACGCTCGCCACCGAAATGGGCGCGATCGTGATGCCGCCGGTGCCCGCGTTCTACGCGCATCCGAAGAGCATCGACGATGTGGTCGATCACACGGTCGGGCGCATTCTCGATCTCTTCGGCATCGAGCATCAGGAGATCGCGCGACGCTGGAGCGGCCTCGCCGATGCATTCGGCCGCCGCGCGCAAGATGAGGAATGATGCGATGAATCAGCGCGATACCGCCTTCGCAGATATCAATGCACGCGTCGCCGACGACGCCGTTGCCACGCCGCAGCGCCACGTCGGCCGCGCCATGCAGCGCCTCGAAGATCCGGCGATTCTCACGGGCCGCGGCCGTTACGGCGATGACATCGCCGTGAAACCAGGCACGCTGCACGCCGCGGTCCTGCGCTCGCCGCACGCTCATGCCGACATCGTTTCTATCGACACGGACGCCTCGTTGAAGCTGCACGGCGTGCATGCGGTGCTCACGCGCGACGATCTGCGTGCGTGGTCGCGTCCGTTCGTCGTCGGCGTGAAATCGCCGATGGAACAGTGGGCGCTCGCCATGGACCGCGTGCGCTATGTGGGCGAGCCGGTCGCGGTCGCCATCGCGGATTCGCGTGCCCTCGCGGAAGACGCGCTCGATCTCATCAAGGTCGAATACGCGACGCTCGATCCGGTCACGTCGATCGAGCAGTCGGTGCGGGACGACGCGCCGTTGCTGCACGAGCGCGTCGGCAGCAACGTCGTCAGCGACCGGCATTTCCGCTACGGCGAGCCGGAAGCGGCGTTCGAGAACGCGCCGCATCGCGTGAAGCTCGTCGCGCAGTATCCGCGCAACACCTGCGCGCCGATCGAGTGCGGCGTCGTGATCGCCGAATATCTGTCCGGCGACGAAGGCTACGACGTCACGTCGAACTTCATGGGGCCGTTCTCGCTGCACGCCGTCATGGCGATGGCGCTGAACGTGCCAGCGAACCGTCTGCGTCACAAGGCTCCGCGCGACTCTGGCGGCAGCTTCGGCGTGAAGCAGGCCGTGTTTCCGTATGTCGTGCTGATGTGCCTCGCGTCGCGCAAGGCGGGCGCGCCGGTGAAATGGGTCGAGGACCGGCTGGAGCACCTGAGCGCGGCGACCTCCGCGACGGCGCGCCTCTCGACCATCGAGGCGGCGGTGCAAAGCGATGGCCGCATCGTCGCGCTGTCCTACGACCAGCTCGAAGACGTCGGCGGTTACGTGCGCGCGCCGGAGCCCGCGACGTTCTACCGGATGCACGGCTGTCTGACGGGCGCGTATGCGATCCCGAATCTGCTCGTGCGCAATCGGGTCGTGCTCACGAACAAGACGCCGACCGGCCTCGTGCGCGGCTTCGGCGGACCGCAGGTGTACTTCGCGCTGGAGCGGCTGATTCAGCGCATTGCCATCGAACTGAAGCTCGACGTGCTCGACGTGTATCGCCGCAACTTCGTTCCCGCCGATGCGTTTCCGTATCGCGCGGCGGCCGGCGCGCTGCTCGATTCAGGCAACTATCAGGAAGCGCTGCGCCGCTCGATCGACGAAGGCGGCTACGCCGAACTCGTCGCACGCCGCGATGCCGCGCGCAGGGAAGGGCGGCTCTTCGGCATCGGCTTCGCGGCGATCGTGGAGCCGTCGGTATCGAACATGGGCTACATCACGACCGTCATGCCCGCCGACGCGCGCCGCAAGGCCGGGCCGAAGAACGGCGCGATCGCGAGCGCCACAGTCAGCGTCGATCTGCTGGGCGGCGTCGTCGTGACGATCGCATCGACGCCCGCGGGGCAGGGGCACATGACGGTGTGCGCGCAAGTCGTCGCCGATGTGCTCGGGCTGGACCCGAAGGACATCGTCGTCAACGTCGAATTCGATACGCACAAGGACGCGTGGTCCGTCGCGGCGGGCAACTATTCGAGCCGCTTCGCGGGCGCGGTGGCGGGCACGGTGCATCTGGCCGCCACGCGCGTGCGCGAGAAGCTGTCGCGCGTGCTCGCGAAGCAGTTCGGCTGCTCGCCCGACGAGATCCGCTTCGAAGGCGCGCGCATCTTTCCTGTGCACGCCGAGGATCGCGCGCTGCCGTTCGCGCGCGCCGCGAGCAATGCGCCGCACTGGGCGCCCGCGCTCCTGCCCGAAGGCGAGGAGCCGGGCCTGCGCGAGACGGTGTTCTGGTCGCCGCCGCACATGGACGCGCCCGACGAGGCCGACCGCATCAACACGTCGGCGGCGTATGGCTTCGCGTTCGACATGTGCGGCGTCGAAGTGGACCGGGCGACCGGGCGCGTGCGGATCGACCGTTATGTCACCGTGCACGATGCCGGCACGATCCTCAATCCCGCGCTCGCCGATGGCCAGATTCGCGGCGCCTTCGCGCAGGGCGTCGGCGCGGCGCTGATGGAGGAGTTCCGCTACGGCGCGGACGGCAGCTTCCAGTCCGGCACGCTCGCCGACTATCTGATGCCGACGACCTGCGAAGTGCCCGATCCGGTGATCGTGCATCTGGAGACGCCGTCGCCGTTCACGCCGCTCGGCGCGAAAGGGCTCGGCGAAGGCAACAACATGAGCACGCCGCCGTGCATCGCGAACGCGGTGGCCGATGCGCTCGGCGTCGAAGACATTCGCTTGCCGCTCACGCCGTCCAGGGTCATGGCGATGATCGGCATCGACGATCCGGAGCCGTCGCGCCCCGAATATCGCGAAGCGCCGGCGGCGAAGCCCGCGACGCCGGGCGGCGGACGCGCACTGACGGCGCAGGGAAGCGTCGATCTGCCCGCGACGCCGGAAGCCGTGTTCGCCGTGCTGCTCGATCCGAAGGCGCTCGCTAACGTGATTCCGGGCTGTCATGCGCTCGAAGAAGCCGCGCCGAACCAGTATCGCGCGGACGTGACCGTGGGCGTCGGCCTCATCAAGGCACGTTTCGAGGCGCGCATCGGCTTGTCGGAGATCGACGCGCCGCATCGTCTGCGGCTGGCGGGCGCGGGCACGTCGCCGCTCGGCAGCGCGCGCGGCAGCGGTCTCGTCGAACTGAAGCCGCAAGGCAGCGGCACGCGGCTCACGTACGACTACGAAGCGCAGGTGTCGGGCAAGGTCGCCGCGGTCGGCGGCCGCATGCTCGAAGGCGCGACGAAGGTCGTGCTGAATCAATTGTTCGAATCGCTCGGGCGGCAGGCGGCGGGCAAGCCGGTGCAGACGCGCGGATCGTGGCTCGCGAGATTCCTCGCACGTTTCAGGAGGCGCGCATGAAGCCCGTAGCGTTCGATTATCTGCGCGCGCCGACCACGCAGGACGCGCTCGACGCCCTTGCGCAATACGGCGAGGACGCGCGCGTGCTGGCGGGCGGACAGTCGCTGATGGCCGTGCTCAACATGCGGCTCGCGCAGCCGAAGATGCTCGTCGATATATCCCGCACCGCCGAACTCAGTGCCGTGCGCATCGACGAGAAAGCGGGGCGGCTCGTCGTGAGTGCGGCCGCGACGCAAGGCAGCGTCGAATGGCGCGCGACGCTCGCAGAAGAAGTGCCGCTGCTCGCGATGGCCTTTCCGCATATCTCGCATTTTCAGATCCGCAATCGCGGAACGGTGTGCGGATCGATCGCACATGCGGACCCGAGCGCGGAACTGCCGCTCGTGCTCTCGGCGCTCGGCGGCGACGTGATGCTGCGCTCGAAGAAGAAGCGGCGCACGCTCGCCGCGCAGGATTTCTTTCAGGGCATGTTGATGACCGCGCGCGAGCCGGACGAACTCGTCGAAGCGGTGCGCTTTCCGCTGCGAAAAGCTAGCGAGCGCTACGCGTTCAGCGAATTCTCCGCGCGTCACGGCGATTTCGCGATCGTCGCGTGCGCGGCGGTCGTATCGGACGATGCGATTCGCATCGCGGTGGGCGGCGTCGCCGACAGGCCCGTGGTCGAAAGCTGGCCGCGTCTCGCAGGCGACGACCTGCGCGGCGCACTGAACGATTTGAGCTGGAAACTGAACGCGCAGGACGACGCGCATATCAGCGCGAAATATCGCCGGAATCTGGTCCGGCAACTCGGATGGCGTGTGATCGAGGAGGCGAAGTGAGCGACATGTCGGCAAACATCATGCGGCGGGACGAACGGCAGCGCATCGCGCTGACGCTCAACGGCCGCGAGCGCAGCGGCCATTGCGAGCCGCGCGAACTGCTGTCGGATTTCATCCGGCACGAACTGGGCGCGACCGGCACGCACGTCGGCTGCGAACACGGCGTCTGCGGCGCATGCACCGTGCACGTCGATGGCGTTGCGGCGCGCGCGTGCCTGATGCTCGCGGTGCAGGCGGACGGACGGCGTATCGATACCGTCGAAGGTCTCGCGCCCGAGCAGACGCTCGGCGACCTGCAGCAGGCGTTCCAGCGGCATCACGCCTTGCAGTGCGGCTTCTGCACGGCGGGCATCCTCATGTCGTGCGCGGATTATCTGCAACGCGTGCCGAATCCGACCGAGGAGCAAGTGCGCGAAATGCTGTCGGGGCATATCTGCCGCTGTACGGGCTACACGCCGATCGTGGCGGCGGTGCTCGACGTGGCGGCGCGCCGGCGGACGCAAACGGACACGAGCGAGGTCGAACATGCTTGATCTCGGCCGCACCTTTCTGCAAAGCGTCGAGCGCAGTCCGAACGCGCTCGCGCTCGTCGATGGCGAACTGCAACTGACCTATGCACAGTGGCATCGCGTGATCCTGAATGTCGCCGATGGCCTGCGCGCGCTCGGTCTCGAACGCGGCGACCGGCTGCTCGTCGTGCTGCAGAACCGCTGGGAAATGGCGACGCTGCATTGGGCGGGACAATTCGCCGGCATCGTGATCGTGCCGCTCAACTGGCGCGCGAAGCCGGACGAACTCGACTATTGCGTGACCGATGCCGGCGTGAAGGCGATCGTCTACGAGCCCGTTTGCGCCGATGCCGTCATCCAGAGTCCGGCTGCGCAGAACGTGCCGCGCATCGGCCTCGACGATGCGCCCGGCCGCAACCTGGGCTTCGATGCGCTCGTTGCCGACCGCAGCGAAGCGCGCCACGACGCGACGACGCGCGCCACCGCCGACGACATCTCGCTGATCCTCTACACGTCCGGCACCACCGGCAAGGCCAAGGGCGTGCCGCGGCGTCATCGTCACGAACGCGCGGGCGCGCTCGCGCATGTCGCGCAGAACCTGTATCGGCGGGGCGAGAGAACGCTCGGCGTGATGCCGCTCTATCACACGATGGGCGTGCGCTCGCTGCTCGCGATGGCGCTCGTCGACGGCCTGTTCGTCTGCGTGCGCCGCTGGAACGCGAAGCTCGCGCTCGAATCCATCGCCGCGCACGGGCTCACGTGCCTCTACCTCGTGCCGACGCTCTATCACGACCTGCTCGCCGACAAGACGTTCGCGGCCACGGACACGTCGTCGGTCAGGAAGCTCGGTTTCGCGGGCGCGCCGATGAACGACGGCCTGCTCAAGCGCCTGTCCGCCGCCTTCGAGCCGGAACTCTTCGTCAATCACTATGGCTCGTCCGAGGTCTATACGTTCAGCATCGATCAGGACGCGACGAAGAAGCCCGGCAGCGCGGGGCGCGCGGGCATCAACACGCGGCTGCGCGTCGTGAAGCTGGATGCCGTATCGCCCGATCAGATCGCCGCTGCCGGCGAGGAAGGCCAGATCATCGCGGACCTGCTCGGCGACGAGGCTTTCGAAGGCTACTGGAATCGCCCGGACGCGAATGCGAAGTCGCTGCGCGAAGGCTGGTACTTCACCGGCGACACCGGCTACTTCGATGCCGACGGCGACCTGTACGTCACCGGCCGCGTCGACGACATGATCATCAGCGGCGGAGAAAACATCTCGCCGGTGGATATCGAATCGGTGCTGTCGCTGCATCCGGCCGTCGACGAAGTCGCGGTCGCGGGCGTCAAGGACGAGCGATGGGGCCAGCGCGTCGTCGCGTTCATCAAGCGCCGCGAGTTCGTCGATGCAGAAGCGCTCGACGGCTGGTGCCGTCAGTCCGATCTCGTCAACTTCAAGCGGCCGCGCGAATACGTGTTCGTCGACGACATACCGAAGTCTCCGGTCGGCAAGATCCTGCGCCGCAAGCTGCAGGCCGGCGAATACGCGAGCGAGACCCACGCAACCTCTACAGAGACCACCAAGGAGTAACCGAACATGAGCGATTTGAACCATCGCGGCCAGACGCTGCTGCAAGACCTGGACGGCTTTTCAGTCGAGATCGACGCCGCCCGCGAGCGCGCCGACATCATCCTGCATCGCCCGCCGTTCAACGTCATTTCGATGCACGCCCGCGACCAGTTGCGCGCTGCATTCGAGGCGCTCGACGAGGACGACCGCGTGCGCGTGATCGTCGTGCGCGCCAGGGGCGAGCACTTCTCGAGCGGCGGCGACATCAAGGGCTTTCTCGAGGCATCGCCGGAACATGTGTCGAAGCTCGCGTGGAATATCGCGGCGCCCGCGCGCTGCTCGAAGCCGGTCATCGCGGCCAATCGCGGATTCTGCTTCGGCGTGGGCTTCGAGTTGTCGCTCGCGTGCGATTTCCGCATCGTCACCGATACGACGTTCTATGCGCTGCCGGAGCAGAAGCTCGGGCAGATTCCCGGCTCGGGCGGCTCGGCGCGCTTGCAGTCGATGGTCGGCATCGGCCGCACGAAGGACATCGTGATGCGCTCGCGCCGCATTCCCGGCAAGCAGGCGTACGAATGGGGCATCGCGGTGGACTGCGTGGCCGACGCGGAACTCGAATCAGCGACGGATGCGCTCGTCGACGAACTGCGCGCGTTCTCGCCGCTGGCACAGCGCACGGCGAAGAAGCTGCTGAACGACTCGGAAGACGCGCCGCTTTCGATCGCGATCGAACTCGAAGGCCATTGCTATAGCCGCCTGCGCTCGTCGGACGATTTCCGCGAAGGCGTCGAAGCGTTCCACGGCAAGCGCAAGCCGGTGTTTCGCGGGTCCTGATCCCGCGCTTTGCACAATAAAAGGAGACAGGCGATGGAGCGCTTCGATGTCGTGATCGTGGGCGGCGGCTCGGCGGGATGCGTGCTGGCGCATCGGCTGTCGGCGGTGCCGTCGCTGCGCGTCGCGCTGATCGAGGCGGGCGCGGATACGCCGCCCGGCGCCGTGCCCGAGGCCATTCTCGACAGCTATCCGATGCCGGTCTTCTGCGGCGATACCTACATCTGGCCCGACCTGAAAGCGAAGGCCACGAAGGATGCCGCGCCGCGCGTGTACGAGCAGGGCCGCGTGATGGGCGGCGGCTCGAGCATCAACGTGCAGTCGGCCAATCGCGGCCTGCCGCGCGATTACGACGAATGGGCCGCGAACGGCGCCGATGGCTGGGCGTGGCGCGACGTGCTGCCGTACTTTCGCAAGCTCGAACGCGACGTCGACTTTCCCGGCGGCGAGATGCACGGCAGCGACGGCCCGGTGCCGATCCGCCGCATCATGCCCGACGACTGGCCGGCGTTCTGCCACGCGTTCGCAAAGGGTCTGCGCGAGAACGGGGTCGCGCAGTTGCAGGACCAGAATGGCGAGTTCGGCGACGGGTTCTTTCCCGGCGCGTTCTCCAATATCGACGATCGGCGCGTGTCCACGGCCATCGCCTATCTCGACGAGGCCACGCGCAGGCGTCCGAATCTCGCGGTCTACGCGAAGCTGCGCGTGGAACGCATCGTGATGGACGGCGCGACGGCGCGCGGTGTCGTCGCGATTGCGGAGAACGGCGAGCGCGTTCAGTTCGATGCGGACGAAGTCGTGCTGAGCGCGGGCGCGCTGCAGTCGCCGGCGATGCTGATGCGCGCGGGCATCGGCGATGCGCGCGAGCTCGCGGCGCTCGGCATCGCGTGCGAAGTGGACTTGCCGGGCGTCGGACGCAATCTGCAGGATCATCCGTCGCTGACGTTCTGTCATTTTCTCGAGCCGCGCTTTCGCATGCCGCTCGCACGACGCCGCGCCAGCATGATGGCCGCGCGTCTGAGTTCCGGCGTCGCGGGCTGCGATGCCTCGGACCTGTATCTGTCGAGCGCGACGCGTGCGGCGTGGCATGCGCTCGGCAACCGGCTCGGACTCTTCTTTCTGTGGTGCAACCGGCCGTATTCGCGTGGCCGCGTGCAGCTCGCATCGCCCGATGCGGCCGCCGCGCCGCGCGTCGATCTCAATCTGCTCGACGACGAACGCGATGTGCAGCGCCTCGCCGCGGGCGTGCGGATGCTGGCGAGCGTGGTCCACGCATCGGGACTCGGGCGCAGTTCGCGCGACTTCTTTCCGGCGGCGTTTTCTGCGCGCGTGAAGGCGCTGAGCCGGGTCGGCGAGGGCAATGCGCGCCTCACGTCCGTTCTCGGCGTGCTGCTCGATGCGCCCGCGCCGGTGCGCCGTTTCCTCATCGAACGCTTCTTCACGCGCGGACTGAAGATGGACGCGCTGCTCGCCGACGACCGCGCGCTCGCCGCGTTCATCCGCGCGAACGTGTTCGGCGTGTGGCACGCGAGCGGCACATGCCGCATGGGCGGCGCGGAGGATCGCGATGCCGTCACGGATACCGAAGGGCGCGTGCACGGCGCGCGCGGCTTGCGCGTCGTGGATGCATCGCTGATGCCGAGGCTGCCATCGGCCAATACGAACATACCGACCATCATGATCGCCGAGAAGATCGCCGACGCGATGGTCGCGCAGCGAAGCGCGAGCATGGCCCCGCCGCTCGCCGCCGCGTACTGACACTGCTCGAGCAATTTCGTTTTTCAATCGTAACAAGAGCACGCATCCATAAAAGCGTGCCTGCGGTAATCCAAAGGAGATACACATGTCCGTAGCAGCGCAAGACGGAGCCGCCGTGCTTCCGGCAAATCAGCGGCAGATCATGGGTGCAGTGATGGCGTCCTGCATCGGCTGGGCCCTCGATCTGTTCGACTTGTTCGTGTTGTTGTATGTGGCGCCGGTTGTCGGGCGTCTGTTCTTCCCGTCCGAACACGCGATGCTCTCGCTCGCGGCGGTCTACGCTTCATTCGCGGTGACGCTGCTGATGCGTCCGCTCGGCTCCGCGCTCTTCGGCTCGTATGCGGATCGTCGCGGCCGCAAGGGCGCCATGATCTTCGCGGTCGTCGGCGTCGGGTTGTCCACTGCGGCTTTCGGCGCGCTGCCGACGGTCGCGCAGGCCGGCATCGTCGCGCCGATCCTCTTCCTGCTGCTGCGTCTCGTGCAGGGCGTGTTCGTCGGCGGCGTGGTGGCGTCGACGCATACGATCGGCACCGAATCGGTCGCGCCGAAATATCGCGGCGCGGTGTCGGGGCTGATCGGTGGCGGCGGCGCGGGACTCGGCGCGCTTCTGGCATCGCTCACCTTTCTCGCGATGTCCGCGCTCTTTCCCGGCGATGCCTTCGACGTGTGGGGCTGGCGCTGCATGTTCTTCACCGGGATCGTGAGTTCGGTGCTCGGTCTCTTCGTCTTCAACAGTCTCGAAGAGTCGCCGCTGTGGAAGAAGCTCGCCGCCGAAAAAGCCGCGAAGGCCGCGGCGAATACCGAGCGCGCAAAGGCCGAAGTCGTGCGCTCGCCGATCCGCACGCTGTTCTCGCGCGAGTACCGCGGCGTGTTGTTCGTGAATCTCCTGCTGACCATCGGCGGCGGCAGCGGCTACTACCTCACGTCGGGCTATCTGCCGACGTTCCTCAAGGTCGTGAGCCACGCGCCGAACGGGGCGGCCGCCGCGATCCTGATGATCTGCAGCGTGGCGGTGGTGATCGCATCGGTTTTGGCGGGGCATCTCAGCACGTTCATCGGGCGCAAGGGCGCGTTCATCTGGATCGGCATCATCCGGCTCGTCGCCTTGCCCGGCCTCTTTCTGCTGTTGCCGACGGCAGAAAGCATCACGATGATCGGCGTCTATGCGGTGTTGTTGTCCGCGCTCGGCAGCGCCGGTTACGCGCCCATACTGATCTTCCTGAACGAGCGCTTTCCGACCGCGATTCGCGCGACCGGAACGGGCCTCTCGTGGAACATCGGTTTCGCGATCGGCGGGATGATGCCGACCTTCGTCTCGCTCGTCGCGAAGGATGCGAGCCAGTTGCCGTCGACGCTCGCGATTTTCGTCGGCGCGATCAGCGTGATCTTTCTCGTCGGCGCGTTCGTGGTGCCGGAGACGCTCGGCAAGCTCGAGAACGGCGACGCGGGCAGTCCTTCGTGACCTTCACGGCGCGCGTCATTCCGGCGCGCGCGTCGTCACGCGTCCGATCTCCTCGGCGATGATCGCGATCAATGCCTCGGCGGCCGGCCCGATCGGCCGCTTCGGATGCGTCACCTGAATGATGTGGCGCACGATGGGCGGCGCCGAGATCGTGCGTATGCGCAAGCGGCCTTCGTCCGCTTGCGCCTGCACCACGACGCGCGGCAGGATCGTCGCGACGCTGCTCTGCTCGACGAACTGCACGATGGTACTCAGCAGATCGATCTCGAACTTCGGCTGGATGACGACATCGGCCGCCATCAGGGCGGCATCGAGCGCGCCGCGCAGACCGTTGCGCCGCGTAGGCAACACGAGCTCGATGTCCGGCTGCCCGGTCAGATCCATCGTGCCGGGAAGCTCGGGGCCGTGCAGCGCGCTCGTCACCAGCACCATTTCTTCGACGAGCAACGGCTTGACGTCCAGCATCAGGCGTCCGCGCGGCTTGTTGATGATGGCCGCATCGAGCCGGCCCGATTCGACGGCGTCGATCAGTTGCGCGCTGAAGCCATCGGCGACGGATACTTCGACTTGCGGGAAAAGCGCATCGAAGCGGGCGAGCGATTCGGGCAATACGCTCTGCGCTTCCGACGAGACCATCCCAAGCGACACGCGGCCCGTCACGATGACATCGCGACGGCTCAGGTGCTCCCTTGCGTGGTCGATGTCGCGCAGGATCGGCGTGTAGAGGCGGTACATCAATCGTGCGGCTTCGGTGGGCGCCATGCCGTGCGGCCCGCGCTCGAAGAGCTTCTGCCGGATCTCGGATTCGAGTTTGGCGACCTGCATGCTGAGCGCCGGCTGCGCAATGTTCAGCCGCTTTGCGGCACGCGTGACGGTGCCTTCCTCGAAAAGCGCGATGAAGTACTGAATCTGCTTCAGTTCCATGAGACGGGTGTGCGGGACGGTCCGTGAACATAGTACCGCGCGCCGTCTTTCAGGGGGCGGCGTCGCGTCGCCAACCGGAGAATCGAGTCGCCGGTTGCCTGCAACGAGACCGCCCCGGCCGCCGTCAGCTCATCGCGATGACGGCGATCTCCACCAGCAACGCAGGCGACGCGAGCTTCGCTTCCACGGTCGCACGCGTCGGCGCGCAGCCTTCGGGAACCCACGCATCCCACACTTCGTTCATGCCCGCGAAATCACGCGCGATATCCGACAGCCACACTTGCGCCGACACGAGACGGGTCTTGTCGATGCCCGCCTTGTCCAGGAAGCCATCGATCTTTTCGAGCACCTTTGCCGTCTGCAGCTTGATATCGGGCGTCTGATCCGCGGACGTCTGCCCGCCGATGAACACGAGTCCCGCCGCCTTCACGACGCGGCTCATGCGCTGATTGGTGTCGATGCGAACGATATCGCTCATTACTTGTTCTCCTTACGAAAGGGTTGGGGAATACGGATCAGTGCGTGACGAGCGGCAACGCATCGGCGGCGGCCGACGTGGCGCGCGCATGGAAACGGTCGATGGCGAATGCATCGAGCGACAGCGACGGCTCGCCGTCGAGCATGAGTTCGGAGACGAGCTTGCCGCAGCCCGGCCCGAGCTGAAAGCCGCTGCCGCAATAGCCGAACGAGTAGTACAAATTCGACGCCGTGCGGCTTGCCGAAATCACCGGCAGTTCGTCTTCGGTAAATGCTTCGACGCCCGCCCACGCGCGATTCACGCCGAGATGACGCAGATGCGGAAAAAGATCCGTGACCGTCTGCGCGCTTTTCACGAGGCGCATGAAATCGACTTCGCCGTGACGGTTCGCCAGTTCCGCGATGCCGATCAGCTTGCCGCCGATCACGACCGTGCCGTTGTCGAATTGCTTGAAGGACAGCGGACGGCCCGTCGCGCCGAGCGTCGCGCGGCAGAAGGGCGCGACCCGGTGCGTGACCATCAGCATCAGGCCTTCGGGATGCACGGGCACCGGCTCGCCCGCCTGCTTCGACAACTCGCCGGACCACGCGCCCGACGCGATGAGCATCTTCTGCGCGCCGAACGTGCCGCGCGGCGTCTGCGCGAACCATCGCTCGCCGCGCTGTTCGATGCGTCTCACCGGCGTGCCTTCCAGAAAGCGCACGCCCAGACGTTGCGCCGCGAGCCTGAAGGCAGTCGTCGTGCGGTACGGCAACGCGTAGCCATCGCGCTCGACCCAGATGCCGCCGGTCACGTGCCTCGCGAGCGCCGGTTCCAGTTCGAGCACGGTTTCGCGATCGATGATCTTCTCGTGCGTAAAGCCATGCGACGCCAAAAGCGCGACGCGTTCGCGGCAGGTTTCGAGCTCGGCTTCCGTTTCCGCGATCTTCAGTTGCCCCGACGGCACGAAGCCGCCATCCTCGCCCAGCAGATCGGTCATGCCGTGCCATATTTCGCGCGACATCAGCGCGAGCGGAATTTCGGGCAGCGGACGCCCGAGCGTGCGCACGCCGCCCGCGTTGACGCCCGACGAATGACGCGCCACGTAATCCGCTTCGAGCACGATGACTTTCACGCCGCGCTTCGCCAGATGCAACGCGCTGCTGGTGCCGTGCAGACCGCCGCCGACGACGATCACATCGGCTTCGCTGATTTCATTCACCGGCGAGTTCTCCGAGCGTGAGCGGTTTGATCGGCGGGCGAATGCGGTAATAGCCGACCTCGGCAGGCGACACGCGCCGCGCATCCGCGATGACTTCCGTCACCGTCAGCCCGCACATGCGGCCTTGGCACGGTCCCATGCCGCAGCGCCCGAACGACTTCGCCTGGTTCGGCCCGACGCAGCCCAGCTCGACGAACTTGCGCAACTCGCCCGCGGTGACTTCCTCGCATCGGCAGACGATGGTTTCGTTCTTCGGAATGCGGTTCACATCGCGCGGACGATACAGCGAATCGAGGAACGGACGGATGCGCAGAGCGCCCGCGAGATCGCGCCTGAGCGCCATCGCTTCGAGATCGCGCTTGCGGGTATCGATCGCGCCGAGTTGCGCCGCCACCGCGACGCCCGCGAGCGCGCCCTGCAAGGCCGCCGCCTGCGCGCCGCCGATCCCCGCGCCGTCACCCGCGACGAAGATGCCGGGCACGTCGAGCTCGCCCCATGCGTCGGTCTTCGGCGTGAAGCAGAGTTGCGCGTTATCCCAGCGATGCGTCGCGCGCAACGCCTGCGTGAACTGCGTATTCGGCACGACGCCCTGATGCAGCAGAATCACGTCCGCTTCGATGCGGTGCGCCGCGCCCTGCGTCGTGAAGCCGAGCGCGCTCGCATGCTCCACGCCGTCGGCGCCGGTGCGCGATTCGACGCGCAGGTCGTCGGCGGCCTCGAACATCGGCACGCCCGCTTCGCGCAGCGTGCGCATCAGCTGCAGTCCTTTGCTGAGATACGGCCACGCGCGCAAGGCCGACAGCATGTGACGCTTCGCGCGCCAGCGGTCCTCGTGGCGCGTCGTGTCGACGAGCGCGCGAATCGGCACGCCCGCGCGGATGTACTGCCAGCCGAGCAGATACAGAAGCGGTCCGCATCCCGCGAGAATCGGCGGCGCGGCAGGCACTTCGCCCGCGCTCTTGAGCAGGATTTGCGCGGCGCCCGCCGTCAGCACGCCGGGCAGCGTCCAGCCGGGAATCGGGAAAGGCCGCTCCATCGCGCCGCTCGCGAGAATCACGCGCTGGGCGTCGAAGCTGCCGATCCTGCCGTCCTTCAGATAGTTGATGCCGCGCTCGCGCGTGACCTGCCACACGGTCGCGCCCGTCAGATGCCGCGCGCCCGATGCCGCGAACGCCTGGGCGATCGCGCCGCCCGCCGCGTAATCGGGACCGAGAATCTCCTTGCGGCGCGCGTCCGCCCGGCCGATGCCGCGATAGATCTGTCCGCCGGCGGCGTCCTGTTCGTCGATCAACACGGTCTTGAGGCCCGCGCGCGCGGCACGCGTCGCGGCGCTCATGCCCGCGGGACCGGCGCCGATCACGACGACATCGACAGCTTCGGCATGCGACGAAACGAGTTCAGCGGCCATGTGCGTTCTCCAGCGATGCGTCGGCGGTATCGGTGCCGATCGAAGGGGGCAGATCGCGCGCGCCTTCCTGCGACCGGATGCGCATGCCGGCTTTCACTTCGACCATGCAGCTCTGGCGGCTCGGCACGCCGTCGATCTCGACGAGGCATTCGAAGCACGCACCCATCATGCAGTAAGGCGCGCGCGGTGCGCCCGAAACCGGCGTCGCGCGAAACCGCGACACGCCCGCCGCGAGCAAAGCCGCCGCGACGGAGCGTCCGCCTTGCACGGTCAGCGCCCGGTCGTTGAAGAAGATGTCGATGCTCGCGCCGTCCGCGCCCGGCAGCGGCTTGAAAAGCGTAGGTGTCGATGAAGTCATGTCGTGCGTGCTCAATGTGCGGAGATGAGTTCTTTGGCGTGCTCGAAGCGGCGCGCGGAGAAGGTGGGCAGTTCGTCGGGAACCGGTGCGCCGAGAATCCACGGGGCGATGCGCATGGCGTGCGCGGCGGCGAGCGTCACGCCGCTGTGGCAGGTCACGACGAACGCGCCGGGATGCCGCTCCGACTGGTCATAGACGGGAAAGCCGTCGGGGCTGTAGACGCGCAACGCGGCCCACATGCGGACGAGGCGCACATGCTCCAGCAGCGGGAAGGCGCGCACCGCACGCCGGGCGATATCGGCGAGGACGGGCGTGGTCGTGAAATCGTCGAAGCCCACTTCTTCCATCGAATCGCCGAATTGCAGGCTGCCTTCGTCGGTCTGACGCACGTTGAGCGTCGGATAGTGCAGGAACGGCGCGACGCGCTCGCTTACCAGCACTTGTCCGCGATTGGGCGCGACCGGCGCATTCAGCCCGACGAACGGCGCGAGCGTGCGATTGCCGAGACCCGCCGCCAGCACCACGCGTCCCGCGCGATACGTGCCGCGCTTGCCCTGCACGACGAAGCCGTTCGCTTCGGGCACGATGCGCTCGGCGCGCTCGCCGGAAACGAGGCGCACGCCGCGCGTCTGCATCGACGTATGAAGGCCGCGCAGCAGTTTCAGCGGATTCACATGGCCGTCCATCGGCGTATAGCTCGCGCCGATCACCTTCGGCCCGACTTGCGGAATGCGCTCGCGCACTTCGGCGCCGGTGAGGATCTGATACGGGTAATCGCCGAGTTCGGCTTGCAGCGTCGAAAGGCGCTTTTCGCGGTCGGCGAGTTCGGCGTCGTTGAAGCAGAAGTGGAAGCCGCCGGGCTGGCGCAGCGCCACATCGACGCCCGATTCGGCGTGGAGCGACTCCGCGAGCGCAGGCCAGCGCACCGCCGACGAACGCGACCAGCGCGCATACGGCGACAGGCCGTAGCCCTTGCCCTGAATCCACACGAGGCCGAAGTTGCCGCGCGAGGCACGCAAGCCGCCGTCGTCTTCATCGAGCACGGTCACGCGCGCGCCTTCGCGGGCGAGACCATAGGCGACGGCGGATCCGACGAGGCCGCCGCCGAGAACGAGTACGTCGGGACTAGCAGAAGTCATCGGGCTTCTCCGATCAGAATACGGTCGAGTCCGACCATGCGGTCGAGCAGAATCATCAGGAGCACCGTGCCGACGATCAGCACCGCCGAGACGCTCGCGACCAGCGGATCGATCGTCTGCGCGATCTGGTTGTACATGGCGACCGGCAGCGTCGTGGTGCCGGGCGTGGCGACGAAAATCGTCATCGTCAGTTCGTCGAAGCTCTGGATGAAGGACAGCACCCAGCCGCCCGCGACGCCGGTGCGGATCATCGGCAACACGACGCGGCGAAACGCGGTGAAGCGGCTCGCGCCACAGGACAGCGCCGCGCGTTCGGCATCGCGGTCCAGGCCGACCGCCGACGAGAGCGCGAGCCGCAGCGCATACGGCAGCACGATCACCACATGCGCGCACACGAGCGACCAGAACGATCCCGACAGATTCAGCATCGACAGGAAGCGCAGGAACGCGATGCCGAGCACGACGGCGGGAATCATCATCGGCGAGAGGAAGAAGCTCGTGAGCGCGGCGCGGCCGGGAAAGCGGTAACGCGCGATCGCCAGCGCGGCCGGCACGGCGAGCAGTACGCCGATGGTCGCCGCCGCGAACGCGAGCTTGATCGACAGCCAGAACGCCGACACGATGTCGCCGTTCTCGATGATCGCGTGGAACCAGCGCAACGATGCGCCGTCGAAGGGCATCGAAATGAAGCCCTTGTCGGTGAACGAGACGAGCATCACCACGACGAGCGGCGCGAGAATGAAAGTCAGGAAAAGCGCGTTGAATACGAGCGCGAGCGGGCCGTTCTGCTTCATGTGCGTGTCCTCGCGGTCAGTCGAAAATGTGCTTGAAGCGGCGCTCGGCGAGACGGCTGCATCCCATTACGATGGCCACGTTCGCGATCAGCAGCAACACGGCGATGCTCGCGCCGAGCGGCCAGTTCAGCGTGCCGAGAAACTCGTCATAGGCGGCGGTCGCGACCACCTTGAGCCGCCGTCCGCCAATGAGCGCGGGCGTGGCGAACGCCGACGCCGACAGCGCGAAGACGATGATCGATCCCGACAGCACGCCCGGCATGATCTGCGGCAGCACCACGCGGCGAAACACCTTGAGCGGCGATCCGCCGAGCGAGCGGCCCGCCCATTCCACTTGCGGGTCGAGCTTCTGCATGTTGGCCCAGACGGACATCACCATGAACGGCACCAGCACGTGCGTCAGCGCGATGATCATGCCGGTCATCGTGAAGACGAGGCGGATGGGTTCCTCGGTGATATGCAGGGCTTGCAGCACGTTATTGAGCACGCCGTTGTTGCCGAGCAGAATCTGCCAGCCGAGCGTGCGCACGACGACCGAGATCAGCAGCGGCCCGAGCACGATCAGCAGACACAGCGATTGCCACGGCTTCTTCATGCGCGCGAGGATGATCGTCTCCGGCACGCCGAGCACGATCGACAGGAGCGTCACGCCCGTTGCGAGGCCCGCCGTGCGCAGAAAGATCGTGCCGTAGTACGGGTCGCTCACGACTTCCCAATAGTTCGACAGCGTGAACGCGCTGGTGATGCCGGCCGTATCGCTGAAAACGCGGAAGGAGAGGACGAGCGTGAGGATCAAGGGCACCAGCAGCAGGCCGGTGAACAGCAGCAGCGCGGGGCCGGACAAGAGCCACGGCGCAGCGCCGGGGTGAGCGTCGTCAAGCGTGGCCATGCAGCGTCTCCTTGCCGTCTTGCGTGAGCACGCGCAGGTCGTCGTCGGTCCAGTCGAGACCCACTTCGTCGCCTTCTTGCGGCGGCGGCGCGCCGTGGTTCGGCTGCGCGATGCGCAACTTGCCGAGCGCCGTCTCCACTTCGAGCAGCCATTGATTGCCGATGAACACACGCGTCGCGATACGTCCTCTGATGCGCGCATCGCCGTTGGCGAGATGCACTTTCTCCGGGCGAATATAGACATTCACCGCGCCATCGACGTGACGGCCTTCGTGCGGCACATGCAGTTCCGTCCCGGCGACGTTCACGACCGCGCAACGCGGATTGCGCTGCAGCACTTCGCCCGCGAACGCATTCGTGCGGCCGAGAAAGGTCGAAGCGAAGGGCGTCGCCGGACGCTCGTACGCATCGTAGGGCGTGGAGAGTTGCGCGATCTTGCCGCCATGCATCACCGCGATGCGGTCGCTCATGGTCATCGCTTCGACCTGATCGTGCGTGACGAGGATCGTCGTGATGCCGAGACGCTTCTGAATCGCGCGCAATTCGATGTGCATTTCCTCGCGCAGCTTCGCGTCCAGATTGGACATCGGTTCGTCGAGCAGCAACAGTTCCGGCTGCATGGCGATGGCGCGCGCAATCGCCACGCGCTGCCGCTGCCCGCCCGACAGTTCCTTCGGATATCGATGCCCGAGGCCCTTGAGCCGCACCAGAGCGAGCGCCTCCTCGATGCGCTCTTCGCGCTCGCGGCGCTTCACCTTGCGCATCTCCAGCCCGAAGCCGACGTTGCCCGCCACCGTCATGTGAGGAAACAGCGCGTAGCTTTGAAACACCACGCCGATGCCGCGCTTCTCCGGGCGCTCGTTGGTGATGTCGCGGCCATCGAGCAGGATGCGGCCGCTCGTCGGCGTGACGAAGCCCGCGACCATCTGCAGTGTCGTGGTCTTGCCGCAGCCGGACGGACCGAGCAGCGAGAGAAATTCGCCGCGTTCGACGGACAGATCGACATGTTCGATCGCCGTGAAATCGCCGTAGCGTTTGGAGATGCCCTGAAGCGTCAGGAATGCCATGCGCGTGACTCCTTCGACAGATGCGGATGCGCGGCTTTAGCGCTCGACCGAACGGTTCCAGCGTTCCGTCCATTCCGTGCGATGCTGGTTGATCGTCGCCCAGTCGACGGCGGTGAGCTTCGACACCTGCTCGGGACCGTAAGGCACGCGCGCGGCGACCTCCGGCGCGAGCTTCACGGTCTTGTTGACCGGCCCGAGACCGATGTTCTGCGCTTGCAGCAGTTGCACTTCGGGCGTCAGCAAGTATTGAACGAATTCCTGCGACAGCTTGGGCTGCGCGTTTTCCGCGAGCACGCACGCCGCCACTTGCAGCGCGACCGCGCCTTCCTTCGGATAGACGAACTTGAGCGGAAACCCGGTGTTCTGCAACGCGACCGCGCGACCGCTGCCGTAGGGCGCGAGAATCACGTCGCCGGATTGCATCTGGCCATCCATTTCGCCGGGCGTCGGGGCCCACGAGAGCACGTTGGGCGCGACTTGCTTGGTCATCGCCGTGAAGCCGGGGTCGATGTTCTTCTCGCCGCCGCCCGAGAGACGCGCGAGCATCACGAGGGTATGCAGGCCGTAAGTGTTGGTGATCGGCGGAACGCCGAGCTTGCCCTTGATGCGCGCATCGGTGAGCACTTTCCACGAGTCCGGCGGCGGCAGGCCGGCCTTCTTGAACGCTTCTTCGTTATAGCCGATGCCCGTCGCCACCATGCCGACGCCGATCGCCGTCGGGCCGAGTTTCGCGAGCGGATACACGTCGTTCATGATGGGCGCGTCGTCGAGCTTCGCGCACAGGTTCATCTGCATGGCCTGATACATCGGGCCGTCGTCCATCACCGCGACATTGATCTGCTGATGGCCCTTTTGCGCCTGCAACTTCGCGAGCGTGTCGCTCGAATTGCCCGCCACATAGACGACCTTCACGTTGTGCGCCTTCTCGAACGCCGGAATGATTTTCTGCCGATACAACTGTTCGTTCGAACCGCCGACATTGGCGACGTACAGCGTCGTGTCGGCCTGCGCGAGCATCGGCGCGGCAACGGCCGCCGAGAACGCGAGAGCGGCGATGACGCGACGTGCGGGAAGGGCGGACGGACGGCGATGCAACGCTTTTTTCATGACGAGGATCTCCATTGCGGGGGCGTGGGCGGGTGGGATTTGGAAGACATCTGGCCCATCGACGGATCGAGTGTCGCGCTGTCAATTCATATCGTCCAATACAAATAAAATACCTACCTATACATGGTTGATATACATTTCATCGTGTCATGGTGACTACTTAAGGGAAAGCGCGCATGAACCTGAAGCACATCGAGGCGTTTCGCGCGGTCATGGTTTCCGGGTCGATGACGGCCGCGGCCAAGGCACTCTTCACATCGCAGCCGAACGTCAGCCGGCTCATTTCGCAACTCGAACGCGACACCGGTTTGCAGCTTTTCCAGCGCAGCGGCGTGCGTCTGATTCCGACCAGCGAAGGCACCGCGTTCTTTCGTGAAGTGGAGCGCGCGTTCGTCGGCTTGCAGGGTCTCGCGAATGCGGCGGCGCAGATCCGCAATCTCGGCAGCGGGCGGTTGCGCATCGCGGCGATGCCATCGGCCGGCATGACGCTCGTGCCCCATGCGATCAAGCGATTTCATGCGCTGTTTCCCGACGTGACGGTCTCGCTGCATGTCAATACGTCGGGGACGGTGAATCACTGGACGGCATCGCGCTTTTGCGATCTCGGGGTCGCGGTGTATGTGAGCGAAGCGTCCGATTGCCAGGTCGAGCAGTTATCGAACGTGGCCGCCGTGTGTGTGATGCCGGCGAATCATCGGCTCGCGGCGAAGCGCAACATTCGGCCGAAGGATCTCGAAGGCGAATCGTTCATCTCGCTCTGTCACGGCGATGGCACGCGCGCCGTGATGGATGAAGTCTTTCAGCGCGCGGGAGTGCAGCGCGTGCTGGCCATCGAGGCGCAATACACGGCCATGTGCTGCGAGATGGTTCGGCACGGCATGGGCGTGACGCTCGCGCATCCGATCGTGGCGCGAGACTTCGTCGGACCGGACATCGTCATCCGGCCGTTTCAGCCGGTCACGCGCTTTCCGACGTATCTGCTGTTTCCGCCGCATCGGCCGCGTGAGCGGCTTGCATCCGCGTTCGTGGAGGTCCTGCGCGAGCTGCACGACGAACTGCTCGATGGGATCGTCTAGCCGTCGAACGGTGCTCATCGGCTCGGCGTATTCACCGCAATCCTTTCACGAAGTACGCGGTCGCCTTTCGCAAGAATCTCGATACGGGTCTTGCACTGTCCGGCCACGCCGTGACGGCGTTTGGCTCCGCGGCACGCGGCATGCTGGCAATCAGCATTCCAGACAGGAGATTCCATGAACACCACACCGACTGCGACGGCCCTGGACGTGGGCGCGCCGCATGCGCAGCGCGTCGCCTGTACGCTCTCGATCAACGGCGGGACGCAGACCTTCGACATCGAGCCGTGGACGACGCTGCTCGATCTTCTGCGCGAGCGGTGCCAGCTCACCGGCACGAAAAAGGGCTGCGACCACGGGCAGTGTGGCGCTTGCACCGCGCTCGTCGATGGCCAGCGCATCAATACGTGTCTCGCGATCGCCGTTTCATACGACGGCGCGGAAATCACGACAATCGAAGGGCTCGCGAGCGGCGACACGCTGCATCCGATGCAGCAGGCGTTCATCGACTGTGACGCGTTCCAGTGCGGCTACTGTACGCCGGGCCAGATCTGCTCGGCGGTCGGCATGCTCGCGGAAGGACATGCACACGACGCCGCGGAAGTGCGCGAGGCGATGAGCGGAAACATCTGTCGATGCGGCGCGTATCCGAACATCGTGCAGGCGATTCTGCAAGTATCGAGCGCGAACGGCGTCGATGAGACCGCCGTCGAGAACGGGGAGACGCACTCATGAACCGGTTCTCCTACACGCGCGCGAACGATGTATCCGCGGCGCTCGAAGCGCACCGCGCACCGTCGGCGCCGTTTCTCGCGGGCGGCACCAATCTCGTCGATCTCATCAAGGAAGGCGTCGCGCGTCCCGAGCGGCTCGTCGATATCCGCCGCCTGCCGATAGCGGCGATTCAGCCAAGCGCGGACGGTGGCATCGAAATCGGCGCGCTCGCCACGAACAGCGCCGTGGCCTACGACGAACGCATCCAGTCGCGCTACCCGCTGCTGTCGAAGGCGATTCTGTCCGGCGCTTCGGCGCAGATTCGCAATGTCGCGACGGTCGGCGGCAATCTCCTGCAGCGCACGCGTTGTCACTATTTCTACGACACCGCCACGCCATGCAACAAGCGCCGGCCCGGCAGCGGCTGCGGCGCGATGAATGGCGTCAACCGCATTCATGCCATTCTCGGCGCGAGCGAGCATTGCATCGCCGTTCATCCGTCCGATATGTGCGTGGCGCTCGCCGCGCTCGACGCCTCCGTGCGCGTGACAGGCGGCGAAGGCGAGCGCGTCGTGCCGTTCGACGCGTTTCACCGGCTTCCCGGCGATGCGCCGCATATCGATACGAACCTGCGCGACGACGAGATCATCGTCGCTGTCACGTTGCCCGCCGAGGGCTTCGCCGATCGCTACGCCTACGTCAAGGTACGCGACCGCGCGTCGTTCGCGTTCGCGCTGGTGTCGGTCGCGCTCGCGCTCAAGCTCGACGGCACGCGCATCGAAGCGGTCCGCTGCGCGCTCGGCGGCGTGGCGCACAAGCCGTGGCGCAATCGCGATGCCGAAGCCGCGTTGCGGGGCAAGACGCTCGACGCTACGACGGTGCGCGATTTCGCGAGCGCGATGATGCGCGACGCGCGCGGCCTGCCCGGCAACGCATTCAAGATCGAACTGACCGCGCGCGCCATCGAGCGCGCTTTCGAGCAGGCATCGGGGATCAGCCTCGCCGCCAGAGAGGACGACGCATCATGAACTTTCCGAACGAACTGGAACGCATCGCCGAACGGGGCGCGCATGTCAGCGGCAAGCCCGTCAGCCGGGTCGACGGCAGGAAGAAGGTGACGGGCGAGGCCCGCTACGCAGCCGAATTTTTTTCCGATGCAATGACCTACGGCTTCGTGCTCCCGAGCCGCATCGCGAGCGGGCGCATCGTGTCGATCGAGTCGCGGCGCGCGCTGGAATTGCCGGGCGTGCTGATGGTGCTCACGCACGAGAACCGGCCCGAACTGCCGCTGCGCGACGCGGCGTGGCAGGACCAGTCCGCGCCGGGCGGCATGCCGTTTCGGCCGCTCTGGGACGACCGCATCTGGTACAGCGGCCAGCCGGTCGCGCTCGTCGTCGCGGAAAGCCATGAACTGGCGCGTCATGCCGCTTCGCTGATCGAAGTCACCTACGAGCGAAGCAGCCACTGCACGGATCTGCGCGAGGTGGAAGCCGAGAGCTATCCGCCATCGACCGAAAAGGGCGGCTTCGAGCCTCCGCCGCCGCCTCGCGGCGATGCCGACGGCGCGCTTGCCGCAGCCGCCGTGAAAATCGACAGCCGCTATTCGACGCCGGCCGAGTATCACAACCCGATCGAATTGCACGGCTGCACGGTGATTCCCGAAGCCTCCGGCAAGTTCGTCGTGTACGAGAAGACGCAGGGCGTGCTCAACACGAAGCAGTATCTGACGAAGCTCTTCGGCTTCGACGACGACGCGCTCGAAGTCGTCTCGCCGTTCGTCGGCGGCGCGTTCGGCTCGGCGCTGCGTCCGCAATATCATCTGCCGCTTGCCGTCATGGCCGCGCGCGATCTGAAGCGGCCCGTGCGCCTCGTGCTGACGCGGCAGCAGATGTTCACCTTCGCGCATCGGCCGATGAGCCTGCAACGCGTCGCGCTCGCCGCGAATCGCGACGGCAAACTGCAGGCGGTCATCCACGAGGCGGTGTCGGAAACGTCGCAATACGAGGACTATTGCGATGTCATGGTGAACTGGGCCGGACAGCTCTACGCCTGCGACAACGTGCGGATGGACTACAAGGTGAGCAAGCTCGACGTGCCGACGCCCGCCGACATGCGCGCGCCGGGCGCAGCGCAGGGGCTCTTTCCGCTCGAAATGGCGATGGACGAGCTCGCCGAGGCGCTCGACATGGACCCGCTGAAGTTGCGCCTCATCAACTACGCGGAGCGCGACGGGAACAAGAACCTGCCGTTCTCCAGCAAGGCGCTGCGTCAGTGCTTCGAAGAAGGCGCCGCGCGCTTCGGCTGGGACAGGCGCCCGCTCGCGCCGCGTTCGATGCGCGAGGGTAACGAGCTCGTCGGCTGGGGCATGGCGACGGGCATCTGGGACGCGATGCAGAACGAGGCTTCCGCGCTCGCGCAAATCGGGGCGGACGGACGTGTCGTCGTGGCGAGCGCCACGGCGGACATCGGCACCGGCACCTACACGGTGATGACGCAACTCGCCGCCGATGCGCTCGGCGTGCCGCTCGAGCACGTCGATTTTCGCTTGGGCGACAGCCGTCTGCCGAAGGCGCCGCTCGAAGGCGGATCGTGGACAGTGTCATCGGTCGGCAGCGCGGTGCACGCGGCCTGTACGCGTTTGCGCGGGAAGCTGACGGCGCTCGCGGCCGAACACGGCGGCGATGCGTTCGCTCGCGCGCAGCCCGACACGATGCAACTCGATGGCGAATACGTCGTTTGCGGCGAGGGCAAGGCGCAACGCGTGTCGCTGTGGGAACTGATGACGCGCGCCGGCCTCGACACGATCGACGCGCAGGTAACGGTCACGCCGCACGACAGGCAGCAGTCGTATTCCATTGCCACGCACTCGGCGGTATTCGTCGAAGCGCGCGTCGATGCCGCGCTCGGCACGGTGCGCGTGACGCGCGTGGTCAGCGCGGTGGCGGCAGGACGCATCGTCAATCCGAAGACGGCGGCGAGTCAGATATCGGGCGGCGTGGTTTGGGGCATCAGCATGGCGTTGCACGAGCACGGGCAGTTCGACCACGAGCTCGGCCGGCAGATGAACCACAACCTGTCCGAATACCACGTACCGGTGAACGCGGACATCCACGACATACATGTGCTCTTCGTCGACGAGCATGACGACATCGTGAATCCGCTCGGCGCGAAGGGCGTGGGGGAGATCGGCGTGGTCGGCGTCGCGGCGGCGGTGGCCAACGCGATCTGGCATGCGACGGGCAAACGCGTACGGGATTTGCCGATCACGCTGGAGACAGTCTTCGCATGATTGGCAGGCCGGCCATCCTCGCATGGCAGAAACCGCCGCGAAGCCGCTTTCTGCAGACAATTGTGCGACGGCGCACGTCAGGCCGGTGCGCCGAGCGTTAAGTTAGCGCTTCCAAAACTGATGCGTCCCAGCGCCGCGGTGGTCCGCGATGTCTTCGGGGCAACGGACATGGCCCTCGTCAAGATCACCGCCCGCGAACTGCAAATTGGTACGCCGCTTCCGTTCGCCGTGTATTCCGCAGCCGGCAAGCTCCTTCTGGCGCGCGGATATCGGGTTCAGTCGGAGAGCCAGCGCGACCGGATTCTGGCGGCCGGGGGCTTGCGCAGCGAGGATGCGGTGACGAGTGCATCGAACGAAAGCGCACCCCGGCCAGCCGGAATACTCATCTCGACTGCCAGACATGAAGAGGAATCGGGCGAGGCCATCCTCGACGAGCCCATAGCGAACACTGGAATGCTGCCGAAGACGCTGGACAGCATCCAGGTGACGGTCGACGGAAGCGGAACGCTGCGTTGTCAGACCGACTTCGTTGGTTCCATTACCGGCCGCGCGCTGCTCGTGACCGCTACGGACGGACACGAGTTGTTCGAAACCGGCGCCGAGGTCGCTTGCAGTGCGCTCAGAGGGCGTCACATCCATCAGTTTCGCAGCACCGTGATCGGACGAAGCGAGACGCCGGTACGCGTCATCTATCTCGCATGGCCCGAGTCCGTGAAGACTCAGGTCGTGCGCAACCATGTGCGCGTTTCGACGGAGATGCCGGGACGGCTCATTAGAAACGACTGTATCGCCGCCGGGTTCGACATTTCGGTCACGAACGTGAGTCTGGGCGGAGTCGCCTTCCGTGCCTCCGACGCCCTCGTCAACGTCGCCGAGCACTTCCGGTTAGGACTGCGCCTGCGCGCCGGAGGTAAGTCTCACGCGGTCGTGTTCAACTGCATCGCGCGCAATGTCAGGCGCGTCGACGGCGGCGTCCTGATAGGCGCCGAGTTCAGCAGCCAACAGGCGGATACCATGGCGCTTCTGAGGCATCACATGTTCGAAGCCGCAACGGGCAGTGCCGCGCAGTTGCGCTGAACACGACGCGAATCGCGGAGCGCCGCCGACATCGACGTATCGCGCCGCCTGGGTCATCGATGAATGATGCGCGTCGCCCGAAACGGCCGACGAGCCTTGCCGCTCGTTCGCATCGGCATGAAACCAATCCAGGGCTTTTCGGTCGACCCTATGTCGATCGATAACGCGCGTCACTGCGCACGTACCTGGAAAGGCGAACCATTCACATCATGGACAAAAGAGCACTCATCATTGGAGCCACCGGCATCGTCGGCGGCAATCTGGCCGACCATTTGCTCGCATCCGGCGACTGGCACATCACCGGACTCTCGCGCGGACGTTCCGCCTTGTGTGACGGTGTCGAATCGATTACGGCGGATCTCACATCGGCCGAATCGGTGCAGCGCGCGTTGAGCGGGAAGCAATTCACGCATGTGTTTTTCACGGCATGGTCGCGACAGGCGACGGAGCAGGAAAATATCCGCGTCAACGGCGCGATGGTTCGTCATGTACTCGAGGCGCTCGGACCTTCCGGCACGCTGAAGCACGCTGCGCTCGTCACAGGGCTCAAGCACTATCTGGGGCCGTTCGAAGCCTATGCGAAGGGCAGCGTGCCGCTGACGCCGTTTCGCGAGGAGCAGGGGCGGCAGGACGTCGATAATTTCTACTACGAGCAGGAGGATCGACTGTTCGACGCCGCCAGGCAGTTCGGTTTCGGCTGGAGCGTTCATCGTCCGCATACGGTCATCGGCTTCGCGGTCGGTAATGCGATGAACATGGGCGTGACACTCGCGGTGTACGCGACGCTCTGCAAGGCGAGCGGCGCGCCGTTCATATTTCCCGGGTCCGCAGCCCAATGGAACGGCCTTACCGACATGACGGATGCCCGCCTGCTGGCGCGTCATCTGGAATGGGCGGCGACGTCACCGAACGCCCGCGACGAAGCATTCAACGTGGTCAACGGCGACGTGTTCCGTTGGAAGTGGATGTGGTCGCTCGTCGCGAATTACTTCGGAATCGAGCCGGTGGAATTCGACGGCACGATGCGTCCGCTCGAAGATCGCATGCAGGATGCGGGCGAGGCGTGGCGTGAAATCGCCGCGCGCCACCATCTTGCCGAAGCCGATATCGGCAAGCTCGCGTCCTGGTGGCACACGGACGCCGATCTGGGGCGGCCCATGGAGGTGCTCACCGATATGAGCAAGAGCCGCAAGGCAGGCTTTCTCGACTATCAAAGCACGCCCGACTCTTTCATTGCGCTATTCGATCGTTTGAAGACGCTTCGCATCATTCCCAGCTGAAGCGTCCGATATGCCGGACGTCTCGTCGTCCGGTACAAAACCGCACCGAGCGTCCTGGTACTTTCCCTTACCGAATAGCTCAGTCCACATCTGAATTGCCATAGGCAATATCGCTATTGCATTCATTGCATTGCCAGAGTGTGCGCGGAATCGTATCTTCGTCTCCATTCGAGGAGACATATATGAAGATCGCATTTCTGGGCGCGGGCGCGCTGGGCTGCGCCATCGGCGCCGCGTTGACCGAAGGGGGTCACGAGACGTGGCTCGTCGACAAGTTCGCGGCGCACGTAGAGGCCATGTCCCGCGACGGCCTGCAAGTCGACGACGAACGCGGCACGCGCCGCGTCAAGGTGCGCGCGACGATGAACCCCGCCGACGTCGGGCCGGTGGACGTCGTGATCGTACTGGTCAAATCCTTCCACACCGATTCGGCGATGCGCGGCGCGCTCGACCTTATCGGCCCCGAGACGCTCGTGCTGTCCCTTCAGAACGGCCTCGGTCACGAAGACGTGCTGAGCGATATCGTCGGACGCGAGCGCGTCCTTGCGGGCAAGACCTACGTCGGTGGCGTGTTGCGCGCACCGGGACACATCCAGTCCGGCGTGACCGGAAAGATCACCATCATCGGCGAACTCGACGGCCGCGTGACGCCTCGCGCCCAAGCCGTGGCGGAAGCGTTCGACAGCGCGGGGCTCACGACCACGGTCAGCGACAACATCCTCGGCACGATGTGGGACAAGCTGCTGATCAACGTCGCGACCGGTGCCATCACAGGCATCACGCGTTTGACGTATGGGCAGCTTTACAGCGAACCGGTGCTGAAGGCGACCTCGCTTGCCGCCATCGAGGAAGCGATGGCCGCGGCGAAGGCGGCCGGCATCGAACTTTCCATCACGCGTGCGGAAGACGCCTGGAACATGGCCGCCGAAGGACTGCCGGCCGCGTTCAAGACCTCCATGCTGCAAAGCCTGGAGAAGTCGTCCGTCACCGAAATCGACTTCATCAACGGCGCGGTCGTGCGATGGGGCGAACGGCTCGGCGTGCCGACGCCGGTGAATTCGACGCTCGTGGCGTGCATAAAAGGCATCGAGCGTGGCATGACCGACCGCCAGAATGAGGAGCGCGCGGCATGAGCGCAACCGAAGCCTATCTCGAACACGTCGCGATCTGGGTGAAGGATATCCACTGGCACATTCGCTTCTTCGAAGAAGTGCTCGGCATGACCATGCGCGAAGTGGACGGCCCGCGCGGCGAGCCGCGTCAGTACTGGACACTCGGCGGACTCCAGTTCATCAGCGATCCGACTTACGACGGTCCCGACGGCCGGCTCGCGCATCTGGGCGTGATGTGCGAGGACCTCGAAGCCGCGCTCGCCGCCGCGCAGCCGTTCGGCGTCACGGAGATGACGCAGGGCCGCAACTGGCTGCGTCTGCCCGACGGGCTCGCCGTCGAACTCATTCAGGCAAGACCCGCCACATGCGTCGCGCAGGCGCTGTCGATCAATCCACGCGCGGAGGCGTGAGCATGAGCACCATCAACATCACCGAGAAATACTGGGACGATGCGCAGGAAGGCGACGCGTGCGTCAGCCCGACCTACACCGTCACGAAGGAACGCATTCTCGCTTACGCCGATCTCACGGGCGACCATACGCCGGTGCATGTCGACGAGGACTATGCCAACGCGAGCCACTTCGGGTCGATCGTCGCGCATGGCCTGTTCGGGCTGTCGATCGCCGATGGCCTCAAGACACAGAGCGACTATCGCTTCCTGCCGGGCATGTCGCTCGGCTGGACGTGGGACTTCGTGCTGCCGATCAAGGTCAACGACGTGCTGCATGTGAAGTTTCGCGTGACGTCCATGCGCGCGAGCAAGAGCCGTCCGGGCTGGGGCATCGTCGTGTTGCCGTCCGAACTGATCAACCAGAACGGCGAAGTCGTTCAACGCGGCGAGCATCGTCTGATGGTCCCGCGCCGTCCGGGAGCCTACTGATGCAAGCCCGTCCCCTCGAAGGCTTTCGCGTCGTCGACTACAGCCACTTTCTCGCCGGTCCCTATGTCGGACGCTGTCTCGCCGCGCTCGGCGCCGAAGTCATCAAAGTCGAGCGTCCCGGCAGCGGCGATGCAGGCCGCCAGCACGCGACGATCCTCGACGACCAGCAAAGCGCCTACTTCCTCCAGTTGAACATGGGCAAGCGCGGCGTGAGCGTCGACATGAAAGATCCGCGGGGCAAGGCGTTCATGCAGCGCCTGTGCGATTCGGCGGATGTGTTCTTCGAGAACTATCGCCCCGGTGCGCTGGATAAGCTCGGCCTCGGCTATGCCGCGCTCTCCGAGCGCAATCCGGGTCTCGTCTATTGCTCGATCTCGGCGTATGGTCACACGGGTCCGGACGCGCATCGCGCAGGCTTTGGGCTGATCGCGGAAGCGAAGAGCGGCATCATGCAGATGATCGGCAACCCGGGCGAGCCGCCGCCGCTCATGCGGATTTCGCTCGGCGACATGTACACCGGCATTCATGCGGTGGCCGCGATCAACGCTGCCTTGCTCGGCCGCGTGAAGAGCGGACGCGGCCAGCATATCGACATGGCGCTGTACGATACGCTGTTCTCGATGCACGAATATGCCGTCCAGTGCTACACGATGCAGGGCGTGGTCCCCGAGCAGACCGGTCATGACATGCCGACATCGACTTTATACGGCGTGTTCCGCGCAAACGATGGCGACCTGGTCATCGCCGCGCAGGTCGACGAATCGTGGAAGCGCTTCGCCGCGGCCGTCGAGCAAAATGGCGGCCCCGCGGGCTTCGCGACCGATGCGCGCCTGCACAGCCTGAACGGGCGCAATGCGAACCGCGAGGCCATTCTCGCGGTCGTGAAGCCGTGGGTCGCTGCACGCAACGTCGCCGATGTGCTCGCGCTGCTGGACAGCGTCGATGTGCCCTGCGCGAAGGTGCAACGCATCGACGAGGTCGTGGCCGATCCGCAGATCGTCGCGCGCGGCATGGTGATCGAACAGGAGCATCCGCGTCTGGGCACGCTGCGTCTGCCGAACCTGCCGTTTCGCTTCTCGGACTGCGATACGTCGATTCGCGAGGTCGGCCCCGATCTCGGGCAACACAACGAGGAAGTCGCGCGGTCGCTGGGCTTCAGCGCGGCCGAGATCGATGCGATGCAGACCGACGGCGTGCTGTTCTCGAAGCCGGGGGCATGATGAGCGATCGATACGCGGTCATCGGCAATCCGATCGGGCACACGAAGTCGCCGTTCATCCACGGCTTCTTCGCGCAAGAGACCGGCCAGGACATGAGCTATGAGGCCATCGAAGGGCCTGTGGAACCTGCCAGCGGCTTCTCCGATAGCGTCAAGCGCTTCATTGCAGCGGGCGGCCGCGGCATGAACGTGACCGCGCCGTTCAAACTCGCTGCATTCGCCATGTCCGATGAGCGCAGCGAACGAGCGGAGCTCTCGGGCGCGGTCAACGCGATGAAGTTCGAGGGCGGCCGAATCATCGCCGAAAACTTCGATGGCGTCGGACTCGGGCGCGACATCGAAGTCAACCTGCATCAGCCGATGGTCGGCAAGCGCGTGCTGATCCTCGGCGCGGGCGGCGCTGCGCGCGGCGCGCTGCTGCCGTTCGTCGCGGCACGGCCTGCCGAGCTCGTCGTCGCCAACCGGCATGTGGACAAGGCGCGTGCGCTTGTCGAACAGGTCGCCCGATCGAACACTGCTGGCGGATCGCTCACCGCGTGCGGGTATGCGGACCTGGCGGCACTGGGGCGCTTCGACCTCGTCATCAACGCGACATCCGCGAGCCTGACCGGGCAACTGCCGCCGGTGCCAGCGAGTGTCTTCAGCGCCGGCGGAAGCGCCTATGAACTCGCTTACGGGAAGGGGCTCACGCCTTTCTTGCGGCTGGCGCGCGATGCAGGGGTGGAAAGTATCGCTGACGGCGTGGGCATGCTGGTCGAGCAGGCTGCGGAGGCGTTCGCGTGGTGGCGGGGCGTGCGTCCAGAAACGCGCGCGCTCATCGAGCGGCTGACCGTTCCGCTCGATTGATCCGGCGAAAAGAGGCGCAGCGGTCGAGAAGACATCGGTGGAATGAACATTAACGGTCTGCAATTAGACTCGGACGAAAGAATGAAAACGTTTCTTATGCTGCATGGTGTCAACCACAACATGTTCGGCAAGCGAGATCCCGTTCAGTACGGCACGGCCACGCTCGCCGACATCGATGAGAAATTGCAGGCGCTCGCGAATCAACTCGGCGTAACGGTCGAAAGCTATCAGAGCAACAGCGAGGGCGACATGTGCGAACGCATCCATCAGGCGTTTGCCGACAAGGTCGATGGCGTGCTCGTCAATGCGGGCGCATGGACGCATTACAGTTACGGCATCCGCGATGCACTCGCCATTCTGACCGTGCCCGTCGTGGAGATTCATATGTCGAACATCCATGCACGCGAGGCTTTCCGTCATCATTCGGTGTTCGCGGAAATCGTCAAGGGGCAGATATGCGGGTTCGGTATCGAAAGCTATTCCCTTGGTCTGCGCGCGGCGGTGTCCGCGGCAGCGTGACAAACAAAGTCAGGTCCGGTGTGCGTCATCTCTGATGCAATGGTCACAAGAGCGACATTGCGTTCTACAATGGATGCATGACCACGCCCGATCTGCCCGACCTCAAGCTGCTTCAGCTCTTCGATCTTCTCTATGACGTTCGCAGCGTCACGCGTGCAGCGGAGCAGCTTGGACAGGCCCAACCGACCGTTAGCATCTGGCTCGCGCGCTTGCGCGAACATCTGCAGGATCCCCTTTTCATTCGCACGCCAGGCGGCATGACACCCACGCCTCAGGCGGATGCGCTGATCGGTCCGTGCAGGGAAATCCTCGAGTCGCTTCGCAGATTCTCGTCGTGGGAGATTTCTTTCGATCCGGTCACGGCGAAGCGACGGTTTCGCATCTGCATGACCGACGCGAGTCATATCACCTTGCTTCCGCGGATGCTGGCCTATGTGCGCGCCAAGGCACCGGGCATCCGTCTGGAGGCGGCGCGGATCGACGGCAACACCGAGCGCGCGCTCGAATCTGGCGAGGCCGATCTGGCGATCGGTCATGTTCCGTGGCTCGGCGGCGGAATGTATCAGCAACAGCTCTATATGCAGGATTGGGTGTGTCTCGCCAACCCGGACCATCCGCGCGTCCGCGCGAAGCTGACACTGAAGCAATACCGCAGCGAAGGGCACGTCATCATCGCCGCAGGCACGGGTGCGCAGTTACTCGAACAGGCATTATTGCGCGATGGAATCGAACGTGATGTCGTGCTGGAGCTTCCGGGAATGCTTGGGCTTGGATCGATTGTCAAATCAACCGACCTGATCGCGACGCTGCCGCGAAACATTGGAGAAACCTTGGCAAAAGTGAATGGCCTTGCGGTTCACTCTTGCCCGTTCCCGGTAGAGAAGTTCGCGGTGCGGCAGCATTGGCATGCGAAGTACCACGACGAAGCGGGAAACCGCTGGCTTCGCTCTGTCGTCGCTGAGCTGTTCCTCGCGAAAAACTAGACGGGCGAATAGCAATCGTCGTTCCGCCGGGCGCAGGAACAACGGTTGCAGCAAATTCCTCTCCGGGGCGGCGTGCCCTGCCACGACCTAGGAGACGAATATGGCTCACTTGTGCGACGTATGCGGCGCACGGCCCGCGACCGTGCGCCTCGCAGTGCTGCGCAACGGCCGCCGTCACGTCATCGACGTGTGCGATTTTCACTATGCGCAGCTCACGCGGCACCAGCGCGCGCTCTCGCCGCTCGAATCGCTGTTCATGGGCGGCGCGCCCGGCGAGGCGTCCGCGCCCGAAAGTGCCGCACAGCAAGAACCGCGCGATGCCGGTGTGCGGCGCAACGAAAACGAAGGCGCGAACATCGACCGATACTTCAGCGACGGCGCGAAAGAGATGCTGATGCGCGCCGCCGAGCGCGCAGTGCAATCCGGCTGCTCGCAGGTCGACACGGAACATCTGCTCTACGAGCTTGCAAACAACGCCGTCATCGAGTCGATTCTCAAGAGCATCGGCATCGATGCGGCCGAAGTCCGCGGCTTCATCGACGCCAACGCGCAACGCCGCGAGCGCGCGAGCCCGCCGCCGGACGGCATGATCGCCGTGTCGCCTCGTCTGAAGAGCGCGCTCGACCGCGCTTTTCTCGCATCGCGTCAGCTGCGGCATAGCTACGTCGCGCCGGAGCATTTGCTGATCGGCCTTGCCGATGTACCCGACAGCTTCGCGGGCCAATTGCTCGGCAAGCTCGGTGTCGATCAGCAGGCGCTCAGGCAGCAGACCGCGCAGACGGTCGGCGCGGGCGGACCGCCGCGCGGCGACGGGCCGCCGTCACGCACGCCGCATCTCGACAAGCTCAGCCGCGATCTCACCGCGCTCGCACGTGAAGGGCATCTCGACCCCGTGATCGGACGCGCGCGCGAAATCGAAACCATGGTCGAAGTGCTCGCGCGCCGGCGCAAGAACAATCCGGTGCTGATCGGCGAGCCGGGTGTGGGCAAGACCGCGGTCGTCGAAGGGCTCGCGCAGCGCATGGTCAACGGCGATGTGCCCGAGTCGCTCCGCGACAAGCGCCTCGTCGAGCTGAACATCAACTCGCTGGTTGCGGGCGCGAAGTATCGCGGCGAGTTCGAGGAGCGCGTGAAGCAGGTCGTCGATGAAATCACCGCGAATCGCGAGAAGCTGCTGCTGTTCGTGGATGAAGTGCATACCATCGTCGGCGCGGGGCAGGGCGGCGGCGAAGGCGGACTGGATATCGCCAACGTGTTCAAGCCGGCGATGGCGCGCGGCGAGCTGAACATGATCGGGGCGACCACGCTTGCCGAGTATCAGAAGCACATCGAAAAGGACGCGGCGCTCGAGCGGCGCTTTCAGCCGGTGCTGGTCGCGGAGCCGACCGTCGCGCAGACCATCAATATCCTGCGTGGACTGCGCGACCGGCTCGAAGCGCACCACAAGGTCACGATCCAGGACGATGCGATCGTCGGCGCGGCGGAACTGTCGGATCGCTATATCACCGGGCGCTTTCTGCCTGACAAGGCGATCGATCTCGTCGATCAGGCCGCGGCGCGCGTGAATCTGTCGGCCACATCGCGCCCCGCCGATATCCTCGAACTGGAGTCCGAGCTCGCGCAATTGCGACGCGAACAGGACTATGCGGCATCGCGCAAGCAGTTCGACCGCGCGCATGCTTTGGACAGCGAGATCGCGCAGAAGGAAAAGCAACTCGGCGATGCCACGGATAGCTGGAAGCAGCGCGTCGGCACGAACACGTCGACGGTGACGGTCGCGCACGTCGCCGAGATCGTCGCGACGATCACCGGCATTCCCGTGACTCAACTGACCGAGGAGGAGCGTGCCCGTCTGCTGCAGATGGAAGAGCGCCTGCACAAGCGGGTGATCGGGCAGCAAGAAGCGGTCGTTGCGGTGTCGGACGCGGTGCGGCGCGCACGTACCGGCTTGCAGGGCCGCAACCGGCCGATCGCCGTGTTCCTGTTCCTCGGGCCGACGGGTGTGGGCAAGACGGAGCTTGCGAAAGCGCTGGCGGAAGTCGTCTTCGGCGATGAAGACGCCATGCTGCGCGTCGACATGAGCGAGTACATGGAGCGTCACGCGGTGTCGCGGCTCATCGGCTCGCCGCCGGGTTATGTCGGCTATGACGAAGGCGGGCAATTGACGGAGCGCGTGCGGCGTCGGCCTTATAGCGTGATCCTGCTCGACGAGATCGAAAAGGCGCATCCCGATGTGTACAACGTGCTTCTGCAAGTCTTCGACGACGGGCGCCTGACCGACGGCAAAGGCCGCGTGGTCGATTTCAGCAACACGCTGATCATCGCGACGAGCAATCTCGGCTCTGACGTGATCGCCGGTCAGAAGCGCGCGACGCTCGGATTCACGACCAACGCGAGCGATGCGGACGCATCGGTTCAGAATGGCGTGATGAGCGTGCTGCGCCAGCATTTCAGGCCCGAGTTCCTAAACCGGATCGACGACATCATTCTGTTTTCCTCGCTCGGCCGCGATGAGGTGCGCCAGATCGTTCGGCTGATGCTCGATCAGGTGCAGCGCCTCGCGCACAGCCAGGACGTCGTGCTGGAGTTCGACGAATCCGTCGTCGATCATCTCGCGGACGTCGGCTACCGTCCCGAGTTCGGTGCGCGCGAACTGCGTCGGCAGATCAGGCAGTCGATCGAAAACCAGTTGGCGAAGGAAATGCTCAAGGGCGACGTTACCGAGGGCGCACAAGTGAAGTGCCACTACGACGCGGAGAACAAGCGGCTCGCGTTCGATGTGAAGCGCGCGGGACTGGCGAATCAGGCGGGCGAGGGCACGCCGCCCACACCTTGACCGCGAGCATCACTACGCCAAACCTCGCGTCTTTCAAGCCGACGGGCGACGGTCGCGTCATGATCCGGCAGGGTTATCCCCGATCCATTCGGAGAGAAAACATGTAATCATATATATGAATTCGATGGAGACGATCATGCAGGCCGATGGCCGCTTACCCCGTTATCAGCGCCTGCGGGATGAAATGGTTGCCCTGATCGCGGCTCGTGAATGGCGCCCGGGCGAAGCGATCCCGACCGAGCAGGCGCTTTCTCAAAGCTACGGCCTTGCTGTCGGCACAGTGCGAAAGGCCGTCGATCTGCTCGTCGCGGAAGGCATGCTCGAGCGCTTTCAGGGAAGAGGGACCTTCGTACGGCGCGCGAACTTCGACGGCTCCCTGTTTCGCTTCTTCCGCTTTCAAACACGGCAAGGCGAACGGCGCATTCCGGAGAGTCGCATACTGCGCCGGGACGTGGTCGATGCGCCATCGGCGGTAGCCGCGAGACTGCAGATATCGAGCACGGCGCGCGTGATCCAGATGTCGCGCGTGCGGCTGATCGACGGCGTTCCGATGCTCGCCGAAGAGATCTGGTTGCCCTACGCACGTTTTGCGGCGTTTGCGAAGATGGACGTGGGCGAGATCGGCGACCTCCTTTACCCGGTCTACGAGACGCAGTGCAATCAGATCGTGGCATCCGCCACGGAAACCCTTACCGTCGAAGCCATCGGCTCGCGACACGCGAAGCTTTTGAACATCGAGCCGGGGACGCCTGCCGTGGTCATCGAGCGTCTCGCCTGCGGCTACGATCGGCAGCCGCTCGAGTGGCGCCGTTCGCGCGGACCCGCCAGCGAATTCATCTATCAGGCGGAGATCCGCTAGCCAAAGAACCGCGATTGGGAGACGGCATGCGCAACCGGTTCAGGGCCGTTCGCCTGAAGCCGACGCGACCATGCTTCCCTTTCCGAGCACGATCGATTGACGAGCACGCTCGGCAAACCATTCCAAACCTAAGATTCATTCCATGACCAGTCTAGTACGACATCCCCTAAATAGCTTGATTAAATAATTGTCTTGGCTATCATTTCGAAATGAGCCAAGGTCGTCATG